>JAUMXH010000011.1 GCA_030529225.1 Bacillota bacterium | reverse complement strand
ATTGACATTAGAAAAGAGTCAAAAAAAGATTTCATTTTGACTTGCAACTTATATAGCAAAATAATTTTTCAAAAAACCCTTTACTTTTCCAAAATTTTTATGTAGAATGTTTGCGTTATATGTTTATTGACTGCGTGCCGTGGCTGCACGTACAGCGAAAAACGCTGTAAAACGGCTCTCTACCGTTGTGCATACGCAGTGATTCAAACATGAGGTAGAGCACATAGTGTAACTTTTTATGTGCGATTATTTATTGCTTAAAAATTGGAGAAATGGAGAATTTGCATGGCAAGAATGAGAGAACCAAGGTTTAAGAAGAGCAGAAGATTAAACCTTAACGTGTGTGGCCACCCGAAAGCTATGAAACGCGCTGGCAAAAACCCAAGGGAAGCCAGAGACGCGAGAAAATTGTCTGAGTACGGAATTCAGCTCTTAGAGAAACAAAGACTAAGAGGCTACTACGAAGTAATGGAAAAACAGTTCAGACGCTACATTAAGATGGCGACTAAGAGCAGTGAGGCGACCGGTGAAGCAATGGTAAGATTGCTTGAGACAAGACTGGACAACATGGTCTATAGATTGCAATTCGCGAACTCTATCAGACAGGCAAGACAGTTTGTCAGCCACGGTCATATATTGGTAAACGGCAAGAAGGTGGACATTCCTTCTTACGCGGTAAAGCCGGGCGATGAAATCAGCATCAAAGAAAAATTGCGCAAGAACGACATGGTGAAGGACAACTTCCTTTCAAGCAAATTGTCTTTGCCTTACTTGAGCAAGGATGAAAATGCGTTCAGCGGCGTTTTGATCAGATGGCCTGAAAGGGAAGAAGTTCCGATTCAGATCAACGACCGTCTGGTTGCCGAGTTCTACGCACGATTGGTGTAAACCGGAACAGAGGACAAAGGGCTCAAAGGCGAGCCCTTTTATTTTATCACGCAAATTGGAGAGGATGTAACGAATGAAAAAAACGAATCTATGCTTGACTTTACTATTGTCGTTCGCGATTCTTTTGAGTGCCTGCGGCGGGGAAATCGACGGCTCGGCGATCGATCCGAACGCGACCCGAACCCTCGTTTTAGAGGTGCCGATGGGCTCGACCGCAGCTTCGGTCGGAGAGCTTCTGGAAGCGGAAGGCCTGGTCAGAAGCAAGAGGGACTTTGTGAACTACCTGAAACAAAAGAAGATGGCCGATCAGTTGAAGGCCGGCAAATACGAGTTGTCCAAAGCGATGGACCTGGCTACGATTGCTAAAAAGATGACGGACGGTGACGTGTTCACCGATACTGTTACCATCGTAATCCCCGAGGGCTACGAGTTCACGATGATTCTGGATACCCTGGTCGAGAATATGGGAATCGACAGGGAAACCTTCATCGAGCTCGCCAATCACCACAAGTTTGAGCAATCGTTTATGCAGTATGTGCCCGAGTACGACCCGTCGAGCGGCGTGAAGTACAGGCTGGAAGGCTACCTCTTCCCGGCGACCTATTCGTTCAAGCGGGATGCCAGTGAACTCGAGATTTTGAACGTCATGTTGGATCGCTTTGACCAAGAGATCGGCGAGGAGTATTACGAGGTGCTCAAGACGAGCCCGCTCGATTTTCAGCAGACCGTCATCCTGGCGTCGATCATCGAACGGGAGGGCGCGGACCACGAGGAGTTTCCGAGAATTTCCGGCGTCTTTATGAATCGGGTCAAAGACAGCATGCTCTTTCAGTCTTGCGCGACCGTCCAGTATGTGATTCAGGACAGAAAGCCGGTGCTGACCAACCACGACATCGCGGTGGACAGTCCGTTCAACACCTACACCCACGCGGGTCTGCCTCCGGGGCCGATTGCGAGCCCGGGATCGGTTGCGATCAAGGCGGCCTTCTATCCGGAGGAACACGATTACTACTTCTTTGTCGTGAGCGGGAAGAATGACGGAAAACACACCTTCTCAAGAACCTTGGAAGAGCACGAGGCGGCGAAGCTTCAGAATTTGGGAGACATGTAAGCCCGTCCTGTAGAGAGAAGAATTATGAAAGAACACAATACGAACGAAAATACCTATGTAAAAAAGGTCTCTTATCAACCCGAAAGTCCTCTGAATCCCCTGAGGACTTTCGCGCTTCAAACGCATGTGCCGATCATCGGCGATGAGGTGCTTCGCTTCCTGGAGCTGATGGTCTCGATCAAAGCGCCGGCAAGGATTTTGGAGGTGGGGACGGCCATCGGCTACTCCGCCGCCGCGATGCTTCTGTGTAGTGAGGCGGAGCTGGTGAGCATCGAACGCGAGGAAAGCATGCACAAGATCGCCTGTGATAATTTGCGCGCTCTGGGTCTGGAGGACAGGGCAAGGCTCCTGTTTGGGGACGCGAGCGAGCTCCTCTCGGAGCTGGCCGATGATGCGGCGAACCGCTTTGACTTCGCCTTCATTGATGCCTCAAAGGCCCACTATTTGGAACACTTCCTGCTGGCTGAGCCCATGTTGAACGAGGGCGCCCTCGTCCTCTTTGACAACGTGCTCTACCTGGGTCTCCTTGCGGGCAGGCGGACCGCGAGCAAGAACAACACCATCCGAAACAGGATGCAGGACTTGATCGACTACTGTTTTCGTTTGGAAGGCTATCGCGTATCCATGCTGCAGGCCGAGGACGGATTGCTGATACTGCACAAGCAAAAAAGGGTATCTAAATAGCTGTAATTCAAAACAAGGTAAGATAAGGAATAAAGAATGAAAAAAGTAGAATTATTGGCTCCGGCGGGAGATTTGGAAAAACTGATTTTTGCGGTGGATTACGGGGCGGATGCCGTCTTCATCGGTGGAGAGTTCCTGGGACTCCGAACCAGTACCAAAAACTTTACGCTCGAAGAAATCAAATACGGCTTGGACTACGCCCATGAGAGGGGCGCGCGGGTCTTTCTGACCTTGAACGCGATTCCGCACAACGAGGACATCGGCCTCCTGTATGAGTACCTGAACGAGATTCGGGACCTTGCAATCGATGCCTTCATCGTGTCGGACCCGGGCGTCTTTGCGGCGCTTCAGGAGGTTCTTCCCGAGGCGGAAATCCACATCAGCACCCAGGCGAACAACACCAACTACAAGTCTGCGAACTTTTGGCACAAGCTCGGCGCGAGCAGGGTCATCCTGGCCAGGGAGCTCTCTCTCGAAGAGATCAGGGAGATGCAGGAGAAGATCGACGAGGATTTGGAAATCGAAGTCTTTGTGCATGGCGCCATGTGTATGTCCTATTCCGGAAGGTGCCTGCTTTCCAACTTCATGGCGAACCGGGACGCGAATCGGGGCGCCTGTGCCCAGCCCTGCAGGTGGAAGTACAAGATCGTCGAGGAGCAGCGCCCCGAGAACGAGTACGAGATCGAGCAGGATCAGGACGGCAGCTACATCTTCAATTCCAAGGACCTCTGTGCGATCGGTCTGCTGAAAGAGTTGATCGAGTCCGGCGTCTCGAGCTTAAAAATTGAGGGGCGCTCGAAGAGCATTTACTACGTGTCCGAGGTCGTCAGAATTTATCGCGAGGCGATCGACGCGTACTACGCCGACCCCGAGCGGTTCACGGTCAAGGAAGAGTGGATAGAAGAGTTGAAGTCCGTGAGTCACAGGGAATACACCAGCGGCTTTTTGCTCGGCAAACCCAACGAGGACTCGCATTTGTACGGGACGAATTCCTATGTGAAAAACTACGATTTCCTCGGCGTGGTCCTCGAATCCGAGCAGCGGGAGGACGGTAGCTACCTGATTACCGTCCAGCAGAGAAACAAGATCTGTTTGGGAGATGAGATCGAGGTCATAGGCCCGCAGTATTTTTCGCACAAGTTCGTGCTCAATGAGCTGTATAACGATAAGGGCGAGGCGATTCCGAACGCGCCGCACCCTAAGCAAATCATTCAAATCGTGAGCGACAGGGCGTACGGAAAACACTACATGCTCCGCAAGAGGTTGTAGCTTCCGCCGCCTGCGGCTTCCGAGTCCGTCTCTTGCGATCGGCGCTTCCAAGACCGTTCCGAGCGCGCCTTAGCGCTCCCGGATGTGAAAGAGGAAGTAGATCATCGGAATCACGGTAATCGTCATAAAGGTCGCGCTGATCAGGCCGCCCATCAGGGCGATTGCCATCGGTTTAAAGAAGGGTGAGGAACCGGCCGCGAGCGGAATCAATCCGCAGATGGTCGTGATGCTGCTCAGCAGAATCGGTCTGACCCTCCGTTCCACACTGTTTTTACAAGCTTCCACGAGCCCGAACCCATCCTTTCGGGCTCTATTGATATACTCGATCAGCAGGATGCCGTTGTTCACCACAATGCCCATCAAACTGGCCGCGCCCAGGCCCACCGTAAAGGTAAACTTGCTTCCGGTGAAGTAGAGGGCGAGGATGACCCCGATCATCGCGAGCGGAATCGTAATCAAAATGATGAAGGGTTGGGTGATGGACTTGAACTGGACCAGCAAAATCAGGTAGATGATTCCCAAGGCGAGCAGGGATGCGGAAATCAAGCCGCTCATATACAGACTCATGGTCTCCCGGTCGCCGCCGTAGTGGACCTCGACCTTGTCGGTATCCAGGCTGTCTATGTAGCGCTCGAGCTCCGACTGAATGCTTCCGTAATGCGGTCTGATGTCGGCGGAAACCGAAAGCACGGCCTCCCCGTTGTACCTGTGGATCGAGTCCAAGGACTTCTCCTTTACGATTTCCGCGAAGCTGTTGATCGGAAACTTCTTGCCGGTCAGGCTCGACTTGATCTTCATCTCCTTGAGTTCGTTTACATCCTTCGATGCGGTCTTGATGAAAATATCGACGTTCCTGTCGTTTTGGTCCCTGCTGTAGCCGATGACGGCGCCGCTGAGGGCCATGTTCAGCTGGTTCTGAATCTCGTATCGAGTCAAGCCGAAGCGAAAGGCCTGCTCGTCATCGATGTTAATCTTAAAGAGTTCCTTATTGGACGGGGCGATCTTCTGCACATTGATGGTCTCCTCTCGCTCCGATAACCATTGGTAGAGCGGTTCCGCGACTTCATCCAGGGCCGCCCTGTCGTTTCCGATTAGGCGCACCTCAATGTCCGGACCCGGCGCGTTGATCTCCAAGAGTTTTGCGGTGACGCGGGCCCCGTCGATCTTCTGATCGAGCTTCTGCTGCAGGTCGTAGGCAAAGGCCTCCCTGTCATGAAAAGTCTCGCTTCCCGAAAGGTCGAACTTGGCCAGGATGGTTCCGTTGTTCTCAGCCGGCATCATATAGTCGGCCATCATATAGTATCTTGGCAAGCCGCCGCCGATCGCGTCGATGCTGTCGGTGGTCTCCGGGTAGGATTTCAGTATCTTGTCGGCTTGCAGCACCAAGTCCTCGGTGCTCTTAATGTCGCCGGTCTTCTCGTTCACGATATTCACGTAAACCCAGTCTTTATCCACATAAGGGAACATCTTAATGCCGATCTTCTCCAGGGCGAGCCAAGCGCAGCCCGCGACGATGGCGAGGATCAAGACGCTGCTGATCAGCGGCAGTTTCAGGTTGAAGTCCATCAGCTTTGTGTAAAAGACTTGAATCGGCTTGATCAGGTTGGTCTTTTGGGTGCGGTTTCGCAGGGTCATCGAAGTGAAGGCCGGGGTCACCAGCATCGCGGTCACGAAGGAGGCAATCAGCGAAATAATCACGATGATCGGAAGCGAGGAGATGAACTCTCCCGCAGAGCCCGGAAGGTTGATCAGCGGCATGAAGGCTGCGATGGTGGTCAGGGTGGAGGTCAGAATCGGGACGGCCTGCTCGATCGCCCCCTTGTACGAGGCTTCAAAGTTGCTCATGCCTGCGTTGATGTTCTCCTGGCTCGCATCCGAGATGACAATCGCGTTATCGACCAGCATGCCGAGGGCGATGATCAGGGCGGAGATGGAAACCTGGTTCAGGTTCATGCCGCCGTAGTACATATAGATGAAGGTAATTGCAATGGAAAGCGGAATCAGGAAGGATACGACGATCGCGTTTCGGATTCCCATGCCGATAAAGATCACGAGGATGACGAAGGCGATCCCCTCCAGAAGGTTCCAGATGAAGGAGTCGACCGAGTGTCTTACATCGTTTGGCAAAAAGAGGATTTCCTCGATCTGCAGGGACTTCGGATAAACTTCATTTAACTTATCGATCTCGTCTCGGACTTCCTTCCCGATGCTGACCACGTTTCTATTCTCCTCAAAAAAGGCGCTGATCAAAATCGAGGGCTTAAAGTCCTTGATGAAGTAGTTGCCGTTCTCGCGCTCTTTTTCCTCGATGCCGGCGATGTCTCGAAGACGGATGGCCTGCCCGGTCTGCGGATGAAGGAAGATCATCATTTCCTCAAAATCCTTTTTGCGCGTAAAAAAGTCGTTGGTTTTGATGGAAATCTTGCCCTTCTCCGACTCGATGGAGCCGACCGGGATGATCACATTCTGGGCGAGGATGAGCTGCTTGACCTCTTCAATCGAGAGGTTGTAGGTGTCGAGCTCCTGCTCCTTGAGCGTAATCTCAACCAGCTTTTCCTTGTTGCCGCTGATCTCGACCTTTCGGATGCCGTTCAGTTTGGAAAGTTTTTCCTTGTAATCTTCGGCGAAATGGTAGAGTTCGTTCGCGCTGAACTGGTCGCTGCTGATGGAAATGATGATGCCTGCGGCGTCGGTAATGTCGGTGCTGATCTGCGGTTTCATCGTGTTCCGCGGGAGATCCTTCTCGAGGTCGTCAATCCCGCTTCGCAGCTTCTGCCACTGCTTGTCGTAAAATTCCCGGTTCGAGTTCGGCTTGAGCAACGCGAAAATAATCGACACGTTGTCCTGTGAGAAGGAGTTGATCGATTCCAACCCGCTGAGCTTGGCCACCTCTTCCTCGAGCTTCATCGTTACCTGTTTTTCGATCAGCTCTGCCGATGCGCCGGGAAGGAAGGTCACTATTTGAACGACCGGGCTCTGAATGTCCGGATTTTCCTGCCTTGGAATGGAAAGATAGGAGTACATTCCCAATGCCAGAATGAAAACTACGAAGAGGATGGTTATTTTTTTCTCTTGAATGGCGTGCTTTATAAAATTCTTCATGTGTGCTCCCTGCCTTGTCCGTCTTGTTTCTCCGTTCGCGTTTGCCCGATTGCAAATAATGATAAAATTATATCCTAATTATGAACTATTTTTCAAGATAATCCGGAAACTTAGGAGGGGAATCAGCAAATTTTTTGCCCGGGCAGCGCAAAAAAATATTCTTGCGCTTCGTCTTGACACGGCGCCGGGATACCAGTATAATATTGAATGTATTGCATACTTTTAGATGACTTCGCCTTATTTTGGATGCCTGTTTTCAGGCCGAACGATAAAAGTGTTGATGAAGGAGGAATATACGTGAAAAGAACATACCAACCAAAGAAGAAGCAACGTTCTGCTGAGCATGGATTCAGAAAGAGAATGAGCAGCCCTTCAGGCAGAAATGTCTTAAAAAGAAGACGACTTAAGGGGAGAAAAAAACTTGCTCAATAATTTTAAATTGAAGGGTGCACACACTTTTTGTTAAAAAAAGGAGGCGCTTTTCTTTTTTTAGTTATTTTTAAAATATGAAGTATGAAGCAATTAAAAACAATCGTGACTTCGTAAGAGCCTATAAAAAGGGAAAAAAGGCGGTGAGTAATCTCATCGTCTTATATAAAATCAAAAACGATGGAAACGAGAAAAGAATCGGGATAACGGTCAGTAAGAAGGTCGGCAAGGCGGTGACCAGGAATCGGGTCAAGAGGCTCATCAGAGAGGCCGTCTATTTGAATTACAAGAAGCTGACGGACGGCTACGACTACGTCTTCGTCGCCAGAGTGAGGGCCGCGGACGCCGAGTACAAAGATCTGATCTCGAACGCCAACTACGCCGTAAATAAAATTCAAAATATGAAGAAGTAAAAATGAAGTGTGTGTTAATCGCGTTTGTCAAATTTTATAGGCGTTTTTTGTCGCCTCTAAAACCAAGGAGCACTTGTAGATTTTATCCTACTTGTTCTAAGTACGCGCTGGAAGCTCTCGAAAAATACGGGGCAATCAAGGGGTCCTATCTGGCAATCAAACGAGTGTTGAGATGCAATCCCTTTTGCAGGGGCGGATACGACCCGCTAAAATGACCTTTCATTGAACAACCATAGGAGGATAAATGACGTTTTTAAAAGAAGGATTTGGATGGATTATCTTAAATTTGTATGAGTTGACCGGGGTTTACTCTCTTTCCATCATTCTTATGACCATACTATTCAACGTGCTCATGTTGCCGCTGGCGGTAAAGCAGATCAAATCTTCGGAGAATATGCAACGAATTCAGCCTCAGGTGCAGGCGATTCAAAAGAAGTACAAGAACGACAAGGAAACCATGAACAAGAAGGTCATGGAAATCTACCAACAGAACAAGGTCAGTCCGCTTTCGGGCTGTCTGCCTCTCTTGATTCAGTTTCCGATCGTCATCGCCCTCTTCTCGGTCTTGAGAGAGCCGGAGATCTGGGTCTTCAACCATTCCCACGAAGGCGGAAAGGCCGTCGTCGAGAGTTTCCTGTGGATCAGCAACCTCTCGCTTCCGGATCAGTTGTCGGAAGTGCTTCCGGGTATTTCCATCGCACAGTACATCCCGGGAATTTTGCCGATCATCACAGCCTTCCTAACCTACATTCAGATGGAACTCTCTACTCCTAAGACCGACAACGCGGGTAGCTCGAACGAAGCGCAGGCGGCAAGCGGCGCGATGAAAAACATGAAGTACCTGATGCCGCTCATGATTCTTGTCTTTTCAAGAAACCTCTCGGCGGGTCTGGTCCTCTACTGGGCTACCGGAACCATCTTTAGAATCGGTCAGCAGCTCGTGATGAAAAAAATGAGCCAAAGCAAGGAAACGGAACTATAATATCGAACCTAACGAAACCAACACAACTCACGCAAGAAGGAGGAAAGCTTTATATGGAAAAATACGAAGCTGTTGCGAAAACAGCGGATGAAGCGATTGAACAGCTGCTTTCACAGATGAAAGTGACCATAGATGAAATTGATATCGAGATGGAAGAAGTTCGCAAGGGCTTTTTGGGCATCTCAAAGCAGATCAAGGTTACGGCGACCTTAAAGAACGATGCGAAACCTGCCGCTAAGCCGATGGAAGCGCCGGTCAAAGAAGCGCGTGCGGACCAGCCCGCCATCCGAGAAAAGAAGGAGCTCGCGGTTCCGGCAAAGGCCGCGGAGAAGGACTTTGCGATCGAGGATGCGGAAGAGGATGACAGAATCGGAAATCCGGACTTGATCAACGATCCGGAGGACATCATCCGCGAGTTTCTCGGCAATTTGAGCGAGAACACCGGCGGCATCTCGGAAGTCAACGTCAAGGTGGATGAGAACACGGTCAAAATCGATATTTCAGGAGAGGACGTCTCCCTTTTGATCGGAAAGCACGGGAAGACCTTGGATGCCATCCGCAATCTTTTGTCGCTGATGATCAACAGGGGCAGGGCGAAGAACGACCTGAAGCGAGTACTTCTGGATGTGGAAGGATACCGCAAAAAGAGAGACAACACCCTGGAGAGGTTGGCGAGAAGCACCGCTACCAAGGTGATTAAGACCAATAAAGAGATCGCGATGGAGCCGATGAACCCTTACGAAAGAAGGATTATCCATTCGGTTCTACAGAGAAACAAGCTCGTCTCGACCCGCAGTGAGGGAGAGGAGCCTTCAAGATATGTGGTAGTATTCTTGAAATAACTGTTCAAAGGAAACCTATGTATAACAAAACTACTATAGTATCAGTCGCTACGCCCCTTTCTTCGGAAGGGGCAATTGGCATTATACGGATAAGCGGAGACGCGGCCTTGCAATATGCGGATTCCGTCTTTGTATCCAAACAGGGCCGAAAGCTCTCGGACTTCCCGGTTCAGAAGATGGTCTACGGGCACATCAAGGTAGGAGGCAGGGTCTATGACGAGGTGCTGGCTGTCTACTTCCGAGCGCCGCGCTCCTACACCGGAGAGCAGCTCGTCGAAATCCACTGTCATGGAAATATCAGCAGGCTCATGGAAATCAACTCGCTCTTCATCGAGTTGGGCGCGAGCCCTGCCGAGGCGGGGGAGTTCACCAAGCGCGCCTTCCTGAACGGCAGGATCGACCTGTCCCAGGCCGAAGCCGTGATGGACCTGATTTCCGCGAAGACCAATCGCGGATTCGACCTGGCCTTGAGCCAGCTCAAGGGCTCCTTCAGCAGGGAGATCGAGGAGGAACTCGAGCAGTTGACCGACCTCCTCGCGAGGATTGAGGTGACGATCGACTACCCGGACGAGGATATTGAGGTGGTCGAGAAGGAGGCGATTCGGCAGGCCCTCCTTGCGGTGCTGCCCCGACTCGAGGGCTTCATGGCCAATTATGACCGCGGAAAACTGATGCGAGACGGCCTTTCGGTTGCGATTGTGGGCAGCCCGAACGTCGGGAAATCCTCGCTGATGAACTTCCTGCTGAAGGAGGACAGGGCGATTGTGACCGACATCGCGGGCACTACGCGGGACGTTTTGCGCGAGTGGGTCAACTTTGCCGGCTTTCCGATCCACCTGATCGACACCGCCGGCATTCGGCAGACCGGAGATTTGGTCGAACAGATCGGGGTCGAGAAGTCGAAGGAGAGCTTCAACGAGGCGGATTTGATCCTTGTGGTGCTCTCGGCCGACGCGAGCCTCAGCGAGGACGAAAAGGAGCTCCTGGAACTCGCAAAAGACAAGAAGTGTATCGTCCTGATCAACAAGATTGACCTGGAGCAGAGGCTCTTCAAGGAGGAAATCGCGCGTTACAACGATACCGCGAAGGTCCTCGAGGTTTCGGTCAGGGACCGGATCGGCATGGAGGACCTGGAAGAGGCCTTTACGGAACTGGTGGAATCGGGCGCCCTGCACGCCAAGGGGGGCGACTTCATCCTGAATCAGAGGCAGTACGCCTCGATCGTGCGGGCGAAACAGGGCATAGAGACGGCGCTTCGTTCGCTCAATGCCGGAATGCCGCTGGATATCATCGAGGTCGATTTGATCAATTCTTACGATGCCCTGGGAGAAGTGATCGGGAAAAAAGTGGACATCGACGTGATAGACAGAATCTTTGAAAAGTTCTGTCTCGGGAAGTAGAGAACAAATAGATAATAGAGAAAAGAAGCCGAACCCCCGGTCCGGGTTCGGCGCGAAATAGGCAGTTTTGAAACGGGAGAACTATGAGAACATACGAATTGGGAAGCTTTGATGTAATCGTTGTGGGCGCCGGGCACGCGGGCTGTGAGGCGGCCCTCGCATCCGCCAGAATGGGCAAGAAGACGTTGATGCTGGCCCTCAACCTGGAGAGCTTGGCGATGATGGCCTGCAATCCGTCGATCGGCGGAACCGGCAAAGGCCACATTGTCAGAGAAATCGATGCCCTGGGCGGGGAAATGGGTCTGAACGCGGACAAGAGTCTGATTCAGATGAAGACGCTGAATACCAAAAAGGGGCCGGCGGTCCATTCCCTGCGCGCGCAGGCGGACAAGCAGAAGTATCACAATTCGATGAAACAGGTCATCGAGAGACAGGAACATCTGGAACTCAAGCAGGCGGAAGTCACCGAGTTGATCATTGAGGATGCCGAAATCAAGGGTGTTCTGACCTCCATCGGGGCGATTTACCGCGGAAAAAAAGTGGTGGTCGCGACCGGTACCTTCCTCGCCGGAAAGATTTTCATCGGAGACGGAGTGATGGAGAGCGGGCCGAACGGCATGCTTCCGTCCAACAAGCTCGCGGAGAACCTCAGAAGCTACGGCTTTGACATGAGGCGCTTTAAGACCGGGACCCCTGCGAGGATGAATCGCCGCTCGATCGATTTCAGCAAGATGCAAATCGAGCGTGGAGACGAGCATCCGGAAGGCTTTTCGTTTATGACCGAGGAGCTGATCTTTGACGAGAGTCCCTGCTACCTGGTCTACACGAACGCGGATACCCACAAGATCATAGAGGAAAACTCGCATTTGAGCGCGATGTACTCGGGCGTCATCGAGGGCGTCGGCCCGCGCTACTGTCCGTCGATTGAAGACAAAATCAAGCGCTTCAGCGACAGGCCGAGGCACCAGATCTTCGTCGAACCTGAGGGGGATTACACCGGCGAGGTCTACATTCAGGGCATGAGCTCGAGCCTTCCCGAGGATGTGCAGCACGCCTTTTACAGGAGTTTGGAAGGCTTTGAACACTGCGAAATCATGCGCCCCGCCTACGCGATTGAGTATGACTGCATCAACCCGCTCTCCCTCAAGCCGAGCCTGGAGCACAAGGAGGTTGCGGGGCTCTTCTTTGCCGGTCAGACCAACGGTTCCAGCGGCTACGAAGAGGCCGCCTGCCAGGGCCTGATCGCGGGAATCAATGCCGCGAGAAGCATAGACGGCCTGGAGGACTTCGTCCTCGACCGCAGCGAGGCCTACATCGGGGTTCTGATCGACGATTTGGTGACCAAGGGCACCAACGAACCCTACCGCATGATGACCGGACGGTGCGAATATCGCCTGCTCCTTAGACAGGACAATGCGGATATGCGCCTGACGGAAAAAGGCAGGGCGATCGGCCTGGTTTCGGACGAGCGTTACGAGGCCTTCATGCGGAAAAAGCAGATGATAGAAGCGGAGTTGCAGAGGCTCGAGACGCGAAAGGTGAAGGTGGAAGACCTGAAAGAGATTTTCGCCGAAAAGGGCTACTTGGAGCCGAAGGCCTCTCTCTATTTGAAAGACTTGCTGCTCAGGCCGGAAATCACCTACGAGGACCTCAGAAGGATAGACCCGGAAACGCCAAGTCTTCCGCGACAGGTGGAACAGTACTGCGAGGTTATGGTCAAGTATTCGGGCTACATCCAAAAACAGTTGGAGCAGGTGGAGCGCCACAAGCAGATGGAAGAAAAGCTCCTGCCTGCGGATTTGGACTATCGAAGCATCGAGAACTTGCGCTTGGAGGCCAGACAAAAGCTCAACGACGTGAGACCGCGCTCCTTGGGCCAGGCCTCGAGGATTTCGGGAGTTTCCCCGGCCGACATCTCGGTTCTGATGGTCTACCTGGAAAGGCATAAACATGGACAAAATGCATAGATATATCCATATGCTCCTGGAAGCGAACAGGGGGATGAACCTGACCGGAGCGAACACGGTGGAAGAGCTGACGGAACGACATGTGAAGGACAGCCTGGCCCTGCTCGACTTCGTCGAGCTTCGCGAGGGTATGAGGGTGCTGGACATGGGGACCGGCGCGGGATTTCCGGGCATTCCCCTGGCCATTCAAACGGACGCGAGCTTTGTCCTGGTCGACTCCCTGAAAAAAAGGGTGGACTTTTTATCGAAGGTCTGTGAGGAACTGGAACTTCGGAACGTCGCCCTCTCCGATCTCAGAGCGGAAGAATTTCTGCGCGTTCCCGCCTATCGGGAAAGTTTCGACATCGTTGTCTCCAGGGCCTTGGCGCCGCTCAATCTGCTCTTGGAGTACACCATACCCGGCTTGAAGGTCGGCGGCAAATTCTATTCCTACAAATCGTCGAACCTCGAAGAAGAAATCTGCTCTGCAGAAACGGCGCTTCAAGTCCTTCGTTCGGAAATTACTTATGCTTTTGACTATACCGTCCGAGACGGCAAAGGCGAGGAAATACACTTAAAAATATTGGAGATCACAAAGAGGGAAGTCACGGACGCAAAGTATCCCAGAAGGGTTGGGGTTCCTGCAAAGAGGCCCCTTTAAAAAACGGAGGAAAAATGGAAGAGTTAATTGTTCAGTATTTTAACAATTTGCACACTGTTGTCTTGTTGGTCATCATCGCGTTCTTCCTGTACGTGCTCGGGAAGGGGGCGGATCTGGTGGTCGAGGAGGCGGTCAAAATGTCGCTTGCCTGGGGTGTTCCGAAGGTCATCATCGGTTCGACCATCGTTTCGCTGGGAACCACGCTGCCCGAGACGAGCGTGTCGGTAGTCGCGGCCATTCAGGGCAATTCCGGCATTGCGCTCGGAAATGCGGTCGGCTCGATCATAGCGGATACCGCATTGATTCTGGGTTTGGCCATCATCATCGGCTTGGTTCCGGCGGGCAGTCAACAAATCCGCAAGCAGAGTAATATTCAGATCGCTTCGGTCCTGCTCTTGACGCTCGCCTGCCTGGTTTACTTGCCTTCATCGGAAGGCGCGAGGGTTGCGCAGTGGATGGGCTTTGTCCTGGTAGCGCTCCTGATTCTCTACATCGTACACTCGATCCGCAGCAATAAAAGCGAGACGGAGCTCGGTGACGAGGCGGAACGGGCGAAAGAGGGCAGTCTGATTAAGACTTTCTTCGCGCTGGCTTTCGGCATCATCTTGATCATCGTGTCCTCAAAGAGTTTGATTCCCGCGGTGCAGATCGTTGCAACCCGAGCGGGGATTCCTGAGGCGGTCATCGGCGCGACCCTGGTTGCGTTCGGCACGAGTTTGCCGGAGTTGATCACTTCGCTGACCGCGGTCCGAAAAAATCACGGGGATCTTGCGATCGGAAACGTCATCGGAGCGGATATTCTGAACGTCCTCTTCGTAGCCGGGGTATCGGCGGCCGTCACGCCTGCCGGCCTGGAGGTGCCCAAGACCTTCTTTCTGGTGCAGATTCCGTTCATGCTCCTTTCGGTCTTTTTTCTGAAGGTGGCGATCGTGAAGACCGGGGAGAATTTTTCGAAAGGGGTCGGATACTCCCTCCTACTCATGTACGTGGGTTATCTGGGGCTGACCTTTCTTGCAAAATAAACAGCTGCCGGCATTATAAGCCAAGCTCGGGGCAAGCCGATCTTGGCTTATATTTTTGATGAAACCGGGCAAAAAATATGCTACAATAAATAGCGTTACTGATTCTTAAAAACGAAATTGATTGGATTTGGAGGCGACTTATGGGTGTAATGGATTTTATTAAGGGCCAACTGATAGACGTCATCGAGTTTAAGACCGATGACAAGGATATTTTGGTTCACAAGTTTGAGGACAACGGCAAACAGATTATGATGGGCGCGATGTTGACCGTCAGGCCGGGCCAGAAGGCGGTCTTCGTGAACGAGGGGCAGATTGCCGATGTCTTTAGCGAGGGCATGCACAAGCTTTCTACGAGCAACATGCCGGTCTTGACCAAGCTCAGGTCTTGGAAGTACGGCTTTGAGAGCCCGTTCAAGGTCGATATCTACTTCTTCTCGGTGGATGATAAGATCCAGCAGCAGTGGGGCACTCCGAACAAAATCGCCGTCAAAGACGAAGAATTCGGCATCATTCGAATCGGCGCGAACGCGTATTACAGCTATCGGATTGTGGATCCGGAGACGGTTCTCAAAAAGCTCGTCGGAACGGATGAAGAGTTTACGGTTTCCGAGTGCAAACCGCAGCTCAACGGCTATCTGACCACCAGTTTTACCGATTTCTTCGCCGATTCCAAGGTAACTCTTTATGAGGCCTACGCCAATGTGAAGGAATTTTCGGAGCAGGTCTACGAGGATGTCAAAGAGAAATTTGCCGAATACGGGTTGGAATTGATTCAGTTCAATTTGAGACAGATCAGCATCCCGGAGAGCGTCGAAGAGGCGATGGATTCCAGAGCGCAGATCGGGGCCTTGGGCGGTATCGATATGTATACACGCAAGACGATGACCGACGCGATGGCCAAGTCCGCCATTGCCGCCGCAAAAAACGAAGGGGCCGGCGGGAACATGGCCGGCATGGGCATGCAGATCGGAGCCGGGGCGGCGATGGGAACGACCATGGCCGGCATGATGCAGAGTGCGATGGGAGCCTTCCAAGCGGGAGCCCAAGGCGTGCAGGAAGGGGCGCAAGCGGGTTCGCCCCTTGCGTCGGCAGCTGCCGCGAGCGTCATCCTGTGCGCGAACTGCAAGGCGCAGATTTCTTCCCGGGCCAAGTTCTGTCCGGAATGCGGTTCCAAACAGGAGGCGAAAGAAAGGTTCTGTGCGGAGTGCGGAACCAAGCAGGAGGAGAGCGCAAAGTTTTGCAGAGAGTGCGGAAAGCGGCAATAAGCCGGACTGTCTTTGAGCCGAAGGGCCCAATCGCCCCGTTTGCGGCTCGATGAAGCATAAAAAAAGCTTGAGTGTAGAAGGTTTGTTCCTCTCGCTCAAGCTTTTTTCGATTCGTGCCGGCTCTGCCCGCCGCGCTCCCGCCACTGCGGGAAACGGCGGCAAACTTTCGATTTCTTGGCTCAATTACTTGGGATTAGTAGAGTTCCAGCGCGCCGAACAGGTTCTTCGGATCTTCGATTTCCGGAACCAGGATGACCTCTTCCCCGATGTTTTCTTTCTCAGCGTTCTCGTAGATGTAGCGAAGCACCGAGAAGTCCTCGATCGCGAATCCGACCGAGTCAAAAATCGTAATCTCGTCATCTTTTCTGTCGATGCCGCCGGCCTTTGCCACCTCGTTGATGTGGGTTACCTTAAAATCGGGAGCCTGGTGTTGGATTTCCCCTTCTATCCTGCTCTGCGGCTCGAATTCCACATACACGTTCCCCATGTGCAGAATCTTGGATTCCAACTCGGTCTTGCCCGGACAGTCGCCGCCCACCGCGTTCAGGTGCATGCCCGGCTCTATCATATCCGCGGTCAGGATGATCGCGAGCTTTTTGTCCGCAGTCACCGTGGTCACGATGTCGCAGCCCTTGACCGCTTCTTTGGTGCTTTCAAATTTGATCAGCTTCAATCCCTCTACGTGGGCGAGGTTCTTCATCAGTTTTTCGGTCGCCTTTTCATCCACGTCGTAGCAGTGAATCTCTTCTATGCCCAGGCACTTGTGGAATCCCAAGGCTTGGAACTCGCTCTGGCAGCCGTTTCCGATCAGCGCCATCTTCTTCGGGTTCTTCTTTGCCAGCAGCTTGGCCGCAAAGACGGAGGTCGCAGCAGTACGAAGGGCGGTCAGGAAGGTCATTTCGCTGAAGAGGAGCGGGTAACCGGTTTGCACGTCCGCCAGCAGGCCCACGCCCATGACGGTCAAAAAGTTCTTTGACGGGTTGGACGGGTGACCGTTTACATACTTAAAGGTATAGGTTTTGTCGTCTCCAATCGGCATCAACTCGCACACGCCGACCTCCGAGTGGTGCGCGGTCCTCGGCATCTTTTGGAAGTCCTCGAAGCGTTTAAAATCTTCTTCAATGTAGCCAAGCAGTTCCTGTATGATATTCTCGGCACCCTTCTCGCGGATAAACTTTGCAGTCTTTTGCAAGTCCAGGTATCTGGTTGTCTTTTTCATAGAATCATCCGTCCTTTCTTCAAACATTTTATTGTGATTCCTTTAAATTGTAACATTAAAGCGCTTGCACGGCAATAGATTTTTGTTTTATTTCATCTTGCATTGTTCTCATTTGGTATGTTAGAATTGCAGGGAATTAAGAGGGGATAAAAATGGAAAAAGTGAAATTTGAAGCGGTGAGCTACAACTACGGCGACCAGTCGGTGCCGGCGGTCGACAATCTGAATTTTCATGTGAAAGAGGGTGAGTTTGTGACCATCCTGGGTCACAACGGGTCCGGCAAGAGCACGACCGCCAAACTCATCAATGCCTTGCTGCTTCCCGACAAGGGCTGCGTCTATGTGGACGGGTACTTGAGTTCCGATGAGAGCTCGATTCTGAAGATTCGCTCGCGCTGCGGGATGGTCTTTCAAAACCCGGATAACCAGATCGTCGCCGGCATTGTCGAGGATGACGTGGCCTTCGGACCGGAGAATCTGGGCATCGATCCTGTAGAGATCCGAATTCGCGTCGATGAGGCGCTGAAACGGGTCGGCATGTACGAGTTCATGCACAGGGCGCCCTACCAGCTTTCCGGCGGTCAGAAACAGAGGGTCGGCATCGCCGGCGTCCTCGCGATGAAACCCTCTTGTATCGTCTTTGACGAGCCGACGGCCATGCTCGATCCGGTGGGGAGGAGGGACATCATCAACACGATTTTGGACCTGCACCGGAGCGGAATCACCATCATTTTAATCACCCATCACACCGAAGACGCGATGCTTTCGGACCGGGTTTTGGTCATGCGGGACGGGGCGGTCGTCTTGAGCGGAAGCCCGATCGAAGTGTTTTCCGACAAGGAGACCATAGAGTCCCTGGCGCTGGAAATGCCGGAGTCAATCCAAATTGTGGAGGCGCTCAAAAAGAGGAGCATCGAGATAGAGCTCGAAACCTTCCGCTACGAAGAATTGGTAGAAAAGATATGTCAATACGCGCAGAAAATTTAAACTTTATATATAATCAGGGAACCGTCTACGAGGTGCACGCGATCAAAAACGTGAGTTTTGAAATTCAAAAGGGCGAGTTTATCGGCGTGATCGGCCACACGGCTTCCGGAAAATCGACCCTCGTTCAGCTTCTGAACGGCCTGCTTCCCCTGCAGTCGGGAACCCTGGAGGTCGCCGGTCACAAGTTTGACAAGGACAACTCCTCGCTCGCCGAGCTCAGAAAGCGGGTGGGGCTGGTCTTTCAATACCCCGAGTACCAGCTCTTTGAAGAGACCGTGGAACTCGACGTGGCCTTCGGTCCCAAGAACCTGGGCTACGAGGGGGAAAAGCTCGAGGAGCTGGTCACGCGCTCGCTCGAGAGCGTGGGTCTGAACACCGAGGAGATCAGAAAATCCTCTCCCTTTGAACTTTCGGGAGGCCAGAAGAGGCGGGTTGCGATCGCCGGTGTTTTGGCGATGGATCCCGAGATTTTGATTATGGACGAACCGAGTTCCGGACTGGACCCCAAGGGCAGGGCGCAGATGCTGGAACTGATGAAGCAGGAACATGAGCGCTTACACCGCACGACGCTGATCATCTCGCACGACATGCGCGATATCGCCAGGATTGCGGATAAAATCCTGGTCATGAACAAGGGTGAGGTCTACCGATTCGGAACCCCGAGGGAGGTCTTTCGCGAGCGCGAGGCCCTGCTGGAAATCGGGCTCGACCTTCCGGCGATCAGCGGGCTCTCTTACGAGCTGAATCAGCGCGGTTTTGCTCTCGATACCGGAATCTACAACATAGAAGAGTGGGCGGATGCCCTCAGTGAACAGATGAAACAGAAGACAGGTGCAAAACATGCTTAGCAATATAACGATCGGACGATACTATGCGGTAGAGAGCAGGGTGCACGCGCTGGACCCCAGGCTCAAGATACTGAGCACCTTTGCGTACCTGATTCTCCTCTTTGTAATCGATTCCGTCTGGTCCCTGTTTTTTTGCGCCTTTCTCCTGTTTCCGGCGATCAAGGCCTCAAAGATCCCGTTCAAGTTCGTGTTGAAGGGCGTCAGACCCATCCTGTTCATCGTCTTTTTGACGGCCCTCCTGAACCTGTTTATGACCGACGGACACCTGATTGCCCGCTTTTACTTTTTAAAAATCACGCACGAAGGCATCTTGCGTTCCGTTTTTATGGCGAGCCGGCTCGTGTTTCTGATTATGTCATCCTCTCTGATGACCTTTACGACGACGGAACTGGCCCTGACCGACGGGATTGAGTCCCTGCTGAAACCTTTCAAAATTGTGAAGGTTCCGGCGCATGAAATCGCGATGATGATGAGCATCGCCCTGCGCTTCATTCCAACTCTGATCGATGAGACCGACAAGATCATGAAGGCGCAGATGGCGAGGGGGGCGAGCTTTGACTCCAAAAACATCGTGAAGAAGGCCAAGAGCTTTCTGCCGCTTTTGATTCCGATTTTCATCAGTTCTTTTAAGCGGGCCGAGGACCTTGCCCTGGCGATGGAAGCGAGGTGTTATCGAGGCGGGGAAGGCCGAACCAGGCTCAACAAACTCAAGTACGGCAGACATGACCTGATCGCCGCCGCCATCGTAATCTCTGCGATGCTGCTGGCACTTCTGCTCGACAGGCTCCTCTTCGCAAACTATTGGGGTGTCATCTGATGCGCTATCTCTGCACGGTTTCCTATGACGGCTCTCACTTCTTCGGCTTCCAGCGGCAGCCTCGGCTCAGGACGGTCCAGGGGGAGATTGAGCGCGCCCTCAAGCGGATTTACGGGACGGCGATCGACATCCATTCCAGTTCCCGGACGGACACCGGCGTGCACGCCTTGGAGCAAATCTTTCATTACGATACCGAGATTGAGATTCCCGAATCGCGGCTTCGCCACGTCCTCGACGGCCAGCTGCCGGAAGAGATTTCGGTGTTGGGCCTGTGCCGCGTTCCGGACGCCTTTCATGCGAGGTACGACACGGTCGAGAAGACCTACCGTTACGACATCCTCCTTTCCAAAGAAAAACAGATTTTCAAGTCCAGGTACGCCCTAATTTACAAGAAGGACTTGGACATCGAAGCGATGAGAGAGGCGAGCCTCCTCTTTCTCGGGAAGAGGGACTATGCGGCCCTGATGGCGGCCGGCTCGGACAAGGAGAACACGGTGCGTGAGATCAGGCGGATGGAACTCGTGCAGCAGTCTCCGGATACGATTTCCCTCTACATCAGCGCCGACGGTTTTCTCTACCACATGGTGCGCATCATCGTCGGGGCCCTCCTGGATTACTGCGAGGGCAGGAAGTCTCTGGAGGAGCTTCGAATTGGACTCGAAGAGAGGGACAGAACCGTGTTCAGACGCACGGCGCCCGCCTGCGGCCTCTACCTCATAAAAATAAATTACAGGTTGTAATCAAGCCACTAATGGGGTATCATTATGATGAGAAACGCTGGTGAACGGATACAAATTTATAGGAGGTAACTATCTATGGCTGATATCGCAGGATTTTTCAAAAAACTGGGTGACAAGGTCGAGGACATGGCTAATAAGACTGCAAAGACAGCTGGCGATCTGACTCAAAAAGGGAAATATAAAGTTGAAATAAATAAATACCGCACTGAGATTAAAAACGTGCAAACCAAGCTCGGAAGAGACGTGATCGAGGCGAAGCTGGCAGGTCACGGCAACGAGGCCGTTTTGGAACTCGTCGACGGAGCCTTTGCAAAAATAGAAGAGTTGAAGGCGGAGATTAAGAGGGTCGAAGTGCTCTTTGCCGAAGTCGGTATGGAAGCCGGCGACAAGTTTGAAGACTTTGCCGATGACTTGGCGGACGAATTGGAAGAAAAAGCCGAGGATGCGGCCGACTTCGTGGAAGACTTGGGCGACGAGCTCAAGGACAAGGCGGAAGACGCTGCGGAAGCTGCGGAGGAGCTTGGAGAGGACCTCAAAGACAAGGCGCAGGATGCGGCCGACTTCGTGGAAGACAAGGTCGAAGACGTGAAGGAAGCGATCGAGGACAAGCTCAACTAAGACTTGCCGACCGAACGAAGATTCAACGAAAGGCTCTTATCGCATCGGTAGGAGCCTTGAACTATGGAAAAGTAGAGGAAAAAACCATTGAACAATCCCATCGCCTTTACGATTTTCGGGCTGGAAATCAGATGGTACGCTTTGATTATATCGCTCGGCATAGTGCTGGGCGTTCTTTTGGCTAAGCGAAGGGCAAAAAAATACGGATTTACGGCTGACGATGTGACCGACATCGTCCTTATTTGCGTTCCTGCGGCCATCGTCTGTGCGCGGATTTACTATGTGATCTTTGAATGGGAGCGCTACGCCGGGGATTGGTTCGCGATGATCAATATCCGGAACGGCGGGCTGGCTATCCATGGCGGGGTCATCGGCGGTGTCCTGGCCGGCTACGTTCTTTGCCGCGTGAAGAAGCGCTCCTTTGTCAAGGGCGTCGACCTCATCGCACCGTCCATCATCCTGGGGCAGGCGGTCGGCAGGTGGGGAAACTTTATGAACAACGAGGCCCACGGCGGCCCCACAAAGCTGCCTTGGGCGATCGAGGTGAACGGCGAGATGGTGCACCCGACCTTCTTCTATGAATCGGCGGCCAACTTTTTGATTCTGCTGTTTTTGTTGTACTACGACAAACATCACAAAAAGGCCGACGGAGAAGTGTTTTTGCTGTACGGCATCCTGTACTCCCTCGTCAGGTTTTTCATCGAGGGTCTGCGCACCGACAGCCTTTACATTGGCGGAATCCGGACCGCACAGCTGATTTCGGTCATCATCATCGCAGGGTTCGGCGGCCTCTTTTACTTTGTGAGAAAACGGGAAAATGAAAAGAAGGCGGCCTAAGGATCCGCCTCGATGAGGAAGCAAACGTGAAATTACAATTAGAGAACTTGAAATCATATAGACCGGTTGCCATCAACGAAAAGTCGAGGTATGCCCTGAACATTCCGATCGTGGAACTCGAAGGCGGGGAGCCATCCTTTTTGTTTGAACTGCGGGCCAAGGACCTGATCGTCCAGCCGGGAGACGTCTGTTTGCCGGGCGGGGGGTTGGAGCGGGGCGAGACCTACCTCGAAGCCTGCGTGAGGGAAACCGCCGAAGAACTCGGGATTTCCAAATCTAAGATCAAAAAGATTGCGGAACTCGACTATTTGAACGGGGACGCCAGCACCTTGAAGGTCTTCCTGACCAAGCTCGAGATTCGAAGCCTGGACGAACTGGCCTACAGCACCGCCGAGGTCGACAGCGTGTTTACGGTTCCGATCGATTTTTTTGTGAAGAACAAGCCCGACGAGTATCCGATTAAGAGAAAGTACCTCTACCCGAGCGACTTTCCGTTTCATATGATTCACGGGGGCAGGAATTACCGCCTCAGGGGGCAGGACCAAAAGATTTTCTTTTATGACTACAACGGCATCGCAATCTGGGGCTTGACCGCGCGGATTATCAGGCACAGCGTAAACTTACTGATCGAAAAGGGCGTGTTGTAAGGGTGGCAAAATTATATTTCAGATACGGGGCAATGAATTCGGGAAAGTCGACCGCGCTCCTGCAGGTCGCTTACAACTACGAAGAGAGAGGCATGCGCGTCCTGATCATCAAACCCAAGGTGGACCTCAAGGCCGACAACAAGGTCCTATCCAGACTCGGGGTGACCAGGGAGGTCGACGAGTTGATTGCGCCGCAGCAGGACGTCAGGGAGATTGTGCGCGCCGGGATGCGCGGGGGCAGGATTGCCTGCATCCTGGTGGATGAGGTACAGTTTTTGGAGCCGGAGCAAATTGACCAGCTCTTTGAGGTCTCCGTGAAATCCGATATTCCGGTCATCTGTTACGGGCTGCGGACCGATTTCAAGATGCAGGGCTTTCCGGCGAGTGAGCGCCTGCTTTTGATTGCCCACGAAATTGAAGAGCTCAAGACCATCTGCAGGTGCGGCAGGAAGGCGATTCTGAACGGCAGAAAACTGGGCGGCAAGTTCGTCTTTGAGGGCAGTCAAATCGCAATCGACGAGATGGGCGACGTCAGCTACGAGTCGCTGTGCGGCACTTGTTACTTTAAAATGCAGGAAGAGAAGACCCTTTCAGCCTGTCTGAAGGACGCCGTCTCGGCGCTTCAAACCCTCAGTCC
Organism: Bacillota bacterium; assembly: GCA_030529225.1. Lineage (GTDB taxonomy): Bacteria > Bacillota > Clostridia > Peptostreptococcales > Acidaminobacteraceae > JAUMXH01. The sequence goes on along the minus strand of JAUMXH010000011.1, from coordinate 40,066 downwards.
CACGCCGGCGATGGACGCAAAGATGATTCTGAAACACGTCTTGGATTGCAGTGACGCGGACCTGATAACCAAGTGGGATATGCCGATTGCAAGGGAAGATCGGGCAAGGATTGAGGAACTGGTACGGAGACGCTGCGAGAAGGAGCCGGTCGCCTACTTGATTGGAAAGAAGGGCTTTCTGGACTATGAATTTGCGGTCGGGGAGGGGGTTCTCATCCCGCGCCCCGATACGGAGCTCCTGGTGCAAACGCTTGCCGAACGCATCGGAGACGCGGATCGCCTGGGCCTGGAAATCGGACTCGGATCGGGTTGCATCTCAATCAGCCTGCTCAAGCTCTGTCCGGGCTTGCGCCTGCGGGCCAGCGAAGTTTCGGAAGCGGCCCTCGCCTACGCCGAGCAAAACATCGCGGCCTTGGGGGTTGGAGACAGGATCGATGCCTTTTTGGCGGACTTGATCGATGAGAAAAGCCGGCGCTATGACTTCATCGTCTCGAATCCTCCGTACATTGCCGAGCAGGACTATGCCCGCCTGATGCCGGATGTCAAAGACTATGAACCGAAGGGGGCCCTGCACGGCGGAGAGGACGGGCTGGACTACTACAGAAGAATTTTGGAACTTGCGGACGGGATATTGAAAGAGGACGGCTTTGTGGCCTTTGAAATCGGCTATGACCAGGCTGATGCGCTCAGAAGCTTATTGGCGGAACATTCCTATGACAAGGTGGAAGTGTTTCAGGATTTGGCAGGCAAGGACAGGGTAGTGATAGGAGTGAAACATGATTAGTAAATTAGCAAAGTTGGAAGAAAAATTTAACGAGCTGGAGCAGAAGGTTTCCGACCCGGAAATCATCGCGAACCAGCCGCTGTGGCAGAAGCACATCAAAGAGCATGCCGAATTGAAGCCGATCATCGATGCCTACAGGGAGTATCGGAACGAGGCGTCCGGCGTGGAGGAGGCAAAGGAAGTCATCGAGACGACCGACGATGCGGAGTTCAAAGAAGTTGCGAAAATGCAGTTGAGCGATTCGCAGGCCAGGATGGAAGAGCTCAAGAACGAGCTTAAAATATTGCTCCTGCCGAAGGACCCGAACGACGAGAGAAACGTCATCGTCGAGATCAGAGCGGGCGCCGGCGGGGACGAAGCGGGACTCTTTGCGGCGGAATTGCAGAGACTTTACATAAAGTATGCGGAAAACAGGCGTTGGTCGGTGGACATCATGAACACCAACGAGACCGGAGTCGGCGGCATCAAAGAGGTCGTTTTTATGATTTCGGGTAAGGGCGCTTACTCAAGACTGAAGTACGAGAGCGGCATTCACAGGGTGCAGCGGGTTCCGCAGACCGAGTCGCAGGGCAGGGTGCACACCTCGACCGCGACGGTTGCGGTGCTCCCCGAGGTGGATGACGTAGAGATCCACGTTGCCGACAACGACATCAGGGTCGACGTTTACCGCTCTTCCGGAAACGGCGGACAGTCGGTCAATACCACGGACTCGGCGGTCAGAATCACCCACCTTCCTACGGGGCTGATCGTAACCTGTCAGGACGGTAAATCTCAGCTTTCAAACAAAGAGAAGGCGATGCAGATTTTGAAGTCGAGACTCTACGAGATGGAGATGCAGAAGCAGCAGGACGAGATCGCGGCCGACCGAAAGGCGCAGGTGGGAACCGGTGACAGATCCGGTAAGATCAGAACCTATAACTTCCCGCAGGGAAGGGTTACCGATCACAGAATTCCAATCACGCTTTATAAGCTCGCGGCATTTATGGATGCCGACATCGACGAGATGGTGGATGCGTTGATCACCCACTTCCAAACCGAACTCTTGGCACAGGTGGGAGACTAAGGTGAATACCGTAATCATACGGGAGCGGGAAGACGCCTTTGATGCCCTTCTGGAAGAGGCGGCCATTGCCCTACGGAACGGCAAACTGGCGGCCTTTCCGACCGAGACCGTCTACGGCTTGGGCGCGAACGCCTTTGACGATGAGGCCTGCAAGCGCATCTACTCGGCAAAGGGGCGCCCGTCGGACAACCCGCTGATCGTCCACGTCTGCGACATGGACATGGCGAAGGCCTTGGTTCAGGACTGTGATGAACGCTTCTTTTGCCTGGCGGAGGCATTTTGGCCGGGCCCCATCAGCTTTGTCCTGAAAAAGAACGAGAAGGTATGCAACACGGTCAGTGCGGGCTTGGATACCGTTGCGATTCGCATGCCCGACCATGAACTCGCCCTTTCCCTGATTCGAAGGGCAGGCGTTCCCATCGCCGCACCGTCGGCCAACCTCTCCGGACGGCCTTCTCCGACCAGGAGTGAGCACGTCATCTTTGACTTGTCGGGACGGGTCGATTACATCCTCTGTTCGGAACGCTTCCCGATTGGAGTGGAATCGACGGTTCTCGACCTCAGCACAAAAGAGAGCGTCATCTTGCGACCGGGCGCGATCAACGAGCGCATGATACTGGAGCGCACCGGCATCCGCGTCAAGTCTCAGGACGGAGCGGCTCCCGTTTCCGTTCCCAAGTCGCCGGGGACCAAGTACAAACACTACAGCCCCGAAGCCAGGGTCTTTATGGTCGATGCGGACTTTCGAGCCGAAGATGTGCCGGCCTTTGCCGCGTCCAAAGGCGTAAGTGCGAGCAGGACGAAGTTTTTGGAGTATCCGAACGATGTCCGGATGGCCAGGGACCTCTTCGCGGATTTTCGGGAGGCGGACCTCCAACACTATGAACTCGTCCTCGTCAAGGCGCCCGATTCGGGAGACCTTTTGGAGGCAAATTTAAACAGGTTAAAAAAAGCTTGCGAAAGCTGAAGAAACGGAGATAAGGGAAAAATCAGTGATTGATTTTTTCCTTTTTTTTTCATATAATGATGGAAGTTATGTTTCTGTCGTGCATGTAGAGGGTGGAATATGAAATCTATCATCAATATAATCATCTTAATCTTACTATCGTTGAGTTTATACATCATTCCCCTCAATACCACCGCCTTCGATTTCCGCCTCGGCAATGTCCTGAATCCGGAAGAAGCGGAGGCGATGAAGGAGAAATACGAGAGTATTTTCACCGTAATCGACGACAAATCCTTCTACTACAACCCTCAAACGTACAAAATAAAAGTGGATACCAACCTGGAACTGCCCGAAACGCTCTCCGAGCAAGTGAGCGTGGCTTTGTCGTTCCAGGATTTTAATAAGGACGAACTCATTTTTGAAGACAAGGACTTTCCGGACTTGATTGTCAACCGCACGGAGAACAGCTTTGAAGTGCATTTGGACCTGCAAAAAATCAGGGAGAAACTCCATCACTCGAGCTATTCGGTGAACGTGAAGCTGAACTGCCTGGGAAGCAAGTTCGAGGACGAGTTCAAGGTCTTCTTTGAAAAGTCGGACATCGTCCTGCAAAACAACGAAGGCGGGAACGCGCAGAACCTGATTCCGTGCTTCTACAGCGACAAGAGCCTAAAGTACTCGATTCCGATTTACAGGGATTATGTGCAGAGCTCCAACCTCTTTTCCAATGTGATATACAGCCTTGCCAAAGACCCGCAAAGCGTTGAAAAAGCCGGTCTGAAGCCGCTGCCTTTGGACGCTTCCTTCCGCACCAACATGTGGTTCCAGAACGGAAGGTTGAGGTGCGGCCTCTATGCCGAGAGCTTGCAATCGATCAAGAGCAGGGAAGAGGCGGAGGCGCTGGTCAGGAACCTCACGAATTCCTTTGCCGCCCTGCCGAGCAACTACATCATCCATGAGTTGGAACTCTACATGAATGACGGAGCGAAACAGGACATCGCCGGCTACTCGATCGCGGAGGCCTTTCCGATTGAGAGAACGACCAAGGTCTACCTGCCGTTCTTCGCCGATTCCAAGGCCAAGGAGGCGACTTACTTCTGGGTTCCGTTCAACCTGGAGAGGGGGGAAAAGATTGAGGACGATGTGGTGGAGATCCTGGATCTCTACAGGCGCGCTCCGGAATTTGCAAAGGACGCCAAGTTCATCTCCCTCCTGCCGGACATCGAGGCCTACAAGAACATCAGCTTTGTGGATGAGAAGCTGATCATCGACCTCAGCGACGAAATGTACGAGTTTCTGGAGAGCAACAAGACTTATGCGAGTATGATTCGGGAGGGCTTCGCGCTCAGCTTCAGCAGCATCCACAGTCTGAAAGGCTACGAGCTCTGGCATGACAACGAATTACTGGATGAGATAAACGGGGTGAGCTTCGGCTCTCATATCGAAGCTCCGAGCACCTACAACCGATTGGAAGAGAAGGGGGAACAATGAAAATTGCGATAGCGTCGGACCACGCCGGTTTTGAGCTCAAGCGCGAAATCATGGCGTATTTTGATAAGGTCGGTACCTTGTATGAGGATTGCGGCGCCTACAGTTTGGATAGCGTGGACTACCCGGACTTTGCTGTGAAAGCGGCTGAGAAGGTTCTCAGCGGAGACTGCGAGCGAGGCGTTCTGATCTGCGGAACCGGCCAGGGCATCGGCATGAGCGCAAACAAGATGAAGGGCATTCGCTGTGCCATCCTGTCGGACGTCTTCAGCGCGAAGATGACGGCCCTGCACAACGATGCCAATATGATTGCGATGGGGAGCCGGGTCATCGGCGCGGGCCTGGCAATCGAGATCGTAAAAACCTACTTAAATACCGAGTTTGAAGGGGGCAGGCACATCGCGAGACTCGAGAAGATGGCCAAGATAGAAGACAAGTAAAATTTGTATTTACTTTGCAATCTGAAATGTGTATTATATATATCTGTATGAAAAGGGGGAAATATGTCTGAATTATTAGTGATGGATCATCCGCTCATTCAGCATAAAATGAGCATAATACGAGATAAGAATACAGGATCGAAGGAGTTTAGAGAGGTGGTGCAGGAGATTTCGGTTCTTCTGGCTTACGAGGCGACGCGCGGTCTCCAGTTGGAGGACATCGAGGTGGAAACGCCGCTCTGCAAGACCAAGACCAAGTCTCTTTCGGGCCTCAAACAGGCGATTGTTCCGATCCTCAGAGCCGGCCTCGGCATGGTGGACGGATTCCTCAGCCTCCTTCCCGCAGCGAAGGTAGGTCACGTCGGCCTGTATCGAGATCCCCAAACCTTAAAGCCGGTCGAATACTATTGCAAACTGCCGAGCGACATCCAAAAAAGAGAGGTCTTTGTCTTGGACCCGATGCTCGCGACGGGCGGTTCGGCTACGGCGGCCATCGAATTCTTAAAAGAAAAGAATGCAAAGAAAATCAGGTTCGTTTGCCTGATCGCCTCTCCGGAAGGGGTGAAAGTCCTTCAGGAAGCGCACCCTGATGTCGATATCTATGTTGCAAACATCGACGAAAAACTGAACGACCACGCCTACATCATTCCGGGCCTCGGAGACGCCGGCGACAGGTTGTTCGGAACGAAATAGAGTCATTGGAGGATTTTTTGCCTAGATTACTGATTGCCGGGTTGACATCCATGGTCATCAGCTACTTTTTTACGCCGATCGTAATTAAGATAGCCAAGCATGTGAACGCCATCGATGTGCCCAAGGACGAACGACGGGTTCATAAAACGCCGATTCCGCTGATAGGCGGTCTCGGAATCTACGTGTCGGTCATGCTCTGCATGATGATTTACGTGGATATGCCGAACGACAAGATTCTATCGATCATGGTCGCCTCACTCATCATCATCTTCGTGGGCTTTATCGATGACATCAATCCCCTGGACGCCAAGTACAAGTTCATCGTCCAGATTGTGGCGGCCGCCATCATCGTGTATGGCGGGATTCGCATACGGGCCTTTCAACCCTTCTTTATGAGTGACAGCCAAATCGTGTTCGGGTACTTGTTCAGTGCCTTTGTGACGATTTTTTGGATTGTCGGCATCACGAATACGATCAACTTCATCGACGGGCTGGACGGCTTGACCGGCGGGATTGCGACCATTTCCTCGATCGCGATTTCCTACATCGCCATCAGCAACGGAAGGATTGAGATCGCCGTCATTTCCATCATTTTGGCGGGCGCCTGCCTGGGCTTTTTACCGTACAATTTCAATCCGGCGAGAATCTTCATGGGGGATACCGGAGCCCTCTTCCTGGGCTTTATGCTGGCGGTCATATCCATTGAGGGAACCATTAAGGGGGCGGTTGCCGTGACCTTGATTGCGCCGATGCTCGCGCTCGGAATCCCGATCTTCGACACCTCCTTTGCCATTTTCAGACGGCTCAGAAAGGGCATGGCCCCTTGGGAGGCGGACAAAGGACACCTGCATCACAGGATTCTGGATTTGGGCTACGGGCAGAGGATTACCGTCATTACCCTGTATATCATCAACATCCTGCTCGCGTTTTCGGTCGTCTTCCTGATCAACGCGAAGTACTATGAGCTGTTGATCTCTTTGAGCATCGCGATCATTATGATCGTCGCTCCAATCGTAATCGGTGTGAGGAGAACTTCTTCCAAAGAAAAACAAAAGCTTGAAAAATGAAGTGAAGATTGCCGGTCTTGAGAGCGTGGTTTTGATGGTCGCTCTTGCGTTTTTTCAGTTGGGCAAAAATAGAACCTGTGAATGAAATAAGACTATAAAAAAGGATTGAATTGTGTTATAATCCTTGAATGTGGGTGAAAAAGTGTCTTCAAAGAAATTTCATATTATTAAGAATATCGCCTTAGTGACCCAGCTCGGCTTTTCGATGGCTCTGCCGATCGTGGCGGGGGTTTACTTCGGCAACTGGCTCGACAAACGCTTCGGAACCCAACCGTTCTTGCTGATCACTTGCCTGATCGTCTTTTCGATCTCATCCTTCATCAACCTCTTCAAGTTGACCGGGGTGAAGAAGAAAAAGAAAGGGGAAGAAGTCGGCGAAGCGACAAAAGATACGACGGAACGGATTGACGGGGAGGGTAAACAGTAAGTATGTTTGATGCCAAGACAAAAAAGACCATCCTGGATGTGTTTAAATTCGTTGTTTTATTTGATGTGCTGATAGCCGCAGTTTTTTTCGTGTTCTTTCGCAAGGAGGCCCTTGGCCTCAGCTTGGGCATGATTTTCGGCTCATTGGCGACCTTTCTTATGTTTGTAGAATTGGCTCTGACGATTCAAAAAGCGGTCAACATGGAAAAATCGCGGGCAAACGCCTACACGATGTCCAAGTATTACCTCCGCTTTCTGATCTACGGAGTCGTTGTGTTTGTGTCGATTAAGGCACCTTACATAAATGTGGTGGGAACTGTTATCGGACTCTTGTCCGTAAAAGTGGTAATCTATATCACGAATATAATAGTACAAAAAAATTCTAAAAGAAAGGAGGAATAGTCGATGCTGGGAATGCAAGAATTTGGACCTAAGATCATTTTTCAGATTGCCGGAGTGGAGATCACCGAGACCGTTGTGGTTACGTGGATTCTGATGGCGCTGATCATGATTTTTGTCAGTGTTGCGACGAGAAGAAAAGACAAGGTGCCGCACGGAATCCAGAACTTTATGGAGTTCCTTGTGGAAACCCTCAACAATCTTGTCGACACGACCATGGGTTCGCACGCAAAAGCCTACAGAGGCTACATGAGTACGCTGATTATCTTCATCGCCTTGGCAAACATCAGTGGATTGTTCGGCTTGAGACCGCCGACTGCAGATGCGAATACCACCATGGCACTGTCTGTCATGACCTTCATCATGATACAGTACGCCGGTATTAAGAATCGAAAGTTGGGCTATGTAAAAGGTTTCTTCGAACCGTTTTTCCTGATGTTTCCGATGAACGTCATTGGAGAGCTCGCCAATCCGATTTCACTCGGATTCAGACTTTTCGGTAACATCGTCGGAGGACTCGTCATTATGAGTCTGTTGTACGGAGCGCTCGGATATATCGCGATTCTGCCGCTGCCTGCGTTATTTCACGTTTACTTTGATTTATTCTCAGGTTTGTTGCAGTCATTTATCTTCATGATGCTCTCTATGGTTCTGGTATCAATGGCTATAGAATAAGATTATGGAACAACCTTATTTTTTACAATTTCTGGAATGGTTACTCGCTAATTTTGATGGCAAAGCCCTCGTGCTCGCCGCTTCCGCTATTGGTATAGGACTATCGATGATTGCCGGTATCGGTCCGGGAGTCGGACAGGGATATGCGGCCGGAAAAGGGGCGGAAGCCTGTGCGAGAAACCCGCGCAACAACAGAACATCCGTAATGGTGATGCTCTTGGGTTCGGCGGTAGCGGAGACATCGGGTATCTTGTCACTGGTCGTGGCGCTGATCCTGCTCTTCGGTAACCCGCTCGTGCAGATGGTCACCGGAGATCCGTCAGTCACTTTGATTTTGATGGCATCCGCTGTGGCGGCAGGATTCTCGATGATCGCGGGGATTGGCCCGGGAATCGGTCAGGGCTTTGCAGCCGGAAAGGGAACCGAGGCGGTCGGAAAGAGACCGAAGCTTCAGCCTACAATCGTCAGAACCATGCTCTTGGGACAGGCGGTTGCTCAAACGACGGGGATTTACGCTCTGATCGTTGCACTTATTTTAATGTATGCTAATCCTTTGTTGGGATTATTATAAACAAAACATGATTATTTAGGAGGATTTTAATTATGATTACAGGAAAAGCTCTCGTACTTGCTTGCTCTGCTATCGGTGCCGGTTTGGCGATGATCGCAGGTATCGGACCGGGAATCGGTCAAGGTTTCGCTGCAGGTAAAGGTGCGGAAGGTGTCGGAAGACAGCCGGAAGCGCAAAGTGATATCGTCAGAACCATGCTGCTTGGTGCTGCGGTTGCCGAGACAACAGGTATCTACGGTCTGATCGTCGCATTGATTCTTCTCTTCGCAAACCCATTGGTTGGAATGTTATAGGATTGACTGACATTGTGGCTAAAAGGTTTATTTGGAAGGAGTAGAGAATGCATACTATGATGAATATTGCTACAGCCTACAAACCCTTAATTGATTTTAACGCAGGTTTCTTTTTGCAGATACTGAACACGCTCATTTTGTTCTCGTTCCTGTCTTGGAAACTCTTCAAACCGGTCACCGCCGCGTTGGAGAAGAGAAAGGAAAGTATCGCAAAGTCTTATGAAGATGCCAACAAGACTCTGGACCAGGCTGAGGATTTGAAAAAGTCTTACGAAGAAAAAATCGCACAAGCCAGAGAAGAGAGAAATGAAATCATCGCAAAGGCGAAAGACATAGCGACCAAACAGGCAAACGACATCGTCAAACAGGCCGAAGAGGAAGCTAAGATCATCAAAGAAAACGCTCAAAAGCAAACCGAGGCGTACAGGCAGAAGGCGATGAACGAAGTGAAAGATGACATTGCCGCTATGGCTGTCTTGGCTGCTGCCAACATTCTTAAGAAAGAAATCGACACAAAGACCAACCGTGATATGATTTTAGAATTCATTGACGGGGTAGGTGAAGTGACATGGGACAAGTAGATACTGTATACGCGAGCGCTCTGTTTGAACTCGCAAAAGAAGATAACAAACTTGAGGAAATCAACGAAGAAATCCAATCTTTGTACGATATTTTCAAGTCTGAAACGGAACTTAGAGAAGTTCTGGAAACACCGGTAATCTCCTCGAAAGAAAAGAAGGACTTGGTCAAGACGGTCTTCGAAGGCAGGTTGTCAAAGGACTTATACAATTTCCTGAACCTGTTGGTGGACAAGAACAGAATGCGTCAGTTTATGGGCATTTCCGAGTCGTTCTTCGATCTTTACAGAGAGGATTCCAATATTACATTGGCAGAAGTTTACACAGTGGAAAGCTTGTCGGATGATATTTTGGAAGCGCTTCAGGCAAAACTGTCTCAAGTGACCGGGAAACGGATAGAGATCAAACAAATTGTGGATGATACTATCATCGGCGGCTTGAAGATCAAGATCGGAAGCAAATTGCTCGACAGTTCGGTCTTGAACAAGCTCAAGGACCTCGGAGAATCGTTGAGAGACGTGTCGCTGTAAAGAGATGTTGTATTATCGTGTTATTTTAATTATTGAATCATTTATGAATAGAGAAATAGGAGTAAAACATGAAGCTAAGACCAGATGAAATTAGTTCCATTCTGAAGGAACAGGTTAGGCGTTATGAGGATAAGCTCCAAACGGAAGATGTCGGTAGTGTTATCATGGTTGGTGACGGTATCGCGAGGGTTTATGGATTGGACAACTGCATGTCAGGCGAACTCTTGGAATTTCCGCATGGGGTCTTCGGAATCGCGCTTAACTTGGAAGAAGATGTAGTCGGTGCTGTGCTTTTGGGCTCTGACGAAAACATAGTTGAGGGAGACACTGTAAAACGTACCAAGCGTATCGTTGAGGTGCCTGTCGGAGATGCTATGATTGGCAGAGTCGTAAACGCGCTGGGTCAGCCTATTGACGGCTTGGGTAAAATCGAAACCAAGAACTACAGACCGATCGAGAGGGTCGCTCCCGGTGTTATCACAAGAAAGTCGGTTAACCAACCGCTTCAAACCGGAATTAAGGCGATCGACTCGATGATTCCGATCGGAAAAGGCCAAAGGGAGCTTATCATAGGTGACAGACAGACAGGTAAGACTGCGATTGCGATCGATACCATTATCAACCAGGCAAAAGAGAACGTAATTTGTATTTACGTCGCAATCGGACAGAAGAACTCTACCGTTGCAACCCTCGTAAAGACCTTGAAGGACAAGGGCGCAATGAAGTATACCATCGTCGTTTCCGCGCCTGCGAGTGAATCTTCACCGCTACAATATATGGCGCCGTACGCAGGTTGCGCGATTGCCGAAGAGTTCATGGAGAACGGAAAAGACGTCCTCATCATTTACGACGACTTGAGTAAACACGCGGTTGCTTACAGAGCGATGTCGCTCCTGCTTCGCAGACCGCCGGGACGTGAGGCATATCCGGGAGACGTTTTCTACCTTCACTCAAGATTGCTTGAGCGTGCTGCAAGGCTTGATGAAAAGTACGGCGGAGGTTCAATCACGGCCCTTCCTATCATCGAAACACAGGCCGGTGACGTTTCCGCGTACATTCCTACCAACGTAATCTCCATTACGGACGGACAGATCTTCCTTGAGACCCAGCTCTTCAACTCGGGACAGAGACCTGCGGTAAACGCCGGTATCTCGGTTTCAAGGGTAGGCGGTAGCGCGCAGATTAAGGCGATGAAGCAGGTATCGAGCAAGATCAAGCTCGAGTTGGCTCAGTACAGAGAGCTTGCGGCCTTTGCCCAGTTCGGTTCCGAACTCGACAAAGAGACCCAGGATACCCTTTCACACGGTGAGAGATTGATGGAGATCCTGAAGCAGAAGCAGTACAGACCGATGAGGGTCGAAGAGCAGGTTGCGATCATTTACTGCGCTACCAACAAGTACTTAATGGATATCGAGGTGGATCAAATCACCAGATTTGAGAAAGAGTTCATCGATTACATGAACAGCGACCAGAAGGCGGTCCTCGATGCGATTAAGACCGAAGAAAAATTGACCGATGAAATTGAAGCGAAGTTGAAGGCTGCCATTGAAGAATTTAAAAAGAACTTTTCTAAAACGGAAGCAAAGTAAGGTTTAGGGGAGGATTTTTATGGCAGGTACCGGAGCAAGGGACATAAAGCGCAAAATCAAGAGCGTCCACAGCACCAGACAGATCACCAAGGCGATGGAACTTGTATCTACCGCAAAATTGAAGATCAATCGAAGAAGGTTCGATGCGACGAAGCCTTTCTTTGAAAAGACCTTTGAAACCGTGAGAGATATTTTTAGAAACGAGAAGTCTCTGAGACACCCGCTGATTACGGCGAGAGAGGTCAAAAAGAGTCTGATCGTGGTTCTTGCGGCGGACAGGGGTCTGTGTGGCGGCTACAACGTAAACGTTTTGCGCGAAACGGAGAACCTGGTATCCAAGCTCGGAGCGGTTTCGTTGATTACGGTCGGTAAGAAGGCGACAGACTACTTTACCAGACGTAATTACGAAGTTGTGGAAAGTTTGGACGGGATTTCCGAAAAGCCCACAAAAGAAGATTCAAAGATGATTAGCGACAAGATCATCTCGCTGTTTATGGCGGGTGAGATCGATGAGGCGTACATCGTCTCTACCGAGATGGTTTCGACAATCTCCCAGGTGGCGAAGAGTGAAAAACTTCTGCCTGTCAACTTCACTGCGTTTGCAGAGGAGGAGAAGGAAGCGGAAATCGCGCCTGAGGACATTGAAATTACAACCTACTCTCCGTCTCCGGAGCTGGTCTTGGATATGATTATTCCAATGTATGTAAACTCTGCCGTCTTGGGCGCTTTGATCGAATCTTCATGCGCAGAGCAGGCGGCGAGAAGAAACGCGATGGAAAATGCGAGCGACAATGCCAAAGAGATGATAGACTCTTTGTCACTCACATACAACCAGGCGAGACAGGCTGCGATTACACAGGAAATCACCGAAATCGTCGGTGGCGCGAGCGCGTTAGAATAAGAAATATGATAATCAAAATAATACGATACGAAGGGAGCAAAAAATGGCGAACAATGTAGGTAAAGTTGTTCAAATCATCGGTGCGGTACTGGACATCAGATTTGAACCGGAACACCTTCCTGAAATCAATCATGCCATTCGAGTGGATTACAACGACGTTCACGTCGTTGCAGAGGTTGCTCAACATATCGGTGATTCGACTGTCAGATGTATAGCGATGTCACCGACTGATGGTTTGGTAAGGGGCATCGATGCCGTGCATACCGGTGCGCCGATCGAAGTGCCGGTGGGATCAAAGGTACTGGGAAGATTGATCAACGTTTTGGGTGAGACCATCGACGAGAAGGGTCCAATCGAATCCGAGACAAAGTGGTCGATTCACAGGGAAGCACCAAAGTTTGAAGAGCTACAGACTACAACAGAAATTTTTGAAACAGGCATTAAAGTAATAGACATGCTCTGCCCTTATGTGAAGGGTGGAAAGATCGGATTGTTCGGCGGTGCGGGTGTCGGTAAAACCGTATTGATTCAGGAATTGATCAACAACATCGCAAAAGAGCACGGCGGACTTTCGGTTTTTGCCGGCGTAGGGGAGCGTACTAGGGAAGGAAACGACCTTTATTACGAGATGATCGATTCAGGTGTTATCGACAAGACGACCATGGTATTCGGTCAGATGAACGAGCCGCCGGGAGCGAGGATGAGGGTTGCCCTCACGGGATTGACCATGGCGGAGTACTTTAGGGATCAGGAAAACAAAGACGTTCTTCTGTTCGTTGACAACATCTACAGATTTACACAGGCGGGTTCCGAGGTGTCGGCACTGCTTGGCCGTATGCCTTCAGCGGTTGGTTACCAGCCGACTTTGGCGACCGACATGGGTGAGTTGCAGGAGAGGATTACCTCAACTAAGGCGGGTTCCGTTACTTCGGTTCAGGCCGTATACGTTCCTGCGGACGACTTGACTGACCCGGCTCCGGCTACCACCTTCTCCCACTTGGATGCGAACACCGTTCTTTCAAGAAAGATTTCCGAGATGGGTATCTATCCTGCGGTTGACCCGTTGGATTCTTCTTCAAGGATTCTTTCTCCTGAAATCGTAGGCGAGGAGCACTACCAGGTGGCGAGGGAACTCGGAGAGGTCTTGCAAAGATACGAGGAATTGCAGGATATTATCGCAATCCTGGGTATGGACGAACTTTCTGAAGAGGACAAGATCATCGTTGCCAGAGCGAGAAGAATTCAGCGTTTCCTATCTCAGCCGTTCCACGTTGCGGAGCAGTTTACAGGGATGGAAGGTAAGTACGTACCGCTCTCTGAGACCATCCGCGGATTCAAAGAAATCCTGGAAGGCAAGCACGATTCACTTCCTGAACAAGCATTTTTGATGGTTGGAACGATCGAGGAGGCTGTCGAAAAAGCGAAACAGATAAAAGGAGAATAAGGTGGCTAAAAAAATTCAAATTGAAATAACTTGCCCTGACAAAAACTTTTATTCAGGAGAAGCTGACATGCTCATCGTGAGGACGCTCGAAGGGGACATGGCGGTCATGGCCGACCACGAACCTTACGTTTGTCCGATCGCTGTAGGACCTTTTAAGATTGTGGACAACAAAGAAAAGCAAATCGGCGCAATGGCGGGCGGTTTCTTACACGTGGGAGACAACAAGGTCACCGTTATCAGTGACAGTGTGGAGTGGGATCACGAAATCGAGACCAACCGAGCCTTGGCGGCCAAGGAGAGAGCGGAAAGACGCTTGCAAAACAAGGCGGCCGACCTCGACTTTAAGAGGGCGGAATACGCGCTCAAGAAGGCGATCAACCGAATTAACGTTGCCAAAAAATAAGACTTCGATCTTTAGAAGGCGTATAGAACAAAAAAACAAGACCCTTACTCCGTTGCGGTGTAAGGGTCTTTTTCGTGTCCGTCGCGCGCGTTGCGTCTCCCGGTTTCTAGTATTTAAAGAGGTACTTTGCGAACTCCGAGTTGCTGTCAATTACGAGTTTGGTGTTAGTTCCGAGCGTCTTCCGGTAGGTCTCCAAGCTCTTGTAAAAATCGTAGAACTCGGGATCCACGCTGTAGGTCTTGGCGTAGATTTTCAGCGCCTCGGCGTCTCCCTCTCCCTTGATTTGTTCCGCCTTTGCATAGGCTTCCGCCTTGATGATTTCGGCTTTTTTGTCGGAGTTGGCGGTGATGACCTTGTACTGCTCATCGCCCTCCGCGCGCAGCCTGTTCGCCATTTTAAAGCGCTCCGTCCGCATGCGGTTGAAGATGTTCTCGTAGTTCTGCTCCGGAAACTCGGTCTTGGCAATCCGCACGTCGACGACCTCCATCCCGTAGGCTACCACGACGCTGTTGATGTCCTGTTCAATCTGTCCGAGCATGTCGTATACAAATTCTTTATCATGGACGATCTTGCTGCCGTCCACCTTTCCGACCTTTTCTCTGACGCCTGAAAATATCAGGTCGTCCAGTCTGCGGTTTCCGTTGTCGACATTTCCCATGCTGATGCGAAACAATGCCGGATTGGTGATCTTCCATTGGGCGTTGTTGTCCAGGATAATCTTTTTCTTGTCGAGCGCGGTGACCTCACCCGGCAGGGTTTTGTAGGTAATCAGCTGAGAAGAGTATTTCTCGACTTGGTCGATGAACGGAAGCTTCATCATGATGCCTTTTCCGGCAATCACCTTCACATCATCCGAGAACTTGCCGCTCTGCTCCATCGCCAGTCTCGCCTCCTCCGCATCTTTTTCGACGATGACCCGGCTGATCTTACCGAAACGGATGACCAGCGCCTGTTCCATCTCGTTCACCGTGAAAAAGACCTGCGACGCCAAGACAATGAGAAGAAGCAGTACAAAGAGCGGGATCAAAAATCCCTTGTAAAGGTGCTTCATGTCCTCTTTTTTCAGAATCGGCCTTTTCTTTTTGGGAATCGGATTTCCGTTCTCGTCAACCTCCACGGGCCCTTGTTTTCCCATCATTCGTAGTCTCATAGTAATCTTTCCCCCTCTTGGCAGATTTGCTTAATTCTTTTCGTTATTCGCGTTGCTCGGCGCCTTCTCTCCTAGAAAATTGCCGCCGGTCAACGGCAGAAACTTCAAGGTCTGTCCGTCGCTCCCCGCGATCACGATGTCCACGTCCTTCAGCACGCTCTGCATGGTTTCCAAATAGAGGCGGGTCCTGCTGACCGCCTTGTTATCCTTGTATTCCCGGTAGACCTGCTCAAAGTTGGCGACGTCCCCGCGCGCTTGGTTGATGCGCTTCTCCTTGTAGCTCTCGGCTTCGGCCACCAGCTTGGCGGCGTCACCCTTTGCCTGCGGGATGATCTTGTTCTCATAGGAGACGGCCTCGTTGATGCGGCTCTCCTTGTCGAGCTGGGCCCTGACGATGTCTTTAAACGCATCGTCGACCTCCGCCGGCGGGTTCACGTTTTGGAGCAGGACCTGGGTAATTTGTATGCCGAGGCCGTAGCTGTCGGCGATTTTCTGCAAGTCCTCCCGAATCTCCTGCATGATCGCGTTCTTGTTGTCCGCGAGCACGTCGTCCAGGCTGTTGTTCGCGACCGAACGTCGGATGGTCGATACCGATACGACCTCCAAGGTGCCGGTCGGGTCATCGACGTTGATGATGTAATCCTTGGCGTTTACGATTCTGTATTGGATGCTGGTCGAGACGTTGACCAGGTTTTCGTCGCCGGTTATCATCAGGGAATCCTGCGTGATATCTTCATAGGAGCTCTCGTTCAGTCCCTCCGAGCTCTGACTTTTTACGCCCTCGTAGCCGAACTCCATGCGCTTGACCTCGGCGGTGTTGATAACGTATCTGCTGTCCACGATGGGAATCATATACTTCAGACCTCCGCCCTTTTCGGTCTTTAAATACTCACCGAATCTGGTGATGACCGCTTCTTCCCCGTCGTCCAGCTTGTAGACGCCGGTTGCGACAAAGAAGAACAGGATAATCAGTATCCATACGGGCCCTATCTTTTTTTTCATACTTACCTCCGTTTTTTTGCTTTCGAGTTACGCTACCCATTATAACATTGCCGGGGGTGAAACGCAAAATGCTTTGGACTCATCAGTCCGCAAACTGCGGACTAGTGCGGGTTTCGCTCTGTTTTTTGTTGACTTTCATCGGCGCTTTGTTCCATACTGGATTTGCCGGATGCCGGCGAAGGCGTGAGCCGAAAAAGAGATAGAAACAGGAAAGAAAAGAAAGAGGACAAGACATGGTTACAAGTTTTACTTCTGCGGTAATCAGCGGTGTGAACGGCCTGGTCGTCTTGGTCGAGGCCGACCTTTCCAGGGGCATGCCCGGTTTTCACATCATCGGGCTGGCCGACACGGTCGTAAAGGAAGCCAAGGACCGGGTCAGGACCGCAATCCGAAATGCGAAACTCAGCTTTCCCAAGTCCCGGGTGACGGTGAACTTCGTGCCCGCGGACATCAAAAAGGACGGCTCCCAACTCGATTTGTCAATCGCCCTGGCCATTCTGATGGCGGAGGAAGGCGTTCAGACCGGCAGTGAGTTTGCGGCCATCGGAGAGCTGGGGCTGGGCGCCCAGGTGCTTGGCGTAAAGGGGATCATCCCGCTGCTGATCGCCCTGCAGGAAAAGGCCTGTAAAAAGGTCATCATCCCCGCGGCCAACCTGAAACAGGCCAAACTTCTAAAAAATCTGACGGTCTACCCGGTCGAGCACCTGAGTCAGGCCTACGCCATCGTCAAAGAAGGCGGCGGGAAGGGGGAGCGCTGTGAAGGCGTCTACGACAGCCAAAGGCAGGCGGCGGACGACTTCTCGGAGATTTCCGGCCAGTTCGAGGCGAAACGGGCGCTGGAAATCGCGGCGGCGGGCGGACACAACGTGCTGCTGATGGGACCTCCGGGAAGCGGAAAGTCCATGCTCGCCAAGAGGATGCCCGGGATCATGCCGGACTTGAGCTACGAGGAGGTCCTGGAGCTGACCAAAATCTACAGTGTGTCGAAGGCTCCGATTTTGGATGAAATCGTCAGCAGAAGGCCGTTCCGATCGCCGCATCACAGCAGCTCCCTCGTCGCGCTCTGCGGGGGGAGCGAGAAGCTCCTCCCCGGGGAAATCACCCTGGCTCACCGGGGAATCCTCTTTCTGGACGAGCTTCCGGAGTACAGGCGGAGCGTGATCGAGAGCATCAGGCAGCCCCTGGAGGACAAGTATGTCAACGTATCCAGGGCATCGGGGAGCGTCAAGTACCCCGCCTTCTTCATTCTGATTGCGGCCTTCAATCCCTGCCCCTGCGGCTTTTATCGGAGCGAGGGCAAGCAGTGTAGCTGCTCGCCGATCGAAATCCGGCGCTATCAGGCCAAGATTTCGGGTCCCATCCTGGATCGCTTCGACATTCAAGTCGTAGTGAATCAGGTTCCTTACGAGGAGCTGCGAAAGCGGGGAGGCGGAGAGAAGAGCGCCCGAATCAGGGAGCGGGTCGAGCGGGCCCGGCAGAGTCAGCAGCGCCGCTATCGCAGTCAGCTCAGGCTCAACGGAGATATGAGCAATGCGGAGATTCAGGTCTTCAGCAAGTTGGAGGAGGAATCCGAGCTTCTCTTGGAGAGCGCTTACAAGTCGATGGGGCTCTCCGCGCGGGCGATGAACAGCATTCTCAAGATTTCCAGAACCGTTGCGGACTTGGACGGCGCGGAGCGCATCGAAAAAAAACATTTGATAGAGGCGATGTCGTATCGCCGCATCGATCGGGAGTTGTTTTATGAGTAAAAAGAATTTTTCAAAGTATTGGGAAGTCCGGAACCTGGAGGCCCTGCTGCTCTGCCTCGCCTTTCGCGGGAGCGCTGCGGAGCGCCGGCTGATGGGCAGCTTCTTTGAACTCTTTTCCTTCGGAGAACTGACGCAGGGGGACTCCTTGGAAGAGGCGCTCTTTCTGTTGCGGGAAGTCTATCGGCGCCTGCACTTGGAGGAGGCATCGCTGCTTGCGGAGTGCGCGCGCTTGGAGAAACGTTTGCTTGAGCGCGAGATTTCCTTTATCAACCTTCTGGACGATCGATTTCCGCCCCTGCTGCGACGCATTTCGTCCTGCCCCTTCGGTCTCTTCTATCGGGGAGATATAGAGCTGATGAAACAGGCCTGTGTCTCGGTCGTGGGAACCCGCAAGCCGAGTTCGGACTCGATCAGAATGTGTGAACAGATTGCCTTTTCTATGAAGGACAGGGAGGTCTGCGCGGTCAGCGGCCTCGCCTTCGGGGTCGACAGCCTGATTCACAAGTCCTGTCTGAAACACGGGGTCAAGACGATCTCTGTCCTTCCTTCCTGCGTGGACAGGCCGGTGCCGATCCACAATGCCCACATCGCGAGGAGCATCCTGGATGCCGGCGGCCTCCTGCTGAGTGAGAACCCGCCCGGCTACTTGGTGCACAAGGGCTCCTATGTGGAGCGCAACCGCATCATCAGCGGGGTTTCAGAGAAGACTCTGGTCCTGGAGGCCGCGATCAAGAGCGGGTCTATGAGTACGGCGGGCTTTGCGATCGAGCAGGATCGGGACCTCTATGCCATGCCGGGCTCCATCAGCAATCCTTCGGCGGGCGGTTGCAATCTCCTGATCAGCCGAGGGGCAAGGCCCCTCTTGGATGCCGAAGAGCTCTTCTCCTCCTATCCCAAGTCAAAGAAATCGGAAGAGAGAAAGGAGCTTCATTCCGAGCTTCTTGCCTACATTCGGGAGCGGGGGCGGGTGGAAGTCGACGAACTCATCCGGGTGCTGGGTATCGGAGAAGTAGAACTGATTACCCGCTTGAGCGAGTACGAGATCTTCGGGTACATTCGCAGAAGCCTCACTTACGTGGAAGCCCTTTAGGCACGGGAGGGGAGCGCTCGTCCTTCCGCAAACTGCCAAGATTTTATCAATGACTGTTTTTTACACGCGAAGACATGGTATAATGAGCAGGAATCTTTAGGATGTTTCAGAAAGGGATCTGGGAGGAAGGAATGAAAAAACTCTTGAATGTAACATTGACCCTGTTACTTTTAGGTTTACTTGCCGCCTGTGAAAATAGCATGGAAGAAAAGACGCAGAGCGGGGCGAGGGGTTCGCAGGAGGAGGCCTTGGAATACAGCGAAGCCGTTCCGGTTGAGGGAGCGCTCGCGGAACCCGAAGCGGAGGGTGAAGCTTGGAGCTTGGAACTGCCTGCCGTAGAGCGGCAGCTTCTCTTCGATGCGGAAAAAGTGAAGATTACGGTCAAAGAGGGGCAGCTGCAGACCGACGTGCTCGGAGATGTCGTGATTCCGGTGCTCGTGGAGAACAACGGCGATACCCCGATCGACCTCTATATTGACAATGTGGCGGTAAACGGTTTGACCTTAGACCTCTACGATGTGCTGACCTTGAACTGCGATGCCGCAGCAGGAGAAAGCAAGGACGGGGAGATTACCATCTCCGCCGATGCCCTTGAGAGCTCTGAAATTCGGACGATTTCGGAGCTCGCGGTCGATGTCATGGTCGTCCGCGAGAGCGGCGGCGATTTGGTGGAGGAGGACAAGGAAATCAAGACTTCTTTGAGCGGCAAGTTCGAGCAGAGCGTGAATACGGACGGGAAGGTCCTTTACGATCAAGACGGGGTTAAGTTTGTAGTTCGGGAGCAGATTTCGGAGACCGAATACGGGCCCGCGGTGGTCTTCTACTTTGAAAACAACTCGGATCAGTTCCTGAGCATCAACATCGATGAACCCGTCCTGATCAACGGCCGGGAGATGGAGCACCACTTCAATATGGAGCTGAAGGCCGGTGCGAAGTGCATCAAGGAGGACGTCTACCAGGGTCAGGAGGCGCCGATTAAATCCCTGACGTTTCAGATTTACGGAGAAGACGCGGAGTTTATGGGAGAAGTCCTGATTCCGCCCTTCAAGGTCAATCTGGACTTTTAAAGCCCGCTGCCCGCGTGCGAGTTTGTGATGTTTGGAGCGTGACGGAATGAAAGCTCTTTTTCGAATCTTATTCCTAGGTATACTTTGTTTGACCGCGACCCTGCTCGGTGCCGGGTCTCCTTTTGAGATGCTCTTCGCGGACGCTGAACTTCCGGGCTTTGAGGGCGTTCGAATCGAGGGGGCGATCCGGGAGGATGCGGTCAGCTTGGGGAGCAAAGAGCTCTCGGCCCTTCCCATACGCTCCAAAGTACAGAAGGATCCGGGGCGCGCCCTCGGTCTGTCGGAACGCGAGGGGAGTGTCGAGGGAATCAGACTGTCCTACCTGCTCAAAGAGTTTTGCGGCTTTGAAGTCCGGGAGGCCGACGTCCTCTTAATCGATCGGAGCGGGAATCAGTGGGTGATTCAAAAGTACAGTCACCTGGTCGATGAAGAAAAGGCATTCGCCCTGGTCCGCCTTCCCAAAAATTTGCTCGAAGCGGGGGAGAGTGCGGAGACGCAGGAAGCTGCCTACTTTCTCTTGGGGGAGGAAGGATTTTTGCGCGGGCCCGACGGGAGCCCTTTTGCGGTAGATGTTATCAAGATCAACAGCGGACTGAAAATCAAGGAGATGCCGAGCCCTACCCCAAGTTTCAGCGACTTGGAGGGCGAGTATGCCTATGCCAAGAGTGCGGTAACGGAGCTGAGCAAGCTCGGTATCCTCGAGGGCGTCAGCGAGACGGAGTTTGCTCCGCAGAACCCGATCGACAGGGCCTACTTGAGCAAGGTTCTGGTGCAGGCTCTGGACTTAAAGCCGGTCACCTATAACAACACCTATAACGACGTGCAGGCGGAGGACTGGTACGCTCCTTATGTAGCGAGCGTCGTTGCCGAGGGGCTATTGAACGGATATACGGACGGCAGCTTCGGACCGAACAACCGGATCAACCGGCAGGAATTTGCGAGCCTATGTGCGGAGATTGCGATTAAGACCGGAAAGAGCAGCGAAGAAGAGATTATGAGCTACCGGCTGGAAGCGGACCGATTTCGGGACGGTGACAGCGTGTTCGGCTGGGTCGCCCATTCCATCGCCTACTTGGATTCCAAAGGCGCCTTTGACCCCTATGTGAAGGATGAGTTCCAACCGCTCAAGGCCGTGAACCGCGCCGAAGCGGCCTATATTCTGTATCTTCTGCTCTTGGAATAGGCTCGTTGAGAAGTTCTTTTATTTTACCGGATGGCATAGCCGAGAGGCTATGCTATTTTTATGCAAATAAAGTTCCGTTTTCTGTCTTTTATACCCGAATTTGTCCGAAAAGGCGGAAATTTTGAATAAATATACTAAAAAAAGGGAAAATCTATAATTTCTAAAGTCGTTTTTTTGTAAACTTATTCTCTTTCATGACGATAAGAACGCTGAACAGATAAAGCTTTATCGTACACGAAAGCAAAAAAATAGAATCTTAAATTATATATAAAAACCTATATTCATACTGAAAAAGGAGGTGCCGGGTTAAGATGCGGATCAAAAAAACGGAAGATTCGACGACAAAACAGCAAAAAAAATCCAAGAAGAGCTTGAGCAAACATATTATTCAGCGCTTCGTTTTTTTCTTGTTTGCAATCTTGGCAATTGTGACGATATACACTTCCTATAAGGACTACAACAGGGCCTTGCAGGCATCCGTCGACAGGAGCACCAAGGATTTGCAAATCTTTGCCGAGAAGATCGCTTCCGGCTTGAAAGGAGCGTATTCTACCGGTCTGAGTTTCAGCAGTTTTGTAAAAAAGGAGCTGGAGCTTCCGCCGGAGAGCAGGAGCAGGGATCGGATTGTCAATGCCCTCGAAGCCGCCTTTCTGGCCAATCGGGAGATCTATGGAATCGGTGTTTATTTTGAGCCGAACGCCTTTGACGGAAAGGACGAACTCAACAAGGGAAACGTCAGGCACTCCACTCAATCGGGTCGGGTTTCGGTCTATGCCTACCGGGACGGGGGCGAATCGAGGATCGGTTCCAGCGAGGACATTGAAGATGACAGCAAGAACGGCTACTACTACGACGCCGTCAAGCAGAAGCAGGTGCACTTGAGCAAGTCGGAGTATTACGGCGAAGGGGAAGAGAAGTACCTGATGGTCAGCTACAATTTCCCGATCTACGATGAAAACGGAGAGGTTCTGGGTCTGGTCCAGTGCGACATCGACATCGAGGGCATACAGACTCTCCTGGAGACTTATAAGAAGCTCTATGAATCTTCCTACTACATTTTGACCACGCAAGAGGGGATGATCGTGGCCCACAGCATCAATCCCGACATCATAGGAAAGAACGAGTTCGATTTTCAGCCCGGATTTAAAGAGTACACTGAAGTTGCGCTGAGAGAAGAGAACAGCAATTTCAGAGAGCTCTCTCCGAGCACGGATCGCCTGACCGAGTATATCTTTGCGAGTTTCAGGATAGCGGGGACCAATGAAAGCTGGATCATACAGGGGGCGACCCCGGTGATGGATTTCATCAAGGACACGATAGACAGACTGGTTTTCATGGCTGTAACTTATCTGCTGATTCTGATTGTCATGGGTCTCTTTGTCAAACTTTCGATTGATAAGATGGTCGGCAAACCGCTCAAAAGCATAGAAGCGGCCCTGAACAAGATTGCAAATTATAACTTGGACACTGAGGAGGAGAGGCAGGCCCTCGTACCGTACATCGAGAAGAAGGATGAAATCGGGAATATCACGCGATCGATTCGATCCATGGTAGTGAACCTGAAGAACATTGTGGGTTCCATCAGTACGCACGCGAGCAGCACGGCCGCGACCGCCGAAGAATTGACCTCGATGGTGCAAAGCACCAACGAGAGTGCGGCAGAGGTCGCATCGGCGGTCGAAAACATTGCCGAGGGCGCAACAGTGCAGGCAAACGATATCGGAACGGTCGCGCAAAATATCGAAGAGAATACCAACTATTTGAATGAAATGCTCTCTATGCTCGAGGAGTTGGCACTTGCAACAAAGGGCATAGAAGATAAGAAAAATGAAGGAAAACTTGCGTTGAAGGGCATCGCGGATTTGACCCTCAGCAGCAGGAAGGAAGCGCAATTTGTGAATCAAATCATCATGGAGACCAACGAGAGTGCGGAGAGCATAGTCAAGGCCTCCGAGATGATTCAGTCGATCGCCGATCAAACCAACCTTCTCGCACTGAATGCGGCCATCGAGGCGGCCAGAGCCGGAGAAGCGGGCAAAGGATTTGCAGTCGTGGCTGAAGAGATTCGGAAGCTGGCGGAGGACTCTACCAAGTTTACCGGAGAAATCAGGGGCATCATCAATACGCTGACGGAAAAATCCCGGAGCGCCGTCGATCGTATGATGGGTGTCGGAAAAATCGTCATCGAGCAGGACAGACAGACCAAGATCGCGGAAGAAAAGTTTGATGAAATCGAGAGGGCCGTGGAAGTGAGCGGTCAAATTGTCACGAAAGTGAGCGAAAACTCAAGACTCATAGAGAAAAAGAACGCCGGAATCGTCAGTGTCATTCAGAATTTGTCGGCGATTGCCGAGGAGAATGCGGCGACCACGGAGCAGGCGGCCTCGAGCGTCGAGAGTCAAACGCAGTCCATCGACGACATCAGCCGGGCGAGTGCGAACCTGGCGGAGATCGCCGGAGACTTACAAAATGAAGTGTCTCGTTTTCACAACTAGCAGAAGGAAAATCCAAAAAAAAGTGCAAAATACGGTACAGAACAAAGGTACAGAATGAAGAATCGAAATACGTGGAGGAGAAATGAAATTAACAACGAAAATCATACTGTCTTTAATCATACTGGTGGTCACGACCACGCTTAGTTTATCCTTGCTGGGATATCGGATATCGGGTCAATCTGAGGAAGAAAACGTTCTGAAAATCATTCAGACGGGAGGACAGTTCGTCAGGGAGAAGGTGGAAGATTGGATGGCGCAGAAGGTTTCGGTACTCGATACCATCTCCAACTCGGTCGTCCTGACCCATCAGAAACTCGAAGAAGTGAAGGTGGACGAGCTCAATGTGTTTGATAAGAAGATCGGTATCAGCGCGGTGTATCTCATTTCAAAAGGAAACAAGGTCATCCACTCGGGCGGCTATGACAACGAGGGCGACGGCGTAGACTATACGCAGAAGGATTACTACAAGTCGGCGATCGGAAGCAGCGAGCCGCAATTTTCCGAGGTCTACATTGACACGGTCACAAAAGAGAAGGTCATCACCATTTCCCGGTCGGTTCATTCCAAGAGCGGAGAGAGCCTGGGAATCATCGCGGCGGACATCCTGCTCACCGACCTCTTCACCTTTATGAACGAGCTCGAAACTTTTGAGGGCAAGGGAAGGATGTTCCTGGCGAGCGAGAGCGGACAGCTCCTCTATGACAGCGAGTCGAGCAAGGCGGAAAACATCGCCGAAGTCGATTTGATCAAAGAAGTCTACGCGACGCTCAAGAGCAGCAAGGAGACCCTGTTGAACGGCAGTCATGAGGGTAAGGACTACGCCTACTACGCCAAGCACATCGACAGTGTCAGATGGGATGTGATCATGAGCGTTCCGGACGAGGTCATCTACGAGGGCACCTATGAGATTCGAAATTGGTTCTTACTCATAACGGCGGTCCTCCTCGTCCTGGGAATCGGCTTTTCCATCCTTCTATCGAGGGGTATCAAGGTCAGATGCGACAGCATCGAGGAATACATTTCCGAGCTGGCAAACTACAACCTGACCTATGTTCCGGGTAGGGACTACAGCAATCACAGCGACGAAGTGGGCAATATTTTCAGGTCGATCAAGACCATGGTGAGTCAGCTCACCGACCTGGTAGGAAAGATTTCCGAGCATGCGAGGCAGACGGCCGAGACCTCGAAAAACTTGACCGACATCGCCCAGTCCACCAGTGAGAGCGCGCGGGAAGTCACCGTAGCGGTCGAAAACATTGCGGAGGGCGCGACCGGTCACGCGAGTGAGACCACCGATGCAGCCCAGGACATCAGCGAGAACACAGACATCCTGTCTCGCATGATCGAAATCATGGGTGAGCTGCAAACGGTGACCGCCGAGATTGCGAGCAAGAAGGACGAGGGCAAGGTCGCTCTCGAATCGCTCGGCGAACTGACCCGAAAGAACAAAGAAGAGGCGGAATTTGTCAGCAAGATCATCATCGAGACCAACGAGAGCGCCGAACAAATCTTCAAGGCCTCGGAGATGATTCAGTCGATCGCCGACCAGACCAACCTTCTGGCCTTAAACGCGGCGATTGAGGCGGCCAGGGCGGGCGAGGCCGGCAAGGGCTTCGCGGTCGTCGCCGAGGAAATCCGTAAGTTGGCGGAAGATTCGAACAAGTTTACCGAGGAGATTCGATTGATCATCGAGGCACTCAAGAACAAGTCGCAATCCGCGGTCGACAGGATGAACGACGCGGCGACCATCGTCGAACAGCAGGCGTATCAGAATCAGATCACCACCGAAAAGTTCAATGAAATCGAACAGTCGGTGGAAAAGAGCAAAGAAATCGTGGAGGAGATGAACCGCGATGCCAAACTGGTGGGAGAAAAGAACAGCAAAATTGTAGCGGTGATTCAGAACCTGTCTGCGATTGCGCAGGAAAATGCGGCGACGACCGAAGAGGCGGCGGCCAGCGTACAGAGTCAAACGGAATCGATTCAGAACATCAGTTCTTCGAGCGACATGTTGAGTGAAATTGCCCTCGACTTACAAGAAGAAGTGCTGAAGTTCAAAATCTGGGGACGAAGAGAGTAGTGAGGATAGAATGATTAAAAATTTTCAAAGGAAACGGGAAGGGAAAAACAAAGACGTCGGTCTGAGCAAAAAGCTGAATATCAGGATAGGAATCACCCTGCTAGTCATTTTTTCGATTTTGACGACCTATGATTCGGTGACGAACCTGCGCAAGGATGTCCGGACCGCATCGCACTCAATCAGCAACGATGTGACGATTTTTAATAAGGAACTCGAATGGTTCTTTGCGAAGTCGTATGCCGCGACGGAGCAGGTCGAGAAGATGATAGAGATGGAGCTCAAAAAACCTGCGGCCGAACGAAGCAGGGAGAAGATAGTGGACGCGATGCTCGCCTCGGCGATGAGCAGCGATTTGGACGCGATAGGGGTCTACTTTGAGCCCGGCGCCTTTGACGGAAAGGATGCCGACTTTGTGAACAACGCCAAGTACGGAACGAGCAGAGGTCGTTTTGCGGTCTATGCGACCAAGGAGGGGGGCGCGGTGGATTTTTCGGCCTTGGAAGCCGTTGAAATCCCGTCTCAGAATGCCTTCTATACGAATAACCTGGGCAAATCCGAGATCAGCTTATCGAACCCGAGGATCGAAAACGTAAACGGCAAAGATGTGCTGATGGTCTTCTACAGCCTGCCGATCAAGAGCGAGGGCAGGAACGTCGGTTTGCTTCAATGCGAAATCTATGTGGACAGCGTGCAGGCGTTTAACGAGTCGTATGAACGCGACTACCAATCGAGCAACTTTGTCCTGACTACGGAGGAAGGCATCATTGTATCCGACAACAGGAACCCCGATCGGATTTTAAAGAGCAATCTGGAGCTGCATCCGGAGTACAAAGAGCACTATCAGAAGGCGATCAGCGGTGAAAACCTGCGCTTCAGAGAGAACTCAAAGGAGACCGGGGAGGAGACCGGCTACACCTTCTTTGCCTTCAATATCCCGGGGACCGACCAAAAGTGGGTTCTGCAAACGGCAACCCCCGCCTATGAATTTTTGGGCGGCGCGTACAAGAGCATGTATATCAGCATCGCCCGATACATCGGGGTTCTGGTACTGATTATGATCCTGATTAAGTTGATGATAGACAACATGGTTTCCAAGCCTCTTCTTTTGGTCAGCACGGTGTTTAAAAAGATTGCAAACTACGATTTGAACACCGAAGCCGAGAGAGTATGGGCAAAAAAATGGATCAACAACAACGATGAGATCGGGGCGATGATTCGTTCAGCCTTACTCACCGTGGACAATCTGAAGAGCATCGTCACCAATATCGGTTCCCACGCGAGCAACACGGCTGCAACGGCTGAAGAACTGACTTCTATGGCTCAGAGCACCAACGAGACGGCGGCGGAGGTCGCATCGGCGGTAGAAAACATCGCCGAGGGCGCGACCGCACAGGCGAACGACACCGGTATGGTCGCACAGAACGTTGAAGAGAACAGCAACTACCTACATGAGATGGTCGATATGCTCGAGGAGCTCGCCCGGGCAACGAGCGAGATTGAAGCTAAGAAGAGTGAAGGAAAAACCGCGCTGGAAGGCATTTTCAGGTTGACCGACAGCAGCAAAAACGAGGCGGTCTTCGTCAACCAAATCATCTTGGAAACGAATGACGGAGCCGAGAACATTTTTCAGGCATCGGAGATGATCCAGTCGATTGCCGACCAAACAAATCTTCTCGCGCTGAATGCGGCGATTGAAGCGGCCAGAGCCGGGGAGGCCGGCAAGGGCTTTGCGGTCGTGGCCGAGGAAATCCGTAAACTGGCCGAGGATTCGACCCGTTTTACGGGCGAGATCCGAGTGATCATCGATGCGCTGAAGGAAAAGGCGCAAAGCGCGGTGGATCGCATGCAGGAGGTCGGCAAGATCGTCGAAGAGCAGGACAGACAGACCCGCATCACTGAAGAAAAGTTCAACGAGATTGAACGCGCGATCGAGAAGAGCGGTCAAATCGTGGAAAAAATAAGCAAAAATTCGAGGTCGATCGAGGAGAAGAATGCCGAAATCGTCGGCGTCATTCAGAACCTCTCGGCGATTGCAGAGGAAAACGCGGCGACGACCGAGCAGGCGGCCGCCAGCGTAGAGAGCCAGACCCAGTCGATCAACGACATCAGTCAGGCGAGTGTGAACCTGGCCGAGATCGCAAGCGAGCTGCAGAACGAGGTATCCCACTTCAAGCTGTAGGCAAAGCAAGATAGACCAATCAAATCCCACAGCGATGTGTACCTGTCACCGGCACATTTTTGTGGGATTTTTATCGATTGCGGAAGCCTATTCAAAACACAAAATAGGCCGATATTCTAACGGCAGGAAAGGACCTGTATCGAACAACTTGGAGGTTAGCATGAAAAAACACAGGGGTGAGAAGCAACACTCTATCAAACGGAAACTGCTCATTACCATGATCAGCATATCCGTCCTTCCCATGATGATATTGGGGACGGTGGTATATTTTTCAAACGTATCGAAGGGGCTCAGCAACTTCACCGCCCAGGTGAGCAGCGAGGTCGGAAAGGTCGATGACGGGATTGTATCCTACTTTGAGGCGACCTTCGGTCAGGTCAGAACCCTGGCCGAGACAAGTGAAGTCAAGGCCATTGATGAAAGAATCAGCGAGTATATCACGAAGGAACCGGACACGGCGGACGGGAAGATCTCGATGAATCCCGAGCAGGGAACGCCGTTCGAGCAAAGCCTGTACGAGAGCTTGAAGAGGGTGAAGGACACCAACCCGGCCATCTTCTCCATCGCTCTGGGCGTGGAGAAGCACGGCGGTTTTTTGATGTACCCGAAGGCACCCAGAAATCCGAACTACGATGCCAGGGAGCGTTCGTGGTACAAAATCGCGAAGGCTTCCCCCAACGGTGAGGCGACCTCGGAGCTCTATATGTCCTCGGACGGATCAACTTCAATCGAGATGTCCAAGACCATCCACGATAAACAGGGCAACTTGGTGGGTGTCATCGACTTTTCTCTGGACTTGAATGAGTTTCAGAGAAAGACCGGCAGCGTCAAGCTCGGTGAGACCGGCTTCCTGTTTATGATCGACCGGGAGGGCAACATCATCAGCCACAAGAGCGCCGAGTACATCGGCAAGAAGATCGGCGATTTGAACATCCCGGGCTACCAAGACGCAAAGAACCTTCCGCAGAATCAAGTCGAGTACTACGATGAAACGAACGGGAAGGCCTATGTGATGTGGGCGTATCCGTCTCAGAGCGAAGAGCTTTCCTGGACCTACGTCGCGGTCATCGATAAGGAGGAGCTGAACGCAATCAGGATTCAAAAGAGTTTGCTGATCCAACTTCTGATTATTATCATTACCTCCCTCCTCGTTACGATCCTACTTTCGAACCTCTTTTCAAACAACATCGTCAACCCGCTCAAGTTGATTCGCAGAGTGATGGATAAATTGGCGAACTACAACCTGAACACCAAGGACGAGGATGACGGGATGCAAAGGTGGATCGAGCAGAAGGGTGAGGTGGGAGACATCCTCCGCGCCATCCACAAAATGCTCGGAAACATGCGCTCCATCGTCGTGAACATCCTCGACCACGCCGCCAATACCGCAGCGACTGCGGAAGAGCTGACTGCGACCGCGCAAAATACGAACGAGAGCGCCTCGGAAGTGGCTTCGGCGGTCAACAACATTGCAGACGGGGCAAGCGACCAGGCCAAGGATACCGGAGTGGCCTCTTTAAACATTGAGGACAACAGCCGACTCCTGGCCGAAATGCTCGATGGGCTCAGCAGGCTGAGCGAGGCCGTCGACAATATCGATCAGAAAAAAAACGAAGGAAAACTCGCCATCAGCGACTTGAAACACTATACGGATCAAAGCAACAAGGAATCTCTGGTGGTCAACCAAATCATCCATGGAACCAGCGAGGGCGCCGAGAGCATCTTTAAAGCCTCGGAGATGATCCAGTCGATTGCCGACCAGACCAACCTCCTTGCGCTGAACGCAGCGATCGAAGCGGCGAGGGCCGGAGAGGCCGGACGGGGTTTTGCGGTCGTTGCCGAAGAGATTCGCAAGCTGGCCGAAGATTCGGGCAAGTTTACCGACGAGATCCGCGTCATCATAGAGAGCTTGAAAAACAAGGCTACGGATGCGGTCGATAAGATGAGCGAAGTGGGTGAAATCATCGCGAAGCAAAATGAGCAGACCGAAATCACGGAGCAGAAGTTCAATGAGATCGCCGAGGCGGTCGAGCAAAGCAAGGCCGTCGTAGATAAAATCAGTCGGAACTCGGCTCAGATTGAGTACAAAAACGCGGAACTGACCATGGCCATACAAAACCTCTCTTCCATTGCGCAGGAAAATGCGACCGGCGCCCAGGAGGCCGCAGCCAATGTGGACATCCAAACGCAGTCGATCAACGACATTACGAGTGCGAGCGACAACTTGGCGGAGATTGCCTGCGAGCTGCAGAACGAAGTGTCCCGCTTTTCGCTCTAAGAAAAAGAGCCTCGGATTTGAGATTGATAAATCTTTGTTTTTATGTTAAACTATTATTAAGCGGAGGACGGTGCGGGAGCTTTGCGAAAAGAAGGGTTCCTATCGCAGAGCATCCCTGAAAATCCGTTCTTTCGGCGGACATGCACGAATAGAGAAGGAGATACGATATGAGCAATGTAGAAGTGATTAAGGAATTTTTTGGCGAAACAAGTACACCGGTTGCGGTCGCTACCTGTGATGGCGACAAGCCGAGCGTCAGATTCTTGGCCTTTAAGATGTACGAGAATGATAAAATATACTTTTTGACCGCGAAGTCAAAGAACTTTTATAAGGAGCTCGAGCGCAACCCGAAGGTGCAGATTTGTTCTATGCCGAACAAGAAGAACGAGTGGGTCAGAATGGATGCGGAAGTCAGATTTACCGACGATGCGGCGATGATTCAAAAAGCCTTCGATATCTTCCCGTTCTTCCAACAGGTGTATCAGAGTGTCGACAACAAGGAAATCGCGCTCTTCTATTTGGATAACGTAAAAGCGAAAAAGCAATCCGTAATGGGCGCGGAAGAAGAATTATAAACGCTCGCGTTTGTCCTGCGTAAACGGGACAAAAACGGTAGTAAAGGAGTTTCTTATGAGAAAAGTAGGAATTTTTGATAAAGTGGATCCTTCCGACAGGGAGGGCCTGATTTCCAAGGCGTACGCAGTCAGCTCCTTGCTAAGAGTAATCGCAATCATCCATATTGTCCTGGCCTGTATCCTGGGAGTCCTCTCTTTAATGAGTTTGGGTGCCCTGGGGCTCGCCTACAGTGAGTTATACGGTCGCTCGGCCATACTGGGAGGCTCTCTCGCGGTATTTATCACCATCATCGGGTTTTTGATCGGCGTCACCGTGCCGATTCTGATGTACTGGTACACGAGCAAGATTAAAAACGAGCTGGAGTCGGACATCGTGCCGAATGTGAATATCGCCTATATTTTTATGGGACTTTCGGTCTTGAGCATCGTCATGAATCCGAACCTGATCAATGTGCTCCTCAGCCTCTTCATCATTTATCTGTGGTTCCTGATTGTAGACTGCTCAAAAAAAGCGGATGATTTCTACCTGTAATTAAAGATCGAGTTCGAGGTCCAGGACTTGCCGAATCGATTCTTCCCTTTGGGAACGCATCTGCTCAAAGGAGAAGCGAGTATTTTGGTAGTCCAGAAGGGACAGGGTGACCTGTTTGGCCTCCATCGAATTTGCCAGTTCTATGTAGCGGTCGATCTCCTCGATGCCGATTCGGTCGGATTGGCTGAAGTAGGAGAAGGCCTCTATATAGTCCTGTTTAATAAGCTCTTCCAGGAGCTTATTTTTATGTGCAAAAAGATGGGCGTCGTAAGCTGCCCGATCGCTCTCCGAATAGGCCTCGGGATCACTGCAGTAGCTGAGGTACGCCTTGGTCTGAAGGGCCGGCGAAAGGGCTTCCATCTGATCAAACTTGAGGCGGATGCGGTGAATCTTCTCGCATCTGTCAAAGGTTCGCTTGTAGAGCGTTTCCACAGAGTCCGGCAGGGAAACGTTTCGCAGGCTCTTACATTCGGCAAAGGCCTTCGGGCCGATTTGACGGACCGAGCCCGGGAGCCAAAGCTCCTTGATCTTCTCGCAGCCCAAAAAGGCTTCCTCTCCGATTTCCTCCAATCCGCACGGAAGCTCCAAGTCGATCAGGCTGACGCAACCCGAAAACGCCTCGCTTTCGATGGAGCGGATGCCGGCAGGCAACTTTACGGTCTGAAGGGCAGGGCAGTTTTTAAAGGTTCCCGCCTTGATGTCTCGAATCGACTCGGGCAGTATGAGCTCTTTGAGTGAGCTGCAAGAGGAGAAGGCGAACTCGTCGATCGCCTCGATGGCCTCCGGGAGTACAAGGCTCGTGATCTCGTTACAGCCCGCAAAGGCGCTGTAACCGATCTCGGTGACCGTTTCCGGGATCCGGATTCCCTTTAGGGATTTGCAGCCCGAAAAGGCCCTCCTGCCGATCTTTTTCAGCTGCTTGGGCAGGGTGATTTCTTCCAGGGAATCGCAGTAGGAAAAGCTGTAATCGATCTCCTCGATGTCCTCGGGGATCTTGATTTGCGTAATCGAATAGCAGCGGGAAAAGGCGCTGTAACCGATGCTCCTGACCGACTCGGGAATCCGAAGCTCGCGCAGCTTCGCGCAGTCCACGAAGGCCCAGCGGTCGATGCGCTCCAGGCCCTCCGGCAGGGAAATGCGCTCCAGGTTCAGGCATCCGTAAAAGGCGGCGCTTCCAATCGTGCGCAGGCCTTTGTTGCACCGGACTTCCAGCACGTTGCGGCAGTTCAGAAAGGCTTCTTCCCCAATCTCTATGATCTCTTCCGGCAGGATGACAAGATCGTCGTGCCCGCTCTCATGGTAGCGCTTGAGTACGCCCTCTACGATTTCAAATCCTTGTTCTCTCATCTCGTTTCCTGTTTTCCTTTGCGTCCCTCGCGTCTATAAGTCCTCCGCGCTCAGCACCAGCTTGATTGCCCAGAGAGGCACTTCGGGGCTCTTGCCCTCGTCATCCACAAAGAGGAAGGCGGTCTTGTAGTCCGGCTTTTTGCTCGGGAAGGTCCCGTGCCCGTCGGTAAAGTAGAGCAGGCCGTCCAAACGCGTCAGCTCCTTGTTCTTTCGCAGTTCCTCGATGTGATCGAAGACCGGGCGAAAATCCGTACATCCAAATCCTTTCAGGCTCATCGTGTTCAGGTAGTTCATAAACTCGGCCTTGCTGTGAATCCGCACATCCTCCTGAATGCCGGAGTCGCACTGCAGAATCCTCATGTTGATTCTCTTGCTGAAGCTCTCTTCCTGCTTTAAAATGTTGTAGGTCTTCTCCAAAAACGATTGCACCAGTTCGCCCGAGACCGATGCCGAGGTGTCGATTGCAATCACAAATTCCTTGATCAGCAAGTCTTCCTTGTATTCCAGAGGCTCGATCAGCGGGACCTTGCCGTAGAGCTCTAAGCCGTAGGAATAAAAGATGTAGTCGAACTCCTGATCGTTCAGCTTGATCGATTCGTTCAGACAGGAAAACTTTCGCAAAAAATCGGCGTAATTGTAGCGCTGTCGATTCAAGACCCGGAGCATTTGGACGATGCTCCCGGCGCTCTCCCCCCTGCTCTTGGAGAAGGTTTCCAGCTCCACCTGCATCTTCTTGGAAATGCTCTGCCAGATCTCGTCCGGATCGTCCTCGCCCTGCGCCTCCTTGTCGATTCCCTTGCGGGTGTCGCTCGCTCCCTGCAGGCCCTCGGCGCTGATGGTGCGAGATTCCTTGCTCTCAATATCCTTTCCCTCGGCCTTCCTGAGCTCGGGGCTCTTTCGGCCTTCCTTGTACCAGAGCCCGTGCTCGTCCGCGTAGAAGAGCCTCTCGAGCTCGCTGAGCTCGCGCTCTTCGAGGGCGCTCGTCTGCAAGTATTGGTAGATCTTTTTTGCACTCAATATTTTCAGCTCCTCCCGAAGATCGCGAAGCGCGGCCTCCTGCCGCGCCTGCCGCTTGCGTTCCAGGCAGGGCAGGCTCAGCTCGTTCAAAACGGCTTCGACGCAGATGTCGCAGGCGAGGTCCCAAAGCCTCGCATCCTCGATTCCCTCGGTCTTGTAGTGCCGGAACACGCAGTGCAGCAGTATGTGCAGGTAGTCCGCGTTGATGCTGTTGGGCTCCCGCTTGTACTGCTTCAGCACGTAGATCGGGTCGTAAAAAAGGATTCTCGCATCGCAGGCGAACCTGCCTTCATAAGGAATCAAAGGCAGGGCGTCTATGGCCGAGTCCAAAAAGCGGAGGTTCACAATCAAGGTGCTCTGCGACCATGCGAGGATTTCCGAGGCCAATCGGGCCGGTCTTTGTTCGTCCATCATTCGATTTCCAGGCTTTCTATCTCTTGCAGAAGCTCTTCCCGCCTCTCGTAGTGCAGAAGTTTCTTGTTGTGCGCAAAGTATTCCTTGCAGGCGAACTTGCTGACAAAGTTTGCGGTGTAAGGGTTGATGCTCAGTTCGCTCATGAAGACCAGAAGTTCCGTACCCTCCTCAAAGCAGGCTTCCAAAAAGCGGAACACATTGCCGAGTCTCTCTGAAATCTTCCTGCCCCTGACTTGGTAAGCGTTCTCCAGGCTCAGGTACCGATCTTTCAGAAATTGGAATCCGGTTTTTAAATCCGCTTGAGAGGACAGGTCCACCAGTAGCCCCTCGGAAAAGCGAATCAGTTTTTTCAGCGCCTTCTCCTGCTCCGAATCGATGCTGCTGCTCAGCTTCTTTTTCTCCAGCTTCTGATGGTGCTCCTGAATCAGCTCCCGCCAAATCGCCGTGAGATCGCAGTCTGCGCCGCTAATTCTGTCCTTCAGGGCAAAGAGGTTCTGCTTGAAGCCTTCGTTCAGCGCCGCCTCGGCGGCAAGTTCCTTCATCTCTTGGGTGATCGCATCCAGCAGCAGGCCGATCAGCGAGAGCCTTTCGTCAAATTTGGCGTCCTTTGCCCGAGCAATCAGTTCCTCTTCATGAGCGCCGGCCAGGATCCGATCCACCCGGTAGTCGCTGCGGTACTTGTTGAAGAGGTCCAAGTAGATGCTGAAATCGCTCGCGATCTGCTTGTTTTGCAGGTACTGGGAAATGAGGGTCTCGTCCACCTTGATCTCGTTTTGTTCGTACAGAAACATCATCTGACTCAGGTCGTCCCATCCCCTCGCGGTGACAAAACTCTTTCCCTCGACCGCCTGCTCGACCTTGTAGAAGCAGTCCTTCTTGATCTCCAGGTAGCTCATGATGGCGGGGTGCACGCCGATTTTATAGGCGTACTCCTTCCAGACATCAAAGCGCGCTTCCACATCGATTCGCTTCAGCCTGTCCCAGGTGACCATGTCGAATTCCCGAACAGAGTCGTTGTATTCCGGCGGGTTGCCGGCCGTCACGACGATCCAGCCTTTGGGAACCTTGTGCTTCCCGAAGACCTTATACTGCAAAAACTGAAGCATGATCGGGGATAGGGTCTCCGAAACGCAGTTGATTTCATCCAAAAAGAGGATGCCCTCTTTCACGCCGCTCTCCTCCATCACATCGTAAATCGAGGCGATGATCTCGCTCATCGTGTATTCCGAAACCGCGTACTCCTTGCCGTCGTAGACCTTTTTCTCAATAAAGGGCAGGCCGAGCGCGCTCTGCCTGGTGTGGTGGGTCATGGAGTAGGAGAGGAGTCCGATTCCCATCTCGCTCGCAATCTGTTCCATAATGGCGGTTTTGCCGATTCCGGGAGGTCCCATCAGAAAGACCGGGCGCTGTTTGTGAGCCGGAATGATAAAGTCCCCGTTCTCATCTTTGGTAAAATACGCCCTGATGGCGTTTTGTATCTGCTCTTTTGCCTCTTTGATATTCATATCGCTTCTCCCCCTAGCTTAGTTTCCTGTCTCTGTTTGTCTTGCCGACCCTGTTTGCCGCACAGTTCCATGATACCCCGAACTGCGCCTTCCCGCCCAAAAAAGTAAGGCGGCGCTGAGGAAGAGACAGGTCGGAATCCAGTACATCGCGACACAGATTCCCACTTGTTTTGATGAATAGCCGATCACAAAGCCCATCAGCATATTGGTTCCCGAGGCGATGCTGACCACCACGCCCGAGGCCTTGTTTAAGGCGTTCGGGAAGATCTTGCTGACGCTGAGCATCACGGTAGGGAAGACGATCGCAAAGAAGAGGCCGGAAGCGGATAGCATGACCAGTCCTCCGGCCCCCGAGCGAAGCCCGAAGAAGTAGAGCAGGAAGGCCAGGCTGAGGGAAACGATGACGCTCCTCAGGTAGCCTGTTTTTTCGGCCACGAAACCGCCGAAGAGTCTGCCCAATGCAAAGCTCAAAAAGAAAAAGCTCGAGTAGTTGGAGGCCGTGTTCTCGTCAAAGCCTATCGCCGTCTTGATGTAGTCGATGATCCAGTTGCCGGTCTGAATTTCCGCGGAAATGTAGAGCCCGAGCCCGATTCCCAGAATCAGGATGAGAACCTTGTCCCGCGCGCTGAAGCGAATCTTGGCGCGAATCTCTTCCCCTTTTTCCTCTTTGAACCTTGAGGCGGCGATGAAGAGGAAGAGGAGGCCGGCCATCGCCAGCAAACTGTAGTAGATTTCAGCATAGCTGAATCCTTTTGAGAGCAGGATTCCAAAGCTCTTGTGGGTCGTGCTCGCCCCGATGCCGTAGAAGAAGTGAACCAGGTTCATCACGACCGCCGCGTTCCTGAGTCCGAGGCCCGGGATCAGCGTGTTCACCGAAAGGCCCAGGAAGGCCATTCCCACATTGCTGAGCACAAAGCTTAAGTAAAAAAACATGCTTTGATCCGTTCGGATAATCAGAAAGATGCCCGTCATCAGCAGGAGGACTCCTGTGAGCATGGTCTTTTTTCGGCTGATCAGGTCGATCAGATAGCCGGCCAGCATGGTTCCCAGCATATAGGAGCAGGAGGACAAAAACAGCATGATTCCAATGCTCACGTCATCGATTCGAAAACTTTCTTTAAAGGCCGGCACAAAGATGCCCTTGGCGTTCTCGGCAATCGAGATGGTCAGCAT
The DNA here is from genome assembly GCA_030529225.1 of Bacillota bacterium. Taxonomy (GTDB): domain Bacteria; phylum Bacillota; class Clostridia; order Peptostreptococcales; family Acidaminobacteraceae; genus JAUMXH01. Next base: position 2,941 of record JAUMXH010000011.1, on the reverse strand, counting down.
GCTCGCAAAGACCATGACAAGCAGCAGGTAGTTTCTCTTAGATTCTTTCATTCCACTCTCATTTCGTCACTTCTGAAAAATGGGCAGTTCCATAGCGGAATGCCCATTTGTACCGCGGGCGCGAGCGCGTGCTCACTGCCCGTTCTGTTGCAGATTTCCTCTGCTCTATGCCTGTTCAATCGGCTTCATGGTCGGGAAGAGGATGACATCCCGGATGGAATCCGCGTTGGTGAGCAGGATAATCAACCTGTCGATTCCGATGCCGAGCCCGCCTGTCGGAGGAAGCCCGACTTCCAGCGCATTGATGAAGTCATCGTCCATTTGGTGCGCCTCGTCGTCTCCGGCCTCTCTCTGCTTGAGCTGGTCTTCGAACCTCTTTCTTTGATCAATCGCATCGTTCAGCTCGGAGAAGGCGTTGGCAAATTCCCAGCCGTAGATGAAGAGCTCGAATCGGTCCGTATATCTGGGGTCGTCCGCATTTCTTTTTGAGAGCGGAGAGACTTCGACCGGGTGGTGCATCACGAAGGTCGGCTGAATCAAGTCTTCCTCACAGTATTCTTCAAAGGCCGCGTTGATGTAGTGCCCCACAGTCAGATGCGGTGCCGTTTCCAGCTTTAATTTCTTGGCTGCTTCTACAACTTCCTCTGCGCTTAAGGCATAGAAATCCACGCCAGTCTTTTCTTTTACCATCTCGTGCATCGAAACCCTGTTGAACGGCGGGGTCAGGTCAATCTCCGTGCCTCTAAAGTTGATTTTGAGCGAGTCGTTGACCGCCTTACAAGCCTCGGAAATCAGCTCCTCGGTGATGTCCATCATATACTCGTAGTCCTCGTAAGCCGCGTAGAGCTCCATCGCAGTGTACTCCGGGTTGTGTTTGACGCTCATGCCTTCGTTTCTGAACATCTTACCCATCTCGTAGACCTTGTCGAAGCCGCCCACGATCAGTCGCTTAAGGTAGAGCTCGTTCGCGATCCTCATATACATGTCGATGTCCAGGGTGTTGTGGTGGGTGATGAAGGGTCTTGCGGTCGCTCCGCCGGCGATGGAACTCAAAACAGGGGTTTCCACTTCAAGATAACCCTTTTTGTCCAAAACTTCCTTGATCTTTTTAATGATTTTAGAACGATTGATGAAGGTCTGCTTCACCTCAGGGTTCATAATCAGGTCCACATAGCGCTGTCTGTAGCGTAAATCGATGTCCCTGAGGCCATGGAATTTTTCAGGCAAAACCTGTAAAGACTTGGTCAGCAGGGTGTACTTGCTCGCCTTTACGGATACTTCACCGACCTGTGTTTTGAAGACTTCTCCCTCAATCCCGATGATATCGCCGATGTCGACCGATTTAAAGGCCGCAAACTCCTCTTCGCCGAGTCTGTCCTTTCTCACATAGACCTGGATTCTGGTATCCCCGTCGAGGACGTCGATAAAGCCGGCCTTGCCCTGAATTCGTTTGGACATCATTCTTCCGGCGATGACCACTTCCTTTCCCTCGAGTTCTTCAAAGAGCTTTTTGATCTCCTCGGTTCTATGTGTTCTTTGGAATTTGCTGATTTTATGTGGGTCTTTTCCTTCCGCCTTGAGTGCTTTCAGCTTTTCGATTCGCAGTTGCACCTGTTCGTTTTGCTCAACTCCGTACTGTTCCATAATAACCCCCTCTATCTAACGGAAACTGTTGTTCTTATTTTTTTGCGATTTTTAACACCTTATATTTGGCAATGCCGTCAGGAATCTGGACTTCAATCTCTTGACCCTTCTTCTTGCCGATCAGGGCAGAGCCGACAGGAGAGGTGCTTGAAATCAACCCGTTCATAGGATCCGATTCCGTCTCTCCGACAATCTTATAAGTCACTTCCTCATCGAATTCATAATCGTGCAAGGTCACGGTCACGCCGAGGGAAACCGCTTTGATATTTACATTCGCGACATCGATTACGATCGCGTTCTCAATAAAATTCTCCAGCTTAAATTTTCTGGCATCTACTTCGGCAAGCTCTTTTTTCGCCTCGTCGTATTCCGCATTCTCGCTGAGGTCTCCAAAATCTTTCGCTTCCTTGATTTTTAAGGCGATTTCTTTTAATCTTACATTCACAATTTCGTTGTATTCCGCCTTCAGCTTGTCCAATCCCTCTTGCGTAATTTCGTAATTTGTACTCATTTTTATTCTCCTATAACAAAAACCATCAGGTGCTGCAGCTTGCAATGTTTTACAAACTATAGCAATGATGGCTGACACTCGTATTTGACAAAGCCGCGTCTGCAAATACTGTGAAATTATATCCTATTTTTTCCGCAGATTCAAGTTATTATACATAGATGTTGGTCAAAAGTCCACCCAATTCGCCGATTTTTCTAAGCAAATTGAGCTTATTTCTCTCCTCCGACAAAAATTCTTCGGTAATTTTGACCAGCTCGTCATCGATCTGACTCACAATCTTCAGAATCTTGGCGCGCCCGATTCGCGATCTGCCCTTTCTATCGACCACTTCAAAGGCGAAGTTCACCGCCCCGGTGACAAAGTCTTTGACGCTTTTCTTGTATTCGACCAAAAGCTCAATGTTTTTCGACTCTACGAGCTCCTCGCCCTTGTCCTTGATTTTTTTGAGCATCTTGTTGAGTTCGTCCCTGGTCTCGGCATCCTTCCTGTCCTGCATCAAATTGAGAAAGCCGGAGCCTGCGGTCTCGTTCTTTTTGCTGACGGTTCTGGTCTTCCCCGCGCTCGGGCCGATCTTATCTATCTTCATACGGAGTGTCCTCCCTCCATCTCGTCGACAACCTTGAAGACTGCGGCGATGACGGCCAAAATTTGTGGCGGCAGACTCTCTCTCAGATCCGTGTCGATCAGTTCCGCCAACACATCGACATCCCTGCTCACCCGCTCATTGTTTTGGAGGAGCTCGCTCGCGATGCGGATGTTTTCGGATTCTTTTTTGATTGCTTTCAT
>JAUMXH010000010.1 GCA_030529225.1 Bacillota bacterium | reverse complement strand
CTAAATTATTGTTTATCGGCTTTAAATTAGGAGAGAAAATGGTTAAAAATATTGTATATATAATGTATCAAGAGGCGATGGGGTTTCTAGTTGCATCGCGTTACCTTAAAAAGGTAATATATAGTAATGGAATTAACTTACTATCCTGTTCTCCTGCATATGCTGTAAATCAAACCTTTGCTTGCGAATTGTTACTCAAAGCGTTATGTAAAATGAATCAAGTTGAGTACGGTAAGAATCATAAATTGATAGACATTTTATCAAAGCTGCCAGAGAGATTGGTATGCGAAATTGAAAAAGAATATGAGCTGCTAAGCAAAGAGAAACGTGAGTCCTATGATTATAATGTGGAAATGAGAAAAATGGATGAGTGTCTCGGATCATATGACAATGCCTTTGTTGATTGGAGGTATTACTATGAAAAATCAAATGAAGGTTTGTATTTGCCTTGGATGGATTTTGAAATCGTTATAGATATATTAAAAAGAAACGTTGAAAATCATTTGAATATAGGTGAATGGGTAAAGTTTAAGGAGAATTAATATGCTAAATTACACCGAAGCTGCTTATGAAAATTCCATAATCGAATTGTTTCAGAACAATTTGGGCTACGAATATGCATACGGGCCTGATATGGAAAGGGACTTTTACAGTCCGTTGTATGAAGATGTTTTAATTGATTCCCTGTATCGCCTGAACAAAGGAATGCCCGATGACGCTATCCAAGATGCGCTTTTTAAGTTGAAAAACTTTGAAAATGCGGAGTTGGTTCAAAAGAATGTGATTTTTATGGACTACCTCCAAAACGGAATTCCGGTAAGATATCTTGAAAACGGGGAGGAGCGTTCTTCGATTATTTATCTTGTGGATTACAAGAATCATGAGAATAACTCATTCATTGTTGCCAACCAATGGACATTCATAGAAAAAAGCAAAAAGAGACCTGATATGATAATCTTCTTAAACGGGATTCCGATTGTGTTGATGGAGCTGAAGTCGCCTTCCAGAGAGAATACCGACAGTTCCGAGGCCTACAGGCAGATTAGGAATTATATGATTGAGATTCCTTCTATGTTTGTGTATAACGCAATCTGCGTTATGAGTGACCAGCTGACTTCCAAGGTGGGGACGATTACATCCGGTGAAGACCGTTTTATGGAATGGAAGACCAAGGACGGAACATACGAAAATACCCAATTTGCGCAGTTTGATACTTTTTTTGAAGGCATCTTTGAGAAAGAAAGATTGCTCGATATTCTGAAAAACTTTATCTGTTTTTCAAATGAAGGATTGAACTGTTACAAAATTCTTTCGGGATACCACCAATATTTTGCGGTCAAAAAAGCAATCCTATCGACCAAGAAAGCGACGATGACAGATGGTAAGGGCGGCGTTTTTTGGCACACGCAGGGAAGCGGGAAATCCTTATCTATGGTGTTCTATGCTCATTTGTTGCAGGAGGCGCTGGACAGCCCTACTATAGTTGTGCTGACTGACAGAAATGACTTGGATGATCAGCTGTATGGCCAATTTGCAAAGTGCAAGGATTTTCTGAGACAGGAACCGATGCATGCCAAGAGTCGTGAGCATCTGAAAACCCTGCTGGCGGGGAGGCAGGCGAACGGAATTATTTTTACTACAATGCAGAAATTCGAGGAGTCCGAAGAAGCGCTTTCTGAAAGAAAGAATATTGTCGTAATGGCGGACGAGGCGCATCGAGGTCAGTATGGACTGACAGAAAAGATTGATGAAAAGACAGGTAAGATAAAAATCGGGACTGCCCGTATTATTCGGAACAGTTTGCCGGGCGCAACCTATATCGGGTTCACAGGTACGCCGATTTCAGCGAAAGACAGAAGCACCAGAGAAGTGTTTGGAGATTACATCGATATCTATGACATGACGCAAGCCGTAGAAGACGGTGCGACTCGCCCCGTTTACTATGAGAGCAGGGTAATCAAACTCCAACTGGATAGCGACGTACTCGCACTAATCGATGCGGAATATGATAGGATGGCAAGGCACGCGGAAGAAGAGGTCATTGAAAGAAGCAAACGAGAGCTTGGCCAAATGGAGGCCGTCCTTGGCAATGAAAAAACCATTCACTCTCTGGTTGACGATATTCTGGATCACTATGAGAATAACAGGCAGAATTTACTGACCGGAAAGGCTATGATTGTTGCATACTCCAGACCGATTGCGATGAAAATCTATCATCGCATTTTGGAGCTGCGTCCCGACTGGGGAGAAAAGGTAGGGGTTGTTATGACTTCCAACAATAGTGATCCCGAAGAATGGCGCAAAATCATCGGCAATAAACAGCATAAGGATGCTCTTGCCGCAAAGTTTAAAGACAACCGAAGCGAGATGAAAATCGCTATTGTCGTAGATATGTGGTTGACCGGCTTTGATGTTCCTTCCTTGGCAACAATGTATGTCTATAAACCGATGTCGGGGCACAATTTGATGCAGGCTATTGCGCGTGTCAATCGAGTGTTCCAAGATAAAGAAGGCGGATTGGTGGTAGACTATGTAGGAATAGCTTCCGCGCTGAAACAGGCAATGAATGACTACACAAGCCGGGACAAGAAAAACTACGGAGACACGGATGTTGCCAAGGTGGCGTATCCGAAGTTTCTGGAGAAGTTATCTATTTGTCGAGACCTCTTTCATGGATTTGAATACAGCAAATTTATTAACGGTTCGGATTTAGATAGAGCGAAAACCATCAGTGGAGCTGTGAACTTTATCCTTGCTTTAGAGGCTGAAGATGCTAAAGATGCTTTTATAAAAGAAGCTCTGATTTTGCATCAATCTCTGTCTCTGTGCTCATCTTTGGTAGAGGAGAGCAAACGGATTGAAGCGGCCTTCTTTGAGTCCGTTCGTGTACTGGTTCTCAGGCTTTCGAGCGCGGGCTCGAACGAAAAAATATCCCTGCATGAGATGAATGCAAGGATCAATGAGCTTTTGAAGCAAAGCATTAAAAGCGATGGCGTAATCAATTTATTTTCTGATGTGAAAGAAGAATTTTCCCTGTTCGATCCCAATTTTTTACAAGAAATTGCGAATATGAAGGAAAAGAATCTTGCCATTGAACTTTTGAAAAAGCTTATTGCGGAGCAGGTTTCAATTTATCGCAGAACGAATATGGTAAAGTCCGAAAAATTTAGTGAGATTTTGCAACGCTCCCTCAATTCTTATCTGAACGGAATGCTGACCAATGAGGAAATCATCGAGGAGATGTTGCGCTTGGCAAAACAAATTGCCGAGGCTTCTCGGGAGGCGGACAAACTGGGACTCACTGCGGATGAATTAGCTTTTTATGATGCGCTTACCAAACCTCAAGCGATAAAGGACTTCTATGAAAACGAAGAGTTGATAGCAATAACCAAGGAATTGGCGGACTCTCTTAGAAAGAATAAGACGATAGACTGGCAGAAGCGGGATTCGGCTCGTGCAAAAATGAGGATGCTAATTAAAAAGCTTTTGAAGAAACATCGATATCCGCCTGAAGGAATGGACGATGCGGTTCAAACGGTTATGTCGCAGTGTGAGTTATGGGCTGATAATGAGGATTTCAGTGTTGTTTCAGACATCAAAAAGAACAAGGGTCATTATGAGTTGCATGACGACCATCACATTCGAATCGCGGCTGAAGATGCGGCAAGTTATTTGAATTCATAAGATGCTTTTTGCCGAACCATAAGCAAGAACACAAAACGGGATTGTTCACTTGGAACAATCCCGTTTTTGCTGCTACTCGCGTTCACAGGTCGATTAGTAAATGGTGTTAGTGATTCGTTTGCCCTTCTCCACTAAGCCTTGTGAGAAGTCCGGCTTAAACTCAAATTCCACGATTCTGCAGTCTTTGTCCAGGAACAATCCGATCGGAATGAACTCGAACGATAATTTAGGGTCTTTATCACGAGGAAGGGTGTAGATCTCGTCGCCCCCGTAGTAGAAGTGCTCGAGTCTGCTGTCCACGTCGCTGACATTCTTGAAAATAGAGTTTTCCAGGATTCTTCTGTCGGCGTCCGCCCCTTCGCTGTCATACTGCTTGTTGAACGCTTCAATCATATTGAACGGAAGCTCATCCAGGTTCTGCTTGTTGAAGCTTCTCCAAGAACTCTTGCAGGCGCTGCAGTTCATACTGCCAAGCCCAATCAGAGTCGCTCTCTTTCCGTCCACGATGTCTTTGATTTTCTTGGTGTTTCCGTTCAAATCGGTCAATTCAAAGTCGCCGATGTTCATCTTGTAAATTGCGTTGAAAGCCGCGTTGTGTCTCGCATCTCCGTTCGGTTTTGGAGTCGTGTCGGTGTTCGGAACCTTCACGTCAATCCCCAAGCTGTTCTTCAAAATTTCGGCGTAGACCGGCGCGTACACGTGATCGGCCATGTTGACCATTCTGCCGTTTGTGTCCAAAATCATAAAGTTAGGTGTGGTCTTCAGATCCAGTCTTGACTGCCAGATCTTGTCCTCCGCGTCGTAGACGACGTGCGATGTCATGTTCTCGATGCCGAGGTCTCTCATCACGCGCTCCGTCTGCTCCACAGTCTTGCTCATGTCGTCATCCACTGAAGTAATCAGTTCCACATAGTTGTACTTGTCTTTTTCCACCTCGCTCATAAACTTCATCATCTCTCTGCATCCGCCGCAAGCCGGGAAGCCGAAGAGAACCACGGTCGGTTTGCTTTTGTCTTCTATAAAATCATAGAGGCTGATCACTTGGCCGTCCGCTTTCTTCACCTTGTAAGAGAGCATGTTCTTGCCGTAATTCTTTTCCAAGGCTTGATACTCCGGGATATCCTGACTTATGTGTTTGAATTTGCCCTTTTCCTGTTCTGTTGTAAAGTTCAAGTTGGAAGCCTGATCCGCATCGCCGATTGTCAAGACGTAGAACGCGCTCGCATCCTTGTATCCGTCCTTTTTGGCAAGGGCTTCCACCAGGTAAGTGCCGTTTGTCGCATCCGACAGATCGATGCTCGCCTTCGCAGAGCCGTCATCGCCCATGGTCAGTTCCTGCGTCTTGATGACCTTGTTTTCAGCGCCCTTCACATTCAAGGTGACGAGGCCCTTTCTGATGCCGTCCTTTCCCTCGTGGGTGTTGGTCAACTTCACATTGAGCTCAACGATTCCCTTCGCGTAAACGTCCTTGTCGCCTGTAAGCGTCAAGTCGAGGGCCAAAGGTGTTTTCGGGAACACGGTGTATTCCTTCTTGTTGTCCTCTTTCAGCCATTTTGTGATTCCGCCGTCCATGTAAAGGACCTTTGAGAACCCTTCTTTTTTCATCCATCTTGCCGCCTCCGCAGATCTCTTTTGAGTTCTGCAGTAGAGCAGGTACACTTTGTTTTTGTCCAACGTTTTGATGTATTCTTTAAAACTTGCCTCCTGCAACATATCCTTGTGTAGGAGTCCTTCCACTTTAATTTTTGATTCGTGGAACTCGCCGTCGGTTCTGACATCGAATACCACCAGGTTAGGGTTGGCTTTTTTGATGAGCTCCAAGGCTCTGTCGGTGTCGACCAGACCCTTTGCGAGATCATCTTCTAGTTCCGCCGCCTCATCATCACCGGCTCCCGGGCCGTTTTCACTCTTAGCCACGTTGATTTCAATCTTGTTTTCGCTGAGGAGTTCAAAGTCTCCGTCCTGCAATTTGTCCTTCGGTCTCAGTACGATGACCGGGCTCGCGCCTGTCACGCCAGAGAAGTTTTTGCCCTTTAGGTTTACCTTCTTGCCGTTGATTTTGATGTCGAAGTCCGAAAGTTGGTAGTCGCCGAACTGCTCAACCACGAAGCCCAATGAGCCGATTTTGGAAATCTTGACAGTCTCGTTGTTCTGCAATCTGGTCATCGCTGACGGGTGGGTCTGGAAGGCATCAAAGTCTCCCAATGCCGAACTTTGGTACGCACACTGCGAGCTCATCAGGAACGGGAATTCCTTAGACTTGAGTGTAAAGATCAAGCTCGCTTCGCCGGCCTGGTCGCTTCCCTTCGGCTTCAAATTATTTATCGCCTCGATCAAGTCTACAAAGGCCGCATTTACTTTTTGCTGGCTCGCTCTCTGATCCGCGCTCACGTTCTTCGCGTTCGCGAGAGCCCTTTTGAATTCCGCAAAGCTTTCCGCGCTGTACTCGGCTTCTTTAGTTTCATACTGTTTGGCAGCTTCAATCTTGTCGTCCAAGGCAAGCTTGTCCGCCTCTGCAGGTGGAGTTTCCTCCTCGTCCTCGTCCGATTTTACTTTCTTTACGGCATAGAGGATGATGTCGTTGGTCTTCTTCCAGGTTCCCTTTTCGATATAACGCATGTCATCGTGGAACTTTGTTGTCATCAAAAGTTCTTTGCTGTACTTGTTGTCTCTTACCAGGAAGTAATCGATGTTTCGTTTTACCAGGTCATCGAGTTCCTTCTCCACCACTTGGAAGGTCTGCTGGTTTGTGACCGGTTTGCCGTCCACAACCAATTCGTCTTCATATTTGTTGCCTTTGAGTTCCGAGTAGTACACATAGAGTTTGTATGACTTCAGCTCGTCCTGTCCCGGTGTAGAAGCGCCGTTGAAGTGAGCTTTCAGGCTGACGTCCTCGTTCGGCATTTCAAAGGTGGTTGTGCTTTGGATTGGGCTGGCAAGCGTGATTGCACCTTTTCCTTGAACGATTTCCCAACGGATGAAGTCGCCGTTGTCTGCTGTGATGGTGATCGTTTCACCGGCTTTCGCCCTGTCCTTGCTGGCTCTTCCGCCTTCCACGCGGATGCTGTGCGTGTCCTGCTCCGGAGGAGTCGGATTGCCCGGCAGTCTGAGGTCCTTCACCGCATAGAGGTTCACGTAGCGATCGCCTTCGTTGCCTTCCGCAAAGTTAACGAACGGAAGATTCAGAATCATCTTGTGCGAGATGAAGGTCTTGTCTTTGTATAACCACCAGTAATCAAAATTCTCAGCTTCGTACTCTTTCAACTTGTCTTCTACGATTTGGAAGGTTTGATTGCTCTTTACCTTGAGGTCGTAAGAGGTCTTCTCATCGTTCCACTTGCCTTCGGTATCGATGGTGCTGCGATAAATGTGAAGGGTAAGCGTTTCTGCCGGCACATTGCTCTGTTCAAAGACCGCTTTAACAGTAACGTCCTTGTCCGGCATGGTGAAGGTGGTCTCTTCGCTCGCCGCATCCGCAAAGTTGACGCTTCCTTCCGGAACGCTGACCCACTTTTCAAAGTTGCCCTTGTCGGAATCCGCTGTTACGGTAACGGTTTCGCCTTTCTTTGCCTCCGTTTTATCCGCGCTTCCGCCCTCTACCGTGATGCTATGTTTTTCCTCAGGTTGCGGAGCCGGAGGAGGGATAGGAGTAGAGGCGTCGCCCATCACGGCTTCTATGTAGACCATAAATTCGTTGTCTTCATCTTCCACTTCTTTTGCTACCGCAGATACCTTGGTATCCAGAAGCTCGTCGGCCGTCCAGACCTTCGCTTCGTTGTTGACCTTCCAGCCCTTGATGTCCTTGTCCTTGTCGCCCTTCTTCCAAGCGAGGATGTCTTTGACAACCGGGATGTCCGAGAATTTTTTATCAACGTTCACATCGGTGTGGTACACTGTGAAGCCTTCTTTTACTACCCTGTTCAAAATGCCGTTTGAACTGATTTGGACCACCGAGAGTTTTCCGCTTGGAACATCCGGTCCTTGAGGTGCTTCAAACTCGGCCTTGATGCTGACTTCTTTGTCCGGCATAGTGAAGGTGGTTTCGCTTGCGTTCGGATCGGCAAAGGTCACGCTTCCTTCCGGAATGCTGACCCACTTTTTGAAGGTGCCGTTGTCGCTCGCTGCGGTCACGGTTACGGTCTCGCCGGCTTTCGCTTCCGGTCTGTCCGCTCTTCCGCCTTCCACCAGGATTCTGTGTGGAGTCGGGATTGGCTGATCTTCCTTCGTTCCAATTTGAATCGCTTCCAGGAATTTCTTTTGCGCATCTTTCAATTCCGAAGCCACATCCGTCACATCTTTGACCTTGGCGCTGAGATCCTCGTAAACGAGTTCCGCTTTTTCAATGATCTTGTCAAAGGCATCCTTGGCCACCGCGGTGACGAATTGCTTTCCTTTTTCGACCTCGCTCGCAAGTTCGGCGATCAAAATGTCTTTTTTAGAGAGCTTCGCAGCGTCGATGTCCCTCTTTAGGTTTTCTTTTGCAAGTTTCAAGTCCTTGTCTTCCTGCGGTGCCGTTTGTTTGTCTTGGAAGACAGCTTTCACCTTTACGTTTTGTTTGCCCATTTTGAAGCTGCTGACCGGGCTGTTTTCAGGTTTCACGTCTCCTGCGAGCACTTCCCACTTCACAAAGTCTTTTCCGTCAGGAATCTCTGCCGTCAAGGTGACCGTCTCGCCGGTAGCGGCTGAGCTCACATTGGATTTTCCGCCCTCCACTTCGATGCTGTACTTGCTGACGGCAGGGGGAGGGGTGCTTCCGCCCGGGTTGGTAGAGCCGGAATTACCTGAATTGGATCCGCTCGAACCGGGATTTGAAGAGCTGCTGCTCGATGAACCTGTGCTTCTTGAACGGTTGTCCTTTTTCTTGCCTGTTTCATCGATCTTTCCGCGAGGAGTCTCGCCGGCGTCAATCTTCTCTTCCAAGGCAATCTTTTTGAAGGCATCGCTCTTTTCTGCAGTCAGGAGATTGCTGAGGAGGGCAGCCGTTTCGCCGCGTTTGATCAGCTGAGACGGTGAGAATTTGCCGTCAAATCCGTTGATGATGCCGAGGCCGGCCAGTTTTTCCACCATGCCCTTTGACCATCTGTCTTCCAAATCCGAGAAGACTTTGACCTCGACCTTGGCAAAGTTGATCTTCTTTTCCAAGATGCGGTAGGTCATCGCAGCCATCTCTTCCTTGCTGACCGCCTTTTCAGGATAGAAGTTTCCGTCAGGATATCCGCCGACTACCTTCTTTTCCGCCAAGAAGGCGATCGCGCCCTCGCTCCAACGTCCCTTCATATCGGCAAAGGTCGATGCCTTTTTGCCTCCGTCGTATCCCAGATATTTGGCCAGAATCGAGCTCGCCTCTTCTCTGCTCAGCTCTTTCTCCGGCTTCAAGTCTCCACCCGGGTAGCCGGTCATCAGACCTTCTTCCACGAGTTTTTGTAAGAATGGCTCAGCCCAGTGCTTTGCCGTATCAGCTGATAAGGTATTGAGCATGAGTACAAACACTAAAATGAATCCCATTATCAGTCTTTTTTTCATGATTTCCTCCTTCTTCCGTCATAGGGGGTGGGGCGATGACGCCCCACCAAAATCTACTTACATCGCCAACACGTTCTTAAAATTGTAAATCATTTTGACTAATTCCGCCCTTGTGGCAGTCTTCTTAGCCATCAGCATGTTTCTGTCGTCTCCCGACAACAAGCCCAAACTGTAAGCTTTTTTCACATCCGCCTTCGCCCAGTCGGAAATTTCTTCTTTGTCAACAAAGTTCCACTCCTTGAGCTCACCTTTCAGCAGATCCGGTTTTTCCCGTTCGATGTATCTGACGAGCATGCTCGCAATCTCTTCTCTGGTAATTGCCTTTGCCGGCATGAACAGAGATCCCGATCCCTTCACGATGCCCTTGTCTACGAGGGCTTGTAGGTCGTTCTGGTACCACGCGTCTCGCTCTACATCTTCAAACTCTATAAATTTCTTGCTCTCATACTTGAACAGTCGGTTGACCAGGGACGCGAACTCGCTTCTTGACGCCTCGTTGTTCGGTTTGAAGCTGCCGTCCGGATATCCTTTGATCAACGCCTCGCTCAATGCCTTTAGAATTACCTCCTTTGCCCAGTGTCCGTCTATGTCTGAAATCTGAATCTTCGTTAGATCCGCCTTTGTCTTGTCCTCATCCTTTTTGATCTTGGACTTTGGTAGCCCCTCATCCTTTATGTGCGCGCGATCCGAGCGTCCCGAATCGGAAGAACCCGAAGGGCTCGATTGGCTTGAACCGCTGTTTCCGCTCTGTTCAGGTGTCTTAGGAGCCGGCACCGCAGGATTTGAAAGTACCTCGATGTCAAAGTACATCACTTTTTCGTGACCGTACTTGTCCTGAATCTTGATTCCAATTCTCTGCAGACCGATCTCCTCTTTTGGAGCCTTCTCAAAGGCAAAGTGGAATCTTGCGTCCTCTTTGATCAGGTTCGCGATCTGCTTGAGCTCGTTGAGGGTGAGCTTGGATTTTTTCAGCTCCGCCTTGAGCTCCGGTAAAACCGTAATTTGGAACACCTTGTCCACGCTCTTGCCGTTTGCTTGGTTGATGAACTTCACCTTGAGCTCTTTCTCGCCCTCGGTAGAAGCGTCCAGCTTTTCGACCCTCGCGATGACGCCGGCAGGAAGGTCGAAGAGGTTCTTGATCTCACTCAATTCTTCCGCCAGGAATTCCGCCTTCTTCAAGGTGATCTTGTCCAGGTCGATCTCCGGACTATCCGCCTGACCGATTCTGACCTTGAAGGTCAGCTTGGCCTTCACGCCGAAGGCATTCTGCACGACGATGCTGTAGTCCTGTTCCTCGGTGCTTTCCAAATCGATCGCCCCGCTGTCTATGACCTGCATGCCCTCCGGCAGATTGATAAAGCGGCTGATTTCTTTTGCTTCTTCCTTCGTGAATGTGTTTTTGCTCAACGTTACCTTAGAAAAGTCCTTATCTTCGTCCGCAAGACCGATTTCCTTTGTCGCTTCCGCTACGTTGCCGGCCTTGTCCACGGCCGTTACCTCGATAAAGAACTTGCCTTCCTCGTTGTAGTCGCCGAGCTTGCTGCCGTCCCTGTACGGTCGTCCGTTGACCAGTACCTGGGTGCTGCCGTCCCTGAGGGCGTTCTCATCGCTGACCCTTACCTCCAGGGTGCTGTCTTTGTCCAAGTCCTCCCCGATTTCGATGAGCGGAGCCACGTTGTCCATCACGATTGTGTAGTGGATTTCCTCGTGGTTTCCGAACCTGTCCTTGGTTTTAAAGGTCACGATATCTCCGTCCTGCACCGTGATTTTCTTTTCAAATCTCGCGTGGGTGTTTCCGAAGAAGTCGCCCTGCTTGAGCTTGGTCACAATGTTGTCTCCGTTCAGATCCAGGTACACCTCGTCCAGGTTGTCCCTGATCTGTCCCATAATGGTAATCTCGTTAGAGTTCGCGTAAATGACTTTTTTATCCTGATCGAGGATGCCCTCATCCAAGCTGAGTTCAGGCTTTGAGGTATCCAGCATCACCAGAACGCCCCTCGAGAAGATCAGTCTTCCGCTGCTCTTTTCGGTAAAGGTCAGGTTGATGATGTTGGTTCCGTCGTAGACCCTGATGTTCGGCTCGTCCGGCACCGAGTCTGCACTGCCCTGCCAAGACCAGGTCGGCTGATAGTCCTCGTGGCCTTCCGCGAGAATGTTGTAAGCGGTCGCCTCCAGGTTGTAATCCTCCAGGTTGAACCCGGCGGTCTCGTCAAGTTCGATCGCCCAAACGCTGCTTGGGTTGAAGTAGTATCTTCCGTTCTCCTCGGTGATGAACCTTGCGCTCGCGGTGATGATGTAGTAGTTGAGGAGACCGTAGTCGAGTGCCCTTCTAAATCTTGCGCTTTCGTCATCCGACATCTTCTCGTAGTCCGTCGCCCCGTAGCCGTGCTTTTGCGGCGCGCCCGGTACCGCCTTCAGAGCTTGGAGGAGCACCCTGTCTTCTCCGATCACGTTTCCGTCCTCATCCTTCGCGAGGAGTCTGAGATCTTCCACGTTGTTATCGAGTTTGACCTCAAAAGTAGAGCCTGTTCTCACAAGGTCCAACGCCTTTTCGCCTTGGAAGGCCTCAATCAGAGCAACGCTATCGTTTTCGATGCTCGCCTGCAGCGTATCCGACTCTCCCTTGAGAACTTCCTCGTAGTTTTTGAGTTCCAGGAACTTGTCGTTCAAGTCGATTTCAATCGGCTCCATCAGGTTGGTCGCGTAGTCCATCGCCTCGATGTGCAGCCTTGATTTGGTCAATTCGTTGAGCTTCAGATTCTCAATCTTGTACTCGTGTTCCGAAAGCTTTTTCACCTCGACCGGTTTGTTGTCCAAAGAAGCGCCGACGAACATCAATTCGTTCTCATCTTCAATCGTAAAGGTGATGTCTCTGCCGTGTCCGTCTTCCGAGATCTTCTGACCGACCTTGCCCGCCTTCGGCTCGCTGTTGTCGACCTTCACCGGCATCAGGGTTTCCTCGTAGTCCTCGGTATCCTTGACCTTCGCGCGGATCCTGTAGTAGTACTGCCCCGAAGGCACGAGTTTCATCTCGCCCTTTTTGGCGTCGTAGACCTTGCCGTCCCATTGGAAGAGCAGGTTCGGTCTGTGGAAGACCCTCGCCTGCCAGTCACTTTCGTGGATGACATTGTGGATTTGCTTCCTGTAGTTCTGAGAAGTCGAAACGATTCGAATCGGCTCCTTCTTATCATTCAGGATGGCCACTTCCAGGTCTTTGACCTCTCTCAGGGCAATCATTCTGAGCGAAACCTGTTTCGGGTTTGCCGCCAGGAAGCCGACCGAGAAGGCGATCTTGTTCGGATCTACCATGTGGCCCGCTTTGAGTCTTTCTTCGTCATATTCGTAGCCGTGCGGCCCTTTGATTCTAGGGTAGGCACTCTTGTCCACGCCCAAAATCTTGTATTTGATTTCGTTGCCGTGCTCGTCGCTCGCGTAGATGCCGACCACGGTGGTGTGCTTGTAGACCGAATCTTCTTCCCACATCGGTTTGTCGATGATGCGGCCCTTTTGCCAGTCGCCCTTGAAGCCCAGGTAAGGGATAGAGAGGCTCGGATAGGCGTTTTCATCCTTGGATTTAAAGTAGAGGAAGCCCTCGACGAATTTTCCTTCCGCGTTTGAATCCACACTCGGGGTCCTCAAGGTGAAGCTGAGTTCCGCGTGTGACTTTGTGGGAACGGTGATTTCGCTCTTCTCGCTGCTAATTTCCGCGCCGTCCATCTCTACAGGCACGCTGACTTTTACATCTTCGGTATCAAAACTGTCCTCGAACTCGCCGATCTTAATCTTGTCCGGCTTCAAAGAAAGTTTCTGTTGAACCTTCACGCCCTCGCAGAGAATCTTGCTGTAATCGAGTTCAAAGCTTCTGTCCGTATCCGAAAGGTTGTCCAGTCTCAAGGTGAAGCTCTTGCTGTCCTCGGTGAAATCCTTCAGCTGTACGTAAGCCTTTTTGTTGTGGGTAACAAAAACCTGATTTCTGATCGCCTTGTCGGCTCTGACCATGCCGGCGCCCTGTCTTCTCGGAGAGACTTCGAGCGCGGTATTGATGTAGTCCTTCATCGGCTCGGCGCTGTTCATCAAGAGGATTTTGTTGGTGTCGCTCTTTCCGATTTCCGCAAAGAACGGGTGCTTGACCAGCTCGTTTACCTTCTGCACCATCATCGCACTGACGCCCGCCACATGCGGTGTCGCCATCGACGTCCCTGACATGTGACCGTACTTGTCGCGGTTCATAGATGAGAAGACGTTTTCACCGGGAGCTACGAGTTCCGGCTTGAGTTCGAGCTCCGCGTTCGGGCCCCATCCTGTAAAGCCTGAAACCTTGGCTTGGGCGGTGAGGGGAGTCATCACGGTTTCATTCGGGAAGCTGACGGCTTGATTTGCCTTCTCCGCGATTTGCTTCCTCAAAAGGTCTCCGTCCTTGCCGTTCAAGCTGATAGCAAAGATACGGCCGTCTTCGACTACCTTCGACATGCCGGGATCGTTCGCGTAGCTGATGATCGGGTACTCTTGGTAATTGTCCCTGCTGTAAGAGATCGGGGCATTTAGGAGGATGATTCCCTTTGCCTTTTTCTCCTTGGCAAGCTTGATTTTGTCGACGATTCTGCTGCCCTTGTTTCTCGCTCCGTCCCTGAGGGCGATTACAATTTTGCCGTCCACATTCAAGCCCTTGTAGGCGGATGCACGACCGTGTCCCACGAATACAAAGTCCAGGTCGCCCACATTGGCCTTCATCGCCTTCTCGTTGGCCTGCTCGGTTCCGAGCGTGGTGTACGGGTAGCTCTTGTCGCCGATTTGGATGAGTTTTGACTCACGGTTTACGTTGGTTACGGAGCCGACTGCCAGGATTCTTCCGATGCCCGAATAATAGGTCATCGCACTGGTGTCGGTCAGACCGAGTTCATTCACCGGGCTGTTGTCAAATGTGTTGTCCGAAGAGGCGGATCCGTAGTTTCCGATTGCGGAAACGATGACCACGCCGCGCTCGGCCGCTCGATTGACCGTTTCGTAGTAGAGGTCGCCGGCGTATCCGTTTCCGGCCTGACCGATGCTCATGCTGATGACATCGGCGCCGTGCTTGACTGCGTCATCGATTGCATGATAGACCGAATCGTCGCCGCCGAATTCATACATGCCGGCTACTTTTTCAGGATCTCCTTCATAATATTGGTCGGAGAAGATTCGGTAGGAGAAAATCTGAGCGTTCGGAACCACGCCTTTCAGTCTGTCGCTGTTTCCGGCGATGATGCCCGCGCAGTGCATGCCGTGGCCCGCGATGACCTTGTCCATCAAGTCGCTTCCGCCGCCGACATAACTAAAGCCATGAGGCACCTTGTCGGTAAAGCCCGGCGCAATGTCTTCATGCTTTATTTTCATGAAGGGCTTGGCTTCTTCATCTATCCTCATGGCTTCGTGGCCGACATCGATCCCCGAGTCGATCACCGCAACGATGATGCCTCTTCCGTCCAGCTTTCCCGCGTTTCGTTGTTCTTCGGGAAGGGTTTTCAGCGCTTCTTCGTTGTAATCATAGGCTTCTTTGATCTTTGTCATCTCTTTGGCCGAGACCATCTTCGGAACGAAGGTTCCGTTTTCCTGTATGTGTTTGATCCCGTCCATGTCGCGAATCTTCGCAAGCTTGTCCGCGCCGACCTTGACAGAGGCGCCTTCAAAGATGCTGTCATACTGATACTTGAGTTCCAACCCTTCGATTTTAGAAAGTTTCTCAAGCATCTCGTCCTTACGGCCGTCTTCAAACTGTAGGACATAGATTTTTTCAGAAGTTTCGCTGTTCTCCTGCTCGGCATTCAGGTATGCCGAAGAGAGGGGGTACTTTTCTTTCAATACCTCTTTTGTGATTGCCGCGGCCTCCCCTTCTTGGTATCGATGGGAGTCGGAATCCGCAAACAGAGGGCCCGTGCCGGTAAATGTGAGAAGCACGGATAATAAAAAGCTGAGATACTTTTTATACAGTCTACTCAAAATCAATTCTCCTTTCTTTATGAATGCTATTTTTCCTTGGTCTGCAATAATGAACAAAGCCTGCACAAAAAAACAAATTTGCCGCCGGCATAATAAAAAATAGTGCGTGGAGACTATTTCTTATTAGTTATAATTATCATTACTGAGACGGTTCTGATTATAATTATTAGTTAGAAAAAATACAAGGGCGCAATTTTTGAAGAAATTTTAATGAAGTGCGTAAAAACCTATGTATTTTAACGTTTGTAGGAGAGAGTCCTGATTTTTTAAATTCTTTTATTATATTTCTAAATCGTAATAAATATAAATAATTCTTGTTATTATTTGAGTTTCAAACTATGAAAATGAGGGAGAAAAATCAATCTTTCCATAAAAAAAGAACAGGAATTAAAATACTTTTGTTGCATTCTTTCTATTCATGTTTGAAGAATTTTTAAAATGTGAATTCATGTATTTTTTTGTGAAAGTGTTATATTTAATAGCTCCAAGCAGCGAGTCGGGACATGGGATGTATTTCGGGTTCCCGGCTGAAAAGTTTGATTGTCAAAAAATTGTGAGCATGCCATAAGCCGCGCAGAGGGAAAAGGCTTTGCGGGAGAAGGGGAATTGAAAAGCGCATTTGCCGCCGGCGCGTTTTATGATATACTTTTTAATAAGAAGCGGCAGCTTGAAGGAGTGGAGAAAGGAAGTGAGACAATGAAACAGGCGCTTGTATTTTTGGCGAACGGATTTGAAGAAATCGAGGCGATTACGATCGTAGATATTTTGAGGAGGGCCGGAATCAAGGTGGACATGTGCAGCATCCATCAAGATTTGCAAGTGGAGGGCGCGCACGGAATCAAGGTGAAGGCCGACCTTCTTTTGGATGAGCTGAAAGAGAGCGAAAGCTATGACGCGTTAATTACTCCGGGCGGGCTTCCCGGTGCCACCAACCTGAGAGACAATGCAAAGGTGGTGGAACTCTTCAAAGCCTTCTATGATAGGGAGGGCAAGACCCTGGCATCCATCTGCGCGTCTCCGATCATTCTGCAGGAAGCGGGCATTGCTCCTGAGATTGTGGGAACCTGCTATCCGGGCTTTGATCGAAAGGTGGGATTCAAAGAGTATGTGAAGGACGCGGTCGCGGTGGACAAGAACGTGGTGACCTCGATGGGGCCTGCTACCGCCTTCCGCTTGGCAATCGAACTCGTGAGCATCCTGGTGGGCGAGGAAGCGGCGGAAGCGCTTAGAAAGGAAACCCTCTTTCAGTACCGATAAGAAAGGCTTTATGACAGAACGCTCTGAGACGCGGCAAGTTTGCGAAAGGAGAGGGGTAACTTGGATGCGAGGGATAAGTGAGAGCCGGAAACTGTGGGCGAGGCACAAGTACAAAGTCCTCAGCAAATCCCACAAGTCTTATTTAGAGATCAGAGAATACCTGAAAAGTGATGCCCCCGACTACGCATGCTTGCAGGAGAAGATTGCGTTCGCCTTGGAGCGCGAGGAGAGCCCGAAGGATTGCATCAATGCCTATCAGCACGTTTGGGGCTACTTTAAGAAGCAGGCGAGCGTGGAGGAAAAAGAGGCGTTTCTTGTGCTGCTCGAGGACTACCGGAATGGCAGGAAACAGGAAGAGTCGCTTAGAAACTATGTGAGGGCCTTGCTTGTCAAATACCCGAATGAATATCTATCTGAATCTTCACTGATAGGAGGAGGGGGCTTATGAGACTGTGGCACGAGCGTTTGATCCCCTTGCTTCCCAAACATCAGCTCCTGGGTCAGCACAGGGAGTGTTGCGCCCTCAGAGGAAGGGGCTGGGGTAGAAAACACGCGACCGTAAACTACGTATTTGATCATCCGCCCTACCTTTTGTACCGCTATCACGTTTTGGTGATGAAAGAAATGAGCGCGAGAGCTTACCGCGCTTCCCCGGAATGGCTGGACAAGGACTACCGGGGAAAAAGCCTGGAAGCCTACGTTGACTTGGAACTTGTTGAGACCGGAAGTCCGATCTACCCGGAGCACGACGAAGACTACCTCGAGGACTGTCTCCGTAATCTGGAACAAAAGGGGATTTTTCTGCGTCTGTAAGGGAAACCGAGGGAATAAAAAAAGCGTAGCAGCCATAAAACTGCTACGCTTATAAAGTTTAACTTTTGAGGACCACCACTATTTTGTATCCTGCCGGCATCACGCACCCCCTAGCTCGGGTCAGGATAATTTTTTCCTTGTTTTGGGCGATGCTTTGTTTGATGCCTCACAAATCGTTTAGTTTCCGTTTAAGTATCTATCCCACTGCTCGGTTCCCAAAGAGAGGGAGTAGAGGTCGACAACCAAGGCACCTGTGTTTGGGTTTGTGGGGTCGCTGCTGATTCTCACTCGACCCTGTTCATTCTGATACTTCACGTTCAAACGTTTCATTCCGAGTTCCGGTTCATTATAGTCGTCCGAATCCGAGATGAAGATGGCAGTCAGCTTGCCGTTCAGGTTGAACTCGGCGCCCCAAATATTGTAGATGTGTCCGTATCCCGTTCCGTTAATCTCATACGATACCGCAATGGCCTTTCCTTCTCCGAGCCACTGTTTGACTCGCTCGTTAAAAACATGGTATCTTTGAGAATTGCTTCGATCGGTTAATCTCGTCTTTCCAAAGACAGGGTAGAAGAAACCTCCCCTACGATCCCTTTCATATTTAGCTTCCGAATTGAGCGCGTTGCTGTTCGGTGCTTTGTATCCGTTGATGAAGAGATCCATAGTGTGGTCCGCCCATACGCCGGTTCCTCCCCCAAAGTAAAGGGTAACCATTTCAAAAATGCTGCTCTTCTGCTGATTTTTGAACGAGTTTAGGAAGGTATTCAAATCGTTATACCCGCCGTCGCTGCCGATGATTCCGTTGCTCGGGTCCTTGGCCAAAAAGGCGCGTACCTTGTCATCATTCTGTTCGAGCCACCAGTGCAGCATGTTTGCCCCAACCGCGCCTGAGCAGAGCGCCTTGTCGAGCTCGCGAACCTTATTGACGTCGTACCATTTTTTGTTCGGCACGAAGTTCATAAGATAGTCTACAAATGCGTTATGGGTAAGCTTTCGAAAATCTCCTGTTCGTCCGGTTTCGTCGATGCCGGGAGCTTCAATGCCCTTGGTCCATAGGATGGCCCGCATCTTTCCGTCTTTTTTGTAAGTTGTCACGTTGTCGTTCTGATCCGTGCTCAGGAAGCTTACCAACTCCTCGATGCTCTTTTCAGCCGGTGCCGAGTCTTGTTGGCCTGTGCCTTCCCCCTGTCCGTTATGAGGTGGCGTGTCCTGTCTTGGAGCTTGGTTCTGTGATCCGTCTTGGGCTCCATCCTGCGTTCCGCCTTGAGAAGAATTGTCGCTGCCGGATGGTCCTTGCCCGGCTTCCGAACTTCCTCCCGGAACCTGTGAATTATCGCCTTCTGATTCATTGCTTCCCGGAGCCTGCCCGCCCGGAGCGTCATTTGCGCCCGGTGTGACGCTCCCGGCGTCGCCTCCGCTGTTACTTGCACCATTGTCGGCGCCGGGACCCGCTCCCTCGCTGCCCGGCGCTGCGCCGATGTCCGCCGCTCCGCCTGCGCCATCTGCATCGCCTGCCTGCGCCCCGCTTGCATCACCTGCCTGCGCTCCGCCTTGAGAAGAATCGTCGCTGCCCGGTGTAGCGCCCGCGTTCGGCGCCCTGCCGTCCTCATTCGCGGACTCTCCGCTCGGTGCCGGGTTTTCGACGGCCGGTGCCTTCTCGCCTGCCTGCGCTCCGTCGTTCTCCACTCTTGGCTCACCGTCCTGTGACGGCTTCTCGCCTGCCGCGTCACTTCCGCCTGCAGAAGATCCTCCGTCCGACGGCGTGTCGCTTCCGCCTGCGTCACCTGACGGCGCTCCGCCGCCGCCACCGCCACCGCCGCTTCCACCGGCCGGTGCATCATCCTTTTCATCCGCCCTCGGTGCCGGAGCCGGCTTCTTCGGCGCAGGAGCGGGTGCGGGCTTCTTCGTTTCCGCCTTCTTCTCCACTACCTTGGCGGCTTCCTCGTCACCCTTGGTCTCTGAACTTGCCCCGAACTCAGCCTTCAGCTCCCTCGCTCTGGAAAGAGACACGACGGCTTCGGCTCTCGTAATCTTGTTTTCGCCTGAGAAGAGCCCGTTCAGTTTGCCCTTCATAATCCCGCTCTTTACGATCGCCGCGAGTTCCTGTCTCGCCCAGCTCGGGATGGCACTTTCATCCTTGAGGCCCTTCAGATCTTCCGCACTCGGATTCACGCGTTCCTTGAGTTTGTTCACCCTTGCAATCATGACTGCCGCTTCCAACCTGCTGACAGGTCGCATCGGACGAAAACTGCCGTCCTCATATCCGCTGATATATCCAAACTTGATTGCGATGGCGAGCTCTTTTGCAAACCAGTCGCTCTCCTTTACATCGGAGAATGAGAAGCTGCCCGGCTCTGTAAGGCCCATCATCCGGTTCAGCGCGGCGACAAATTCCGCCCTGCTGATTTCTTTGTCCGGCCTAAATGAGCCGTCTCCGTATCCGCTGATCAAGCCTTGCTCTTTCATCGTTGAAATATTCTTTTCCGCCCAGTGCCCCCGTATATCGGAGTCTGCGCTGAGAGAGAACGGAAAAGAACTGAGCAGCATGGCGAACACAATCCATATCGCAAGCTGTTTCTTAAGTTCTTTCATAAATCCACCTGTTTTCCTTTCCTTCCTTCCTTCTTTTGCAGTAATTCCTTTAACCTTAATATTGTCGGCGGAAATCCCGAAAACTTGACTTGAAGCCTGTGATTTTTTACCCATAAATTCAAGCGTTATATCAGGGGGAAAATCACAAGGCATCTTTGAAAAAGTAAGGTTTTGAAGGCAAGAGGATGCACAGACTCATGTTTATGAACGCGCCGTTTTTTATCTATGAGAATCGGGCGCGGGCTTTAACATGGACTTGCTTCGGTCTTTGGGACGGGTGCCCGCCTGCTCTTTGCCCTCCTTGGCCAGCGCGGTGCTGTGTTCCGAGAGAAAGAATCCCATCCACTTTGCCATTCCCCGATCCACATATTCCCTTGCGGAAGGATAGGGGAGATAATCTCTGTTAATCATTGTATACCGTCCAATCCGCCACAGTGCCCTCCAATCAATTTGCTTCGCTCCCTGACCCTGGAGCCTTCCAGTAAACAGCTCGCCTTTTGAACGGAAAGGTAGCCGAATTTTTCTCTGATTTCGTCCACGCTTTTGTCGAGCCTCTCTTGTTTTTCCAGTTTTTCTATATCATCAAAAATCGTGAAAACCGAATGCGTTTCGCTGCTCAATTTGTCGTAGCGGACGCCGATGTTTCTGACCGCGCCGCCGCTGTACTTGCTTCGGAAGAGCTCAATCACATGCCTTGTCAGTACCTCGGTGCTTTGGCTCGGGTTGATCTTTCGGCTCGTATGGATGGACTTTTTTTCTTCCCTGTGGGAATAGCCGACATAGATTGCGACGACTCCCGCCTTTTTTCTTCTCCTTCGCAAGCGAACCGCAACCTGCTCGGCCATCTCTCTCAGCACAAGTTCAATTTCGCCCTGTACCACATAGTCCCTCGGCAACACTTGAGAGTTTCCGATGCCCTGCGACTGTGCTTTGTAGGGCTTTGACAATTTGCTCTCGTCGACCCCGTTCGCGTGAAACCAGAGCTGCAAGCCGATTACGCCGAACTCCCGTTTCAGCTCTTCCGGATTCGCATTTGCCAGGTCTCTGACTGTGAAGATGCCCAGCTTGTTGAGTCTTCGCGCACTTCTCGCTCCGATTCCCCAAAAATCCGTTAGGTTTTGGATGTTCCAGACCTTGCTCTCGACGTCTTCGTAGGACCAGTTCGCTCGCATGGTTTGGGTGTGTTTGGCCTCGTTGTCCAGTGCTAACTTTGCAAGCAGGGGGTTGGCATTGCTCATTCCTATGGTCGAGAAGATGCCGGTTTCCTCCCAAATCGCGCGCTGTATTTTGGCTGACAGGAGATCCAACTTTTGCTTTTTGTTCATATTATGGTCCCTGACAAAGTAATCCAGGGAGCTCGAGAGGTCCAGGAATCCTTCGTCAATCGAGTAGGGGTAAATTTCCTCTCGCGAGGCAAACTGTTGAAGAACCCTTTGAATTTTCAGGTTTTCTTCGATGTAGATGGCCATTCTGGGAGGTACAATCAGGGTTTTCTCGGCCCAGGATTCGATGTAGGCCACATACTTTTTGGTGATTTTCAGGTTCTGTTTTCGGGCGGTTTCGTAGCGAAACTTTCCGGATTCTATGTCGAAGGGAAGGTCCCTGCTTCGGCCGACGTTCGACTTTCCGAAGACCTTTTTAAAGGTCGGCGAGCTCGCCAGAATCAGTCCGTTTGAATTGTCTGCCCTGCTCATCACGCACAGCGAGGTAGTCAGCGGGTGCAGACCTCGCTTGACACATTCCACGCTCGCGTAAAATGATTTCATGTCGATGAAGGCAATGTCCGAATGCGGTTCCCTGCTGTAGTCGATAAGTCCCATGGCGCCTCTTTTCTCTCTTTCCCGTCTTATCTTTTTTTCGTTCTTCGCTTATGATTGTCTTCGGTGTCTATTTCAGCGACTCCCGGACAATCCTTGCAACGGCGCTATGCGGAGTGGGGGGGTCTTCTTTGTTCTGTAAGCCACGTTCCGCTTTAATAGTCCGGCCACTCGTCGTCCAGGGGTTTATATTGCTTTAAAAAGGCGGAATCGGGCGCCTCAATCCTGCTTTGATCCAAGTCCAGCAAGTTCATCTTCGCCATTTCCGAAACCTTCAGATTCAGTAAATTTATGTCGACCTCCAGTGCGTTGGAGAGTTCCTGATCGCTCTTCGCGAAGCGTATCATTTTCAGCACGTCCTCATCCGGAATCAGAAGGTGGGCCGCAAAAATGTTTGCTTCGAGTTCGTATTGGTTGGTCGGATTGAAAATTCTGCTCTCGTGAAAGCTCGCGCCGTTCAGGCACTCCTTTCTGTGCAATTGGTCGTGCCCGAGCTCGTGGGCGAGCACGGTCTTGCGCAGGGAACCCACATTGGTCGGAAGGAAGATAAAGCGATTTTTCAAGATGATTTTATACATGCCGAGCAGCGATTTGGTTGCATCGATGTACTGAATATGAATATTCAAACGCTTAATCAGTTCTTCCGGATCCCTGCTGCGGTAGGTCTTAATCAGCTGATTGACCTTCTCGTAGATCCAGCGATTTCTCATTGCTTGTCCTTTTGCTTTGCGCTTGCGTACTTTTTATTTTCGAGTTTGGACTGCCAGTAGGCTTCCTGAATGGCTTTAAACAGGATGTCCTTGTCTTCCTCCGGCAATTCCCCTCCCGCAAAGAGTCCGGTCATGGAAGCTACGAGCTCCTGAGCGTCCTTGGCTCCCTTGCTTCCGAACTTTGTCCCTGCGTGCAGGATGAAAGAATCCTCCTCGGTCAGCAGGTAGTTCACATTGACACCGAAAAATTCCGCCATCTTTTTGTAGGTCTCCATTTTCCTGGGTCTCATATCCTTTGTTTCATAGTTGCTGATGGTTTTGAGGGTGGTGCCGAGTGCCTTTGCGAGCTCTGATTGGGTGAGTTGTCGCTCCTCTCTGAGCGCCTTTATCTTTTTACCGAATGCCATGCTTGTTCTCCTTTTTTATGAAGTTTAACTTCTAATCTAAGGGGAGACTCTCCCACTACTTTGAGAAGCCGGGTCTCCCGCCGGACTCTGTGCTTACAGACGGAGGGATGCACTTTCTTTGAGTTCTCCCGAATTGGAAGTTTAACTTACTGTCATTATAAGTTTAAGTTCTATTTTTGTCAAGTATTTTTTTGTTTATTTTGTCTTTTGCTTCAGATATCATTCTATGTTTCTCTCCAATAAGCATGATTTCCCCTTGCATCATAACAAACTTTCTATCATAGCCAAAAGCAAGTTTTCTGAATTTATTTCAAATCCGTCAACTGTAATCCTAGTATTAAAGTACGCGACTGATTTATCGTGATTCAGAAATTGATTGATGCAGAGATACTGTTCCACCTCATCAAGTACGAAAGCACTCTGCGTAATGTTCAATTAGTTGAATCAAACATTGTTTCAAGCCAATCACCATATTTTCACTCATGAAAAGCACTTCTCCTTTACAAGTTTTAATTTGTCAATCTCTTATCCGGTTTATGATATCCCTTTTCTCATATTTTGTCATTCAGTCAATCAGAAATAGGACTTGATTTTTGTTCTGTTTTGTAGTAAAATCAGTAAATGTCAAAATTTGGAAGATTAGCTCAGCTGGGAGAGCATCTGCTTGACGTGCAGGGGGTCACAGGTTCGAGTCCTGTATCTTCCACCAAAACGGCTGTTTTTCAATGTTTTTGTGATAAAATGGCTCATTTTAGCAAAGAGGGGAAAGGGTTCTTTGAGCCCTTTTTCTGTTTTTAGCTCTTTTTATGAGCCAACTCGGACACGTTTCGGACACTTGTCCGCTTTTTCATGCCGACGGGCAGAGGGCGGGTGTTCGGCGCGCGGCCTTCCCCGGTCAAGGCCGAAAGAAGGCAATTCGAACGATAAAAAACGTTGATTACCCAATGTGAATCACGAGAAGGAGAACGACATGTTCTTGAAACGAATTACGGACCTCTCAGACCCTATGCTGGAAGAGGCCCTGCAATTATATCACATCAGTTTTCCCTATCATGAGCGGCGGGAGGAGCGTTCCCAGCGCGAAATTTTAAGTGATAGGGAATATTCTTTTAACCTGATTTATGACGGAGACCTGTATGTCGGACTGCTTCTTTTTTGGGAGAACGAGGACTTTATTTATGTAGAGCATTTTTGCACTCGTCCGGAAATGCGAAATCGCCAATATGGAGAAAAGGCGTTGAAACTCTTGACGCAACGGGAGAAGACCTTAATTCTGGAGATTGACCCCCCGATCGATGAGCTTTCCATGCGTAGAAAATCGTTTTATGCGAGGTGCGGGTTTGTGGAAAACGCGTTTGTACACGCGCAACCGCCGTATCACAAGGACAGCGAGGAGCATCGAATGGTCTTGATGTCCTTTCCCGGAGCTATTTCTCCTACCGGTTTTGACAGCTTTTGCGACTACATCCACCAAAGGGTGATGAAGAACGCGTATTGAGAATAAGAGAGGCCTGCGGGGCCTTTTTTTGTGCTTTTTCGGGACCGGCGGAATCAAATCCTGCAGCTCGGCCACCTGACAAGGGCTTGAAAAAATGCTATAATGTATCATAGAAGTAAGAACATTAGCAGGAGAAAACAGATGAGCTTAAACAGTGCGAAGAGGGAAAGCGATTTCGCGGAACATGGAATAGAGCTGCGCCGGAGCGTTTTTGGAGGTGAAACAGTATGAAATTGAAGAATATTTTGATTGTCGTGAAAGAGATTGAAAAAGCGGAGCAATTCTACAAAGACTTGTTCGGTCTGCACAAGATTCGCGAGTATGAGGGCAACGTGATTTTATCTGAAGGCCTTGTGCTCCAGGACGAAGCTGTTTGGCGTGCATTCTTAGACAGGGATGTGAGTTCAAAAAATAACGCTTTCGAATTGTATTTCGAAGAAGAGAAGATAGAGGCGTTCATTGAAAAATTGGAAAACCTCTATCCGGAAATTGAGTATGTGAATCGATTGTTCCAACATCCTTGGGGGCAAAAAATCATCCGTTTCTACGATTTGGACGGAACCTTGATTGAGGTCGGAACGCCTTCCAACGCATCCTCTCTGTAACATAGGGGAGCGATAACGATGGGTGAGAACAAGAACTCATACAAGAAGAGCTATAAGGGCTTTGTGGCGTGGTTGATCGGTTTTACGCTTCTGTCCTTATCCACTGCCCTGTTACCGATTTCCTCGGAGCATCTTATGATGGTGATTGTAACGAATCTGATGACCATCGGAATCTTTTTGTTGAGTTTCATCATTTACAAAACGGAATCCGTATATTGGTACAACGGAACGAACTATCAGGACGCTTTGGAGGCGGGAAGCGAGAAAAGAAGACAATTTGCCGCAAAACACATGAAGAGGTTCGGTACCCTTGCGCTCTGCTATCTGGTTTATAGCCTACTTTCCCTTTTGCTTTCCATCCCGTCCGAAATTGATTTTGCGATTGTATTTTTTTCTTTGATCGCCGTTACCTTGAGTACCGTGAGGCTGAAATTGCAATAATTGGCGAGTTCCTGATTCGGGAATCCGTCGAAGTTCCCGAAGAGACATGCGAGGAGAGGATGGGTTATATGAAAAGAAAATCTATCACAGTGATAGCGATAGCTATTGTTGTCGTAGTATTTGTTGCAACCATATATCATAAGGCTATAGGGATGAGTGCAGTAGGTAAAAAAACAAGTGCTACTACAGATATCAATACAGAACGGGAGGAAGAAACGTTTCTTCCTAAAGATTCAAATGGAAAAGAACTGAATCTGATTGATTATGAGGATAGATACAATGTTCTTATCATGGAGCTAAAAAAAATTGATAAGAATTTTGAAGTTGAAAAGTATAAGTTTTCAGTTAATCTGTATACTGAAGATGCTAATGATGGGCTAATCAAAGTTTGGTATTACATAGGCGACAAAATAAAAACGAATAAAGTCTATGTAGCTATCATTGAAAACGGTCAAATCAGTGAAGTTTCAGAAAGTTTAAAGAGTAATGCTGTTGATTATAAGAGGTTAACTGCAGAGGAAGAAAAAAATATGATTGATAAAGTAAACCGATTTTTGAAAGAAAGAGAAAACGTGAAAGAGAATAAAACCGAAGAAAAAGTGAAAGAAAGAAGAACTGAAATTTTATATGACTTCTTGACCGGAGAACTAAAATACATAGATAGTAAATTTATCGTTTCCGATGAACTTGATGGAGCGATTGTAGACAAAACGACTGAAATAGAGATAGCGTATTAAGCAAGTGCAGGAGAACGAAGTACAAATCCGGCTAAAAATATGCTGATTAGAAAGTATGAAGGAGTGGAAACCGGATTTATGGCAATCGATAGAGTAAAAATAAAAGTTATGGAACTTGAGGAGAGACTACATGTTACGTTTCCAAAACGATACTTTGAATTTTTATGTAGCATTGACGATGGAGATGTGTTTGAGGTGAATCATTGAAGATGAGGAAAGGCAAATAACCGAAGCCTCCTTTTTTTGTTGTCAAACATTCAAAAATCGGAAGAAAGCAAGGAAAAATCATAATAGTGATAAGTTTAGGCTCTTGACGATTCCCTTATTTGTCGCTAATATTTAAGGGAATAAGTGAGGGGGTAAGGGAATGAGGGAGTTCAACTACTCTTTGATAAGAAAAAACAAGTGGGATTCAGAGATGCTGGGGCTTGTTGCCGCAATCTATAAGGAAGCCGGCAAGCAGGAGATGTATTTGAAAAGGCGTCCGGAGGAACTTGAAAAGCTCGTGAAAATTGCAAAAATACAGAGTACCGAGGCATCGAATGCGATTGAAGGAATTGTCACAACCAATACACGCATTAGGCAACTTGCCTTGGAAAAGACGACGCCTAAGAACCGTGATGAACAGGAAATTGCGGGCTATAGGGATGTGCTTGGCATAATTCATGAGAGTTTTAACGCGATTCCTATTACACGGAATTACATTCTCCAGCTTCACAAGGTTTTATACAGCTATATGAATAACCCTGCCGCCGGAAAAACAAAAACAGTGCAGAACTATATCACTGCCTCATATCCTGACGGACATTCGGAAACGCTGTTTACTCCGCTTGCGCCTTACGAAACTCCGCTTGCACTTGACCGGCTTTGTGAGGAATATAATCGTGTGATTGGGAACATGGAGCTTGAGCCGCTGATTGCAATTTCTATCTTCATTCACGATTTTCTTTGTATTCATCCGTTTAATGACGGGAACGGACGCATGAGCAGACTGCTTACAACACTGCTTTTGTACAGAAATGGGTTTTATGTTGGAAAATATATCTCTCTGGAGGCGAAGATTGCAAAGAACAAGGATTTTTATTATGACGCATTATATGAATCGCAGATTGGATGGCATGAAGGAGCTGATAATCCTGTTCCCTTTATAAAATATCTACTTGGAACGATTCTTTCAGCTTATCGGGATTTTGGAGACCGATTTGCACTTGTAGAAACAAAGCGTTCTGCTTTGGAGACGGTAAGGCTTGCCGCTCGCAACAAGATTGGCGCGTTTACCAAACAGGATATTAGAGAGCTTTGTCCTTCACTCAGTGACAGTTCCATCGAAGGAGCTCTTAGAAAGCTGGTGGCTTCCGGCGAATTGAAAAGAGAGGGTAAGGGCAAAAACACTTGCTATTTGAGAATAAGATAGCATTCCCTTAGTAAAGTTCACTTTATCTTATGAAAGCAATCGAATCGAATACAATCACTGAAAAGGAAGTAACAGCAGATAGTTGGTGCTTCCTTTTTTTGTGCTTTTTGCTCGAAAAAAGATTTACTTGGCGGTGCCGGGAGAAACGGAGAAGGTTATTCTTTTCACGGGCTCGCCGGCAAAAAAAGTGGGTATCAGTAGAGCGGGTCGCCGGTGAAATGCAGTTGACGGGACGGGCTTGTCTTCCCGCTCGCGGCGGCCGCGAACAGAAAAAGAAAAGGACAACTTCATGAAAAAACAGTTTCATTTTGATAATACCTATGTCAAGTTGCGAGGGGAGCTGTACTCGCACATTTTGCCGACGCCGGTCAAGGCGCCGGAGCTCCTGATTTACAACGAGGCGCTCGCCAAGGAGCTCGGGGTGTTGGAGGGCGCGGATTCCCCGGAATTGGCGGAGCTCCTGTCGGGGAATCTTTTGCCCGAGGACTCGGAGCCGATTGCCCAGGCGTATTGCGGCCACCAGTTCGGCTACCTGAATGAGCTCGGAGACGGCAGGGCAATCCTGCTCGGCGAGCATGTGAGCGAGGGCGGGCAGAGGGTGGACATCCAGCTCAAGGGCTCGGGCAAAACGCCGTACTCGAGGAACGGGGACGGCCGCGCCAATGTGGGGCCGATGCTGCGCGAGTACCTGATCAGCGAGGCGATGCGCAAGCTCGGCATCCCGAGCACCGGGAGCCTGGCGGTCGTAAAGACCGGCGAAACGGTCTACAGAAGCGCGCCGCTGGACGGGGCGATTCTGACGCGCACCGCGAGCAGTCACATCAGGGTCGGAACCTTTCAATTTGCGGCCCTTCAAAAGGACGATGCCCTCCTTAGGGAGCTGGCCGACTACACGATTCGTCGCCACTACCCCGAACTCGAACGGGAGGCCAATCCCTACTTGTCGCTGTTTCAAGCGATCCTTGACAAACAGATAGCCCTCATCACCGATTGGATGCGCGTCGGATTTGTCCACGGCGTCCTCAACACCGACAACGTTTCGATCGCGGGCGAGACCATAGACTACGGCCCTTGCGCCTTTATGGATGCTTACAACACCGGAACGGTCTTCAGTTCCATCGACATGTACGGCCGCTACGCTTACGGCAACCAACCGACCATAACGGGCTGGAATATGGCGCGGCTCGCGGAGGCCTTCATCCCCCTCTTGGTGGGCAGCAAACACGGGCAGGCGGGCTCGGAAAGAATCCTCCAAAACGACGATGAGGCGCTCGCGGTCCTGAATGAGAAGCTCCGGGGCTTCATGTCCGCCTACGACGAGGCGTACCTTGTGATGATGGCCAAGAAGCTCGGTTTTGAGCGATTCGAGGAGGGTGACGAGGACATGTTAAAAGTCCTGCTCAACCTGATGCAGCTCTTCGGTTTTGATTACACGAACACCTTTGTCTACCTGAGGAGCCTGATCAAGCCGCTGAACATCGATGCGGAGCTCCTCCTGCCCGAACATGCCGAGGCGAGGCGCCTCTTCGCTCTGTGGGCCGAAAACTGGAAGGAGACCCTGCAGGCCGCGGTGGGCGACCTGGAAGAGGCGCGCCTGCGCATGGAGGCAAGTAACCCGATTCTAATCCCGAGAAACCTCCTTGTGGACGAGGCGATTCGGCAGGCCGAAGCGGGCGATCTCAGCCGATTCAAGACGCTTCTTTCCAAATTGGAGCAGCCGTACCGTTACGAGCTTGCAGACCCCGCCTACATGATTCCGCCGCTTCAGGAAACGCCTTTCGTGACCTACTGCGGAACCTAGGTCGCGGAAGCAGCGGAAAGAGGAAATCCTTGCGGCAAAGATGCCGATTGTTGTAAATTTTTTGGGAAAACAGTCGATTTAGAAAGATAAGGAATCTTAAGGAATCGAACGGATTCGGAACCTGCAAAACCGAGTCTATTCTCAACGTCTGTAACAAAATTGAAAAAATGGGAAGAAATATTTATTTATAGTGAGCGATATTATATAATTAGGGTTATATAATCAGACAGATAGAACCCTTCGGGCGCAAGCGGGAGAGCCGTTTCACACGAGGGAAGAGAATGCAAAGAAATGAAATATAAAGGAAGAGGCATGAGAGAAGATTTATCAAGAGAAGATGCTGTTGCATTGATGAGTAAACTGCGTCAACACATTCTTGAGGATCCCGGAAAAGCTCTTGTCCTGATCGAGCAATTGGAGAAGGAAGAGCGATTTGAAAGCGACCCGTCGTTTTGGTGTGCCGTGATGGTCGAAAAGGTGAGCGCCTTCACCTACTTGGGTGAGTACGAGCTCATATATCCGGTCATTCAAGAGGTCTACAACAGGACCATGGAGCTTGGCGACAAAAAGATTTTTCTCGAGGCGAGCGCCAGACTCGGGGCTGCGTATTCCAAGATCGGCAACCTCGAAAAGGCAATCAAGCTCTTGCAGGACGTGCCCGAAATCGAACTTTCTATCGGTGAAATCACGCTTCTCTCGCCGACCGCATACAACAATCTGGCGACTGTCTACGCCGAACA
Organism: Bacillota bacterium; assembly: GCA_030529225.1. GTDB lineage: Bacteria > Bacillota > Clostridia > Peptostreptococcales > Acidaminobacteraceae > JAUMXH01. The sequence goes on along the minus strand of JAUMXH010000010.1, from coordinate 35,260 downwards.
CGACAAGTATCAACAGGCGAAATTTTGCTACGAAAAAGCCTATCAAATCTTCAAAAACAACTGGAATCTGACGAAGTCGCGCGATGCCCTCGTCCTGTATTCCTGTATCCTGTCGAACCTCTGCCTGGTGGCCAAAGAGGAAGAAAACCTGGAGGCCTTTCATCTCTATTCCGAGGAGTTCAAGAGCATTCCCGAGGAGGACAGGCCCGCTTCCATCCTCTGTCTGTACGACCAGCTGGAGATTTTATATTGCGAGCTGAAACACGACTACGAGGGCGCCATCAAGATCATCTTCCACAACCTGGAACACGCGGGCGACGAGTACAGCCTTCTGAACAAGTGCGGCTATCTTTTGGATTTTTATAAAATTGCGGAACGAGCCGGCTTGGAGGAAGAGTATGTGGTGAAAAAGCTCGACCACTACCTCAGCAGTTTCAACGAAAGCGAGGCCACGCAGTGCGTGCTCGAACTCTACGAAGCGGTTTTAAACTACGCCGTCAAGGTCGGGGACACCAAGATGATGGCGCAGTACTACTCCAACATCTCGGCAATCTTGAATCGCAACGAGGAACGCGAAGACTTCAACAAGTGTCTCTCTTTGGACATCCTGCTTGAGATCGCCGAAAACCGAAAGAACAAGGACCTGATTTTGCAGGAAAACGAGACCATCAACCGGCTAACCGAGGAGAGCCTCGCCAAGAGTAAGCAGATCAAGCGCCTCTACGACCAATCGCGGATCATCACGCGTCTGGGGCAGAAGATTACCGCAAAATCCAGCCTGAGCTCGATTGAACAGACGATTTTTAACGAGTTTTCCATCCTGATTCCCCTCGATTACATGGGCCTTTACATCAAGTCGTTCGCCAACAAGTTCATTTCGCCGCACGTCTATTCCGGCGACAAGGTCCTGGACAGTCATGCGGTCTACATCGAGGAGGACGATTTGCTCCCTCTCATGACGATTTCCGACGGACAGCACAGGAGCATGGGCAAGCTTTACAAAGACGAATTTTGTAGGGTTGAAGACGAGCGCAACAAGGACGAGCTCTACGCTTCGCAAATTTTCTATCCCATCAAATACAAGGAAGATGTGGTCGCGGTTCTCTTGATTAAAAGTCTGAACAGAAACGCGTACAAAAAGCACCACATCAACCTGATCGAGTCGGTCGCGCCCTACATTGCGATCGCGATCGTGAACTGGAACCGGGCGACCGTTTTGAGTGAAAAGAACGAGATGCTCGAGAGCGACAAGAAAAAGCTTCAAAGTTTGGTCGAGTATCACAGAACGCTGAGCAATATGGACCAGCTCACAAAGATCTCCAATCGAAGGGATTTTGACTTGAAACTCAAGAGCATGATCAAGGATACGGTCAAGAAAAAAACCATGCTCCATCTTTTAATGTTTGACATTGACAACTTTAAAATTTACAATGATAGAAACGGCCACATCAAAGGGGATGAGGCGCTCGTGAGCGTGGTGAGGCTGGTCCTTTCTCTAATCAATCCCGAAAACACGGTCTTTGCGCGCTACGGCGGCGAGGAGTTCATGCTGGTGCAGATCGGGACGACGCGGCAGGAAGCCCTTGAAATGGCCAAGAAAATTTGTGAGGGCGTGCAGAAGCTGCAAATTAAATACAATGACGGAACAGACAACGATTTGAGTGTGTCCTTGGGCTTGGTGAGCGTGAACTACAAGTCCATGCTCGAGGAAGATACGTTGATAAAGGCAGTTGACGATTGCCTGTATGAGGCAAAAAATACAGGGAAGAACAAGATCGTCAGCAGAGTAGTAAAGGCGAATACCAGAGGGCAGAGATGAATAAATACGGTGTATATCTGAATCTGAACGTTGTTCAGGTCAACGACTCCCTGGTCGAACTCATGGAGAGGGATATCGACGCATTTAGAAATGCTTGCATATTCTTGAAAAAAACCGAGCGATACAAGCTGGACTACCTGTTCCGGATTGTTTTGGATGTCCTGGAAATCGGATATTACCTGACGCTCGGAGAGCCGGAAGAATACTCGAACAAACTCGATTCCCTATTGATGAGGATCAACAACAGCGGAGAAGAGGAATCTTTGATTCCGGGCATCAACATTTTGGCCAATGCCTACGCGGCGGTCAACCGGCTGGATAAGGCGATCCTGTGTTACATGAAAATCATCCACATGGAGAAGAAGCGCGGGATGAGTCTGCGCTCGGCGATTTGTCACCACAGAATCGGGAAGTTGTATCGGATTCACGGGAACCTGGGCGCCGCCCTGGAGTACGCCTTGAAGGCGAGCAAACTGATTCCTCCGCTCCCGATCGGGAACTTTGAAAACGACTCGTTCTGGCTCTACAACACCTGTGACGTTTCGATGATCTACTTCCAACTCCGCAATCAGGAGCGCGGATTTTATTACTACAATCTGATCAACTACAACATGCCCAAAAACTTCAGCACCAAGAGCCTTGCGGCCTTTAAAAGACTGGAGATGCGGGTGCATTTTGCCAGAAAAAATCTCGCCGGCGTCGAGGAGGCCCACCAAAAGACTGTTGCCCTCCTGATGAGCATCAAAGGTTATCCTACCCTGGTCGCCTATACCATAGACTACTACCACTTCTGCATGCAGCTCGGCGCGGATTCCGGCAAGGTCATCTCGGTCCTGGAAGCGACGATCAACGCGTTTAAGGGCAAGGCGGATTACAAGTTCCAGACCGCCATCCTGGATATCATCATCAAATACTACCTGGAGCGAGGCGAGTTCGAGCAGGCCGCCCCGTATATCAAGCTCTTTCACAAGGAAGTCTCGGACTACAGCAGGCAGAACAAACAGCAAAACAACAAGATGATTGACGCGATGTACGAAAAGTACTTCTATGCCGAGAGTCTGAAAAAGGTGAAGAGCGAGCAGAAGGAGCTGAAGGAAGAGTACCGCGAAATCCTGAAAAAGAATCAGGACATCGAGGAGCTTTACAGGCGACTCGACACGATTCGGGCCATCGGAAAGGACATCACGGATTCAAACAGCCTGGATCGTATGTTCATCAAAACCTACCACAACGTCAAGGACATCATCCCGATGGAGCGCTTTGTGATGTTTGCCTTCGAGGACAACGGCAAACGCCTGCATCCGGAGTACATTTATTCCCTCTTTAAAGAAGAGAAGAAGTTGCCGACCCTGGACCTTGCAAAAACACCGACCTTGGCAAAAATCATAGAGAACAAAGAGACCCTTGTAATCAACGACACCTCGCAAAACAAGAAACTCTTCCAGGAGATGAAGATCGATATCAAAAAATACAAGTCGGCCATCCTCTCCCCGATCATCTTCAAGAGCAAGATGATTTCTCTAACCTATGCGGTTTCGACCAAGAAGAACGCCTATCAGTCGATTTCCAAGGAGTTTATCATTCAGATTTCCATCTTCCTGGCGGTCGCCCTAAACAATATCAGAAGGAACGAAAGTCTGACCAACGTCATAAATGAGAATCGGAAGACCAAGAAGGAACTCGAGCAGGTCAACGAAAAGCTCTCTTCTTTGTCGAAGAAGGACAGTTTGACCAAGATCAACAATCGGCTCTCATTCTACGAATTTTACCGCGAAAAACTCAAGGAGGCGGTCAAGCGCAACAAGATGGTCAGCATGTATATGATTGACATCGATCACTTCAAGGCCTATAACGACCACTTCGGCCACCAGCAGGGGGACGAGGCCCTGATTGCGGTCGCGCAGGTGCTCACCGAGAATTTCACCGGGGAGAACGACATGGCTGCCCGCTACGGCGGAGAGGAGTTCATTGCCTTCAGCATGGACGACGACTCGGCGGATGCGTTGAGAAAGGCCGAGGAGCTGCGAAAGGCGGTCATCGCGATGGGCATTGAGCATCCGCGGAGCGATTACGGGGTCTTGACCGTGAGCATCGGTATCTCGACCATCAATTCGCCGAACATGGACGATGACAGCTATGTCGGCATGTCGGACGAAGCTCTCTACCAGGCCAAGAGAAGCGGGAGAAATCAAACCATACAAATTATTAAGGCGTAGGGGCTGCGCGTTCGGCGCGTCCGATATCAGGAGGGGCCTTCGGCGAGAGTCGAAGTCCTTTTTTTCGCCCCTCTTCCTCCCAAAAATCACGCTCCATCGCCGAATTCGACAAAAGTTCCCCGGGTGGGCAATATTTCGCCGGGATTCGTATGGAAAAATCAAACGAAATATGCTAAACTAAGCGTTGTTGAACGGAATAGAATCGCGTCGGTCGATGCTTGTGCGCTACGCTAAGGAGAAGAGACTTGAATCCGAAAGAGAAAACGTTGAATAAGGGACTCCAGCCGTCTCAGATCTTGGTTCTGGGATTTTTGCTTATCATCCTGACGGGCTCCGTCCTCCTCAGTATGCCCTTCGCGACGAAGAGCGGAGAGAGCATCGGCTTTGTGAACGCGTTTTTCACCGCGACTTCTGCGGTCTGCGTGACCGGACTCGTGGTGGTGGATACCGGTTCCTATTGGAACTACTTCGGTCAGACCGTCATTATCATCCTGATTCAAATCGGCGGCCTGGGCTTTATGACCATGGCCTCCATGCTCACTTTGGTGGCGGGCAGAAAGTTCTCCCTGCAAAAGCGGATTCTGATGCAGGAATCGATGGGAACGCAACGGCTTTCCGGCGTAGTCAGACTCACCCGGCGCGCGGCCTATATGACCTTCACCATTGAGCTGATCGGAACGGCCGTGCTGGCGATTCGATTCGTCCCGATCTACGGGAAGGCAAAGGGCTTCTATTACGCCATCTTTCACTCGATTTCGGCCTTTTGTAATGCCGGCTTTGACATCTTGGGAAACGGAGACAGCGTCGCCCTCTTCGCCAAGGACTACCTGGTCTCTCTGACCCTCTCCGGCCTCGTCATCATCGGGGGTCTCGGCTTCATGGTCATCGGAGAGCTCATCAAATTCAGAAAATTCAAAAAGTGGTCGCTGAACTCTAAAATCGTGGTCGTCACGACCTTGATTTTGTTGATTTTGCCCACTCTTTATATCTTCACCCTGGAATACAACAACCCCGGAACCATCAAGGAGTTCAGCTTCGGCGAAAAACTGCTGAGTTCCTTCTTTGCGGCGATGACGCCAAGAACCGCGGGTTTCAGCTCGATCGATTTGAATGCGATGAGACCGGCCAGCCTGGTCCTTACCATGCTCCTGATGTTCATCGGCGGCTCTCCGTCTTCGACTGCAGGCGGGGTGAAGACCACGACCGTCGCCCTCTTTTTCATCACCATCATCTCGATCCTGGGCGGCCGGAACGATACCCAAGCCTTCGGCAGGAGGATTCCGGAGGTGAATGTCAAAAAATCGATTGCCATCATCGGCATTGCGGCAATCTTCATCATGGTGAGCATCTCTCTGCTCTCGATCACCGAGCGGGATGCGAGCTTTTTTGAAATCGTCTTTGAAACGCTCTCGGCCTATGGAACGGTGGGCCTCAGCATCGGCCTGACCGCCAAGCTCAGCGTGGTAGGAAAACTGATGCTCTCGCTCGCGATGTTCATGGGCAGGGTCGGGGCGCTGACCCTCCTCTTCGCCGCGACGAGCAAGCTGAAATCGCCGGAGCGCCAGATGTTGCGCTATCCGGAAGAGCAGATTCGAATCGGCTAGCCTGTCCTCACAGAGCGCATAATTAGAAAGGGTAAAAATATGGTAAAACAATTTGTAGTATTGGGTGCCGGAAGGTTCGGAACCAGCGTCGCGATCAAGCTTGTGGACTTGGGCGCCGAGGTTATGATTGTAGACAACGACGATGCGGTGGTGCAATCGCTGGCGGACAAGGTCACCTACGCGGTTAAGGCCGACGTGACGCAGGAAGCAGCGCTGAACGCCCTGGGGCTCAGAAACTTCGACACGGCGATTGTGACCATAGGCGGGGACATCAAGTCCTCTACGCTGGTTACCTTGATGCTCAAGGAGATGGGAATCAAAAACATCATCGCCAAGGCCCAGGACAAGTTGCACGCGAAGGTTCTATATAAAATTGGGGCGGACAGGGTCGTCTTCCCGGAGAAGGAGATGGGGATTCGAATCGCCAAAAACCTGATGGCATCGAACGTGATGGATTTTATTGAGCTCTCGGACCACTACAGCATGGTCGAGGTCAACCCGCTCGAATCCTGGATCGGCAAGTCGATTCAGCAGATCGACGTCAGACGCTCCTACGGTCTGAACATCGTGGGAATCAAGAAGGGCAAGGACATGAAAATTAACCTGATGCCGGACTATGTGATTGAACGCGGCGACATTCTGATCGTAATCGGAAACAACCAGGATCTCAAAGAAATTGAGAACAAGGAGTAAGATGCAGTACATATATTCCAATCAGAACAGGATTTTTAAAGCGATTAAAAAACTGAAGAGCAAAAAGTACCGAATCATAGAAAATAAGATTCTCCTGGAAGGCGTGCGCCTGATTGAACACGCGAGGAAGCTCGGAATTGAACCGGAACTGATTTGCTACGACAGCATAGACAGGCCGGAAGCCCTGCGCGAGAGGGAGGACGACATCCTCTTGGAGAGCGCACTGTTCAAGCAGATCTCCGACACGGTCAATTCCCAGGGCGTGATTGCGGTCGTGCGCGTCGAAGACATGCAGCGGAAGCTGAAGCCCGCATCGGAGCACATCGTCGTGGTAAACGGAGTGCAGGATCCCGGAAACCTCGGGACCATTCTGAGAACCTGCGACGCCTTCGGCTTTGACAGGGTCATTCTGAGCAGGGAAACCTGCGATCCGTACTCGCTCAAAACCTTGAGAAGTTCGATGGGCGGGATCTTCGGGGTCAGTCTGAAGATCGGCATGAAGAATCAGGACATCATTCAGTACCTGAGGCGGGAAGGATACCAAATCGTCGTCAGCTCGCTGGAGGCCGAAAGCGACTTAAAAACGCTGGACTTGCAGGAAAAGTTTGCAATCGTCCTCGGCAACGAGGCAAACGGGGTCGATCGGGACTTTTTGGAGAGTGCGGACCTTTTATATAAAATCGGGATGAGGGAGAGTGCCGAGTCTCTAAATGTGGGCGTCGCGGCCGCGATTACCCTGCACGCGTTGAGCTCTTATTCGTAAGGGCTCATACTTGTAAAAAAAGAAAACTTACTATACAATTGCACTATAAAACGGAGAGAAAACACGGAGGAAACGGATGAGAGAGACAAAACTGTTGATGCGAAACGAGGTGCCCGCCAAGGAAATGTGGGATTTATCGGTGCTGTTCGCAAGTCGGGAAGACATGTTTAGAGAGGCGGAGGAGATTCTCAAGCGAGCCAAGGATTTGGCGGGGCTAAAGGGCAGTTTCATCCGGGATGCCGGGTCGTTCTACGACTTTTTGAATCGCTACGAGGCCTTGCAATCGGCTTGGCAGCGTGTCGCCAACTACCCGAGTTTGGCGGTTTCGGTCGACTCCAGCTCGGCGCAGGCCCTGGAAGATGCGTCCAAAATGCGGGCGATGACCGCGGAATTTTTTGAGTGCCTGTCCTTTGTGAAGGTTGATATTTGCAAGCTTTCGCGCGAGGACCTGGACCGATTTTACACGGAAGAGCCGGATCTTGGGAACTTTGAACGCTTTGTCGAGGACACGTTCAAGTATAAGGCCCACTTGTTGAGCGAGGAGTCGGAGGCGCTTCTGGCATCGTTCAGCGGCGTTCTGAACGCGCCCGGCTACATTTATGATGTCAGCTCGAGCGCGGATATGAGTTTTGAACCGTTTCAGGATGCCCAAGGAAAGCTGCTCCCGAATTCCTTCACGCTCTTTGAAGAAAAGTACCAGGACGATTCGGATACCGCAATCAGACGAAACGCCTTCGAGAGTTTTCACAAGGGCTTGCAGAACTATGTGAACACCTATGCGAGCGTTTACGCGACCGAGGTCGAGCGCCAAAGAATAGAGGCGAGGCTTAGGGGCTTTGATTCCACCATAGACATGCTTCTCTTTGACCAAGGGATTGACCGCGCGGTCTACGACACCCACCTGAAGGTGCTCTTTGAGGAGCTCGCGCCGCAGATGAGAAGGTACGCGAAGATTTTGAAGAAGCAGCTCGGGGCGGAGGAACTCAAATTTGCGGATTTGAGGACCGCTTTGGATGAAGAATATTCGCCGTCCGCGGCCTTCGATGACGTGAAAGAGACCATCCTTTCCGCCTTGAACGTTTACGGAGACGAATACCTCGATAACATCAAGAGAATGTTCGATGCCGGTCTGATTGACTATGCGCAGAACGTCGGCAAGTCATCCGGCGCCTTCTGTTGCAGCCCGCACGGGGCGGACTCCTTTATCATGATGACCTTTACCGGCACCATGCGATCGGCCTTTACCCTGGTGCACGAGCTGGGGCACGCGGGGCACTTCTACCTGGCGAACAAGTACCAAAACGCCTTGGTTTCAGAGTGTTCGATGTACTGCGTCGAGGCGCCTTCTACGATCAACGAGTTGATTCTGGCGAGCCACTTAAAGGCGCAGGCTGCGAGCAGGGAGGTCGAGAGGTGGGTCATCCTGCAAAACCTGGCGTCTTACTACCACAACTGCGTCACCCACTTTTTGGAGGCGCATCTGCAGGATCGCGTCTACAAGCACATCGACCGGGGAGGGCAAATCAACGCGGCCTTCCTGAATCAGACCAAGCTGGACGTGATCAGAGCGTTTTGGGCTGACAGCGTGAATGTGGAAGAGGAAGCGGGGATGACCTGGATGAGGCAGGGGCACTATTATATGGGTCTCTACCCGTACACATACTCGGCATCGTTGAGCATCGCCACACAGATGTTCAAAAAGATAGAAAACGAAGGCGCGAGCGCCATCGAGAAGTGGCTGGAGGTTCTGAAGGCCGGCGGCTCGCTGACGAGTGCGGACTTAATGAAAAAGGTGGATATCGACATATCCAAGCCTGATATGTTTGTATCTTTGGCGGAATATGTAGGCTCTTTAATAGACAGATTGGAAGAATTGTATGAGTAAGTTTTTTGAGGATGACAAATTACACGAAGAGTGCGGGGTCATAGGGGCCGTCTCTTCCGGCACCGACAGTCTGGCTTCCAGAATGTGTTTCGGACTGATTTCCCTCCAGCACAGGGGGCAGGAGAGCGCCGGCTTGGTGACCTTCTGTGAAGATCAGATGAAGATTGTCAGAGACCAGGGCCTGGTCCAGGAGGTCTTTAACGAGCAGAATCTGGCGAAGCTCTGCGGAAACATCGGCGTGGCGCACGTGCGCTACGCGACGCAGGAGACCAACTCCAAGAAGAATGTCCAGCCCTACATGTTTAAGTACAAAGGCAGTTCGATCGCGTACTCGACCAACGGCAACATCGTAAACTCCAAAAGGCTCAGGGCGGAGCTGGAGGACGAGGGCATCATCTTTTTGACCGACAGCGACAGCGAAGTGGTCGGCCACCTCCTCGCCAAGCATTGGGATTTGGGTGCGGTAGAGGCGCTCAAGGCCATCGGGAACATCATCAGGGGAGCCTTCGCGATTTCCCTTGCAATCGATGACAAACTTTACGCGATGCGCGACCCACACGGGATTCGGCCGCTGGTCCTCGGACAATTTGAGGACGGCTATGTCATCGCTTCCGAAACGGTCGCCTTCGATGCGATGGGTGCCAAGCTCATCCGCGATGTGGAAGCCGGCGAACTCATTGTAATCGACGCGAACGGCTATGAGAGTGTCCGCTATTCGGACGAAACGAAGATTGCGCACTCGGCCTTCGAGTATGTCTACTTTGCGAGACCTGACAGCGTGATCGACGGCAAGAGCGTCTACAAGACCAGGCTGAAGGCGGGAAAAATTCTGGCCAAGAATTACCCGGTCGATGCCGACATCGTGATTCCGGTTCCGGACTCGGGCAGAAGTGCGGCGATCGGATACGCGGACCAGTCGGGGCTCCGATACGGGGAAGGTCTGATCAAGAACAAGTATGTGGGCAGAACCTTCATCCAGCCGACCCAGGAGCTCAGGGAGCTGGCCCTCAAGATGAAGCTGAACGTCTTGAAGGAGATTGTGATGGATAAGCGGGTCGTCCTCGTGGATGACTCGATCGTGCGAGGAACGACGAGCAGAAAAATCGTCACCATGCTGAAGAATGCGGGCGCGAAGGAAGTCCACCTGAGGGTGAGCTCTCCCTTGGTCAAGTACCCTTCTTTTTACGGCATCGACACGCCGAGCGCGTCGGAATTGGTGGCTTCTTATATGACGAAGGACGAAATCAGAGACATGGTCGGTGCGGATTCCCTGGAGTTCCTGACCGTGGACGAACTGGTGGAATCCATCGGGTTTCAGCGGGATGAATTGTGTCTCGATGTCTTCACCGGCGTGTATCCGGTAAGCTTGGATTTTTAGTTTGCTATTTGAAGTGTTTCGGGAAACGCTCAAAATTTGAGTAAAGAGAGGAAGAAGAAATGTCAGATTTGAGAGAGGCGTACAAAGAGTCGGGAGTCAATGTGGAGGAAGGATACAGGGCGGTAGAACTGATCCAAAAAGAAGTGAAATCGACCTATACCGACAGGGTCATCAGCTCGAGAGCCGGTTTTGGCGGGCTGTTTGACTTGAGCGGTTTGGCGGAATTGGATATCAAGAAGCCCGTTTTGGTATCGGGCACCGACGGCGTGGGTACCAAGCTGAAGCTGGCATTCGATACCGGTATCTACGACACGGTGGGAATCGACCTGGTCGCGATGTGCGTGAACGACATCATCTGTTCGGGCGCGATGCCGCTGTTCTTTTTGGACTATATCGCGACAGGAAAGCTGAACGCCGACGATGTGGAAAAAATTGTCAGAGGGATCTCGGACGGATGCAGGCAGTCGAAGGCCTCGTTGATCGGCGGGGAGACTGCGGAGATGCCGGGCTTCTACAAAGAGGGCGAGTTCGACCTCGCGGGCTTTGCGGTCGGCGTCGTGGATAAAAATAAGATCATCGACGGGGTCGGCCTGGCGGAGGACGATGCGGTGATCGGTCTGGCTTCGACCGGACCCCACTCGAACGGCTACTCGCTGATTCGTAAGATTGTGAGCGACAATCAGCTCGATTTGAAGGCGCCTTACGGGGAGAAAACCCTTGGGGAAACCCTGCTCACACCGACCAAGATCTATGTCAGAGAGATCATGGACCTTTTGAAGACCACCGACATCAAGGCGATGGCGCACATTACCGGCGGCGGCTTTAACGAGAACGTGGCCAGAATCCTGCCGGATCACCTGAACTGTGAGATCGACAGGGCTTCCTGGGAGGTTCCCGAAATCTTCAAGAGCCTGCAGGACTGGGGAAAGGTCTCGGAAGAGGGGATGTATGCGACCTTCAATATGGGAATCGGCTTCGTCCTCGTGGTCAAACAGGCCGAGCTCGAGAGAACCATGAAGAAGCTCGGAGATATGAACAGCAAGGCCTTTGTCATCGGAAGGATTACGAAGGGTGAAAAGAAGGTCATCATCAAGTAGCTCACGAGGAACGAGGAGAAGACTATGAAACAACTGGCGATTTTTATCTCGGGTTCGGGAAGCAATATGAAAACCATTGTCGAGAACATCAAGAGCGCTAAGATTACCGGGGCGAACGCGGCTCTGGTCGTATCGTCGAGCAAGGACGCCAAGGGCTTGGAATATGCTGAAAATAGCGGGATAAAAACCGCTGTTTTTAGTTATAAAGGGCTGCGTGAAGAGGAGGTTTCGGAGGGCCTGATCGCCCTGATGCGGGAGCATCGCATCGATCTGATCATCCTCGCAGGCTTCATTAAAATCATCCCCGAGGGCCTGGTCAAAGAGTATAAAAATAGAATCTTGAATATTCATCCGTCCCTGATCCCCAAGTACTGCGGGAAGGGATTTTACGGCATCAAGGTGCACGAGGCGGTCCTCGCGGCCGGCGAGAAGGAGAGTGGCGTGACCGTGCACTACGTGGACGAGGGCGTGGATACCGGACAGATCATCTTACAGAAGACTTGTCCGGTGCTCGAGGGAGACGATGCTGCAAGCTTGCAGAAGAGGGTCCTGGAGCTGGAACACCAAGTCTATTCCGAGGCCATCCAAAGGGTTTTGGATGCTTGATGCCTGCCGTTCGCGGCCGATGCTTGCGGCTCGCGACTGAGGTTGCAAAAAGCGTGATATGGATTCGTTCCGCCGGGGAGAGCGGCGGACGTGAGCCGGAGGAGAGGAATGAGGAGGAAAATATGAAAACTGCATTGATTAGTGTGTCGGATAAGACGGGTGTTGTAGAATTTGCAAAGAAATTGAGTGACTTGGGCTATCGCATCCTGTCGACCGGGGGGACCAAGAAGACCATGGAAGAAGCGGGGCTCGAAGTGATTGGGGTCAGTGAAGTGACCAAGTTTCCGGAAATTTTGGACGGCAGGGTAAAGACGCTGCATCCCAACATTCACGGTGCCCTCCTCGCCAGGAGAGAGCTTCCGGAGCACATGAAGGTCCTGGAAGAGAACCATATCGACACGATTGACTTAGTCTGCGTCAACCTCTACCCGTTTGAACAGGTGGTTGCGAATCCGAACTGCAGCCTGGAGGAGGCGATTGAAAACATCGACATCGGCGGGCCGAGCATGCTCCGTTCCGCGGCGAAAAACTACGTGTCGGTGATCCCGGTCTGTGACGCCGAGGACTACGAGGAAATCTTGGAACAGCTGCAAAAAGGCGACTTGGATCCCGCGTACAGGTTGCGCTTGGCAAAGAAGGTCTACGCGCACACGGCAAAGTACGACACGATGATTTCTTCTCACCTCGCGGGCATCTGTGAGGCCGGCGCGGAGGGCGATAGCCTGCCGGAAGTTCTGGAATTAAAGCTGGTCAAAAAAGCGGAGCTTCGCTACGGGGAGAATCCGAACCAGAGCGCGGCCGTGTACGTTTCACCGGACAGAAAGGGTGGAATCGTGGCGGCTCAGATTCTGAACGGAAAGCCGATGAGCTACAACAACTACGCCGACGCGAGTGCAGCCTTGGCCTGTCTGAAAGAGTTTGACAGGCCGGCCGCGGTCTGCCTGAAGCACGCGACACCTTGCGGGGTCTGCGAGGCGGATACGATTTACGACGCTTATATGGGCGCTTACAAGGCGGATCCGGTGTCTGTTTTTGGCGGTATCATCGCGCTGAACCGCAAGGTGGATGCGAGAACCGCGGAGGAGATCAAGGCCATCTTCTGTGAGATCGTGATTGCGCCCGACTTCGATGCCGATGCCCTGGAGCTCCTAAAAAGCAAAAAGAACCTCAGGGTCTTGCAGACGGATTTGGAGAGCATACAGGCGCAAGCGGAACTCAAGTCGATCTCAGGCGGCTTTTTGATGCAGTCTCCGGACGAGGGCGTCTACGAGAGCTTGGACTGCGTGACCAAGGAAAAGCCGTCGGAGGAAGAGCTGCGGGATTTGGTGTTCGCGATGAAGGTTGCCAAACACGCGAAGTCCAATGCGATCGTGACCGCCAGGGCGGGGGCGACCATCGGCATCGGAACCGGACAGGTGAGCAGGGTCTGGGCGACAAAGAATGCGATCAACAACACCTTCAGCTCGGTGGAGGGCGCGGTTCTCGCATCGGACGCCTTCTTCCCGTTTCCGGATTCGATCGATTTGGCGCACGAAGCGGGCATCAGGGCCATCATCCAACCGGGCGGATCCATCCGCGACGAGGATGTCATCAAGCGCGCCGATGAACTCGGCATCAAGATGTTGATCAGCAAGGCCAGACATTTCAGACACTAAGGGAACGACCCTTCCAAGAGCTTGGAAAGAGGACGCTCCGTTATAAACACAGAGGTAACGTATGTTAAAAGACTTATCGAATTATTTAGTAAACTTTTCTATGAGGACGGTCTACGCGCTGATCGTCCTCGTTGTAGGACTCTTTTTGGTCAAACACCTGAGCAAGTTTCTGAAAAACCTGCTCGAAAAATCGAGAATCGACAAGACGCTGAAACCGTTTTTGTATTCGACCATCAGCATCGGCCTCAAGGTTCTGCTGGTGGCCATCGTCGTCCGCATCATAGGCGTGAAGGAGGGGAGCATCATCGCAGTTCTGGGTGCGGCCTCCCTCGCCATCGGTTTGGCCTTCCAGGGCACGCTGGCCAACATCGCCAGCGGCATCATCCTCTTGATCACCAAGCCGCTGCGGGCCGGCGACTATGTTGAAGTTTCGGGCAAAGAGGGGACGGTCGAGGCGGTCCACCTGTTTTCGACCAAGCTCGTCACCCTGGACAACAAGGTCATCTTTGTGCCGAGTCACAATATCCTGACCTCGGAACTCACGAATTACACGATGATGGAGACCAGGCGGGTGGAACTCACCTTCGGCGTCGACTATGCGAGCGACATCGACAAGGTCAAGGCCGTTTTGCTCGAGGAAGCGGCTGCGATTCCGGAGGTGTTAACGACACCGGAACCCTTTGCGGGCCTCTCCGCCCATGCGGACAGCAGCCTGAAGTTTGTGCTCCGGGTCTGGGTGAATGGGCAAGACTACTGGAAGGTTTACTTTGCGCTGATGGAAAATGTCAAGAAACGTTTTGATCGCGAAAAGATCGGCATACCGTTCCCTGTCATCGACCTCAGAACGAGGAGCTGAAAGCGCCCGCTTTGTCGGCTCCCCTTTCTCCGCTCTTTTGCAAACAGATTTTCAGGATGTGTTTAAACGTGCCTTTGCGGGGGGTATATATCTCACAGATTGGGAGAGAAAGCGTAAGGAAGGCCAATACGCTTTCTATGAATAAAAAAGTATCAAATCGGAGGACGATACCATGAAAAATATTACAATTTTTACTTCAAACACTTGCCACTTCTGCCACGAAGCGATGAAATGGATGGATGAAAAAGGCATTAAGTATACCGAGAGAAACATCAACGAAGACAAGGACGCGAGACAAGAGTTGATCAAAAACGGATTTATGGGCGTTCCTGTGCTCTACATCGGAGATGATGTGGTACAAGGATTTGACAAGGCGAAGATTGAAAGCTTGTTGTCATAATTCATAATATTACAAAAATTAAATAAAATAAGCATGGAAAATGTGATAAAACCCTTTTATTTTGTGCAAATTTAGTATATATTAACTATATCCCTCAGGTGGAGGTTCAGTTGTGTGGAAATTGTGATTGCACAGCCTCAATCTAGGGAATACGCTGGAGGTTAATATGGAAGGCACAGTTAAGTGGTTTAATGCAGAAAAGGGATACGGATTTATTACAGGGGATGACGGAAACGACGTTTTCGCTCACTACTCACAAATCCAAAAAGAAGGCTTCAAGACTCTCGATGAGGGCGAAAAGGTTTCTTTTGATGTAGTAGCAGGACCTAAAGGACCACAAGCTGAAAATATAGCTTCACTATAATTTCAAGTAACTGCATTGTTTTATTGCATAAAGTGATAATTTAAACCTAGGTTTCGGGCGTCATCATTGCGGTGGCGCCCATTGTTTTATAAGGGGAATCAATGGAATCAAAGAAAACTTTGGGGGGAGCGTTTCGGGCCCTCGTCGTATCCTTGTTCATGGTAGCGACCTTTGTCTTCTTTCTCATCGCGGGGAGTTATGTAATGGGCGTGCTCGGCAGGCTGGATTTTTTTTCGTCGGAATCCTTCAAGCTCATCTACTTGTTGGTGTTTCAGCTGCTGCTGTACCTCTTTGTCTTCTTTCTCTTTCGGGTCTTTGTCTATGCGGAAAAGCCCGCCGCCCTTCGCACGAATCGGCCGACCCTCTTCTATATACAACTTGCCGTCCTTGCCTACTTGATGACCACCCTGACCTACTCCCTCTTTGCCTATATAGAATGGCCGCCGAGTGAGAGCGAGGAGGTCTTGGAGCAAATTTTCAGGCAGTATCCTTGGTTTGCCTATCTCTCAGCCCTCGTGATGGCGCCGATTTGTGAGGAACTGTTCTTCCGTCATTTCATTTTCAATACCTTGAGAAAACACATGGGTCCGTTTTGGACAATCTTTTTCTCCGCCCTGCTCTTCGGTCTCTTTCATATGAACCTCAGGCAGTTTATTTTTACGCCTCTCCTGGGTATCGTTCTGGGCGCGGTTTACGAAAAGAGCAGAAACCTAAAGCATTGTGTCTTCATCCACTTTGTGTTTAACTTGGTCTCTCTGACGGGTTGGGTGCTGACGCCGCACTTGTTTCTCATCGTTCCGCTGACTGTTGCTTTCTTTGTTTTCATGATGAAGAGTCATACTTTTTATTCGTTGGAGGATGATGGAGAGCGCGGACAGAGCATGATTTTGTGATAGCTTTTTGGTAAGGAATGTCCTATAATATCCCCTATGGAGCAGAATAATAACAGACTGAATCTCAGCTTGATTTGGAACGGGACCCTGGTCGGCTTGCTGACTGCCGCAACCGTTCTGATGACCGAGCTGACCGGCGGCTTTGTTCACCTCTTGCCGGTGATTTTGACCGTCCTTTTTGTGCAGATGGGAACCGACTTTTTGGATATCGAGCCGGTGCATGAAATTCTGGTAAGGTACAAGAGTTCGGAGGAGGCTTCCGGAAAAGAGCTGAGTCAAAGTGAAAAGAAGGGTTAACAGAAGCGTACGTTGCGGGTCGGTAGGAGAGCCGGGTCTAGAATCACGTAGTAGAATCAATGCTTTCAGATTCAAGTTCCCCTTTATGCATCTATCTATAAACTGAAAGTTATTACTTCTTTCCTTCCAATCTTTTAATGCCTCCGTCACTAAGTTTTTCAAGTGAGATCAACAGTGTTCTTGCCAGTTTTCTAAGCTCAATCATTCTCTCCTTCTGCCCTACGCCTTTTTCAATCAAGATGGCATTATAACTTTCCATATTGGCGAGTACCAAAAGTTCATTGAGGCTTGCATAATCCCTAATATTGCCTTTCAAGTCCGGATTTTCCTCACGCCATTGTTTTGCCCTCTTGTTGAACAGTGCTACATTAAGCATATCCGCTTCACTTGCGTATGCGTACGATAGCTGTTCACTCGTAAGATCCGCTAAGAGGTAGGCTTTAATGGCATCGGTATGGATTCGATAATTGATTTTTGAAATCTCTCTATGAAGATTCCAACTTAGTGACAACCTTGAGTTTTCGTCATCTTTTAATCTTTGATAGTCTTTCAAGATGTATAACTCAAACTCTGCTGAAATCCATGAAGCAAATTTAAAAGCGATATCCTTATGTGCAAAAGTGCCGCCACCTCTTCCGACTTTCACATAAATTCCTTTTGCATTTGTAGTATTAACCCACTTCTGTGGAGATAGAGTGAAAGCATTACTGCCGGCATCTTTCAAAAACCCCTCGAATTCGAGGGGGTTAAAATCAAGGTTATTTAACTGCTCCCATATTCCTAAATACTCTATTGTATTATGGTTTCTCATCCAATTGGCGACGACTACATTGGGCTCTTCTGCATTCTTGTATTTGGCAATATCTGTGAGACTGATGTAGTCATTTTTAAAATCTTCAGTATAGACTTGAATGGCAAATCCTTTTGCTTCAATGGTGTCTTTTTTCACTTTTGACATTCTATTCCTCCTCTTATAGGGAAATCAGCGTATAGAGGACGCCCGTTCCGAGCATCACGAGGATTGGATGCACCTTGTAGCGCTGCAGTACAAAGAGGCAGACCGGAAAGAGGAGCAGCCCCGTCAGGTTGCAGTTCTTCGGGTTAAGAGAAACCCCTTCCTTGCCCCATATCGCGAGGATAAAAATGCTGAGTCCCGCCGATGCGATCAGCGCGATCGATGCCGGTTTCAAACCGTAGAGGGCTCCCTGAATCGCTTTCAGATTGCGATACCGAAAGAATAAAAACGCGAGCAGGGACACCAAGAGAATCGACGGGCTGATGTTACCCAGGGTCGCTATGACGGCGCCGCGGATGCCGGCCATCTTTGTGCCGACGAAGGTCGCCGCGTTCAGTGCAATCGGTCCGGGCGTCATTTGGGCGATGCTCACAAGGTCGGAAAACTCGGCCATGCTCAGCCAAGCCTTTGCGTTTACAATCTCTTCCTGAATCAGCGGCAGAGAGGCAAGCCCCCCTCCAATACTGAAGAGCCCGATTTGAAAAAAACTGATGTATAGTTCCATTAGGGAGGTCATTGTTTGTCTCCTCCCGTTCGGTCCTGTTCCTCCTGCCGGAATCCGAACAGGAAGAAGCGAGCGATTCCAATGGCCGCCGCGCCCAATATCAGGTAGACCACGTTGAGCTTCAGAACGAAGGCACCCAGAAAGGCCGCAATCCCGATACTCGCGTGAAAGAGGCGGTCTTTTTTCATCAGCGTTTTTCCCATATTGTAGACCACCTGCAGAATCAACGCGGAAGCTCCGATCTGAAGCCCTTTTAAAAAGGTTCCGACCACCCTGTTGTCCTTAAAACTTTCGTAAAAGTAGGACAGGATGCTGATCGTGATCAGGGGAGGGAGGACGGCGCCCAAGACCGTACAAAGCGCACCCAAAAAACCGCCCAGGCGGTAGCCCAGCAAAATCGCCGTGTTCACGGCAATCGGCCCCGGGGCGCTCTGCGCGATGACAATCATGTTCAGCATCTCTTCTTCCTCGAGCAAGCCGAGCCGATCCACGAATTGTTTCTTCATTAAGGGAACGATGACATATCCTCCGCCAAAGGTGAAAGCGCTCAGGCTCAGCGTGGATAAAAACAAGGTTTTGTAGAGCGCAAGCTTACTCGGCTTTAACATCGGCCACGACTCGGTCGGTGAATACCTTCTGAATTTCGCCCTTCACCCTCACATGTTCCGGGTGGTCTCTGTAAACGATGTAATCCTCTTCGCTCGCAAAGTAAGTCACCAGGCAAATCTGTCTGGTGCTCTCGTCCGCCTTGACATCCGCAAAGCCGACCTCGGCCTCCTTGAGCTCCGGAATCAAGTCCTTCAGTTCCAACAATAAGTCTGCAATCTTTTTATAGTCCTCGTAGCTCTTTCCCTCTTGCAGGTTCCAGAGGACGGTGTGTATGAATTTCATGTTCTGTCTTTTCCTTTCTTAAACTCGCGATGCCTTTGTGCCTTTCATTCTAGCACAGTTTCCGCGCTTTGGGAATAGGAGAGCGAGGGCCCTTTGCCCCGCGATTTTCTATTTGATATGCCCCCTTCTTATGCTATACTTTTTACAAAGGGAATCAAAAAGACCGGGAGATAGTAAAAATGAAAATGATATCATGGAATGTAAACGGAATCAGAGCGGTTTTGCAAAAAAACTTCTTGGAATATTTTAACCAGGTCGATGCGGATGTGTTCTGCATCCAGGAGACCAAGTGCCAGGTCGGCCAGGTCGACTTGGACCTTGCAGGTTACAAGCAGTACTGGAATCAGGCCGTGAAGAAGGGCTACTCGGGGACGGCGGTCTTCAGCAAGATCGAGCCCCTCAGCGTGACCTACGACATCGGCATCGAAGAACACGATCAGGAGGGCAGGGTCATCACCCTGGAGTTCGACAAGTTTCACTTGGTCAACGTATACACCCCGAATGCGCAGGGCGGGCTCAAGCGCCTGCCGTACCGCGAAAGCTGGGAGGACGATTTCAGAGCCTACTTACTCAAGTTGAACGAGAAAAAGCCGGTGGTCCTGTGCGGGGATCTGAATGTCGCCCATCAGGAAATCGATCTGAAAAATCCGGAGGACAACAGAAAGAGCCCGGGATTTTCGGACGAGGAGAGGGAAAAGATGAGCAAATTACTGGAGAGCGGCTTTATTGACAGCTTCCGCTACCTCTATCCGGACCTCGCCGAGCGCTACTCGTGGTGGTCGTATCGAACCAGGGCCAGGGATCGAAACGTAGGCTGGAGAATCGACTATTTTGTGGTGTCGGAGAGCCTGAAAGATCAAATCAAAAAGGCGGAAATCCACGATGAAATCCTCGGCTCCGACCACTGCCCCGTCATGTTGGAATTGGAGATTTGATGCGGCACGAGCTCTGTCACTTACAGGTTCACACGACCTACAGCCTGCTCGAAGGTTTCGTGAAAATTGAATCGATCTTCGACAAGGTGAAAGCATTCGGGATGAACGCCCTCGCAATCACGGATAAAAACAACCTGTTCGGGGCGGTTAAATTTTTTGATGCGGCAAAAAAAGCGGGGATCAAGCCGCTTCTGGGCGTCCAACTGAGCGTCCTGCATCCGATGGAGCCCGTCAGCTCCGAGCTCCTCTTCTATGTAAAAGATGAGGAGGGCTACCAAAACCTCTCCCGGCTCCTGAGCCTGGCTTACGAGCAGGATGAGTACCGGCCCTATGTGACGCTCGCGGATGTGGAGGAACATTCTGCGGGCTTAATCGCGGTGCTCGGCTTAAAGAACTCCTCGCTCTATGAGGCGATCAGGCTGGATCTTGCGCGGGAAGCGGGGGCCTTTGTGATGGCCTACATCGGGATCTTCAGCCACGAGAACCTCTATCTGGCGCTCTCTTCCGGGGTCAGTCAGGAAGAGGATGAGCTCTTTTCCAAAAAAATCGCTTTTTCAAGACTGTCCGGCCTAAAGCTTTTGGCTGTAAACGAAATCTACTATGCCGAACGGGAGGACGCAATCTTTCAGGAGCTGCTTTCGTGTATCCGGAACGGCACCCTCCTGGCGGACAAAGATAGGAAGGTTCTCGATTCCGAGCGCTACTACATGCACTCGCCCGAGCAGATGGAGCAGGCGTTTCGAGCCTGCCCCGAGGCGCTGTTCAACACGAAACGGCTCGCGGATTCCTGCAAGTTTGAGTTCCGCTTCGATACCTACCACATGCCGCGCTTCCGGGAAGACGGCTCTTCTTCGGGCGCGGAGCTCAGGGCGAACTGTGAGGCGGGGCTTGTGAAACGCTATCCCGAGCTCTTCGCGGGCGGGCAAAGCGACCGGACGCATTCGGATCCCGCAAACGCGGACGCGAGCGAACGCGTGCGCAAGATTCGCGAACGCATGGACTACGAACTCTCGGTCATCTCCAAGATGGGCTTTGAAGACTACTTTTTGATTTGCGAGGACTACGTCCGTTTCGCCAAGGAAAACGGAATCCAGGTCGGCCCGGGCAGGGGCTCGGGAGGCGGCTCCCTGCTCTGTTTTTTGCTCGGCATCACCGACATCGACCCTCTGGAACACGACCTTCTCTTTGAGCGCTTTCTGAATCCGGAGCGGCTGGACATGCCGGATTTGGACATCGATTTTCAGGACGACAGGCGGGAAGAGGTTCTGAACTACATCATCGGGCGCTACGGCAAGGACAGGGTTGCCCAGATCATCACCTTCGGAACCCTGAGCGCAAGGCAGGTCATCAAGGATGTGGGCAAGGCCCTCGGTTTTTCGCAAGAGTCCCTGAATCAGATCAGCTCCCTGGTACCGAAGGAGCTTGATATTACGATCGATGCGGCGCTCGAAAAGTCGCCGGGCCTGAAAGAGCTCCACTTGAAAGACGCCGGAATCAAAACCCTGCTGGACTATGCGCGTAAGCTGGAGGGGCTTCCGCGCCACAGCTCCATTCACGCGGCGGGGGTGCTGATTGCCAAGGAAAAGCTGACCGACCTGGTTCCGACCCTCGTCAAGACCCATGTCTGCACCCAGTACGATATGAACGATGTCAAGAAGCTCGGTCTGGTCAAGATGGACCTTCTGAGCTTGAAAAAGCTGAGCATCGTCGGCAAGGTGCTGGAACTCTTGCAAGAAAATCAGGCGTTTGACCTGCGGGCCTTTGAGAACGCCTTTGACGATGAAAGGACCTACAAGCTCCTTTCGAGCGGGAACAACGTGGGCATCTTTCAACTGGAATCCCGCGGGATGATGCAGTTTTTCAGCAGACTCAAACCGCGAAACCTCGAAGACATCATCATCGGCATCTCGATTTTCAGACCGGGCCCTTCGGCCTTCATCCCGCAGCTCCTGCAGAACCGAAAACATCCCGCTTCGATTCGATGGGAACACCCCCTCCTGAAACCGATTCTGGAGAAGACCTACGGTTGCTTGGTCTATCAGGAGCAGGTCATCGAGATTGCGCGGTCCCTGGCCGGCTTTTCCTACGGCAGGGCCGACCGCATCCGACGGGCGATGTCCAAGAAGGATCGGGAAATCATGGAAGAGGAAAAACAGAACTTTCTTTACGGGAACCCGGAGCTCGGGATCCCCGGGGCCCTTGCCAACGGAATCGAAGAGGAACTTGCGGAGAAGATTTTTGAATCCATCGCGGACTTTGCCAAGTACGCCTTCAACAAATCCCATGCGGCGGCCTACGCGATCATCGCCTATCGGATGGCCTATTTGAAGGCGAACTACCCCAAGGAGTTCATGCTCTGCCTGCTGAACTCGGAGCTCCACTCCAACGAAAAGGGAAAGTTGCATCGCTATTTGCACGATGCCAAGAACATGAATATCGCGCTCCTGCCGCCCGATGCGGGCCGCAGTTCGGCGCTCTTTCGACTCGAGGACGGGGGCATCCGCTACCCGCTCAGCGCGCTGAAATTTGTGGGTTCCCATACCGTTTCGGAAATCGAGAAGCTCCAAAAACAGGGGAAGTTCCCGCAAACGTTGGAAGCCTTCTATGCCGCTTTGCCGGCCGAAGCCCTGAACAGGAAGTCCATTGAAGCACTGGCTTTCTCGGGGGCCCTCGACTGCTTTTCGGTGAATATCGCAACAATTATTCATAACTTTGAGAAGATGCACGCCGAGCTGAGTCCGCGAGCAAGGCGGGCGGCCTCGCAGATCAGTCTGGCCGACTTCGTTCCCATGGATGCGCAGGCCCCGTCATTTGTGATGACTCCGGTTCCGGAGTACGACGCGCCGTTTTTGGAAGCAAAAATGCTCGAGATTGCCGGGGTGGGCAGGTCTTTTTTTCATCCGCAAGGGGGTACCAATAAAATATATATCCGCGTCAAGCGTTTGGATCCCGAGGGCAAGCGCTACATCGAATCCCTTCCGACTGCGAGCGACGGATTCGAGCTCATCCTCTTTGAGGAGGCCTTTTCGCGGAGCAGGAAGTTTAAGAACCGGCTCGCATTGAATTATGACCTTTTGTGCGAGTTGAAGGAGAAGTACGGAGAATCCAACATCCGAGTGGAGAAGGCCTGAGGGCGGGATAAGGAGAGAGCTGTGAAACGAATCATGATTTTGACCAGCGGCGGAGATGCGCCCGGGATGAATGCGGCGATACGGGCCTGCGTGAGGATCGCAATCTACAACAACTTGGAGGTGCTTGGGGTCAACCGCGGCTATGCCGGGCTGATGCAGGGCGATGTCCAGGCGCTCAATTTGCGTTCGGTCGGCGACATCATCGACCGGGGCGGCACGGTTCTGCAAACTTCCAGAAGCAAGGAGTTTACCGAAGAAAAGGGCTTCGCAAAGGCGCTTGAGAGCATCAAAAAGCTCGCTGCGGACGGCCTGGTCGTCATCGGCGGGGACGGTTCCTTCCGCGGTGCGGAGAAGCTTTCCAAGGCGGGCATCCGGACCGTCGGGATACCGGCGACCATAGACAACGACCTTGAGTACACCGATTCCACGATCGGCTACGACACCGCACTGAACACGGTTTTGACTGCCATCGGCAACCTGAGGGACACCTCTTCTTCCCACAAGCGGGTCAGCATCATCGAAGTCATGGGCAGACACTGCGGTGACATCGCAATCTTCTCGGGTCTGGCGGGCGGCGCGGACGGCATCCTGATCCCGGAACTCGACCGGGATATGGACCTTCTCTGTGAGAAGATTGTCGCCGGTAACGAGCGCGGAAAACAGCACCACATTATCATCGTGGCGGAAGGGGCGATGAGCGCCTACGACTGCGCGAATTACATCAATCTGAAACTCAACTTGTCGACCACGGTGACCGTCATCGGCCACCTGCAGAGGGGCGGGTCGCCGACGGTCTTCGACCGAAACCTAGCGGCGCGCTTCTCCTACCACGCAATCAACACCCTGCTCGAGGGAAGATCCTCTCGGGTGGTCGGGCTGGACGGCAAGGAAATCTTTGATATGGACATCAGCGAGGCCCTCTCGATGACCAAGACGGTCGACGAGGAGGCGGTAAAATTGGCGGAAATCCTGTCGCTTTAATAGGGCGTGGAAAGAGCGATTCTGAAACCTTTGTAGGGAGGAAGGTATGAAAAAGACCAAGATAGTGTGCACCCTTGGGCCTGCGAGCGCAAGCCCTGAAATTTTTACGGAAATGGTTCACAGCGGACTCAATGTGGCGAGGCTCAATTTTTCGCACGGAAGCTATGAAAGCCACGGCGATAACATTCAGATGATCAAGACGGTCAGGAGCGAACTCAAAGTGCCGGTCGCCATCCTGCTCGATACCAAGGGGCCGGAGATCCGGACCGGAAATTTTAAAGACGGAAAGGTCCTGCTGAAGACCGGGGATAAGTTTACCCTCAGCACGCGGGATTTGGACGGGGATGCGAGCATCTGCTCGGTCTCGTACAAGAACTTGCCGAACGAGGTGGAAATCGGCTGCAGGATCCTGATTGACGACGGGTTGATCGAGCTGAAGGTGCTCGAAATCAAGGACGGCACGGAAATCGTCTGCGAGATTTTGAACGGCGGGGAAGTCAGCAATTACAAGGGCGTGAACGTTCCCTATGTGGACATCAACATGCCTTCGGTCACCGAGGAGGACATCAAGGACATCAAGTTCGGCATCAAGCACGAGATCGATTTCCTGGCGGCCTCGTTTATCCGCTGTGCCGATGACGTCTTTGCGGTCAGAAAGGTGCTCGAGGAGAATGACGGCGATTCCATCCAGGTCATTTCCAAGATTGAGAACGCCAAGGGTGTCAAGAACATCGACGAAATCATAGAGCTCTCCGACGGGATTATGATTGCCCGAGGGGATTTGGGCGTCGAGATTCCGATGGAAGAGGTGCCGATTGTGCAGAAGGAGATCATCCGCAAGTGCAACTTGGCAGGAAAGCCGGTGATTACCGCGACCCAGATGCTCGATTCGATGATTCGCAATCCGAGACCTACCCGTGCCGAGGCGACCGACATCGCGAATGCAATCTATGACGGGACCGATGCCATCATGCTCTCGGGAGAGACCGCGAGCGGGAAGTACCCTGTGGAGGCCGTGAAAACCATGGCCAAAATTGCTAAAAATGCGGAAAAAAACTTGGATTATGAGAATATGTACCTGAAGCGGAAGAACGCAAGCGACAAGGATGTGACCTTTGCGGTTTCCCACGCGACCGTAACCACTGCAAACGACTTGAACGCCTCTGTGATTTTGACCGCGACTTCCTCGGGCTTTACCGCCAGAAAGATTTCCGCGCTGAGGCCGAAGGCGAACATCGTCGCGGCCTGCAGCAAGAACTCGGTCCGAAGAAAGCTCAGCCTGATTTGGGGCGTGACCTCGATCGACACCATCAACCACGACAACATTGAACAGATCTTTGCTCGCTCTCTGGAAACCGCGATGCAGAAAAATCTGATAAAAGCCGGAGAAATCCTGGTCTTCACGGCCGGCGTTCCGGTCGGTGTCGCGGGGGCGACCAACCTGATGCGGGTGCACTTGGTGGGAGACATCCTGCTCAAGGGAATCGGACTCGGCAACAAGGTCGTCAGCGGCAAGGTCAAGTTTGTCAAAGAGCCCGAACGAGCGGAGGAACTGATTGAACACGGTGACATCATGGTCTGTAGGATGACCGACAGGACCATGATTCCGGTCATGGAGAGGCTGCTCGGTATGATTGTCCTGGACGGGGGTTTCACCTCGCACGCGGCGATCTCGGCAATCAATATGAAGATTCCTTCGGTGGTCGGCGTGCCCGATGCCTTTGACGTGCTCGAAGACGGCCAGGTGGTGACGCTGGACAGCGCCAAGGGAATCGTCTACAACGGTAAGACCAGGGTTTTATAAAGTTGATTTTTCATAAAAATCGTGTATAATGTATGTGAGCCTGGGGTGTTTGTTGCTTTATTGAATAGAACCACCAATGTTTGAAAGGGAGCTCGCGTTCTTGTGTCTATGTCAGGCCTCCTTGTTAGAGGAAGACAAAAGCATTGGACAGATCACCCACCTGGGTAAGGTGTGGTATCTTATTCTCGGCAACGGCATTCCGGGTTTTGTGTTATTTAAAAACGTTTGTAAAGGCGATCAGTCAGTCCGCTTGAGAGGGGTTTGTTTTTGAGAAGGACGCCGAGTGTTGTAGTTGCAGTTCTGTTTTTTCTATTCTTCCTGGCTTCCTGCTCGTTCCGCGAGGAAGAAGGCCTCGAAATGTCTTATCGTTCCCCGATTTTACTCATAGATTCCAAGCAAATAGACGAGGAAGGCGCCTTTTTTGTCGACGGCGGGTCGGTTTTTTTGTCCGTGAAGAGCATCCAAGACGTTCTGAAAGAGAAGGGCGTTCGCTTTGAGGCGTGCGGAATCAGGACCAAGCTTAAGGTCTCGGACTACCTGGAGGATGAAAGCCTGAAAAGGGCCTTTCACAGGGACGAAATTTCCTTTCTGATTCCCACGCTCAACTACCGTTCCAAGGATTACATCAACGTCAGATTTCTTCGCGAACTGTTCGATATGAAGGTCATAGAAGCGGACAAGCTGCTCCTGGTCTTCACAAAGGACGCGCCGCTCGCGCCGAACAAAAAGGCCCTCTTGCCGAAGTCGGCGGAACTCTACGCAAAAACCGACGCGGGCTTTGAGCTGATAGAGAAGACCTCGAGCGCCTCGGAAGTCTATGTGGCGGACCGGGAGGGCGAGGAAGGCAAGGTGCCGATTTACCATGACGGGAACGGCCTCTGTTACGCAGATCGCAGCTCCCTCGAAGCCCTCAGCGAGTACCGGAACGAGCCGAAGAAGATTCGCGCCGCACAAAAAAAGGAGAAGTATAAGGCTCTCCAGATGAATTGGGAGGTCCTAACGTCCTATCAGGAGTCGATCGTCAGGGCCCCGAAGCGGAAGATGGAAGGCCTGGACATTCTGATTCCCACCTGTTTTGAACTCGGTGAAGCGGAACTGAGTTCCAAGCTCAGCCACGAGTATGTAGATGGGGCGAAGGACCTGGGCTACCTCGTTTACGGGCATTTTGCCGACAAGGGCGACTTGGCGCTGTTTCGAAGCCTGCTGGCCGAGGAAGGCAAGCGAAAGGAGCTGAGTGATTCGCTTCTCTTCTACTGCGCTTATTATGGGCTGGACGGCATCAACTTCGATCTCACCGAAGCGGAGCGTAGCGACCGGGAAGCGTTTACCCGTTTCTTTTTGGACACGTCGAAGCGGGCGCGCATGCTCGGGCTGACCCTCAGCATCTGTGTTCCGCCGATGGACGGCTCCTCGGTTGAAAGAAGGCTCTTTCATAAGGCTCCGGGCTCTGCGGTCCCTCCGGGAGCGGATGTGCTTGAACTCGGCGAGGGCGCCGGACAGGCGATTTTGGAAGGCGTTTTAGACCTCCCCGCCATCAAGGACGACGCGGACTTTTTTATTTTGATGGCGATCGACCAGTACGGAAGTGAATCCCAAGTTCCCGGCCCGGTTTCCTCCCTCGCCTGGACGGAAGAAAACATAAGGCAAATCTTGTCCGTGATTCCCGCCGAGCGCCTCGTGCTGGCCCAGGCCTCTTATTTAAGAATCTATGCCTTGGATGCCGGCGACTTGAGCGTGCGCGGCACGCAGCTCTCCTCCTTAAAGGACTTTCAGGAGATTACAAAAACCAAGCATGTGAAACTGCTCTACGACTACTCCGCCTCTCAGGAGGTCGCCGAGTACCCGGATGCGGAAAAAAAGCTCCTGTACCGCGTGTGGCTGGAGGATGAGGATTCCTTTTCCAAGCGCTTGGAGCTCATTCAAAAGTACCGGCTGAAGGGCTTGGCGATATGGAGCCTGGCCTTTGAAGAAGGCTGGCAGGTCAGGCTGAAAAACAGCCTGCTGCAGGAGGGGCGCTGAGAAATGCGAAAAAAATGAAGAAAACGTGAACAAAACAATACAAAATCGACTTTTAGAAAGACAAATCGAGATTCCGGAAACGGAATTCGATAAAATAAATACTGAGAATCTTGAAAAATAGGGGAAGAATATGTATTCGTACTTAAAGGGCATCGTGACGGAAAAGAACGAGGAAAGCGTGGTATTGGAAAACAACGGAATCGGCTATGAATTGGCGGTCTCGTTCCAATCGCTCTCTGAAATCAAGCTCCATGAGGAGGCGGTCTTATATACCCGTCTGATCGTGAAGGAGGATGAGCTCAGCCTTTGCGGGTTCAGCAGCAAAGAGGAGCGCTTTCTCTTCGACAACCTCTTAACGGTCAGCGGCGTCGGGAAAAAAATGGCCCTGTCCGCGATTTCCCATGCGGGGGTCGATTCCATCATAAAGTGGATTATTACCGAGGACTACGCTTCTTTGGTCAAGCTGAACGGCGTCGGGAAAAAGACTGCGGAGCGACTGGTCGTGGAGCTTCGGGACAAGTTTAAAAAGCTTTACCAAAGCATGCAACTCGAGGATGCGGGTGCTGCGGAAGCCTTTTCGAGCCCGGACATCGAGGAGGATATTGTGCTTGCCCTCACCGGCCTGGGATTCAGTTCCGCGGAAATCAAGTTGATGTGCGCAGGGATGCCGGCCGGAATCGGCGTGGAAGGTGCAATCAAGTACGCGCTCAAAAAGAGGAACGATAGGTAGGTGGCAGGGTGAAGAAGACAAGAATTGTGACACCGGACATGATGGCGGGGGAATCTTTGATGGAAACATCGCTCAGGCCCGGCGTCTTTGACGAATACATCGGCCAGAAGAAGGTCGTCGACCAACTGAAAATATTCATCGAGGCGGCAAAAATGCGCGAGGATTCTTTGGACCACGTGCTCCTGTACGGACCGCCCGGACTCGGAAAGACGACCCTCTCAAACATCATCGCAAACTCGATGGGCGTGAACATCAAGGTCACCTCGGGGCCTGCCATCGAGAGACAGGGCGACTTGGCGGCGATTCTGAACAACTTAAACCACGGGGACGTCCTCTTCATCGATGAAATCCACCGCTTGAACAAGCAGATTGAAGAGGTCTTATACCCGGCGATGGAGGACTACGCGCTCGATATTGTAATCGGCAAGGGACAGCTCGCGAACAGTGTGAGAATCGACTTGCCCAAATTTACCCTGGTCGGGGCGACCACCAGGGCGGGTTCGCTCTCTTCCCCTCTTAGGGATCGCTTCGGCGTCATCCTGAAATTGGAACTTTACGCGAAGGAAGAATTGTTCGATATAGTAATCAGGTCGGCGAGGGTCATGGGCGTGAGCATCGATGACGAGTCGGCGATGGAAATTGCCTCAAGAAGTAGGGGCACACCTAGGATAGTGAACAGATTGCTGAAGAGAATCCGCGATTTTGCAATGGTAAAAGGGGACGGAAAGATCGACATCGCGCTCTGTAAAGACGCGTTAAGACTCCTTGAAATAGACGAACTGGGCTTGGACTATGTGGACCGAAAGATCCTTTTGTCCATGCACGAGCTGTATGACGGCGGGCCGGTGGGAATCGACACCCTGGCCGCATCGACCGGCGAGGAGAGGGAGACGATCGAAGATGTCTACGAGCCTTATTTATTGCAAATCGGCTTTGTCGCGCGAACAAAGTCGGGCCGGGTCCTGCTCAGAAAGGCCTACGAACACTTGGGTCTGACCTATGTGGAAAAGAGCGGTCAAATCAGCATGCAAGATTTATAAGGGGGACCTATGTTTCAGCAGAAAATACGGGCCGGCGGAAAAGTGCTTCTCCTCTCGGCGTTGTTTTTTTTCTTGGCTTCGGCGCTCGGAGCGCTTCCGACCTTTGCCGACGAAACGGCCAAGAGAATACGGGTGGGCTTGATTGAGCCGGGGGCGAGTTTGAGCACCTGCCAAATCACCTTTGAAGACGAACACGGAATTTACTTTCCTAAAGAGAAGTACAGATATACCTTCGATGCCCCGCTTTTGACCGTGGAGAAGGCATCAACTTACACGCTGAAACGTCTGAGCGGTCAGTGTGAGCTCTCAAGGGAGACCCTGCCTTCGCTCAGCGACTTCGATGCGAGCGAGTATCCAAGCAGCGTGCCGATCATCGTGGGTTCCGATGTCGAGAAGTTCGGCGTGAGACTCCTCAATACCGACGGTGCCTTCGGCTCGCCGGAGAGGCTTTGGGACGATTCCGTTGTGGGTTATGTGGATGCGGTCGGCTTCTATGAGGGTGAAGAGCTGAAATTTATTGTCGCAAGCCATGTCGCAGTCCTAAAATCACAGGCCGGAAATCCGTTTTTGTTCTACAACTCATACTTTAGAGGTGGCTTCTCGGTCTTCAACGAGTTTCCGGACGCGGGCTCTTTTTTCCCGATCAACGATCTGGATTTGGAAAGCTACCTGTACGGGGTTGTGCCTCGAGAAATGCCGACTGCCTGGCACAAGGAAGCGCTGAAGGCGCAGGCGGTCTGTGCCAGAACCTATGCGGTCAGTTCTTTGGGAAACTTTAGAAAGCACGGCTACGATGTCGCTCCGACCATCATTTCCCAGGTTTACGGCGGAATGAGCGCCGAGGACGCGAACGGGAAAGCGGCGGTGGACGCGACAAGAAGGGAAGAACTCTTTCACGGGACGGATCGGGTGCAGGCCTTTTTCCATTCTTCAAACGGCGGATTCTGCGCCGGTAGTGAGGACGTATTCAGCACAAAGTTGCCGTATTTCAGGCCGAAGCCGGATCCCTACAGCTTAAAAATCACCAAACCTTGGTATGTGCAGGTCTCTTCGCAATCCCTCGGCTACGGGCTCGCAAACATCGGCATCCAAGTCGGAGAGGTCAAGAACTTGGAAATCGTATCGGTCAACCCTTCCCGCATCGTCGAGAAGGTGAGGGTTCACGGGAGCGACGGAACTGCTGAAATCAGCGGCGACAGGTTGCGAAGCATACTCGGCGGAAACAATGTGAAGAGTCTTTATTTCACCTTGGTCGACCGCGTGGATACGGGGAATGCTCCGGTGGCGAGCGCTCAAGGCGGGCAAGCCGCAAAGGAAGCCCTCAGCGTGTTGACCGGAGAGGGCGTGAAACAAAAAGAAAAAAATCAACTCCGCATGATTACGGCGGACGGGTCGCTGCAAGCGCTCGATGCCCGATCGGTCTTGTCGGCGAGCGGCACCAAGAACGACTCAAAACCGAGCGCAAAGCCGAAAGCAAAAGAAGAGGGCCTCGCCTATGCGGGCGCCAGTCAGGGTGATACCGGGATGATAATCGAAGGCTACGGCTGGGGACACAACCTCGGAATGAGCCAGTGGGGCGCAAAAGTGATGGCGGACGAAGGCCACAATTATCAAGATATCCTACAATTTTACTACGAGGGAACGGAGATTAAAAAGAATTGAAGACATCGGATTTTTACTACGACTTGCCGGAAGAATTGATTGCGCAAAGGCCGGCAGAAAAGAGGGTCGAGTCCAGGTTGCTGGTCGTGGATCGAAAGAATCGCAGCCTGGAAGACAAGCACTTCTCGGATATCATCGACTATTTACACCCGGGCGATTGCCTGGTCATTAACGAGAGCAAGGTGTTTAAGGCCAGGCTTTTGGGAAATAAAATAAAAGAAGACGGAAGTATCGGCGCGAATATTGAGCTGTTTTTGCTCAGGGCGCTCGGTAACGATACCTGGGAAGCCCTGGTCAAGCCCGGCAAGCGCATGCAGCCGGGAAAGCGCGCAGTCTTCGGAAACGGAGCCCTCTCCTGCGAGGTGCTCGAAACCCTCGAGGACGGAAGTAAAAAGGTCAGACTCGACTACGAGGGCGACTTCGACGATCTGTTGAATCATTTGGGGGAAATGCCCCTTCCGCCGTACATCAAAGAAAAACTCAGCAAAGAGAACGAGGACAGATATCAAACCGTATACGCGCGAGAGAAGGGCTCGGTCGCGGCACCGACGGCGGGCCTCCACTTCGATCAGGCTCTGCTCCGGAGGATAGAGGAGAAGGGAATCAAGATCGCAAGACTTACCCTGCATGTAGGCATTGGAACCTTCCGGCCGGTCAAAGAAGAGCGGGTCGAAGAACACAAGATGCACACCGAATATTACCGCATCGATCAAACGAATGCGGACCTCATAGAAGAGACGAAGGGGGCAGGGGGCAGGGTCATTTCGGTCGGTACCACGACCACCAGGGTGCTCGAAAGTCTGGCTGCAAGGCACGGAAGGGTCGTTGCGGATGAGGGAAAGACCGACATCTTTATTTTGCCACCCTATGAATATAAAGTTGTAGATTCACTGATTACCAACTTCCACCTTCCGGAATCGACTTTGATTATGCTGGTGAGCGCCTTTTACGATAGGGAAAGGGTGCTGGAAGCGTATCGGCATGCGGTCGAGCAGGAGTATCGATTCTTCAGTTTTGGAGATGCGATGTTCTTAATTTAAGAGACAAACAGATTTGCGAAGGGCCGCGGGGCCGGCTTTACAGGTAAGGGATAGCAAGTCTGCAGGATGAGACGGATAGCAGGAATAAACAGAGAAAAGAGAACTACAAAAACAAGGAGAAATACATGTTTAACGATAGAGGAAAACAAGTGGTCTTTGTCAGACACGGGCAATCGGTTTACAATCAGGAGTACCGTTTTTACGGATGGTCCGACCCCGAACTCACGGACCTGGGCATGGAGCAGGCGGCCGAAGTTTCTGAGAAAATCAGACAATATATCAAGCCGGACAAAATCATCTGCTCGGATTTGAAGAGGGCCTACGACACGGCGCTGCCGATTGCCGAGGTATTCGGGCTGGAACCGATTAAATTTGAAGGGCTCAGAGAGATCAAGAACGGCGACTGGGAAGCGATGAAGGTGCAGGATGTGCAGAAGGATCATCCGGAACTCTTCAAGCAGTTTTTGCAGGAGCAGAAGAGTTTTACCTTCCCGAACGGTGAAAACTACTTTGATGTGTATAAGAGAGCCAGAAAGGTCTTTGACGAGCAGCTCGAGGATTCGGATGCTATGGTTTTGGTTGCGCACTACGGCGTAATCGATGCCCTTTTGTCGGGAATCTTTTTCGGAAATCCGGTGAGCAAAAACGCCTTCCTGGCCAGAAACGCGAGCATCATTAAGTTTGAAATGCTCGAAGATCAGGCGGTGCTTCACTATTTTAACGCGTAAAAAACTTGCATTTAGAGACGACGGGGAGCTGAGACCATGATACTAAAATCGATTCTACTTGGAATTTTGGAAGGGGTTACGGAGTTTTTGCCGATTTCTTCGACGGGACACCTGATTCTGCTGGGAGATTTGCTGAACTTTAGCGGAAACTTTGCGAATGTGTTCAACATCGTGATACAGATGGGGGCCATTCTGTCGGTTCTCATTTACTTTCATAAAAAGTTGTTTCCAAAATCGCTCAAAAAAGAGGATCTGCAGACCTTCTTTCACCTCTGGTCCAAGGTCGTGGTCGCCTGTCTTCCGGCGGCTATCATCGGCATTGCCTTGGAGGACATCATCGACAAGTACCTCTTCCATTCCTGGGTGGTCGCGGTTTCGCTGATCCTCGGGGGTATTTGGATTTACTTTATCGATAAGGACGTGGACAGTACCGGCAGAATCGATACCGTGTACGACCTGTCTTACAAGAATGCTTTTTTCATCGGCTTGTTCCAATGTTTGGCGCTGATTCCGGGCATGTCGAGGTCGGGCATGACCATCATCGGGTCTTTGATGCTGGGCACTTCAAGAAAGTTTGCGGCCGAGTTCTCGTTTTTTATGGCGATTCCGGTGCTCGCGGGCGCGGGGCTTCTCAAACTGATCAAGAACAGCTTGAGCTTCAGCTCCGCCGAGTGGATGGCGATCGGAACCGGAACCTTTGTTTCTTTTGTGGTCGCCCTTTTGGTGATTTCACTGTTGATGAACTTCATCAAGAAGCACAATTTCAGACCGTTTGCGATTTACAGGATTGTCTTGGCGTTAATCATCTTCGCGGTTTTGTTAATCAAGTAGGTGAGGGCGTTTAAAGAACTTGAGAGAACGGACAAAGATAGAACTAAAAAAGAAAAAGGCCGGAATCTCCCGGCCTGTATTTATGTCCAACGTTTTTATTGGGTATGGTGATTATCTCAATAGTTGAAGCACACCCTGCGGCAATTGGTTTGCCTGTGCAAGCATACTCTGTGCAGCCTGGCTAAGAATGTTGTTCTTGGTGTAGTTCATCATTTCTTTCGCCATATCTACGTCTCTGATTCTTGATTCAGATGCTTGTAGGTTCTCAGCAGCAGTGTCTACGTTCTTGATGGTGTGCTCAAGTCTGTTTTGCACCGCTCCGAGGCCCGCTCTGACGTCTGATACTTTTTTAAGTGCACTATCGATTCTCTCGATTGCCGCGTCGGCAGAACCTTGTGTTAGGATGTTGATGCCGTAAGACACTTTTGCAGCATCTTTTACGCTGTGGTTTACATTGAAGGTCGCTTCTGTTGATTTTTCAACGTTAAGTTCGATTTTGCCATTGATTTTGTTCGCGTCTTCTGTTTCAAAAGATAATCCTTTGAACTTGTTATTAAACTCAACTTTGGTATCAGATTCTTTAATCGTAACATCTTCGGTGATACCGCCTGCTGCGGCTGTGACTTTGATTGATTTGTCTTCTCCTCCAATCAGCTTTCCACCGTCAGCAGCGACATCATTAGCTGCGTTCAATGTTCCGCCAACAGTTGCTTCGATTTTAGAAAAATCATAGCCTTCATGTTGCATTGCTCTTAAGGCAGTTTCCAAATCCGTCTTATCTACGTCATTATCAGTATTTAGAAGATTTACTACAATTGTTTTTGATTTAGCATCAAATGTTGCAGATGTAGCAGCACCACTTTTGGTAAATTTTATGTTGATGTCATTATACTTTTCACCTGTCAATCCAATATCAAGTTTGACTGTTACACCAGTTTGCAAGGTTGCTGCAGCAGATTGTGCTTTAGCACCAGAACCTGCAACATCAGTTTTGGTAATTGTTACTTCTCTGTCTGTCGCATTTTTACCTTCGGCCAATTCCTTAACCGCCTTGCTCTGCTCCGCTCTTGAAATTTTAGCATCTTTAATTCCTGTTCCAGTAGCGGCACCTTGATATTTGTCTTCCGTCAATCCCAAAGACTTTGCATCCATCGCGCCTACGCCGAACTTCATGTTTTGTCCTTTGTTAGCACCAATGTGGAAGGTGATGTCGCCTGTTGAGTTTACAGTATTCTTATCCAAATTACCGTTCAAAACCTTTCTGGTGTTAAACTCGGTATCGTTCGCAATACGAGTAATCTCTTGTGCCAGCTGGTCCATTTCAGCCTGTAAGGCTTCTCTGTCCGCGTCAGTGTTACTGTCGTTGGAACTCTGAACCGCCATCTCCCTCATTCTGTGAATAATCGCGTGCGTTTCGTTAAG
>JAUMXH010000009.1 GCA_030529225.1 Bacillota bacterium | reverse complement strand
ATTCACATCGAAAAGGCCAATTTGTATCAACAGCGAAATGTTGATAAGTCGATGCTCCGGATTCTAATTTTTATACAGGCTTTTTTGGCGGAGCAAAAAAAGTGACGGAAACACAGCGTTTTTTTAGTGAATTATCTACATTATCAACAAGTTTTCCACAAAAGGAGAGGGCACGGGATTAGATTTTCCTTGTAAAATAGCTGATGTCACTTTTCGGGAAGCATTAGTTCTTAAAAACAATCATTATGAATTTACAAAAAAATGTAAGAATATTCTTTTTGCTTTCCTATTGACATTTTGTCAAAACTTTGAGTTGCTGAAAAAAACCCGCTTTTTCAGGAAAAGTTTTGCACAAGTTATCCACAGGGGAGGAGAGAGAAAAACCGTTTGGAAACTTCCGTGTTTTTGTTGAAATTGCAACATAAGCCTAAATTATTTAACGTTCGGTTATTTTTCATCAACAGAATTATCCACATAGTTTGTGGATAAAAAAGAGCTGATTTTTCTAACACAAAAATCGAAGCATGTCAAGAAAAAAATTAAAAAAAGGGGTGAAAAAAATATAAAATTATACATTAGCTGAATTTCATCTTCTTCTTTGCCAGGAGCATCATGCAGAGTCCGATCGGAATCACTAGGAGGACGTAAGAGACGCCGTTGTGATAGGCGATGCTGCCGCCGAGCACCGGCGAGACGAACCAGGCCATAGAGCTGACCGTTCCCTGCAGACCGAAGAGGGCGCCTCTGTTTTCCGCCTCCACGCTCAGGGTGGAAACCGAAGTTACAATCGGTTCGAGTCCGCCGATGAACAGGTAGTAAGAGACGTAGAGAAAGGCGAAGGCGTCGATTCCGCGGAAGAGCGAGAAGAGCGAACCGTGAATCGCCTGCGTCGTAAAGAGGGCACTGATGACCAGAGATACGAAGATCAGCCAATCCAGGAGTTTGGACCTGTCGAACTTGACCGCAAATTTGCCCACAAAATAGCAGGCGAGTGCGGTAGAAAGGCTGCGGAAGCCGTCGGTGATTCCGGTGTATTTGACGATGGTATCGCTGTTCTGAAAGAAATCGGACACAAAGATCGGATAGTAAGGGATAAAGATGGTCCTCACGACGCGAAGCAGAAAGAGCATCAGGAGCACAATCAGGACATTCGGCGTCAGGATGACGTTCTTATAGGTTTGCAGAATCGGGATTCTCTTTTCTTCTTTTCTCTTTATTAAGAAATTTTCTTTATTTTCCTTGACCAGAAAGAGCACCAGGAGGAAGCTGAGGAGCATGATTGCGCCGCCGGCCTTAAAGCTGAGGCGGTAGCCGTAGTGAATCGCAAAGAAACTCCCGATCACGGGACCGATTGAAAAGCCGATGAAGGTCGCCGAGCTGATGACGCCCAAGGCATAGGACATGTCTTCTTCGGGGGCGTCGGCTGCCACAAAGGTCATGGCCGCGGTGATGGTGCCGGTCAGAAAGCCTTGGACCGTGCGCAGGACAATCAGTTGATTGACGCTGGTGGCGTAGGCCATCAGGCTGAGGAGAACGGCCGCTGAAAAACTGGCGCGCAGCACCATCAGTTTTCTGCCGTAGCGGTCCGAGAGATAGCCCCAAATCGGCGCCATGATGCCCATTGCAATGGCGGGACCGGCGGATAGGATGCTGGTGTAGACGGTCAGGGTCTCCCTGCTCATCGGTTGAATCTCCTGGATGTAGAGCGGGAGGAAGGGCACTCCAAAATTGAAGCACATCACTCCGGTGAGGTGTGTAAACCAAAGAATCCACAGATTCAGTTTCCACCGATGGGTTTGGATTGTTTGCATAAGATTCAACCTTTCTTATGTAAAATTATCTAATAAAGACGATGGATTGTCAAGAAATGATTTCTTTTTATTTCCGGGCGGCTATGGTAAAATAAAGTTGTTCGAAGCAAAAAGAAGATAGAGGATATCAAGGGAAAGGAAGTGCGGGATGGATGGCCATACGGTTTGGATAGAGGAGCTGGAAAAAGAGGTTCGGGAGAGGATTGCGTTTCTGGAGAGGGAGTCCTTGCGCCTGTCAAACGGGCGGGGATTGCTCTTTCTGTTCGCGCTGATCCTGGCGATTTTCGCCTTTCAAAATCCGGAGCGCTACCTCTTTCACGGGTTCTGCGGCCTCTCGCTGCTCGGCTTCACCTTCCTTGCCTACTTTCACAAGAAGAAGAGAAACGAAAAGGAGGAGCTCGAGACGATTCGGCAGATCGCCTCGGACTACCGAAAAAAGAAGACCTGCGATTTCAGCGGCTTCGAGTTTAACGGAACGGAGTTTTACAAGGAGGGCGAGGGTCGGCTCGACACTTCCAAATACCCGGAAGATTTGCACATCGTCGGCGAGAACTCGCTCTTTCAATTCCTGAATGCGGCGGTCAGCGGCGGAGGGCGCTATCGCCTGTTTCAGGCGCTGCTCCATCCGAACCCGCTCCCGGAGGAGATCGGGGCCAATCAGGCGGCGATCGAGGAGCTCGCTGCGAATCGAAACTTCGTCCTGTACTTTCAGCAGAAGATGAGGAAGGGCAAAGACTTGAAGGACAGGAGGCTCAGTGCGAGCTTCCTGCAGGAATCGATGCGGAACCGCAAAAAGAGCCTCTTGGTATTGGCGCTTTCGGTCCCGCTCTCCCTTGCGACCGTCCTGACCCTTGTGCTCGGCTTGCTCGGCGCGCTCAGTCTCAACCTCTTCAACCTTCTTTTCTCGTTGCAAATTGCCCTGTCGCTGTTTTACGGGAAAGTCTTTGAGCGGGAATTTCATTCGATATCGGCGGATATTTCGCCGGCGAGTCGCTTTCAGGATCTGTATAGCTTTATTGTGAATATGGACTTTGCGGCCGAAAAGAACGTGGCGCTGCGTGCGGACATCGCGGAAGGCATCGCATCCTTAAAAAAGTTCAGGCGCCTGGATAACCTGGATTCCCTGCGCAAGAACATCTTTTCCTACCTCTTTTTTAACGGGTTTTGCTCGATTAACGCGTGGATCGCGTATCGCTACTACTCGATTTTGGAAGAGGACAAGCAGGCCATGATTCGCAGTTTGCGGGCCATCGAAGAGTTTGAGCTGTTGATCAGTCTCTGCAGCGTCAATCTTTTAAAGGAAACGATCTGTAAGCCCGAGATTCTGTCCGTGACCGAATTTGCGGCCGAGGGCTTGGTCTATCCGCTGATTCCGGAGGAACTTTGCGTCAGCAACGACTTCGCCTGCGGGGAGGAGCTGAACATCATCACCGGCTCCAACATGAGCGGAAAAACTTCTTTTATGAGATCGATCGGCGTGAACATGGTTCTGACTTACGCCGGCGCCTTTGCGAACGCGAGCGGGTTTCGGGTTCCGATTTTGCGCCTCTTCACTTCGATCAACGTCAAGGACGACATCAGCAAGGGCATCTCTACGTTTTACGGAGAGTTGCTCCGCATCAGGGACATCCTGGATTTTGTGAAGAAATCGGAGCGGCCCATCATCGTTTTTATTGATGAGATATTTAAAGGCACCAATTATGCCGATAGAATATATGGGGCCAAAAAAGTTTTGGAACAACTGAGCCGAATTCCCTGCATTGTGTTTTTGACCACCCACGACTTTGAACTCTGTGAGATGGAGGACGGAAAAATTAAGAACTACCATTTTTCGGAAGAGTACCGAGACGGAAAGATGGTCTTCAGTCACAAGATTAAGGCGGGCAAGTGTGAAAGCACCAACGCCAAAGAGTTGATGCGGGAAATCGGCATTGTGTAGATAAGACGGAAGTATTGTAAAAACTAAGGTTTTTGGAGGGAATATGAAGAAGATACTATGCTTGATGTTGGCATTTGTGTTTGCTTTCCTGCCAACCTTTGCGGACTCGGCCGAGGGCTCTTCGCCTTGGGCGAGGGCTGATATAGAGAGGGGCTTGTCGGAGGGCATTCTCCCCCTGGATCTCAACGCGGCCTACCGCAGCAAGATTACCAGGCAGGACTTTTGTAAATTGATCATCCACGTCTACATCAAAGAGAACGAATATGCGGACATCGACGACTTGCTCAAGAACGGGCTTCACTACGACTTGGGCGCCCTGCACACAAAGTTTCACGATTTGAACCTGCAGGACGGGGATGTGAAGTACGTGCTGGCGGCAACTTCCTTGGGCATCGTAAAGGGCATGTCCGAGACGAGCTTTGCCCCGCACAGCAGCATCAACCGGGAGCAGGCTGCCAAGATGCTGATGAGTGCCTTTGACAAGATGATTAAGGACAAGGGGATCGGCTACGATTTGCGCTTTGTTTACACACCGTTTTCGGACGATGCGCAGATTTCGGACTGGGCGAGGGACGAGATTTACCTCTTGGATAAGCTCAACATCATGGACGGGGTCGGCGGAAACAAGTTCGACCCGAAGGGAAGCTATACCAGGGAGCAGGGCATGCTCGCGACCGTCAAGTTTTATGACGCGTACAGGTACGCCCTGATTTCGGAGGACTTGCTGAAGAAACCCAAGAACGCGAACGATTTGAGCGTGAAGAAAAAGGGCAGTGTGCCGGAGAAGGCCAAGGATGCGATTTCGCAGGTGGACATTAGCGGCGAGAAGGCGACCGGATCCTTTGAAGATAAGTTGGCCGGCTACAAGGCCGAAGTCTTGCGCCTGGTCAACGAGGAGAGGGCCAAGGTCGGCTTGAAAGCGCTGAGAGAAGGCCAAACTTACCGGGCCTACGCCGATACCAGGGCCAAGGAGACCGTTCAGCTCTTCAGCCACACGCGCCCGAACGGAAGCAGCTGTTTTTCCGGCATGTGCAGTTTTCTTGCGGCCGGCGAAAACATCGCCGCGGGACAGACGAGTCCTGCGATTGTCATGAAGTCATGGATGGAATCTCCGGGTCACAAGGCCAACATCCTGAACCCGAACTTTGAGGAGCTCAGCGTCGGCATCTACTACGATGCGGGTTCCGAGATGGGCTGGTACTGGTCGCAGATTTTCTATACCCCGGAATAGGCGCAGCGCTGACGGGCAGAAAAAAATCCCTTATTTAGGGATTTTTTTGTTGGCTTTTTTCCGCTCGATTTCATTCAGAATCTTTTTGCGGATGCGAATCGCGTCCGGCGTGACTTCAATGTACTCGTCATCGTCGATGAACTCCATCGCCTCTTCCAAGGTGAAGATTTTCGGCGGTTCGAGCTTGATCGCATCGTCGCTGCCCGATGCCCTGGTGTTGGTGAGCTTTTTCGACTTGGTCGGGTTCACCACGATGTCATCGGTCCTGTTGTTGATGCCGATAATCATGCCCTCGTAGACCTCGGTGCTCGGGTGGATAATCATAGTTCCTCTGTCCGATAGGTTGTCCAGCGAGTAGGAGGTCGCGACCCCGTTGTCTCCGCTGACCAGAACGCCGTTGCTGCGGCTGGTGATCTGTCCCTTAAACTCCTCAAAGCCGATCAGCGAGCGGCTGATGATGGCCTCTCCGCGAGATTTGGTAATCATGTAGCTGCGGAATCCGAGCAGTCCCCTGGTCGGAACCTTATAGGTGAGCTTGGTCGTCCCGTTCACCGATTCCATATTCAGCATTTCGCCCTTCCTGTCGTTCAGAGAAGAGATTGCGGCCCCCAGGTATTCGTCCGGAAGCGAGACAATCAGTTCCTCGATCGGTTCCAGGGTCTTGCCGGCCTCCTTGTGGAAGATGACCTCCGGCCTTGAGACGTTGAGCTCGTAGCCCTCTCTGCGCATATTTTCAATCAGGATGGACAGGTGGAGTTCGCCCCGTCCGGACACCTTGAATCCGTCGGTGCCGCCGAGTTCTTCAACCTTGAGCGCCACATTTACCTCGAGTTCCTTCATCAACCTGTCGCGCAGGTGTCGGGTGGTCACAAACTTTCCGACTCTGCCGGCAAACGGAGAGGAGTTGATCAGAAAGTTCATCGACAGGGTCGGTTCCTCTATGGTAATCATTTCCATCGGCTTGACCTTGTAGAGGTCGCACACGGTTTCCCCGATCGAGATGTCCGCGATTCCGCTGATGATCGCGATGTCGCCGCTTCCAAGCTCGTCGGTCTCCACTTTTTGCAAGCCCTTATAGCACTGCAACTTGCCGATCTTTCCGGTCTTGACCGAACCGTCTCGCTTGCAGACCGTGACGGTCTGGCCCGAGCTGATATAGCCCTTTGAAATCCTGCCGATTCCGAGTCTTCCTATATAATCGTCGTAGCTGAGGGCACTGATTTGGAGCTGAAGCGGCTCCTCGCTGTAGTCCGGATACGGCTCGGTGTGCGA
The DNA here is from genome assembly GCA_030529225.1 of Bacillota bacterium. Classification (GTDB taxonomy): domain Bacteria; phylum Bacillota; class Clostridia; order Peptostreptococcales; family Acidaminobacteraceae; genus JAUMXH01. The sequence goes on along the minus strand of JAUMXH010000009.1, from coordinate 60,563 downwards.
GACGATGGTCTCCAAAAGCGGTTCCAGGTTGACTTTTTCGTCGGCCAGGTCGCGGATGGCGTAGCCGTCTTTGGTCGCCCCGTAGAGGATGGGGAAATCGAGCTGTTCTTCCGTTGCATCGAGCTCCACGAAGAGGTCGAAGACCATGTCCACGACTTCCTCGGCCCTCTGGTCCTTCTTGTCGATCTTGTTGATGAAGAGGATGGGGTTCAGGTTCATTTCGAGGGCTTTTTTCAGCACGAACTTGGTCTGCGGCATCGGCCCTTCCACGCTGTCCACCAGGAGGATGACGGTGTCTACGGTCTTGATGATGCGCTCGACCTCGCCGCTGAAATCCGCGTGGCCCGGCGTGTCCACGATGTTGATTTTGTAGTCTTTATAATTGATGGAGCAGTTCTTGGAATAAATCGTAATTCCGCGCTCCCTCTCGATATCGTCCGAGTCCATGACCTGCTCCACGTGTTCTTCGTTCTCCCGAAACACGCCCGCTTGGTTAAAAAAGGCGTCCACCAGGGTGGATTTGCCCGCATCGACGTGGGCGATAATTGCTATGTTGATAATCTTCATATAGATACTCTCTCTATTCTGGTTCGCATTTGCTCAGCCTGCTTCCGGCAAAGTATTTTATACCTAAAACGCCCAAAAAGCAAGAAGTTTATAGAAGAGTCTCCGCGTTTCACCTCCTGAGCAGCCGGACTTCCTCGATTTGGTAGGGATTCTCCTGATGGAAATGCGAGGATACTCATAGGGACTCGGTGCCTTCTTGGATTCGGTCTGAACGTTTTTTTCATCCGCTAGAGAGCTTTGAATCTCGGACCCCGTCGCCCGCCGCCTTACGAAATCAGTCTGATTGCGAGCTTTACGAGCAGGTCATCCTGCGGCTCTTTTTGGAATCGGTCCCGCAGCTCGGCCTCAAAGGATTTCAAGCTGTATATCCGGAAGCGCTCCAGGCCGAGGGCGTCCGCCGCGTACTCCAGGACGCTGAGGTAGAGCCTTTGATACGAAAAGTTCTTTTTCAAGCCCAGCCGCTTGGCCAATCCGGTCGAAAAGGCGCTCAAAATGGCCCTTTCAGTGGATTCATAGCGCGCCGTCTTGGTCTCGAATTCCAAAATCACATGCGCATCGAGCTCCAAAAAACGGTTAATAAAGAAGGCTTCTTTTTGATCCGAGTCGATCACATACTTGTATCCCAGGCAATTTTTGGCGAGTCTCAAGCCGTCAAAGTAACCCAAATTGTAGTTGTAGAGGATGGTTTCATCGTCGTGAAGTATCGAACTTCCCAGGTCCTCGGAAGGGATGACGCTCAGCACGTTCGCCTTGTAGCGCTTGACCTTTTCCTTGTCATTCAGGCGAATCTCGATGATGTCCTGATAGCCCCGTTCCACCAGCATGTTGGTCGGCGTGTTGTTGTAGTAGCCGCCGTCCAGGTAGTACTTCCCGTTCAGCTTTATCTTTTGCAGGAAGGGGAGGTAGGCGGTCGCGAGCAGGTAGTCGGTCAGCTGCCCCTCGGGGATGTCCTCGAGCATGAGCTCCTCTCCCCGCTTGTCGGTCAGGTTGATTGTCACCAAGCCGAACTTCGCGCCCTTTTTGCGGAGCAGGGCTTCGTCGGTGTGGGCCTCAATCATCTCCTTGAGCGGTGTGACGTCGACGCCCTTCTTTTTGCTCAAGTCAAAGATTCCCTTGCCGAGCTCCAAAATGTTGACCTTGCTCAGGTTCAGCTTGAGAAAGTTCTCCAAATCCTCGCTGTCCAGGTGGAAGACATCCTTGCAGTCCACGCACCACATGTCCTTGAGTTTGTCGAATTCTTCCTGCATGACCAAAATGCCGTTTAACGCTCCGATCGAGGTCCCGCAGACGGCGCCGAATCGGAAGCCCTCTTCATGCAAGGCGCGGAGTATGCCCGCCTGGTAAGCGCCCTTGTATCCCCCTCCCGAAAGAGAGAGTGCGTAAGTGATGTCTTTGTCCGGTCTCATATTCTGCTCCTTTCCGCAAAAAACGGCCTGCTTTTTTTGAATGCTTTCCTGCTTTGATTTTATCACGAAAAACCGATTTTGAACAGTTCTCTCATGAAAGGAATTTCTCTGCACCCGGAAGATGCCTTCCCCACGGAGCCCCCCTGATTTTTCCCGGGGAGCGCGAGCCGCTGCGAGTTGCCCTATCGAGCCGGTAAAAGTTGCCCTAATAAGGAAGAAAAACGCTCAAAAAAAACCCTGAAAAACACAAATTTTTTGTTGAAAAATCAAGCTTTGCACGCATTTTTTTGTGAGGAGGCATGATTTCTTTTGCATGAGGGGGTAAAGTTTGGTATAATACATCACATTGACTTCAACATAAAATAAAAATACTGGTTTTAGGGGGGGTTGAGCTTTATGAGTAAAATCATCGAAACAAGAAACTTATGTAAATCGTACGGATCCGAAACGGTTCTGGACAAGCTTAACATCTGGGTCAAAGAAGGCGAGTTTTTGACTTTGCTGGGACCCTCAGGATGCGGTAAAACTACCACATTAAGACTTATTGCCGGGTTTGATAAACAAGACTCGGGAGACATTCTCTTTGACGGGCAGATTATCAACAATCTGGCTCCGCATGAGAGAGCGATCAATACGGTCTTCCAGAGGTATGCATTATTTCCACATTTGAACGTATTTGAAAATATCGCATTCGGACTTCGGGTGAAGAAGCTGCCGGAGGACGAAATCAAAGATAGGGTAGAGAAAATGCTATCCCTAATTAACCTGTCAAAATTCGGAAAAAGAAAAATCGATTCTCTTTCAGGGGGACAACAGCAGAGAATTGCCATCGCGAGAGCCTTGGTCAACAAGCCGAAGGTTCTCTTGTTGGACGAGCCTTTGGGCGCATTGGATCTGAACCTCAGAAAGAACATGCAGATTGAACTCAAGGATATGCAGAAGGAACTCGGCATAACCTTTATTTATGTTACGCACGATCAGGAGGAGGCGCTGACCATGAGCGATAAGATCATCGTGATGAACGAGGGTCTGATTCAGCAGATCGGTTCGCCTACCGACATCTACAACGAGCCGGAAAACGCCTTTGTTGCCGACTTCATTGGCGACAGTAACCTGTTGAGTGCCCACATGGAGGCCGACTACCTGGTAAACTACGAGGGCCACAAGCTGAAGTGCCTGGACAAGGGCTTTGAGCCGAACGAGCCGGTGGACATGGTCATCAGACCGGAGGACATCAAGTTCACCGAGTACAACCAAGGCATGCTGAACGGAGAGGTCGTCTCTACCGTGTTCAAGGGCGTTCACTACGAGATGCTGATCGATATCAACGGAACGGAGTGGCTATCACACAATACGGAGAGCAAGTACGAGGGAGAAAAGGTCGGCATCTACCTGAACGCCGACGACATCCACATCATGAGAAAACCGGTTGCGGAGTACCAGATGTCGCTCAAAGACGTCGAGCACGACGTCGACGAGGACAGCGCGGACGGTCTCTTCGACATCTATTCGGAGGATTCCGTCCTTTCACAAATCAACAAAGAAAAATAGGGGGGCGAGTATGGAAAAATCAAGATTGTCGGCGCCCTACCTTCTTTGGATGGTGCTCTTTATTGTAACGCCACTCTTGCTGGTCATCTTTTTTGCCTTCACCGTAAAAACCGAGACCGGCTACGCGTTTTCGTTTGCCAATTTGAGCGAATTTTTTACCCCTCTCTTTTTGAGGGTCCTGTTTAAATCCCTCCTCGTCGCCTTTGAAACGACCGTGGTTTGCGCGATTATCGCCTACCCGGCGGCCTACTTTCTGGCGCGGGGAGACTTCAAGCACAAGACCGTGTTTCTGATGCTGATCATCCTTCCTATGTGGATCAACATGCTGCTCAGAACCTACTCTTGGCTGACCCTGCTGGAAAACAACGGCCTGATTAACAGCCTGCTCTCTTACATCGGCATGGGGCCGTACAAATTGATGTATAACGAAGCGGCGGTGATCCTGGGCATGGTCTACAACTTCCTGCCGTTTATGGTCCTGCCGATTTACACGGTTCTGATCAAGATCGACAAGAGCGTGATCGAGGCCGCCAGAGACCTTGGCGCGAGCGAATTTTACAGCATCCGCAAGGTGGTCTTTCCGCTCAGTCTGGGCGGACTCTACTCGGGCTGCATCATGGTCTTCGTCCCGGCGATGAGTTCCTTCGTGATCCCGCGCCTGCTCAGCGGCGGTAAGGTCAACCTGATCGGGAACGTGATCGAGCAGGAATTCTTACGCAACAACAACTGGAACTTCGGTTCCTTCCTCTCTATTGTATTGATGGTGCTGATCCTGTTCAGCATGCTCTTCATTGATCTTGACGACATTGAAGAAGCGAACATAATCTAGGAGGGAAATGATGAGAAAAGTATTCCAAAAAATGTACTTATATCTGTTGCTCCTCTTCCTCTATGTGCCGATCGGGGTTCTGGTGGTCAACTCCTTCAACGAGTCGCGCTTCCGCGCAAAGTGGGGAGGCTTCACCCTGAACTGGTACCGGGAATTGCTTGCGGATGAGGCGATTATGATGGCGCTCTACTACACCATCGTCGTGGCCCTCCTGTCGGCGGTGATTTCGACCGTGATCGGAACGGCTGCCAGCATCGCGCTGAGCAACTTTAAGAGCAAAAAACTGCAAAAGCTCGTGATGTTCATCTCGTACATCCCGGTGCTGAACCCGGATATTGTAACGGGTATCTCGTTGATGCTCCTCTTCCTATTCTTCAAGATCAGCCTGGGTTTCAACACCATGTTGATTGCCCACATCACCTTCGGGATTCCGTTTGTCATCCTGAGCGTCTTGCCGAAGCTCAGACAATCGGACAGCAAGCTCTACGAAGCGGCTTTGGATTTGGGGTGCACGCCGATGCAGGCCCTCTTTAAGGTGGTTCTTCCGGACATCAAGCCGGGCATCATCACGGGCTTCCTGCTCGCCTTTACCATGAGTATCGACGACTTCGTAATCAGTTACTTTACAACGGCTTCCGGCGTTTCCAACATTTCGATCGAGGTCTACTCGATGGCGAGGATGAAGATCAGTCCTAAGGTAAATGCCGTCTCTACCATTATGTTTGTGACGGTTCTGCTCCTGATGATCGTCGTGGAGTACCGAAAGAACAAGCAGGAGAAGACGAAGGTAACGAACTAAGCTTTGGATGGGAGATGAGAAATGGGAAAAAGATATCTGTTAAGCATGCTTTGCATGGCGGTGCTGCTGGTAGGGCTCAGCGCTTGTGATAAGGCGGAAGAGACCGGCAGCTCCAATCCTTCGAAAGAAGTGACCGTTTATAACTGGGGGGAGTATATCGACCCGGAGGTGATCGACCAATTTGAGGAAGAGACCGGATACAAGGTGAACTACCGGCTCTTTACCGCGAACGAGGAGATGTATACCAAGGTCGTGACCGGGGCCGAACCCTATGATGTCATCGTTCCTTCCGATTACATGGTGCAGCGTCTGAAAGAGGACGGGTTGCTCGCGGAGATCAACTTCGATAACATCCCGAACTATGACAAGATTGACGATGTGCTCAAAAACCTGGAATATGACAAGCAAAACCAATACTCGGTGCCGTACTTTTGGGGCACGGTGGGCATCCTTTACAACTCCAAGCTCATTGACGAGGAGCCGACCGGCTGGTCCGTCTTCTTCGATGAGAGGTACAAGGATAAAATCCTGATGTACGACTCGGAGAGGGATACCTTCATGGTCGCGCTGACCTACCTGGGGCACTCGATGAACTCGCAGGACAAGCACGAGATTGAAGAAGCAAAAGAGCTCTTAATCAAGCAGAAACCGCTGGTTCTCGCCTATGTTATCGACGAGCTGCAGGACAAGATGGTGACCGAAGAGGCGGCCATCGCCCTGGTTTGGTCGGGACAGGCGGCGATCGCGATGGAGGAGAATCCGGACCTTAGATTCGCGATTCCGAAAGAGCCGAGCAACCTATGGGTGGATGCCTTTGCGATTCCCAAGAATTGCAGGAACAAAGAGGGAGCCGAGGCCTTTATCAACTTTATGTGCCGGGACGACATCGCGCTCAAAAATATGCTCTTTACCGGCTACACGAGCGCAAACAAAGAAGTGAGAGGCCTCCTGGATAAGGACTGGGCGGACAGCATCGCTTCTTATCCGCCGGAGGACTACATCAGGCGCTGCGAGGTGTTCAGATACTCGCCCGAGAACCTGAAGTACATCTCGAGGGCGTGGCTGGAAGTCAAGCAGAAGTAACTTGACGCCTTAGCCGGATAACTCAAAATATCAGAATAGGATGCCCCTTTTGTCGGAACTCCGATAAAAGGGGTTTTTGTTTGCGAAAATGGAAGAAGACAAATCCTGTGCCCGTCTACAAATGTCGAAAAATTATACCTTGTATTGTCTGAAGAAAAATGCTATAATACCGATACAACTTATCAAGAGTGGCGGAGGGATCGGCCCTGTGAAGCCCGGCAACCTGTACTGATGTGCAACGGTGCCAAATCCGGAGACAGTTCTGTCTGAAGATAAGAAGCAGATTTGAAATTCGCCCTTTCTTAAGATAGAAGGGGTTTTTATTTTTGATAGAGCTACTTGATAATGTGTAATACCTAATAGGAATTTATAAAGGAGGCGACAATGAGAAAACGATTTTTTACATCGGAATCCGTGACTGAGGGACATCCGGACAAAATATGCGACCAAATTTCAGATGCGGTCTTAGATGCTATTATGGCGAAAGACCCGAACGGCAGGGTGGCTTGCGAGTGCTCGATTACCACCGGCCTACTCCTGGTGAGCGGGGAGATCAGCACAAACTGCTACATCGACATTCAAAAAATTGCCAGGTCGACCATCAGCGAGATTGGCTTTAACAACGCGGAATACGGCTTTGATGCCGAGACCTGCGGGGTCATCGTAGCGCTGGACGAGCAGTCGGGCGACATCGCGATGGGCGTCGACAACGACTTTGAGCACAAGATTGGCTTGGACACCGATCAGTACAGCACCGGCGCGGGAGACCAGGGTTTGATGTTCGGATACGCCGACAACGAGACTGACAGTTACCTGCCTATGCCGATTCACTTCGCCCACCTCTTGGCGAAAAAGCTTACCGCTCTCAGAAAGGAAGGCGTTTTGACCTACTTGAGACCGGACGGCAAGACCCAAGTGACCGTGGAGTACCACGACGATGTACCGGTCAGAATCGACACCATCGTCGTTTCTACGCAGCACGCGCCGGAAGTCAGCCTGGAGCAAATCAAAGAAGATTTGGTCGGAGAACTGATTGAGCAGGTGATTCCGCAGAACATGCTGGATGAAAACACCAAGATTTATGTGAACCCGACCGGCCGATTCGTGATTGGCGGGCCGAAGGGCGATGCCGGACTGACCGGAAGAAAGATTATCGTGGATACCTACGGCGGATACGCGAGACACGGCGGCGGTGCGTTCTCCGGAAAGGATGCGACCAAGGTCGACAGGTCGGCGGCCTATGCGGCCAGATGGGTTGCGAAGAACATCGTTGCAGCGGGATTGGCGGACAGGTGTGAGATTGAACTTTCGTATGCAATCGGCATCGCCAGACCGCTCTCTATCCTGGTGGAAACCCACGGAACCGGAAAATTGCCGGAAAATGAGATTGAAGACATCATCCGCAAGGAATTTGATTTGAGACCGGCTGCAATCATCGACGCCTTGGATTTGAGAAAACCGATTTACAAGCAGTGTGCGGCTTACGGTCACTTCGGCAGAAACGATTTGGACCTTCCTTGGGAGCGTTTGAACAGGGTCGAGGATCTGAAGAAGTACCTCAAGTAATAAAAACAAAAGATGAGTAAAAACATAGAAACGTACTTGGAATCATTCAAGGATAGGATGCAAGCCTATGAGTCTGACAAGCTCCTCCTCATGCTCAGTGGGGGGGTGGACTCTATGGTGCTTGCATTTTTTTTGTTGAGGCTGAAAGATGCGTTGGGGCTGAAGCTCACCTGTTTTCACCTGAACCATCAGTACCGGGGGGAGGAGGCAGACAAAGATGCCGCCTTTGTGCGGGATTTCTGCGAACAGCATGGCCTGGACTGTGTCATAGAGTCCAGGGATGTTCCCAAGATTGCCAAAGAGCGAAAACTGGGATTTGAGCACTGCGCGAGGGAGATTCGCCTGGAGCTGGCGGAAGAAGTACGGCGCCAAAAGGCTTGCGACTTCATCTTGACCGCCCATCACCTGGATGACAGCGTGGAAGGCATAGTTCACAACTTTATCCGCGGAAGCTCCGTGCAGGGTTTGAGCGGCATGAGCTTTCAAAATGGGCGATTTCTACGCCCTTTCTTAGCGATTTCCAAGAGTGAAATTTTGGAGCTTGCGGAGCACTTTGAGATTCCGTACCGGCAGGATTGGAGCAATTTTGACCCGGACTTTACCAGAAACCTGATTCGCCACACGCTGATTCCGCAGATTGAGAAGCTGAATCCCAACTTTAAATACACGCTGAAAAGGGCCTCGGAGCAGTTCAGAGAAGACAGGGATTACTTGCAAAATCAGGCAAAAATGAGCTTGGAGCGGATCCGATTGCACGAGGATGCTTCCCGTTTTTTCCATTCGGAGATCCTGTGCTTAGACCTGAGCGCCTTTCGCGCGCTCGACCCGGCCATCAAAAAGCGCGTGCTGCGGCTGATCATCGAGGAACAAAAGGGCGATCTGATAGACGTCTACTCTTCCATCATCGAGGAACTCCTGCTTTTGAGTGAAAACGACAAGAGCGGAAAACACATCCTTTTTAAGGGCATCGTCTTCGAGGTCGGCAGGGGCAGGCTCTTTGTCGGGCCGGCATTTCAGCACGGCGACGAGGTGCATACGCTCACCCTTGGGGAGCAGGTTTTTGGCGGGGCTCGATTCCGCGCTTCCCGAATCGATTTTGAGGGGGCAAAGCGTGCAGCCGGGGAGCGAAACGGATCTGCGGCGCGAATCCTCCTTCCCGAGGCTTATTTCAAACGGGGCTTGCAGCTGCGCTACCGTCGTTCTGGGGATCGGATCAGGCCGGAGAGACTCAAGGGGAGGTCCAAGAGCGTAAAAAAACTCTTTATTGACCAAAAGCTCGCAGGGCTCGAAAAGGAGAGGCGAATTCTCCTGGCCCTCGGCGAGGAAGTCTTGTGGATACCCGGCTTTGAAAGCTCATACACCCAAGCTTTGTACCGGCTCTATGAAAATGAAAACTTTGTAGTAATAGAGCTTTTGAGCTTGTGATTGCGCGACTTTTATGATACCATAACAGGTGCTGAATATGGTAATAGAGTACTTGAAATTTTGGATACAGTAGGAGGTATGGATGAGAAAAATATTGAAAGGTAGTGGAGTTTATGTAGTCCTAGCCTTGACAATATTGTTGATTTACTGGTTGATATGGGATAACACCGGTTCCAGAGAGAATTGGCCCATCTCAAAGACCATTATAGAGATAGAAAATGGATCGGTAAACAAAATCAGCATTAAGAACAATACACTGATCACCGGAGAAACCACGGGAGGCAAGCAGTTTGACAGCTACATTCCGTACGTTTTGAAGGATGAAATAGGCAAGGTGCTTTATCAAAAGGCCACCGAGAACAAGATGAAGATAGAGGGTGAGCAGCCTCAAGAGAGGTCTATTTTGCTCGATCTTCTGCCGATGGTATTCACGGTTCTGGTCTTCGGTCTGATATGGTTCCTGTTTATGCAGAACTCCGCGGGCGGCGGTTCCAAGGCGATGAGCTTCGGCAAGTCCAAGGCGAAGCTGCACAAGGCGGAAAAAGGAAAAAGAGTCCTGTTTGCGGATGTGGCGGGCTTGAAGGAAGAGAAGGAAGAGCTCTATGAACTCGTGGACTTCCTGAAGAACCCGGCCAAATACAATTCTCTGGGAGCGAGGATTCCGAAGGGCGTGCTGATGGTCGGCAGACCGGGTACCGGTAAAACGTACCTCTCTCGCGCCGTTGCCGGAGAAGCGGGCGTTCCGTTCTTCAGCATCAGCGGATCGGACTTCGTTGAAATGTTCGTCGGTGTCGGTGCCTCAAGGGTGCGGGACATGTTTGAAAACGCGAAGAAGAACGCGCCGTGCATCATCTTCATCGACGAGATCGATGCGGTGGGAAGAAGGCGTGGAGCCGGCCTCGGCGGCGGACACGACGAGAGAGAGCAGACGCTCAACCAGCTTTTGGTCGAGATGGACGGCTTCTCGGACAACCAGGGCATCATCATTATGGCGGCGACCAACAGACCCGACATCCTCGACCCGGCGCTACTCAGACCGGGCAGATTTGACAGGGAGATTATGATCGGCCTTCCGGACATTGAGGAGAGAGAACAGATTCTGCAAATCCACTCAAGAAACAAGCCGGTGGCGCCGCACGTTGACTTCAAAGTCATCGCGAGAGGAACGCCGGGATTCACGCCGGCAGACCTGGAGAACGTTTTGAACGAAGCGGCCATCCTTTCGGCGAGAAAGAACGAGTCGCAGATCACCGAGAACACCATAGAGGAAGCGACCACCAAGATTATCGCCGGCGTCGAAAAGAAGAGCCGCGTGATTACCGAGAAGGAAAGAAAGCTGACCGCCTTCCACGAGGGTGGACACGCGGTGGTCGGCAGGGTGCTGATGCCGGAGAACCCGATTCACCAAGTCACCATCATCCCAAGGGGTATGGCGGGCGGATTTACCCTGCAGCTTCCGTTGGATGAGAGGTATTATAAGTCTAAGACGGAGATTGAAAACGAAATTTGCGTTCTGCTCGGCGGCAGGATGGGAGAAAAGCTCGTGATGGGCGATATCTCAACCGGCGCGAGCAACGATTTGGAAAAGGTGACCAAGCTCGCCAGAGCGATGGTGACCAAGTACGGTATGGCCGAGGAGCTTTCCGCGATGTCTTACGCATCGGACGATGACGAGGTCTTTCTCGGAAAGTCTATGGGACATGTGAAGCAGAACTCGGAGCAGGTACAGGCTGAAATCGACAGGGCGGTCAGAAGAATCGTCGACACCGCTTACGACAAGACGGAGGCCATACTCAGAGAGTATATGCCGCACTTGGAGCGCGTGGCCGAGGCACTATTGGAGTTTGAGACCATCTACAACGATGAGTTTGAAGCTGCCTTCAGCCACGGCATCGAAAAAGTTAGAGAAGTCAGGGCGAACACCCGACAAAAAAATAAGGAGTCGATGGACGAATACAACGAGAAAAAGGCGAAAGAAGAAGCGGAAAGAAAGGCATTTGAGGAGCGGGAGAGAGCACAGGCTGCCGCTCAGGAAGTCATTCATCCGTTCCAAAAGCCTGATCGTGAGGATTCGGAATAAGAGTCCGTATAGAGAGACAAGGGAGAATTGCGGAGCCGCAGGGTTTCGTTTTCTCCCTTTTTTCATAGCGCCTCCCGTGCGGGATTCCGGACAAGGGACTGAATCCCAAGCTGCAGAGCAAAAAAGAATACAAGAAGAGAAAAAGAAAAATAGAAAAATCGAGAAAGAAGGAAAAGAACATGAAAAAACTCCTGCAAGAAGCCGTTGTGGTTTTGGTCATCTTCCTGGCCATGTATCTCCTGGCGGATTCCGAAAACTTGCAAAAAAGGGACAATCCCAATCTGAGTTCCCAACAGTTAGGTGCCGAAGCCGAGCAAGAAAACGCTCCGTCCGAGCAGAAAGACGCGGCAAAGAAGAGTCGCTTTTTGATCCTGAAAAACGCTCGGGAAGAGCTCAAACTGTACCGCATCTGCAAGAAGCAGAAACTCGTGCGTGGGGTGATCGTGCGGGCAGAGGCCGGAGATATCGATTTGAACAGCTGCCGGGCGAGCGAACTCACGGCGCTGAAGGGAATCGGAAAGGCGCTCTCCAAGCGCATCGTGGAGTACCGCACCGAACACGGCCCCTTTGCCGACGTCAAGGAACTCACCAAGGTAAAGGGCATCGGCGAGAAAAAACTGAAAAAAATACTGGGAACGTGATAGGAAAGGAGATAAAGAATGCATCGAAATAATATGAAATTATCGGCTCAAGTTTTGACGGTGTTACTCTTGGCAATCGTCCTAAACGCTTGCGGACAGGGAGAGGGCACATCTTCTACCACCGCGGATGATATGCCTCGTAAGGCCGCAGTCGACTCATCCAAAGTGGAAAAAATGCTTGTAGGAGCGGACGGACAGCTCGTGTATAGAAACGACTATACATTTACCAAGAAAGGCTATAGAGTTCCTTATCTTGACTACGATGAGTTGTGTTTAAAAGACGGGGAGGAAATACTCACTACCGGTAAGTACGCAGACATTACTCCGGATGGGAAAATAGATTGGGCGAATAAGGATGGTAGGGAGTTCTACAAGGAGGCGGACGCAAGAGAAATGAAAATGGAGGACTTGGTAACCTTGAATGATAAACCCTTCCGATTGCCTTGTAAATTTGCTGACTTGGGGGAAGAGTATGCAGTGTTTGATAAAATAGATTTTTCGCTTATGACGGATGCAAACCTTTTTCCCTTCACAATAACTGACACCCAAACAGGAGCGAGTTTAACCGCAATAAGCAACGAGTTTCTGGATAAGTGGGGTGGTCAGGAGGATTTGAAATTGATAAATCAGGACTCGGAATTAATTGTAAGTGTGCATGTTCAGCTTGAAAAGGGAGAAATAGTAAAAGTATCGTCCGGTGTTGTTCACGAGATCTCTCTTATGAAAATTAAGGCAGGGGAAATCCAAATAGGAAGCACACTGAATGAGGCGTATGAACAATTAGGTACGCCCTGGCATCATCATGGGGGCATTCATATGACAAATTTTTTAAACCGGGATGGTGATCAAACTTATAATGTTCATTTTGTATCTGACAAAGAAATCTATGATCAGGGATATTCCGGCAAGCCAACTAAGGGCACAAATGTGATTACAAAAATTAGTGTTAGTCTACACCAGGAGGTAAAACATGGCAACTGAGCAAGAAATAGTATTTGATGAGCAAGATATAGCGGCGATAGAAAAAGGGAAAAAAGCAAGATGAAGCATCATAATTTTATGGCAAAAACCTTGATTGGAATTTTAACGGCAGTATCTTTGAGCGCCTGTGGTGCTGCGGATCAGTCTGCATCTCGAGAAACAGAGGCCTTGCTTTATTCCGCTGAATTTACTTATAGTACGGATGATTATGTAGTCTCGTACCTCGATTACGACGAGTTTTTCCTGAAAGATGGAGAAAGTAGGGCGAACACGGGGCGCTATGCGGATATTACCGAGGATGGAAAATTTAACTGGAGCAAGGTGAATCCGAATGCTCCCTTGTCTGAGGGCATCATTCAGGATATTTCTGAGGTGCTGACGGTAAATGACAAGCCGCTTAGTCTCCCATGTAGGTTTGAGGATTTGGGCGAGGAATATGCAGTCTTTGATCTGATAGACTTCAAAGACTTTGTGGATGTGGAAGAGAAGCCCTTCACCTATACGGACCCGAAGACCGGAAACAAGATTACTGCCAAAGAAGAGAATCTTGACAACCTGAGTGCGTATCTTTTGGACAAGGATTCCGCATTGATCATGTGTCTCCGGGTAGACAAGAAGAGCGGAAAAATCACAAAGTTGTCCTCTTCCCGCTTGAGGAACTTGGGCAAGGCGAAGATTACAGTGGACGGAATCGGTGTGGGTAGCACGCTGAATGAAATGTACGAGAAACTCGGCGCTCCTTCTGAACACGATGTGTTCGGTGTGCTTTATGACTATAAATATGACGGGAAGGAATGGAGTGTGCTTTTTCGTTCATCTCAAAACAGTGAAATCATAAACGGACGGGATGGCCGCATTCTCTTGCCAAAGAGCAGAATGTTGATCACCGATATCGCGGTCACATTCACGCCGGATGAATTCAAGTAAGCTTTGCGTGGAGCCGCTGTTACAGCGGCTCTTTTTGACAGAGGCGGACAAAAACCTGAAAGAGTTCCGCCCAGATACACATTCAAAATCTGAAGTCCTCTGCAAATGCCGAAAATCGGGACTCCCAGCGCAAAGGCTCGATTTAGCAGGGCAAATTCCATCCGGTCTTTTTCTACCATGAATTCTCCGATTTTTGGGTGCGGCTCCTCGCCATACAGGAAGGGGTCGATGTCGTTTCCGCCGGTCAACAGCAGGCCGTCCGCCACTTCCGAGAGCTCTTCCACATAATCTGCAGGCGCAAAGTCCCTTGTGGGCGGCACGATGATCGGAACGCCTCCCGCCCGAAGGATGGACTCGGAGTAGTTTGCAACCGCAAAAACTCTGTGGTGTCCTGAAAAGAGTCCGCTCTCGTAGCGCTCTATGCCGCCCGATATGAAAATCAAAGGTTTTTTCATAATTTCGTCCTTTTTGCGAGCCCGGCTCGCTGCAACTGATTTGGCTTTTCTGAAAATTTGGGTATATTATAGCATGAACGATTTGAAAAGTCACCGACCGGGGATGCGAATACCTAAAATTGATAAAAGCGTAACAAAAAATTTGTTGAAATGATATTCATTAAGGACTATAATATGCATGAGAGGGGGACAAAGAAATGCGAGTTGTAGAATCTCTTAAAAGCAATTATTCCGGTGTCTTTGATTTTCAGGATCCGTTTGTTCTCGGACCCTATTCCTTTGATTTGTATGCAAGGTATTATCAAGAGAACACGCGTTATTTTGGAAGCAAAAAGCTTGAAATATATTCATTTTCCAACAACGAGCATCTGTTCTACAGAACTCTCGGTGATCGTTCGATCGATTTTGAGGAGCTGAGAAATTTCTATCTTTACATGTGCAACGAGTTTATCCAGCCGGACGACAAGCATATGTCTACGGTCATTACGGTGATTTATGCGGTCGACAAGCTCGAAGAGTCCGAGCGGAAACAGATTCAATCCTTTAAATTCTACAAGTCCTATCTGTTCGGGTTAAAAGGCTATGTGCATGGAAAGCTGATTGTTTTGGATCTCTCTCAAAACAAGGCATACGAGAACAAATTTGCAAGAGGGGATGCGGCCAGGTTGAAGCTTCTTGCTTAGGCGTTCTGTGTTATGAAAGGGGTATAGTATGAATTCTGTTGTATTGATTGTAGTGGCCGTCATCCTATTCGCCATCGCGTACGTAGCGTACGGCGGTTGGTTGGCCAGAAAATGGGGATTTGATCCTGCAAGAAAAACGCCTGCACACACATTGAGAGACGATGTGGACTATGTTCCGGCGAGCGCGCCTGTTCTTTTGGGTCACCATTTTTCTTCTATCGCAGGTGCAGGTCCTATCGTAGGACCGATTGCGGCAGCTATCTTCGGCTGGGTGCCGGTCTTCTTGTGGGTCGTATTCGGATCGATTTTCTTCGGAGGCGTCCACGACATGGGCTCTCTCTTCGCTTCTGTCCGTCACGACAGTAAGTCTTTGGGAGAGGTTATCGGCGTTAACTTGGGTAAGAAAGGAAAGCTCCTTTTCTCAGCCTTCGCTTGGCTGACCCTTCTTTTGGTTGTTGCGGCGTTTACCAACATCGTAGCGAACACCTTCGTGTCTGTGCCTTCTGCGGCAACGGCATCGATGTTGTTCATCCTCTTGGCGATCGTGTTCGGATTCTTCGTCTACAGAAAAGGCGTGAACCTCGCTTTGGGAACCGTATTGGGAATCATCGGTTTGGCACTCAGTATCTGGGTGGGACAGCTTTATCCGCTCCACCTCAGTGCAAACACTTGGATGATCATCCTCCTGGCCTATGTATTCATCGCTTCGGTAACGCCTGTTTGGATTCTACTCCAGCCTCGTGACTACCTGAACTCATTCCTACTCTACGGTATGTTGATCGGCGGTATCATCGGCGTGTTCATCTTCGCACCGAAAATTCAGATTCCTGCGTTCACATCGTTCGCAGTCGGAGAGGGCGCGGCAGTGCAGTATATGTTCCCGTTCCTCTTTGTAACCGTAGCCTGCGGAGCGATTTCAGGATTCCACTCACTGGTAGGCTCGGGAACCACTTCAAAGCAGCTTGACTCTGAAAAAGACCTCAAGGTCATCGGATTGGGCGCGATGTTGATTGAAGGTGTGTTGGCGATTGTCGCCCTAATTACTGTCGGATTCCTCGCAACCGGTCAAGCGGCCGAGCTCGGACTCAAGAGCCCGATTGCAATCTTCTCTTACGGTTTGGGAACCTTTATGACATCGTTCGGCGTGCCGTTTGAACTCGGAAACAGCTTTACCGCACTTGCGATTTCAGCGTTTGCCTTGACTTCACTCGATACGGCGACAAGACTTGCGCGCTTCATCTTCCAAGAGGCCTTTGCGAAGGCGGGAGAGAACGCGAACCAGTCTGCGAACGTCCTTACCAACAGATACGTTTCGACCGGAATCACCGTCCTGCTTTCAGGCGTACTCACCTTTGTAGGTTGGTCTGTCATTTGGCCGATCTTCGGTTCAGCGAACCAGTTGTTGGCGGCGGTTGCCCTTCTTGCACTCGCAGTATTCTTGAAGAAGAACGGAAAGAAATTCTCTATGATCGTGTTACCGATGATCGTGATGTTCCTGGTAACCCTTACCGCGCTTGTCTTCTTGATTAAGAACAACATCATCGGCGGAGCGGAGGATCCTAAGAAGTACGTACTCGTGTTCTTCGCGGCGGCGCTCTTCTTATTGTCGATCGTCCTCATCGGACTCGCTCTCAAGACCTTTAAAAAGGACGATGCGGTGCAGCACGAGAACAAATAAGCATACAAACTAAGGTGCTGAAACAAATAGATTGTTTTTTGAGGATGAAAGCTAGCCCGGTGCTAGCTTTCATCGTACTTGAAGAAGGGAGGATTTATGAAACTGTTTCATTTTATCGGGCAGTTTTTTAAGGGGGCCTTTGACCTCAAAAACATGTCGACCGGGCAGATTTCCTACTCGTACGATGACAGCCTGGAAGAGTTCATGTTACTGGCCTTCAGTGATGTTTTGGGAATCGAGCTTCCCACTACGTACTACTCTCTGGAGCTCTATCCCTACCTGGCAGAGGACATCATGCGGTGGAAAGACTTTTCAAACAGCAGAAAGTCGGTATGGGAAGACAAGGGCTCTAAGCTCGGATTCGATTACTAAGGAGTAAAACCATGGGAAAAATTCTATTTTTCGGAGGAAAGGGCGGCGTCGGAAAAACGAGTTGTTCGAGTGCCTATGCCCTACAGAGGAGCAGGGAAGGCAAGAAGGTTCTTTTGATTTCCACGGACCCGGCCCACTCGGTCTCGGATCTTTTTGAGTGTAAGATCGGAAATGAGATCATCAAGATCAGGGAGAACCTGTACGCGACCGAGATCGATGCCGAACAGGAGGCCGAGAAGTACATCGAGGGAATCCGAAAGAACATCAGCAAAATCTACAGCCAGGTCGTGATCGCCGAAATCAACAAACAGCTGGATTCGGCCAAGCTCTCGCCGGGAACCTATGAGGCGGCCCTCTTTGATTGCATCGTCAAGATCATCAATGAAACCAGCGAGTCCTACGATTACATCATCTTTGACACCGCGCCGACCGGCCACACGGTCCGGCTTTTGACGCTGCCGGACCTCTTGGATTCGTGGGTGAACAGCCTTTTAAGAAAGAGGAAGGAAACCGTCAGGTACAAGGAGATGCGCGAACAGACCAAGGTCGGAACCAGCAAGGACGAGATCATTGAGATTCTGACCCGACGCCAGGAGAGTCTGAAGAAGGCGAAGAGCATCCTTTTGGATTCCGGAAAGCTCGGATTTTTCTTTGTTCTGAATGCCGAGAAGCTGGCTATTGACGAAACCAGGAAAGCTGCCGATATCCTGAATAAGTACAATATCCCGATTGCGGGGTTTGTCGTAAACAGAATCCTGCCCGAGCAGCAGAGCGACGAATTTTGGCGAAAGAAAAAAGAGATTGAGGCCAAGCACTTGCAGGAAATCGAAGAGGCCTTCCGCTATGCGAGAATCTATAAAATCCCTCTCCTGGTTAGCGATATGAACCGGAACGAGGTCGAGAGCATCGCGGAAAACTTTATCTGAACCGGCTCGGGAGGAATCGGAAAAGGAGCGTTTTATGTATCTCTCGGATGCGATTCAAATGCAGACATACAGCGTGAAACAGGCGCTTGGAATGGCGATGCTCGCCAAGGAGATGAGCCAAGATGCCGAGGCCGTTCAGGCCGTCATGGAGATGGCGTCGAACTTTTCGGAGACGACCGGTTTGGGCCGTCACATCGATTTGAAGGCTTGATCCTCGCTTCCTACAAGAAAGGCGGCTTTTCTGACCGAAAAGGCGCTTTTTTTATGCGCGGATTCCGGGGCGTGGGAGGCCTTTCAGCGCGCTGTTTGCAGGCAAAAAGAGGGGCGGGAAGCTCGGCTTCAAAGCTTGCATATCGCCCCCTTTTGTTATAGAATTAGAAGTAGCGCTCAACGGGAAGCGCAAGTTTGTGATGCTTTAAAACGAATAGGATAGACGCTTTCATGCAGGATTTACATTTGACCTTGCAACACTTTGACGGACCCCTGTCACTCCTGTTGCACTTAATCGAAAAAAACGACATCGACCTCTACGACATCGAAATCTCGGTCATCACAGACCAGTTTTTGGCCTACCTGGAGGCGGTCAAAAGAAACAGGATTGAGCTCGCCACAGAGTTCGTTCTGATGGCTTCCAACCTGCTTGAAATCAAGGCGAGGATGCTTCTGCCGAACAACGAGAGTGCCTATCAGGATGTGATGCTCCTTTCGGAGGAGGATCCGAGGTACGATTTGATGCAGCGCCTGATCGAGTACAAGCAGTTTAAACAACTCAGCGAGGAGCTGGCGCTTCTCTACGACAGGTACGGGGGCAGGCGCTTTAAGGAAGCCAAGTCGCTGCCGCGCATGAAAGAGGACAAGCTGAGTTTTGAGGGCATCGATTCGGAACTCCTCGGCGCCCTGTATCGAAAACTGCTCCTGCGCATGCCGCTGGAGGATGAGAGCCGGAAGGGCTTTTTTGAGTCCATCGAGCGGGAGAGCATCGACCTGGAGGAGCGGACAGAGCGCATTTTACACTTTATGAAGGGCGCAAAAAAGGCGAATTTTATGGAACTGATACAGGATTTACACTCGGCGGAGGAGCTGATTGTCAGCTTCATGTCGATTCTCAACCTGATGAAGGATAAGCTCCTGCAAGCGGTGCAGGAGAAGCAGTACGGCGAAATCGAATTGGAATATGTGGGCGTGTAATATGGAACGGAGCGAATGGAAAGAACTGAGTAAGAGACTGGAGGCCATCCTGTTTTCGTATGCGGAGCCCCTGTCTTATCGAAAGTGCACCAAGATTCTGGGAGTGGAGTTTGAGGACCTGAAGGGGGCGATCGAGCTCTTGCGGGAGCGCTACAAGGAAGAGTCCGCACTCGAACTCTTGGAGCTCAACCTGTCCCTGCAGATCGTCGTGAAGCCCGACTATGCCGAATCGGTGGACCTGCTCTTTGAGACCGACAAGAGCAAGGGGCTCAGCAAGCCTCAGCTCGAGGTTCTGTCGATTGTGGCGTACCGGCAGGAGGCGACCAAGCGCGACATTGAGCGGATACGGGGGGTAAACTCGGCGAAGATCGTGCAGAGCCTGATTGACCTCGATTTGATCGAGCCGATCGGCAAGAAGGATGCTCCGGGCCTTCCGGTGATTTACGGGACGACCGAAACCTTTTTGGTCAAGTTCGGATTGAAGAATATTTCGGAGCTTCCGGAGCTCGAAGAATCCGATACGATGAGCCTCTTCTCTTAAAACCGGCGAGCTCGGGAACGGGAATGAGGCGCGCGGAGCGTGAATCAATATGCGGAAACGGAATCAAAATAAAAGAATCAAAACAGTAAGTATAGATAGGTTTGGTAAACATGGCAAAAAAAGACAGTAAAAAAACGGGCAAAACCGCTAAAAAAGCGGCGCCGAAGAAGGCTGCAAGTTCCAAGGCGCCTTCTAAAAAAGCGGCCGGAAGGGACGAGCGCTTGGATCAGAACCTCGTGTTCGAGTTAAAGCTGATCGTGTTCTTCCTCTTGTCGGTGGCGCTCGCGGTATCGGTGCACGGATTCCCGATGGGGATCGTAGGGGAGGCGACGCGGGACATTCTCTCGGGCCTCTTCTCGGTTTCGATGTACTTTATCCCGTACTTTTTTATGGCGATTCTGCTGACCTCGATCATCGGGAAGCTCAGGCGCGCGAGGAAGCGATATTTGCTCGCCCTGCTCGCCCTATTTATCGCACAGACTCTCCTGGTGGGATTTTACAGCAGGGCGGCGGCCCTTCCGCTGAGTCTGAGCTTTGCGGACATCAGCAAGGTCTATGTGAACGGCACGAAGTTCATCGGCGCGGGCTTGGTCGGAAACCTGATTTTTGTACCGACTTACGGCCTGCTCGGCTATGCGGGAACCATCCTCGGCATCATCGCCCTGAGCCTGATTTTTCTGATTTTGGCCTCGCGCTTTCAGCTCTCGGAACTGATGCTGCTCTTCGGGAAGGGCATCAAAAAGACCGGCGAAAAGGCGATGGAGGGCAGAAGGAGCCTCTTTGACGGCGTCGCCGCGAACGAGGCGGAGCCGGACGCCGGCGAGTCGCTTGCCAAGAAGCCTGCTGCGGCCTCTATTGACCTCGACCACATCGATTGGGACAAGGTGGAGCGCTTGGAAGAGCTCGGCGGCTTTGGAGAATTTGACTACGAGAAGGCCGTGCAGGCCTGGAGGAAGAGCTCTGCTGCAGTGGGGGCGTCCGTTTACGACGACGCCTCGGATTTTTATGAGAGGAGCTCCGAGGAGTTCAAGTTCATCGACATCCCGGGCTCCAAGGCCTCAAAACTTGCGGACTTAATCGTTCCGGAAGCGGAGCAGGCGTCGTATTACAAGTACGACGACGCCCTGGAAGAGAGGGGGCTGAGCTATTCCGAGGCGGAATCCATGGCGGAAGAAGGGGGGCCGAATCCGCGCCCGGAAGGGGAGACCGAGCCGCCTGAGGGCGAGCTTGAGGAGGAAGAGGCATTGCTTAAGCCTGCCTTTGTGATACAGAGAAGAAAGCCCGAAGAAAAGCCGGAATCTGCTGAGATCGCGCCGCTCCGACAGGCGGAAAGGAGAGAGGGAGACGAGGACTACGTGCTCCCGAGCTTTGATTTGCTGATTCGCGGGGAATCTTCCAAGAGCGAGGAGAGCGAGATTGCCATTATGAACAAGGCGGCGATCCTGGAGGAGACCTTCCGCAGTTTTAAGGTCGAGGCGAGCGTGACCAGCGCGGTCCAGGGGCCGATGATTACGCGTTTTGAGGTGAAGCCGAGGGCGGGGGTCAAGATCAGCAAGATTGCGGCTTTGAGCGATGACATCGCGATGCGGCTCGCGGCGACCAACGTCAGAATTCTGGCGCCGATTCCCGGAAAATCCGCGGTCGGAATCGAGGTCCCGAACGATAACATCTCGATGGTCCGGCTCCGGGAAGTCCTGGAATCCAAGGCCTATGCCAATCAAGCATCCAAGATCAAGTTCGGTCTGGGCAAGGACATCTCGGGCGAGGAGATCGTCGCGGACCTCGCAAAGATGCCCCACCTTTTGATTGCCGGCGCCACCGGTTCCGGCAAGAGCGTCTGCGTGAACACGATCATCAGCAGTATCCTGTTTAACGCCAAGCCGAGCGAGGTCAAGTTCCTGATGATAGACCCCAAGGTGGTCGAGCTCAGCATTTACAACGGGATTCCCCACCTCTTGCTGCCGGTCGTGACCGATCCGAGCAAGGCCTCGGTCGCCCTAAGCTGGGCGGTCAATGAGATGACCCAAAGGTACGCGAAGTTTGCCGAGTACAGGGTCAAAGATATCAATTCTTACAACGAAAAATACGAGGAGTGGAAGCGCGAGAGCGAGGCCCTTCGCGAAGCCGAGGAAGAGATTCGCGAAAACGGCATCCTGGAAGAGGACTTCGATGCGGAGGCTCCCGCGCCGTTTGACGAAGATGCCGAGGACGGCTTCGTTTACAAGGTCGTGAACGAGGAACCCGAAGCAGAGATGGAGTTCATGCCGCGCATCGTCATCATCATCGACGAGCTGGCCGACCTGATGGTCGTCGCCGGAAAGCAGGTCGAGGAGTCGATCGCCAGAATCGCACAGATGGCAAGGGCCGCCGGCATGCACCTGATCGTCGCGACCCAGAGACCTTCGGTGGACGTCATCACCGGTCTCATCAAGGCCAACATCCCTTCCCGCATCGCCTTTGCGGTTTCCTCGCAGATCGATTCCCGCACCATTCTGGACGAGCAGGGGGCCGACAAGCTCCTCGGAAAGGGCGACATGCTCTTCCTGAGCGCCGGCAAGTCCAAGCCGACCAGGGTGCAGGGCGCCCTGGTGACCGACCACGAGGTGGAGGCCCTGGTCGACTATGTGAAGCAGCAGTATGACGGGGAGCTCGAGTATAACGAGTCGGTCGTGGACGGCAGCCATTTGCAGGACTATGCGAGCGGCGAGGACGGCGAGAGCGACGAGCTGCTGGACGCGGCGATTCAGTTTGTGATTCGCTCGGAGAAGGCCTCGACCTCGATGATACAGCGCAAGTTCAGAATCGGCTACAACCGCGCCGCCAGAATCATAGAAGAGATGGAAGAGAAGGGCGTCGTCGGCCCGAGCAGGGGCGCAAAACCGCGGGAGGTTTTGATCAGCGGCGGCCATTGGGAGAGTGAGGATTACGATGCATAACGGACTGAGGGGTCTCAAGGTAGCGATAGAGAGCCTGGGCTGCGCGAAGAATACAGTCGACAGCGAGGTGATGGCGGGGGCCATCCTGGAAGCGGGCTGCGAACTGATCGATCACCCGTCGGAAGCCGACTTCATCGTGATCAACACCTGTTCCTTCATCCTCGATGCCAAGATGGAATCGGTCGAACTCGCTTGTGAAATGGCGGTTTTAAAGGAGGAGTACCCCGAAAAAAAATTGTTGCTTGCGGGTTGCCTGGCCGAGCGCTACCCAAGGGAGCTCAGGGACGAGATCCCCGAACTCGACGCTTTGATCGGGACCGCGAACTACGACAGGGTGGTCGAGGTGATGACAAAGTTGCGCCTGGGGCTCGGCTTTCAGGACTACACCGGCAACCTGGACAGAATCTACAATCCGACGGTGAACCGCTACCTCAGCACCCCGTCCCACTACTCGTTTTTAAAGATTTCGGAGGGCTGCAACAACGCCTGCTCCTTCTGCATCATTCCGCAGCTCAAGGGGCGCTACAAGTCGCTCGGCATCGAGGACTTGCTGAAGGAAAGTCGCTATTTGGCGGAGTCGGGAACGAAGGAGCTGATCGTGATCGCCCAGGATACCTCTCGCTACGGCATCGATCTGGGGAGCGGGGTAAGCCTCCTTGCTCTGCTGAAGGAGCTCGAGCAGGTCGAGGGCATCGAGTGGATCCGGCTCCACTATATGTATCCGGACGTCATCAGAGACGATTTGATCGACTATATCGCGGGCTCGGAGAAGGTGCTTCCCTACTTTGACATCCCGCTGCAACACATCAGCGACCGCATGCTGAAACGCATGCGCAGAAACACGAGCAAGGGCGATATCCTGCGCTTGATTCGAAAGATTCGGGAAAGCATGCCCGAGGCTTGCATCCGCAGCACCTTTATCGCCGGGTTTCCGGGCGAGACCGAAGAAGACTTTGAGGAGTTGATGGCCTTTTTGGCCGAGTGCAGGCTGGACCGGGTCGGCGTCTTCGCGTACTCGGACGAGGAAGGAAGCCACTCTTCTACCCTCGACGGGAAGCTGAGCGAGGATGTCAAG
Source organism: Bacillota bacterium (assembly GCA_030529225.1). Taxonomy (GTDB): domain Bacteria; phylum Bacillota; class Clostridia; order Peptostreptococcales; family Acidaminobacteraceae; genus JAUMXH01. Next base: position 36,854 of record JAUMXH010000009.1, on the reverse strand, counting down.
GAGATGCGAAGGGCGGAGCTGATGTCGCTGCAGGAGGAGATTTCCTTCCAAAAGCAGGAGGCGAGAATCGGCCGGATAGAGCGCGTCCTCATCGACGGATTCGACGGGCAGTCCTATGTGGGCAGGACCTACCGGGACTCTCCGGATGTGGACGGTCTGAGCTACGTGGAAGCTCCGCAGGGAGCGCCTTTAAAGCCGGGCGAATTTGTGGATGTAAGGGTTGTAAATGCCGATGAACATGATGTATATTGTAGGGTAGAAAGATAGAAAAAAAGAAAGGCGGGCTTCGCCTTTTGCAAGTAAAAAAAAATTTGGATTCCGTCAGGGATTCCGGAAGGGGGAACAAAATTGAATACCGCAAATAAGCTCACCATGCTTCGGTTCGGCCTGGCCGTCCTGTTCATCGTGCTGTTTTATGTGAACCATATGTACGCTCAGATCGCTGCTTTTTTTGTGTTTGCCGCGGCTTCGTTTACCGATTTTTTGGATGGCTACATCGCCAGAAAATACAACCAGATTACCAAGCTCGGCAAGTTGACGGACCCCTTGGCGGATAAAATCCTGGTTTTTTCGGCGCTGATTCTCCTGGTGGAAAAGGGCTACATCTACGGCTGGCTCGTCATCGTCATCCTTTCCAGGGATTTGATGATGAGTATTTTCAGAGCGGTCGCGGCCGCGCACAACATCGTGATTGCGGCGGATATTCTGGGCAAAATCAAGACAGTCTTTCAGATGATTTCCATCCTGATGATTCTGTTCGGGAAGGCCTTTAAAGTGGATCTCATCTTCCGAGCGGGCTACGCCCTGCTTCTGCTTGCGGTCGTTCTGACCATCCTTTCGGGCGTGAATTACATTTATAAAAACAGGCGAGTCTTGGAAGAATAGGGGGAAACATGGACAAGATAGGCAAGAGAGTCGGGATTCTGAACATCGGGTCGGAACTGTTGGTGGGGCACACTTTGAACACCCACGCGAATGTGTTGTCCAGGGAACTCAACGACCTGGGCTACTCGGTTTACAATCACCTGTCGGTGGGGGACAATCCCGAGCGCATCAAGGATGCCTTGGAGTTTTTGTCTCACAGCAGTGACTTGATTATTTGTACCGGCGGGCTCGGGCCAACGCTCGATGACATCAGCAGGGATGTGGTCGCGGACTTTCTGGGCTTGCGCCTGGTCGAAGACGAAAACGTGATGGCCGAGATGAAGCGCATCTTCCGTCAAAAGGGCTTTGAGTTTACGGAAAACAACAGTTCCCAGGCCTTTTTTCCCGAGGGCGCGCGCATCCTTCCGAACCCGCTCGGCACGGCGGCCGGCTTCCTGGTCAGTAAGGACGGGCTCACCATCATCTGTCTGCCGGGGCCTCCCAGAGAACTCGAAGCGGTTTTGGCACCGCTCAAGCGCCTCTTGGAGGACGGGGATCTGCACCTCTTCAATAAGTTCATTCACCTGTTCGGAATCGGGGAATCGAAGTGCGCGACTTTGATCGATGACATCTTTGCGGGTCAAACCGACCCGAGCATCGGCATCTACGCCTCTCCGGGCCTCGTAAAACTCCGACTTTCCACGATGAAACATACGGAGCGCGAGGCGGAGGAAGTTTTTGAACCGGTCGTGACACAACTGCGGGAGCGGCTCGAAAGGAATATCTTCTCCTATGAGGGAGAGGACCTGAACGAGAAGCTCTACAAAGTCTTAAAGGAGAAAAACCTGAAAATTGCGATTGCCGAGAGCTGCACCGGCGGCCTGGCATCCAAGTTTTTGACCGATGTTCCGGGCTCGTCAGCGGTCTTTGACCTGGGCATCGTGACCTATTCCAATCAGCAAAAAATCGAGCGGCTCGGGGTTCCCAAAGAAGTCTTGGAAGAGCACGGTGCGGTTTCCGCCCAATGCGTGCTCGCGATGAATGACGGCCTGTACGAACTCAGCAAGGCGGATGTCTGCGTGTCGATCAGCGGCGTGGCGGGTCCGGAGGGCGGTACCGAGAAGACTCCGGTGGGAATGGTCTACATTGCGATTTTGTACGGGGACAGGAACATTGCGAAGTCTTACAAGCTCATCGGAGACAGGGAAATCGTTCGCGAGAACAGTTGCAGAAGGGCCTTCTTTGAGGTCTTGGAGCGGCTCTATTAGACGGGCAAGGTCGGGCGGGGCACGGATTGGGCCTCGGATCGGATTTCGTTCGGAGCAAGAATTTAGGAGGAAGCTATGAAAAAAATCATTTCACTGTTGTCGGTTCTATGTTTGGTCTTGGCGCTCACTGCCTGCGGGGCGGGCAGCGGAGGAGATAAGCCCGCTGAGGAGACAAAGGGCGCTGCGGAAGAAGAGCAAAAGGACGAAGCGGAGCAGCAAAAACAGGAAGAACAAAAGGATCAACAAAAAGATCAGGAAAATACGGACAAGAGTCAAGAAGAACAAAAAGGAGAAAACGATATGGCAAATCATCCGGTAGTAACAATCAGCACAAAGATCGGGGACAAGGACCTCGCGGATATGAAGTTGGAACTCTATCCTGAGAAGGCGCCGAACACGGTGGCAAACTTTGTTTCCCTCGCTCAGGACGGCTACTATGACGGCTTGGGCTTTCACAGAATCATCTCAGGATTTATGATTCAAGGCGGAGACCCTCAGGGAACCGGCATGGGCGGCCCGGGATACGGAATCTTCGGAGAGTTCGCATCAAACGGCTTTGCGAGCAACGACATTCAGCACAAGCGCGGCGTCATCTCGATGGCCAGATCACAGATGCCGAACAGCGCGGGATCTCAATTCTTCATCTGCCACAAGGACGCCTTGTTCCTGGACGGCGAATATGCGGCCTTCGGCGCACTGACTGAGGGAGAAGAGAGCCTGGATGCACTCGCGGAAGTCGAAACCGGCCCGAATGACAAGCCTGCCGTTGCTTGCGTAATCACCAAGGTGACTGTGGAGCTCAACGGCTACGAAGTGCCGGAAGTAGAAAAGAACTAGTGAATACGATAAAAGTAATTCATACCCCGAGTCAAGTTCCGCATATGGAACTTGACTATATCAAGGGGCTCGATATTCTTCGGGGGAATGTGATTCTGGTCGTGCCGGAACAGGTTGCCTTTGATGCGGAAAAGTACCTCATAAACCAAGCGGGATATGAGGGGCTTTTTCATGTTAGGGTTTACGGATTTCAGAAACTTCTGCACGAGCTCGGCTATCTTGTGGGAATCGGGCCCGAGAACCTGATCAGTGAATTCGGGAAGATGCTGGTTCTGATGCAGCTCTTAAAACGCCTGGATGCCAAGCTGGAAACCTACAGGGCGTCCTACCGCTCCAAGTCTTTGACGGAGCTGATTCTTTCCCAACTCGATGCGCTCAGGAGCGAGGAAATCGGAACGGAAGACCTGCTCCGGCTCAGTGAGAGCGTTCGCACATCACAGCCGACCCTGGCCAAGAAACTCTATGAGCTCTCCTTGATTATGAACGAGTACCTGCACTTCTTTGAGGGCGGGAAGATCGATCAGATCGAGCTCGCAAGGCGCCTCACCGAGCATTTTCTTGCCGAGGAAGGCGGCCGTTTACTCGATGACTACGATTTGGTGGTCGACTTCTTTACCGGCATGTCCTCTTCCGAGCTGTCTCTGCTGACGGCGATGGCATCGAAGGCGGAAAACGCGGTGTTTCGTATGCTCCACGCAGGTAGCGGGGTCGCGGCGAGGTACGCGCACAAGTTTCTCGCTCAAATGGAACAGGCCTTCCGCGAGAGCGGACAAAGCTATCAAATCGAGCGCATCAGTTATCCGCCGGGACAGTCGGAAAAGAACGCGCAGGCCTTTGCCTCCCTCTTCGACTACGAGAACAAAAGGTATCCTACAAGGCCCAATTTTGAGATCGTTTCGGCCGGGAGCAGGGAGGAGGAACTCGCTTACATCGCGCAGGACATCCTATCGCACATGAGGAGCGGGAACTACAAGTGGAACGAGTTTGCTCTCGTCACCTCCAACATGGAGGTCTACGAGTACAGCGTCGACAAGGTTTTTCAGAGCTATCAAATCCCTTACTTTAGGGATGAGAATGTGCCGATTGTCTCTTTTGATGCGGTGCTCTTTTTGATCAGCTCCCTTCGGGCGGTCGCCGGCAATTTCGGCACCAAGCAGGTCATCGATTGTCTCAAGTTTGCGAGCTCTTTGTCTCTTGACGAGGAGGAGGGGGCTGCGCGCTACGCGGCGGCGAGCGAGATCGAGCGCTACGCGCTGAGCATGAACCTCGGCTATGACAGGTGGTTCAGGCAGGAGAGCTTTCAGTTTTTTGCAGAGGATTTGGGCGAAGAGGAGCGCGGCGGGATGCTCGCGTTCAAGGATGAGATTTTGACGGCGCTCAGGGAGCTTCGGGATGCCTTTCAGGAAGCCCCGACTGTGAAAGAAAAGTCGCTTTGCTTCAAAAGCTACCTGGATCGCTTTGCGTTCTTTGAGTTCCTTGAAGAGAAGCTCTTCCGCCATGCCGAATCGGAGGAGGAAGACGAGTACGGAAAGTACGCGGCGATCAAGCGGGGCCTGGAGGAAGTCTTTGTTCAAATCGAGGCTTTCTCGGGCGAGACGGAGTCGGACGCGGAAAGCTTTGTAGAGCTCTTTTTGTCGGCGCTCAGTTCCTATCAGGCGGGCATCAGCCCTTCGAGCGGCCTGAAAGTGCTTTCGGGGAGCATAGAGAGAAGCAAGTTTTTGGGCGTGAAAATCCTCTATGTGGCCGGCGCGAACGACGGGGCTCTCCCGCAGGCGAAGTTCGGGGCAAAGTCAATTTTCAGCTCGTCGGAGCTCTCTTATCTGGATGAACTGAGCGAGTATGATTTTAAAACCGTCAGCAAGTTTATCGACAAGGAAATCTTTGACCTCTACGAGAAGATCATCTATGCATCGGAGAAGACGGTGTTTACCTACCCGACGACGGATGAAAAGAAGGATGAGCTGACCGAATCGAACTGGATCAAGAGTCTGAAAAAGCACTTTGGGATCGAAGAAAAATACTACGAGCACGGGCTTCGGGCAATCGGGGAAAGCGGCCGAAAACAGCCTTTTTATGAAGAACTCTTTCTACAGACGAATCCGCGCTACTTTCAGAACAGGGGTTTCGACAGTGAATATTCGGAAGAATATTCATCGTTCCTGCAGGCGGAGAACAGATTGCAGGGGGAGCTGCTCGAACACGCGGACGAATATGTGAAAAAGGTTGCCCGCTTGCGGGAAGAGGACGGCCTGAAGTCTTACCGTCTCAGCGTTTCCAGACTGGAACGGCAGGCGGCCTGCCCGTACGGATTCTTTGTGCAGTACGCCCTTAAACCCGTGCAAAACGAGTATGAGAGCGTCGACTACGCGATGATCGGAAACGTCTTTCACAGGGCGCTCGAGAACTTCATCAAGGGCTATCAAAGTGCCGAAGACAAGGAGGACTTCAGCGCGCGTTCGGAAGCCATTTTAAAGGAACTCTTTTGGGAAAGCCAGCAGGAAGAAGAGGTGCTCAAGATCAATGCGGCATTCAAGAAGCGTTTTCAGTATTTTGAGCCGTCGATCAAGTACATCGCAAGGTCGGTGTTGAGCCAGCTTCAGAGCACGGATGCCTGTGAGATGCAAACTTACACCGAGAAGGAATTCGAGCACCGATTCCGAAACGGGGACAAGGAGCTCCTGATAGAGGGAAAAATCGACAGGGTGGACCTTTTGCACTTTAGGGGCAAGGACTACCTCAGGGTCATCGACTACAAGACCGGGAACAAGGAGTTCAGCGAGAAGGATGTCAGAGAGGGCACCCAGCTCCAGCTCCTCACCTACCTAAGGGCCCTGCTCGAAGGCGAATATAAGGGCGCCGAAGCGCTCGGAGCCTTTTATCACTCGGTCAGAGAGTCCTTTTCCGACCTCGCCGAAATCGGGGAAGCGGGCGCCACGGAGGCGGAAATTCTCAAGCAGTACCGCTTGAGCGGAAGGTATCTGCATAACGAGGACTTGATCAAGGCGGCGGACAGGGCTCTTGCGGAATCGGGCGAGTCGCTCTCTACCAATTTGAGTCTCTTAAAGTCCGGCTCTCTGAGCAAGAGGTCGGCGACGTTGATCGATGAGGAGCGCTTTCAAGAACTCTTGGAAGTTAGTGACCGCAACATTTGGAGGCTGCTGGATGAGATTAACTCGGCCAAGATCTCGGTCAAGAATCACGACAGCAGGGACTATCCCTGCCCGTACTGCGGTTACAACGGGATTCTCAAACTCGATAAAAACAGGTACCGCGAACAGTTTGTTGACAAGAAGGGGCGGGAAGACGCCTCGGAAAGCGAGGCATCCGAGTAAGCGGATGAGGGATTGGATGGAAAGACTATGTTTAATGTAGAGCAGAGAGAGGCGATCTTTGACAGGGGTAGGGACCTCTTGGTCTCGGCTTCCGCCGGAACGGGAAAGACCGCGGTTCTGATTGAACGGGTTTGCACCCTGATTCTGGAGGACGCGGCGAGCATCGATGAATTTTTGATTGTGACGTTCACAGAGGCGGCGGCTCGGGAGCTGAAGACCAGAATTTACGACAGGTTACAGAGGGCCCTCGAGGAGGAGTCGGGCGACTTAAAGCATTTGAGTACCCAGATTTCCCTCCTGCCTTCGGCCAATATTTCGACGATTCACGGGTTCTGCAAGCGTTTGATCGAAGAAAATGTCACCCTGCTCGGAATAGAACCGGATGTTCGGGTGGCCGACAACTCGGAAATGAGCTCCCTGCAGGAGGAGAGTTTTGAGCAGGCGATCGAGGAGGCGGAATCGCGCGAGGAGATGCGTCCGGCCATCTTGGCCTTTGCGCAGGCCTATTCGGACGATGCCCTGCGGGAAATCGTCATGAATATTTTCCGAGAGGCTGCGGGGTCCAAGGATCCCGTCCTCTTTCTGGAATCCACTATGCAAAAGACGCTGGCGGATTACGATGTCCTGGCCGAGATCAGAGGGCATGCCCTCCTTGATTTGGAGCGCATCCTGGGCCGCAAAGACTCCTATTACAGGCTTGCCGAGGCGAGCGGCTTTGACAAGTACTTGGAAACGGCCAAAAAGGATTTGGCGGTCTTCTTCACGGTGGAGGAACTCTTAAAGGAGTCCGACTCTCTGAGCCCGGACAGCTATCAAGCGATTCACAGACTGTTCCAAGCCCACAGCTTTGAGGCCATGCCGGCCGCGCGGGGAAAGGTGAAGGAGCTCATCGACTCGGAGACCGCTGCGGCGTTCAAAGACGAGAGAGATGCCATAAAAGCGATGGGCTCGCAGCTGGCCAAACACTACTTTTTGTTCTCTTATGAGCAGCTCGAGCGGGACATGGAGAACGCGCAGGAGCTTTCGGTCTCCCTTCTCAAGCTGACCGCCCTCTTTACGAACAAGTACGCCGAAAAGAAGCGCAAAAACAACCTGATTGACTTTGACGACATGCAGCATTTTGCGCTCAAGGTCCTGGACGATCGGGATCTCAGAGAGAGCTATCAGAGGCAGCTCAAGTACTTGTTTATCGACGAGTTCCAGGACACCAGCGATGTGCAGGATGCGATCATTTCGCGCCTGAAGAGCGAGGGCAACTACCTGTTCATCGTCGGAGACTACAAGCAGAGCATCTACGCGTTCCGAAAGGCCAGACCGGAGCTCTTTTTGCAAAAGTACGATGCCTTTGCGGCCTCGGACGGGGCCAAGACCATAGAGCTGAATGAAAACTTCCGCTCGATGCCGAGGGTGCTCAGCTCGGTCAACGACGTATTTGAACGTCTGATGAGCAAATCCTACGGGGGCATCGACTACGCGAAGACGGCGATGCTGAAGTCCGGAAAGAAGATTGCCGATCCCGCGCAGTACGGGCAAAAGAGCTACCTCAGATTCCTGGATACCGATTGGATGAAGCAGCTGATCAGCGAGGACGAGACCCTGAGTACGGACGAGCTGACCCTAAAGGCGATCATCCGCAGGATCAAGGAAATCCGCAAGGAGACCTATCCGGTCTTTGACGAAGCGGGAGAGCCGGTCGAGGAGCGGCATTTTACCTATGGGGACATTTGTATTTTGAGCAGGAGCCCGAACCGCAGGGCGGCTTGGATTAAAAAAGTCTTTGAGGACCACGGGATTCCTTTGAGCATAGACATCGAGGAAAACCTCTTTGAGGTTCCGGAAATCCTGGTTTTGATCGACTTTCTGAACCTGGTCTCCAACCCGAAGAACGACATGGCCCTCCTCTCGGTCATGCGCTCCGCCATCGGGCAGTTTACGGATGATGAGCTCTTTGTCCTCTCCAACTTTGAGAGAAGGTACTACGCAGACTTTCTCTGTGAATCTTTTGCAACAAATTCACAAGATAAAAACGGAGAGCCGATTCCGCCGGCCATCCTTGCGAAGCTCCGCTCGCTGAGCGAAAAGCTGGAGCGCTTCCGAACACGGGATTATTTGAGCGTAAGGCACAGGCTCGGGGATCTCTTGCAGGACAGCAAGTACTTGTATCACTGCCTCGGAAAGCGCGGCGCCTACAGCATCTACCATGCCCTGCAGGACTTTTTGGCTTATATAGATGCCTTCGAGCGCTCCGGCAAGTACGGACTGTACCGCCTTTTGGAGCACTTTGACGAGATGAGAAAGCGCGGAGGGGTTCTGATGTATCAGTCCAAGATGCAGAATGAATCCGAGAGCGTAAAGCTCCTGTCCATCCACAAATCCAAGGGTCTTCAGTTCAAGTATGTCATTCTGCAGGATATGCAGAAGAGCTTCAACAAGTCGCACAGCGATATGACGCTGATTTCCGATCAGTGGGGGCTGGTTTCCAAAAACGTGTACCGGGAGCAGGGAATCAAGCATTCCAACCCCAAGTTTTACATCGAGAAGAACAAAAAGCTTGCCCTTGAGACCCTGGAGGAGATGCGCCTTTTGTATGTGGCGATGACCCGGGCGGAGCACCGGCTCGAGCTCTTCGCGAAGGTGAAGGCCGAGTCCCTTTCGGTAAAGAATTTTCAGGCGAGCGAGCGGGCACTTTTGGAATCGGAGTCCTACCTTTCTTGGATTTTGCACGCCCTGTCCTTCTGCGGGATCTTGTCCGAGGGAGTCGGGGTATCGGAGGAGCGGTCCTTTGCGATCAACGAAAACTGGACCTGCTTCATCGACGATTTGGAGGCGGCTCTGAACGCGCAGGACGAGCCGGAGCCGGCCGAAAAGGATGAGAGTTTGAATCGAATCCTGCAGTCGTTTAGCGCGATGGACTATCCCGTGATGAAGGGCGTGTCCAGGAAGACGGTCAGTCAGCTGAAGGAAAGGGAGAACAGAAAGGCCAAGATAACAGGGAAGGCGAGCGGCGGGGAAGGCGGCACCGAGAGAGGAAACGCCTACCACAAGTTTATGCAAGTCTTCTTGAGGAGCAGGCTGGGGCTGGAAGAGTTTCTGGCCCTGAACCTGGAAAGGCGCTATCTGTCGGAGGAAGAGCTGAAGCGAATCGAACTGAGCCGCATTCGGGCGTTCTGCGAGCAGGAACTCTACCAAAGAATCCTGGATGCCAAGCAGTTTTGGACCGAAAAGCCCTTTGTCTACAAGAAGGAGATCGACGGGGAAGAGTACCACCTTCAGGGAATCATCGACCTGGCCTTTCTGGACCGGGATGACAAGCTCGTCGTCCTGGATTTTAAGACCGACCGTTTGCGCGAGGAAGCGGCCTTTTTGGAGTGCTACGGCCTGCAGCTCGAGCTCTATTCGGAGGCGATTGCCAAGATTTCAGGCTACGAGGTCAAGGAGAGTCTGATTTATAGTTTTGAGATTCACAAGAGTTTTGGGTATAATAATCTTAAAGGGAATGTGAGGAAAGGAGAAGGGCTATGATTGAGAAATTTGTGGGATTTGATGATTCTGAAGACGGCATCAACGAGGACTTTGAACCCGAGGGAGTCAATGTCAGGGAGCTCTTGAGTCCCGACTTTATCAGCAAGTACACCGAGTACAAGAGCTTGGACGAAATCTTTGCAAAGTTCGGGATCGATGTCGATTTGGACAAGATTGAGGAATTTCCGGTAGAGAAGTTGGATGAGGTCTTTTCCAAGGTCAGCGAGTTTTCTTCGTGGTCGGAGATGCTGTCTCAGGCGATTCAGGATTTTTATTTGTAAACGAGAAAAGCGTGACGCGGTCAATTCGCTCGGCTTTTTGATAATAAAACAGCCCGTTCGTATGAACGGGCTATTTCTTTGCTTGGTGCCGAAGGAGGGACTCGAACCCTCACGCCCCGAAGAGCTTCGGATTTTGAATCCGACGCGTCTACCGATTCCACCACTTCGGCTCACTACGAAGAGAATCATAACATAATCTGCAAATATAATCAAGTAGTTTTTTTAGCCGAGGGCGAAAAAGACCAAATTATTTTACAGTTGGGCTTCCCTTCCGAGCAGTTTATCCCGGATGCCGGCTTCCATCACGCTTCTTGCCTTTGCCGCCTCTTCCTTTGTCATCGCTCTCGCGTCCTTGAGCGGATAGTCCAGACCGATCTTTTCATACTTGTTGACCCCCATGCTGTGGTAGGGGAGGACGTCCAGGGCCTTGATTTTTTTGTATCCGCCCAGGTGGTAGCCCAGTCTGTATAAGTACTTGGTATCGTAGGTCCAGTGTTCCAGGATGACATGCCTGATCCAGATATCGCAAGTTCCCTGCGCCTCCAGAAAGTCCAAAAAAGCCAGGGTCTCGCTCAGCTCCCCGGCGGTCAAATCTTTGTACTTTTGAGCATCGATATGCTTGATATCGAGCATGACAAGGTCGGTGTACTTGCAGAGCAGTTCAAACTTTGCCAACCTGTCTTCGCGCAGGCTGAACGTTGCCCCGCTGGTGTCAAGACAGGTGTGCACGCCCCGTTTTTTTGCGAGCCGAAACAAGTCGGTCACGAAGTCGATTTGGACCAGGGGTTCTCCGCCGGTCACCGTGATTCCTCCGCTTCGCAAGTACGGCCTGTACTTTTCGAAGTCTCGGATGATTTCCTCACTGCTCATCTTCTTGCCGTTTTGCATGTTCCAGGTGTCCGGGTTGTGACAGTACTTGCACCTTAGGGGGCAACCCGCCGTAAATACAACATACCTGAGACCGGGACCGTCGACAGTCCCCATGGTCTCAATTGAATGTACGTAGCCCTGCATCAAACCCTACATATTCTCGTGGAAGGTTCTGCTGATGACATCGTTCTGCTGCTCTTCGGTCAACTTGTTGAAGTTTACCGCATAGCCGGATACTCTGACGGTCAGCTGCGGGTAGTTTTCCGGATGCCTTTGTGCATCGAGCAAGGTTTCCCTGTTAAATACGTTTATGTTCAGATGGTGTCCGCCCTGCTCCATATAGCCGTCCAGCATGTTCACCAAATTTTCTACTTGTGACTTGTTTACCATTCCATCCTCCTTTGGATTCTTATCCTGTGATTTATGTTTCCGTGAGCTTCGTTCAGCTCTTTCCTTTTAACTTTTTAGTACGTTATATTGTACTTTCATAAGCCTTCCTTGCGTTTCGTTCTTCCGCTGTGAACATCACTTTTCTAGTCTTCGATGCTCAAGTTCGGAATCGCGCAAGAGCCGCCTCCGCACAATTTGTCCAAATCCAGTTCTCCGGAGAAGACGGTCAAATCTTTTCCGAGCGCATCCGGTATCACCGAGAAGGTGTTGGAAATTCCGTCTTCCGAGTGCTCATAAGGCAGCTTTGCAACCGAAGAGAGCGAAGCCAAAGCGCCTTTTTTATCCCTTCCGTGCATCGGGTTCGCGCCCGGAGCAAACGGTTCTCCGGCCTTTCTTCCGTCCGGTGTACTTCCGGTCTTCTTGCCGTAGACGACATTCGATGTAATCGTTAGGATTGACATGGTCGGAACGCCGTTTCGGTAGGTCTTGTGCTTTCTGATCATATTCATAAAGCTCTCAACCAGCTCAGATGCAATCTCGTCGACCCTCTCGTCGTTGTTGCCGTAGCAAGGGTAATCGCCCTCGACCTCGTAGTCGACCGCGAGACCCTCTTCATTTCTGAGAACCTTGACCTTGGCGTATTTCACGGCACTTAAGGAGTCCGCAACCACCGAGAGCCCCGCCATACCTGTCGCGAAGAGTCTGGTCACGTCCCTGTCGTGGAGCGCCATCTGAATCTTCTCGTAGCAGTATTTATCGTGCATGTAGTGGATGACGTTCAGGGTGTTGACATAGAGGCCTGCGAGCCATTCCAGCATGTCCTTGTATGCGACCATGAGTTCCTCGTAGTTCAGATATTCCGAAGTGATCGGCCTGTATCTTGGCCCTACCTGATGGCCGGTCTTCTCATCCTTTCCGCCGTTGATCGCGTAGAGGAGCGCCTTGGCAAGGTTGGCCCTCGCGCCGAAGAACTGCATCTCCTTTCCGACGATCATAGACGATACGCAGCAGGCAATCGCATAGTCATCGCCCTTTTTGCCCCGCATCAAATCGTCGTTCTCGTATTGAATCGACGAAGTCTTGATCGACATCTCCGCGCAGTAAGATTTAAAGTTGGCCGGCAAGCTCTTAGACCAGAGCACCGTCATGTTCGGTTCCGGCGCCGTGCCCAGATTGCTCAGTGTGTGCAGGTATCGGAATGAAGTTTTAGTAACCAAGCTTCTGCCGTCCAGGCTCATGCCCGCCAAAGACTCGGTCACCCAGGTCGGGTCGCCCGAGAAGAGCGAGTTGTATTCCGGCGTTCTCGCGTATTTTATGATTCTGAGTTTCATGATGAAGTGGTCGATGATTTCTTGGGCTTCTTTTTCTGTGAGGATGCCCTTTTCCAAGTCTCTTTGGATGTAGATATCCAAAAAGCTCGAAGTTCTTCCCAAGCTCATCGCCGCGCCGTTCTGCTCCTTGGTCGCCGCCAGGTACGCAAAATAGAGCCATTGAACCGCCTCGATTGCGGTTTCAGCAGGCCTTGAAATATCAAATCCGTACGATTTCCCAAGTTCCTTCAACTCTTCGAGCGAACGAATCTGGTCGGTGAGTTCTTCTCTGAGTCGGATGACATCGGTATCCGACATATCCGTCGAAGTGCTCGCCTTTTGCTCCTCTTTGTCCTCGATCAGCCTGTCGACTCCATAGAGGGCAACCCGTCTGTAGTCTCCGATGATTCTGCCTCTGCCGTAGGCATCCGGTAGACCTGTGATGATGCCGGCCGAACGCGCCTCCAGCATCTCCGGTGTATAGACGTCAAAAACGCCTTGGTTGTGTGTTTTTCGGTACTTGTCGAAGAGCTCCATCACTTCCTCGTCCACCTCGTAGCCGTAGGCCTTGCACGAGCTGGCCGAAACCTTGATGCCGCCGAACGGCTGGAGCGCCCTTTTAAAAGGCTTGTCCGTCTGCAATCCGACGATTTTTTCCAAGCTTTTCTCCAAGTATCCCGGACCGTGAGAGGAAACGGTAGAAATGATCTTGGTGTCCATGTCCAGGACGCCGCCCGCTTCCCGCTCCTGTTTGGTCAGGTCCATTATAATGCTCCACAGTTTTTCTGTGGCTTCGGTGGGGCCTTCCAAAAAAGAGCTGTCGCCTGTGTACTCTGCATAGTTTAACTGTATGAAATTGCGAACATCAATTTTTTCGCACCACTTACCCGGTATAAAAGTGTTCCACGCTTCTTTCATGAGACCTCCTTGTTCGTTGTGTGTATTCGAGATTATACTACATCTTGTGCTTAAAACTTATTACATTATAGAAACAACACTATATTTTCTATTTGACCAAGCCCGATACGGTTCTGAATGACGGATGCTTGGAATCCGACATCAGCTCAAACAGGACGCTTTCGGTAGGTAGAATCAGAGCCCCGAGTTCCCTCAAGGTAGACAGAATCTGCAGGTGGTTCTCGGTCTTTCTCGAGCCGCAGGCATCGTAAATCAGGCAAACCCTAAGCCCCCGCAAAAGCAGGTCCTTTGCCGTTTGGTAGACGCAAATGTGGCTCTCGATTCCGCTCAGAAGGAAGGTGTCCTTACCCGATTTGACCAGGGCATCGACTTCCCCACTGTTGTCAATCGCGACTGAAAAGCTTCTCTTTTGCCACAAGTCCAAACCCTGAATTTTGCTCTGCAAGCCTTCCACAGTGGGTCCCAGGCCTTCCGGGTACTGCTCGGTCACGACCGTTTGCAAGCCAAGCGCCTTCGCCCCGTCCAGTAAAATCTGATTGTTCTTCAAAACGTCTTCCTTGTTCGCGATGAAGGGGAAGAGTTTTTCCTGAATATCTATGAGCATCAGCACAGAGCTGTCCAAGCGGATTCTCTCTCGATTTTTGTTGAAATTCATGTTCAATACCTCCTGTAGTATCTTATTCATACCCAAAAAGAAAACTTCGCCTACAGGCGAAGTTTTGTTCTTTCTTATTTCTGATTATGTTTTCGAATCTCCTCCAGGCTGTGCCAGGTCTCCGGCTCTTCTTTTTTATGGAGCCCGAAGGCTCTTTTTACGAGGGAGAGGAGGAAGTCGATTCCCTTTACCCACACGATTCGGATGAAAAAGGAAACGACGCAGAGGATTACCAAAACTATAAAAAATTCAAACCAAGTCATGTCGTTTTCCTATTTTCCCGAGAACTTTTTGAAGAAGGCCTCAAAGTCGTCGAACTCTTCCGGTTGGTAGACGTAGGCAAGGAACTTCTCATCGTTTTCCGCTATCGCTGCAAACTGTGTGTAGCCGGCCATCATGCCGCCCTGGTGGTAAATGGTGTACATGCCGGTAGAAATCTTTGCTTTTTTGATCGCATCTTTTTGGAAGCGTTCCGCCTCGCTGCATCCTTCGAGTTCCGGAGTCGTTTGTACCAATGCGATGCTCATGTCGGATTCGCGATATCCGATGATTAAGCTGGTGTAGGTGTAAGTGGTCTTCCGGGCAATGATGTAGCTGCTGTTCTTGATGTTCAGACCGTAGCCGTAAACGATTTTCCAGGTGTCGCCATCCGGCATAACGCCGTTGAAGAGTTCCCTCATCCTGCTTTTGTTCGCATCGGATCTTTCAAGATCCCATTCCTTTTTCTTTCCAAATCCAAATAAGCCCATAGTTACCTCCTTTTTATTCACAGATTGATGTGCTTGTTGTGAATCACAAATCCTCTTAAAGTTACTATTCTGTAGCTAATTCTATTGTGCATTGTCAAAATTATCGTATCATTTTTTTTGCAGAAAGTAAATATTTATTATCTCGCGGGAGACTCTTCCTTTTTCCATTCTTTATATAGCTCGTCTTGCTTCATAAAGAGCCTCCCGACAGCTCTTCCATATACTTTTCAAGCACCTCTCTGAGCTCATCCTTGGTCCAGAAGCTTTGAAGATAGCTTTCCAAATCTCCCTCTTCATCAATCTCGTAGAAGAATGCTTCGTGGTCAGTTCCGAAGACCGTCGGATTCTCAGGATTCTTGTCCACACTCGCGACAAAGATGCCATCGGGATAAGCGAAACCGTAAAATAGGTGAACGAAGTCGGTTTCCACTCCGTTGGTCACAGAAAGAATCTTTGCAAACTCCGGGGAAGGAGGGTCAAACAGGTAATGAAATTCCTCAAAATCCTTGCTCTCCTTCCGGAATGGGGTAAATTTCTCTCCCAGCCAAAAGTATTGGCCATAAGGTTCTTCCGTTAGCGTAAAAAAGGTATGGTAGAGGGTATCGAAAAAGCGCTCTTTATCCTTCTTGAATAGGTCCAGATTTTCTTGGATAAAGTCCCCCAATCCGTCAATAGGCTCTTGTTCCTCTACTTTTGCCCAGGGAGTATCCAGCGGCTTTCGGTAGAGGACCGTGGAAAAGGTGATGCTACATAAGTCTGCGCTCATCGACTCTCCGTTCATCTTTGAGGTATCGCCACCTAAGGCTCGGATTCGATTTATGATAGATTGTTTCATATTGCTTCTCCTTTGTACTCATTCTTTAAGAGGCAAGTTTGTCGCTATTCCTTTACGATAGAAACTCGATAGGTTTGCCCCAATTCTAACAAATCAGATGCCCTTTTTTCCGATTGTTTTATGACCCCGTCGAACCAAATGTGAACGCTTTTGCCAATCATAGAGTCAGAATCGTTTGGTTTTGTATCGGACTCCAAAATCAGGTTTTCGGTGCTGAGAGAAATCGGCTTGATTTGTTCCACAGGTTTTGAATCAAAAATTCGCCGGAATTCATCGGGAATCTCTGCTGCACTGACAATCAAAGTTCCTTCCTTGGCCTCAATTACCTTTGCTTTAAAGTTTGCTACCCCTTCGGGGATGGAATCGTTTGGAATCGAAATCTCCCGAAAGAGAATCCATCGATCACGTATTCTAAGATTGAGATATCCTTTGGTTCAACGCTGATATTCGTAATTTGTTCCAAAGTTGGATTGATTGTCTTTTTGAGGCATTTCAGAAGCGGGTACGGAGGAGCTGATGATTCCATCCGGGGTGCCGCACTTGATAGCTCTGTTCACATATCCGGTATCCTGATACAGCTTTCCATCCACTTGGACAAAAGGGGGAAAGACTGCTTCCGTAGGACTCTCAGCCGAGGATGGACGGTTCTCCATCTTGGACTCATGTTTTTTGAGGTCTTCCACGCTTCCGTTTTGAATCAGCTCTTCCGGAATCTCGTGTATCGTCAGCGCATTGACCCAGGTTTGCGCCTCGTTTTCGCTCGCCCTGTCTTTTTCCGGAACGATGATGATGGAATAGACCTTGACATCGAAGGGCTCTTTGTCCATGATTGCCCGGAGTTCTTTTAAAATTGCGAGCGCCTCTTCGTAGCTCGGTTCTTCCCGAAAGGTAAACACCGTCGCCTCTACCGAGAACGGAAACTTCTTAAAGTCAACTTTTTCGTCCAAACGCAAGGAATCGGCGCGGTTTTCTTCATCCAGAATGTGGAGATTGATTTCGTAGTTCACCTTTTCCTTTTTCTCTATCGATTTTCCGTAATCAAAGAGGGCTTTTTGAAAACGACGCAAAGTGTTGAAACTTCTGTGTTCATAGTTATCGTCCCTGAGCCTTCCCAAGCCGTCAAAGGAGACGGTAAATTTGGTGTCCTCGCTGTTTTTGTCCTGTAGATGGACCTTATAATAGCCGTCTTTGAAATCGTAAAAAACCTCTCCCCGCTCCAAGTCGAGCTTCTGATAAGTTTGGGCGATGTACTTGTCAGCGGCGCGGTCCGCGATTCGCATTGAAATCGGATTGCCAAAGCAGGCGTTGATTAAGAATAATATCGGGGTCAAAAGAATCAGTATTCCGATGAGTAAAAGAAACCATTTGCGTCTCATTGCTTCCTCCTTTCCGCGTTTTTGACTTGCCTTAAGACTCGCATGCCTCAAAGTCTTTGATGAGAGAAAAGACCTCTGTTAGTTCGAATTGCCATACATCCCTGCTTCTTGTGATTTGCGTGTAAATATCCTGCAGCGTGGAAGCGGGGCACAGGGTTCCCAAGAAGTAGTTTTCCGGCTGAACTTTGCCTATTTTCTCAATATAATCCAGAAGGAGCCCTAAATCCTTGTGATTGAACCAACAATCCGTGCTCAGGCAGTACGAATGGTTTTGCTTTCCACAAGCGAGTTCGCTATTCAGAAAATCATCCATATTCGGCTTGCTTTTTTGCAAGGTGCGCGTGCAAGCCAAGTGGTATTCTATTTTTCGTGGACTCTCGTTGAGCGCCGAAACAAAGGCGATTCCGTATTGTTCCCCAAATTGAATCGCGAGCACATCCCCCACGCTAAAATACGGACTCCGTTTTTTCTTTGCTATTAGTATAGCATTTTTCAGAACATTTTTGACTCATTCTTAAAAAAAATGTTCGATGTTTCGCGGCAGGGAATTTTGTCAGTTGGAGCTTGTGCATAGTAATGCGAAAGAAAAAGTCGCTTTTGACAGGAAACTCTTTTTGTAGTACAATGTACTATAGAAAAAAGCATAGAAAAGGGAATCCTGAAGATTCATTTCAGAGAGGGAGGGAGAACGATGGCGTTTTCAATCAGATTGTCAGAAGAAGAAAAAAAATTGGCTGCCGGTTATGCAGCTTTACATTCCATTTCAATGGCGGAGGCTTTCAAAAGAGCCCTCTTCGAAAAAATTGAAGAGGAGTACGATATCAAAATTGCTGATGAGGCATGTGCCGAATATGAAAGAACAGGGGAAAGTCGTCCGATAGAAGAATTATGGGATGAATTGGGATTATGAAATATCAACTCAAGACGACACCTGCTTTTGACAGACAGTTTAAAAAGCTCGATCGCTACACACAAAAAATGATTCGGGCCTGGATTACGAAGAATTTGGTATCATGTGAACATCCAAGAAATTTAGGTCGTCCGCTTCTTGGCGCTTATCAGGGTCAGTGGAGGTATCGAATTGGAACATATCGATTGCTTTGTCAAATCAGAGATCAGGACTGTGTGATTCTTGCACTTGCAATCGGTCACAGAAGGGACATTTACGAAACGGAGTCCAAGTCAAATCGTTGACATCGACAATCGCATCTTCGTCAAACCCTTTCGATTTTTGATACTCGTCCACAAGAATACGAAAACGAGTAGGTGAAAGCTCTTTGATTCCGTAATTGTAGTTGTTCCCTCTCATCTTAAATTTGGCAAAGCTTCTTTCCGCAAGATTCAAAAAAAGAATCGGACAGTCCAAGCTATGCTCTGCTTCCACATAGACTTGAGCTTTCAGAACCAGATATCGACCGTCTTTGCTATAAAAGGGGTCCTGGATTGGAAACATCATAGAAGTCACGTTCAAGAGCAAACGCGGTGCCTGTTTATCTTGAAAGAGCGCTAAATATCCCATCTCCGTGCCCATCCTGACCTCTCCGATGGAATAGATGAGGCAAGCTGTGTTAGACTCGGGGTTGCTTCGCATTTTGTCCGTGCACCAGGGCAGCTTGTCGTGGACCTCCCAGCCCGAAAGGCTTTGGTACTCATATTCCCAACCGTCAATGTTCATGGTTTCTCCTTATTCGTCCGCTTCTCTTGCAATCCGGCAGCTCAGTTCTAAGTCGCTGACAGAATCCTCTTCATTCAACTCAATCTTTGCCCCATAAGTGTTGTAAAATAAATGATTGCTGCTCGTGTCCCAAGAAATGATATAGAGCTTCTCCTCTTGTGCTTTATTCGCTCTCAGGAGTTTGCGCCCAAAGGTCTTTTTTATCTTTTTCGCATCCATCCCGGAGAGAAGGTCGACTCCGTCCAGAGAGAGGGAAGTGCCTGTTTTTCCGGCATTCAAAAGGAAGCTCTCACTCGTATTGAATCGGATGATGCTGCAGTCTTTGAGTGGGATGTCCTCCGTCAAACTGCCGAAGAATACGAGTTCTGCGAGGATGCAATCATCCTTGACCAGGATTCCCTCGGCATGGGGAATCGCTCTTGCGCCGTAAAAGTGGTAGCCTTTTCGCAAGGTGACAGACGGGTCACCGGTGAACTTCTCAAACCGGTCGGAATTCGGAAATTCCCGCAAATCCGATTTTGTCGCATCTTCTTTTTTCATGTAAATTTCAAAACCTCCGTCCATCAGCTCTTTCACGGTCGTCTCACCGGGTCGCAGTTCGGTTTGATCAATCATCAGAACAGGGGCTTTTACCGGCAGGCCGATGGCCAGGTAGGCGATGGTGCAAAAAATCAGGAAGAACCCGGAGGCAAAGAGGGCGACTATGGCTTTTCCGGTACGCTTTCGCGCGTTAAACAGAGCCATAATCGGCACTAGGAGAATCACGCGTAGCAAAACCGCTGTTGCGGACGGGAAGGTACTGCCCTTGTAAAGAATCTGCAAGGCAAAGATTGCGGCAATCAGAAACATCAGGGTGTAAAGTAGAATCTCCCCGAAGCCCATTTTATCCGTGTTTGTGGATTCGTTGACCGGTTCCTCCAGCAAGGATTTCCCGTTGACCATGATTTTTTTGTAAGCGCTGTACAGAAAAAAAGTAAGAAAAACAAAGGCTATCCCAAGAATTGCCATCATACCGATTAGGTAAAGTCTGCCCAAAATGCTACCTCCTAGCCATGCCAAGCGAAATACATTCCTTGGCCGGCGGCACGATTCACATTTTCCTCATCCATCCAAGGGTACTGTTCTTTAATCCATTGTTTTCCTCGCTCTTGCAAGGTTTGATTCGCCTCTTCGTTTTTGGTATCGTAAGAATCAAAAAAATATTGCTCCACCGCTCTTTTTGTCTGTTCTATGCTTGTTGCAAGCGCGTCTTTCTGCTCAAGCGGAAGTTCCGGGTATAGCTCTTCGATGAGCTCGATGAGAGGTTTGCCAAAGTCCTTCCCAAATTCCATCGAGGCGTAATAGATTATATTTAAGAGTTCTTCGTTCATTCGGTAAGCTCCTTTTTCCTTTGTGAGCTCTCATATTTTCTCTGACTGTATATATTATTATACTCTTTTTGCAACCATTCTGAAAGGGTCGAACCTTTTTTTCAGCTTCTTTCGAGTTGCGGCTTTGAATGGGTTGACACAAAAACGAAATTATGTTATTTTTGTATTAGCGATCATACAAATCATACTTATTGAACTGAGAGGAGGAACTATGAATTATCCAAAAAGGAAATATGCTTGGACGGTGAAAGTGGGAGAAAAGGGACAGTTTGTGATTCCAAAGGAGGCTCGAGATGTCTTTGACATTAAGCCGGGCGACACCTTGATTGTTCTCGGCGATATCAACCAGGGGATTGCAATCCCTCCTAAAACTATGTTCGCATCTATCATCGACACTGTTTTTGGGGGCGATGTTCCGAAGGAGGGGGAAGAATGAGTGCTATCGTTGCGACACAACTCAGCAAGGCGTATGGAGACGCAGTCGCCGTGGATCATCTCGATTTGACCATTGAACAGGGGGAACTCTTTGCCTTATTGGGGGTCAATGGTGCCGGAAAGAGCACGACCGTCAAAATGCTTTCCTGCCTGATAAAGCCGACGAGCGGAGACGCTTTGGTGCTCGGGAACAGTATCGTTTCAAACCCGCAGGCAGTGAAACAAAAAATCAATATTTCCCCACAGGAAACGGCAGTGGCCCCGAATTTGTCGGTGCGCGAGAATCTGGAGTTGATTGCCGGAATCTATGGGCAAGACAGGAAAACGGCGAAGAAGAATGCTTTTAGAATGGCAGAAACCTTTGGATTGGAGCAGGAACTGAATAAGAAGGCCAAGCGCTTGTCAGGAGGGATGCAGAGGCGCCTTTCAATCGCTATGGCTCTCATTTCCGATCCGGAACTTTTGTTTCTGGATGAGCCGACTCTGGGTCTGGATGTCCTCGCTCGGCGTGAACTGTGGGCATCTATTCAAGCCTTAAAGGGGAGGGTGACCATCATCCTGACCACGCATTATATGGATGAGGTGGAGCACTTGTCAGACAGAGTCGGAATTATGGCAAGCGGCAAAATAGCGGCAGTTGGTACTGTGGCGGAACTGACGGCGAGAAGCGCCACAAGTAAGTTGGAGGATGCCTTTATCGCGCTTTCGGGGGGTATGCTATGAGAATCCTATTATTTGCAAAACGAAATACCAAAGAGGTCTTGCGAGACCCGGTCAACTTTTTTTTCGGTTTGGGATTTCCTTTGGTGCTTTTGATTTTATTGTCAATCATCAATGCTGCGATTCCGCCTGAAGCGGAAAACCCGATGTTTGAAATCGAACACCTTGCACCGGGATTGGCGATGTTTGGAACGGTGTTTATGGCTCTGTTCGCCGGTATGCTCTTATCGAAAGACCGCACAAGCTCGTACTTAATGAGGCTCTTTACTTCACCTATGAATGCGATTGATTTTATTTTGGGTTATAGCTTGCCCATGTTCGGGATGACGATTGCCCAGGCGGCGATTACCTTTCTTGCTGCGAGTGTCTTAGGACTTGAACTAAATGCAAACATCCTTATTGCACTTGTTATCACGGCGGTGATTTCTTTACTGTTTGTTGGGACAGGTCTATTTTTCGGAAGTTTGTTGAATGAAAGAGCTGTCGGCGGGATCTGTGGGGCCCTGCTGACCAATGTTGCCGGGTGGCTCTCGGGGGTATTCATTCCGATTGATTTGATAGGCGGGTCGTTTAAAACGATTACGCACTTGTTGCCGTTCTACCACAGTGTAGAAGTGATTCGAGTCACTTTGAACGGGAACTTCTCTCGCATTTTTCCACACCTTTTCGTTGTCATCGGATACGCGCTCATCATCCTCGTGTCAGCCATATTGCTGTTTAAACGAAAGATGAGGGGATAGGAGCGCTTGCAAAATAAAAGCCGGAGACCCGATGGGTTCCGGCTTTTGAACTGTCTTGTTAAGGTTCGCTTTTGCCCACTCCGCGCCTTTTAGAATGCTTTCCATCAGCGTTTCCTTATGCTCTTTGCGCTCTGTCGCTTCGCTTGTTTGCGGTATTTCTACCTTTTCCGGTTTCTCTTTCTTTCTGAACCTATCAAAAAATCCCATACGCCACCTCCTAACAATGTTCCTATGTGGGAAACGATTCTGAAATGAGCCTTTCTAAACCCGACCCGCCGGAATGCAATTCTGACTCAGGTATCCTATTTTATATCGGAATGTTTCTATAAAAACTTTTTGTAAGAGTCGTCACCTGAAACTGTTCTCATAGATATCGAAGAAAGAGGAGACAAAGGCTGCTTTATTTCGTTCTTCTTCCGAGCCGGTCGTGACTCGGCATCCATAATTTGCGTAAGATTGGTAATTGTGCTTATTGATGGGAGCCAGCTGATACTCATCCCGAATCAAGGATAGTCCGTCAGAGTACTTTTCCAAGAGAGCCCTGTAAGCCTGATGCGGGTCTTTAAAAACGGCGTATCCGTCTTTTGAAGCGCCGACTTCAAATCGTTGATCGCGTTCGTAAAAGGCTGCTATGTCAACAGTTCCTTTGATATTGCCCTGTCCCGGGATGTACTCTTGTACATACGGATGTTTTATTTCCTCACGAAGGAAGAAATTGAGGGCGAGTAGGAGACAGAATGCCGCCACCAAGTATTTTTTCATTAGAATCACCTCCGAGAATGGTAGACTGTTTCATTCATAAAGCTGGAGATTCCTATTATCAATCATAACATTTTTTGATGATTTTTTCCATGGTGGAAGTGATATGTTACTTTTCCGTTGTTTTTTCTTTTGTTGGCAAGAAGAAACTTTACTTCTTCGCTCATATAGTTTAGAATATGAGCGTGAAAGGATAAAAAAGAGATGAATCCATTTGATCGAATCGAAAGAATCTCCAGTGAAAACAATGGAGTTCTTCAAACGAAGGTCGTTCTGAAGAACGGAATCAGTAAGCCGACCCTGGCAAAGTTTGTTGAGCAATATGGGTATGAGCGTGTTTCCCGAGGCATCTATTGTTCTCCCGATGTTTGGGAGGATGGCTTATATTTATTGCAGCTTCGTTGTCCGAAGACTATATTTTCTCATGAAACGGCATTGTACTTATTAGATATGACCGACCAAGATCCACATCAGTATACCGTTACGGTAAAGTCCGGATACAATGCAAGCCATTTGAGAGAAGACGGTGTAAAAGTGTATGCTATCAAGAAAGAGTTGTTTGAGCTTGGTGTAGTGAATGTAAAAACCCCTTTTGGAAATGAAGTTAAAATTTATAATCCGGAGCGAACTCTATGCGATTTGATTCGTAATCGTTCAACAGTTGATTTGCAAATATTTCAGGATGCAGTAAAAGAGTATGCGAAACGCAGGAGTAAGAATCTACATTATCTGATGGAGTGTGCTGACAAGCTCCACGTAGCCAATATACTTAGAAGTTACTTGGAGGTGTTGTTGTAATGATTCGCACATCAAGACAGTTGAAGGATTTAATACGCAATTTATCAAAAGAGAGTGGAATAGAATCCGAAGTTCTGCTTAGAAAGTATATGATGGAACGCTTTTTAGAACGGCTTTCAAAATCAAACTATGTCGAACATTTTATTTTGAAAGGTGGGATGTTGGTATCCGCTTTTGTCGGAGTAGAATCCAGGGCAACTATGGATATGGACGCTACAATAAAGGGTATTTCTATGTCCATTACCGGAATGAGTAAGATTATTTTGGAGATTTTCGATATCCCTTTAGATGATAATGTTGTCTTCAAAATGAAAAAAGTCACTGAAATCATGGATGAGAGTGAATACTCAGGAATCAGGTTCAGCGTGGATGCGTTTTTGGATCGCGCAGTCATCCCACTAAAGATTGATATTTCTACTGGGGATTTAATTACGCCGAAGGAGATGAAGTATGAATATAAGCTGATGTTTGAAGATAGAAATATTCTTATATTAGCCTATCCCATCGAGACTGTTTTGGCGGAAAAATTAGAAACAGTGGTTTCCAGATCTATTACAAATACAAGAATGAGGGATTTTTATGACATTCATAGACTATTAGAATCACAAAGAGTAGACTGTGAAATTCTAAAGGTTGCACTAAAAAGAACTGCCTCAAAAAGAGGCAGTTTAAAATTGATGAAAAACGCCGAAACAGTCTTGAGAGCGCTTGAATCTGACGAAAAAATGGCGGAATTATGGGAACGATATCGGAACAAATACCACTATGCAAAAGAGTATCCTTGGAAAGTGGTGATGTGCTCCGTTCGTTGTCTTTCTCTGAAGGCAGGTTTGTATTCTGAATGGCCCGGTTAATAATCAGAAATCGGGCTATTGACTTTTTTATCATTTCTGCATCTCGTTCGTGTCTTATGAACGCGATTGATTTTATTTTGGGTTATAGCTTGCCCATGTTCGGGATGACGATTGCCCAAGCGACGATTACCTTTCTTGCTGCCGTTCTACCACAGTGTAGAAGTGATTCGAGTCACTTTGAACGGGAACTTTTCTCGCATTTTTCCACACCTTTTCGTTGTCATCGGATACGCGCTCATCATCCTCGTGTCAGCCATATTGCTGTTTAAACGAAAGATGAGGGGATAGGAGCGCTTGCAAAATAAAAGCCGGAGACCCGATGGGTTCCGGCTTTTTAGTGGGAAGATACGACATTTTTTATCTCTTTTATTCTAACTTTTTCTTTTTGCAAAGGCTTCGCCGTTTGTCATCCAGCTTTCTCCGCCATCAAATGAGGTTTTGCTTTCCCAATGGAAGGTTTCGGGTGTAATATCGGAAAACACCCAATGATTTAGAAACTCGGTTTCACTTTTGTTTACAAGAACAATTTTTTCGCTTATTTTTTCAGCTTCCAGATAAACCATTTTTCCCAAACAGGAATAGCAAATATCCCACTTTTTCTTTTTCGGGTTATAGATTCTTAAGGTTGTGCCATACTCGGCATCCGGCTGTGGATGGAGTAATCGTTCTGCCCTGGAAGGACAAATGAAAACATCTTGGATGCCTTGTCCATTCAAGATTTCCGAAAACAGCCACTCCCCAATTACATGTCTTTCGTTTTCGGTTCCTTTTCCGTCTACCCATTCAATGTCCCATTCTCCAATGAGAGGTGAGAATATCGTACTGTTCTCTGATTTTTCTCCTAATAACGCTTCCATAAAATGATTCATAACAAGCCTCCTGATAAGTGTGGTATTTCCAAAAATGTATCATCGTCACTTGAAACTGTTCTCATAGATATCGAAGAAAGAGGAGACAAAGGCCGCTATGTCAACAGTTCCTTTGATATTGCCCTGTCCCGGGATGTACTCTTGTACATACGGATGTTTTATTTCCTCACGAGCAAAGAAAGCAAGGTCGAGTAGGAGACAGAATACCGGTTCATATCGGTGAGGGCAGACTCGTCTTCCTCCTCCGGTTTCAGAGCTTCTGCGTTCAGAGAATCCGCTTGAGCTGCGCCGGCAGCGTCGGGCTCGTTTGACTCTGACGAAGCGGGTGCATTTGCAGAATCCGCTGCAGCTTCGTTGCTTGGCGCAGCTTCATCATCCGCCGCGCTTCCGCCCGGTATCTTATTCTCGCTACCTGCTTCCACTGTGCCGGGCGCGCTATTTGCCCCTGCATCCTCCGCAGCGCCCGCGCCCTCAAGAGGGAGCGGGTTCTTGTTCACAGGCGAAGGCTTGTCTGAGAGCCCCGCAAGGTATTCCAGCCTGGCTTTCAGGTCGGCCAGCCCCGGTTTTTCGGCTTCGTCAAGCTGTCCGTAGAGCTCGAGAAATCTTGTCACATCGCGTTTTTGCTCCGCTTCCAAGTATTCGTACTCGACTCTCTTCCCTTCATCCGTTTCGCGCTGGAATCGATCGGCCCTTCTCAGGATTTCTTCTCCCTTAACTCTTAAAAACTCTGCCGCATCCACTTCCACGAACACGATTTTATCCTCTTCCAGGTAGTAGATTTTGTTTAAAAACGCATCCTGCAGAGAGAGTTCGTCAATCTGTTTCGCGTTGTCCGCTCGGTATCCGGCCGGTGCTTTTTCAATCACGAGGTCCCCGTACCATCCCGCAGGCTCATAGTGCCAGTGGTTGATGTGCCACCATTTCACGGTCAGCACCCCGTTTCGATTCAGTACCTTTCTGGTGTGCTGAATGATTTCCTTGGTCTTCTCGCTGACCTCTCCCGTGTGTGCATTCAGGGTGATTTTAATCAAATACTTGGCCTCATCGATCGGCTCATTTTGTTTGTTCACGACCGCAACCTTCAGAATTGCGCCGTCATCGTCCTTGCTCAACGTGTAGTGAGAAGCATTGATCTCGGAGCTATCTTCTTCATCCACCTCGATTTCGGTGTATTCATTCGCATCCTTTCTCAGGATGTACCATCGAAACCTGCCGAAGTCCGGGCTCTGAGTCAGGGTATCGAAATCTTCGCGTTTCCAGGCAGCCCAAAAGTCCAACCCGTCTTCCAGTTTGTCTTCGGCAACTGTGATGACCCTGCTTTTGTCGAACCTCGTATCGATAGTAATTTCCGATTCCTCATTCGGGAAGAAGCGGTTTTCTTTCAGCGCCATCTTGTATTCCTGCGGATGGATGGTGTAGGTCTTGCCTTTGTATACGACCTCGATTTGGTCGCCGTTGTCGACTACCTTGTCAAAGAGTCCGGCCGTTTGCGTGATGACGAAGATGGTATCGCCCTTGCTTCCGCTTCCTCTGTAATATTTTTTGCCCGCGACTTCAGACGGGATTTCATCCTTTGCGTTTGGAACATAGCCAACAGGATTCTCAACGAACTTTACATTCTTGATGTCATCACTGAAGCCGACTGCCGATTCGTGGTAGTGCTCGTGTCCCGGAACCTTGTGGAGCCATTTCAGGATCAGGAGCCCGTTTTTCATGTAGATTTTCTCTATATTCGCCACGATTTCAAATCCCGAGATGTCGCTCTCCGCGTCGACGCTTGGCTTTCCGTAAACCAAAGCGTAGTAAGAGAAGTGCGTGGTTTCAAAGCTCACAGAATTAGCGTCCTGTTTTACGATTCGCTTCTCTTCCAGGGCGCCCGAGGCGCTCACATGGTAGACCTTACGCACGGCTTTTTGTACCGGAACGCTGACGACTACCGCGCCGCTCGGCTGAACGGTGAGCCCGGTCAGTTTATTCTTAAGGTTGAAATCGTAGAGCGCGTGTTCCTTGCCGACAAGAGCCGGAACCTGCACCTGATGACTCACTTCTTTTGCGGAAAATTCCAAGTTTCCTGCGCCGATTTGCGGCAAGTTACCGTTCAGCGTGATTTGCGCATTTTCTTTTGCTTCCAGGGCAGGCTTGCTCGGGTTTTGCGGGCTTGATCCCGCGTTTCCGCCATTGCCGCCATCGCTACCGGAGCCGTTCGAACCGCCGCCGTTGCCGGAGCCGTCGTTCGATCCGCTCTGCAACACTACATAAAAGACGGTGTCCGCATCGCTTCCTTCGCCTCGGTAATATTTCTTGCCGTCCACGCTTGACGGAATCTCTTCCAAAAAGGCAACTTGGGCCCGCGTCGCTTCCACGATTCTAAGCGCCTTGATGTCCTCCGAAACGCCGACAATCGAAGTGTGGTGGTGCGGATTTCCCGGCACATTATGGAACCAGTAGATGACCAGGTGCCCGTTCTTCATGTAAATGTTCTCGATTCCGCGCACAATGTCCTCGCCGGAGATATTCTCCTCCGCGCCTTCCCGCTCGTCCTTCTTCTCTTTTTCGCCGTCCTTCGGCACCTTCTTATCCTTTTCTTCTTCCTGTTTTTCCGGCACGACCTTCTTGTTCTTGTCAAAGAGGAAGTAAATTTTGTCACCGGCTCTGAAGAATCGCTTATTTTTTACGGTAGAAGGGATTTCCTTGCTCGCATCAATTAGGAAGCCGATTGGAGCAGGCTCAATTTTCAGCCCTTCGATGTCATCACTAATGCCGTATGCCGACTCGTGGTAGTGGTCGAAGTGGAGCCATTTGATAATCAAAAGACCGTTTTTCTCATAGATTTTCTCAGTGTGCTCCACGATCTTCTTCGCGTTATACTTCTCGTAGTCGCCCTCGCTCTTTTTCTGATCCTTCGCCTTTTCCGGCTCTGTCGGCTTGTACTCCGCTTGGCTTTCGCCGGCTAAAAAGTAGACCTTGCTTCCGTGTCTGAAATACCTGGTGTTTTTTACAAAAGACGGGATTTCTTTAGAAAGATCCGGAAGGTAGCCCACCGGAGCCGCCTCGACGATGACGCCGCCAATGTCCTCGCTGACCCCCACAATCGAGTCGTGGTAGTGGTCGATGTGGTGCCATTTCAAGATAATGGCGCCGTTCTTTTCGTAGACTTTTTCGATGTGGGCCACGATCTGCTCGGGGCTGTAGACCTCAGTTTCCTTCGCCACAGAGGCCAGGTTGTTCTGCTCGCTTGCGCTCATCTTGGCAGGGTCCTTGTAGGTGATGTATTCGCGCCCGTCCCAAGTAAAGACGTGCCAGTGGTCGCCGTGCTTGTAGTACGACTTGATCTCGCTGTGCGCGAGGGTAGGCGCGTCGAGTAGGACTTCGGTGGTCTCGTCCACCGCATACTTGGTCTCCTTTGCGACGAAAGGTTTCTCTTTTTTGCTTTGCTTGTCGGAAGCGTCCCGATCCTTGCCTGAAGCGGCCTCGCTTCCTGCAGAATCCTGCCTTCCGTTTTCTGTCATCTTCTTAGCCTCATCTTCGAACGAGCAGGCGCTCAGCGCGAGGAGGAGGGCCAGAACCAATGCGAGTTGTTTCATCTTGTCTATTCCTTTCTCTTGATGAACAGGGAGATCATCAAGGCACTTACTGCGATTAAAACGATGACCGAGCCGGGCTTCAAGTTGTAAAAATACGAAAGAACCAGTCCGGTCAGCACGAAGCCGATCGACAAAAAAATCGATAAGATCAGCGTACTCTTGTAAGTCTTGGTAAATTGCATCGCGGTGATCGACGGAATCACCAGCAGCGAGGATACAATGAGCGAGCCGATGGTCTTCGCCGAAATCGAGATTGCGATGGCGCTCAAAATCGTGAAGGCGAAGTTGATCAACTTCACATTGATGCCGATTAAGGGCGCCGCATTCGGGTCGAAGACGCTTAAATAAAGCTTGTTGTAGAGCAATTTATAACTGATCAGGACAAAGGCCGAAACCCCCAAAACCAGATAAAACTCACTGTCGCTGATCGTCACGATCGATCCGAAGAGGTAGGAGGTGATCGAGTTGGTGTTGCTCAGAAAGCTCGAGAAGACCCCGGCCAGGCCGATCGATGCCGCGAGGATGATCACGGTCGAAATCTCCTGGTAGGACTTGAGTTTGCTGCGGATGAACTCGATGCTGAACCCCGCGATGACGCAGGCGATGATGGAGCCGAGCAGGGGGTTGAAGCCCATAAACAGTCCGATTGAAACGCCGGCCAGCGAGGAGTGCGATAGGGTATCTCCAATCATCGAGAGCCGCTTTAGGACTATGCTGAATCCGATGCAGGGTAGGATGATCGCGAGCAGGATGCCGACGATGATCGCCCGCTGCATGAATTCGTATCTAAATAAGTCTGTAATCTGCATCATCTTGGCGCTTCAACTCCTTTTCCAACTGCACTTCGTTCAAAATCCTGCAGGTCCCGTGCTGAATACAGGTCACCTTGTCAATGTAAGGCATCGCATCCTGCAGGTTGTGCGTGGCCATCAAAACCGTCCTTCCCTGATCGCAGAGCGCTCTTAGAATCCCGAAGAGCTCCCGGCTGAAGTCCTTGTCGATTCCGCTGGTCGGCTCGTCAAGGAAGAGGAGCTTGGCGTCCTTCAGCAGGGCGATCGAGAGGGCGAGCCTCTGCAGCTGCCCGCCGGAAAGCTGCTTGAGCGTGTTGTTGCGATGCCCTTCGAGTCCGATCTCCCGCAAAAAGAGCTTGGCGTCCCGCTTGATTTTCAAGTGCTTCAGGTGGACCTTGATCAGCTCTTCGACCGTGGTCGGAAAATCGCGATAAGCCAGGATCGAGTTCTGAGAGATGTAGGCGATGTCCCGAAAGTGCTTGTCCTTTTCGATTTCGTCTCCGAAGAGGCGGATGCTTCCGCCGCTCGCCTTCAAGCGGGAGAGCAGGAGACCGAAAAAGGTGGACTTTCCGGCCCCGTTGGCACCGATCAGGGCGACGAACTCGCCCTCCTTCATTTCTATGTTCACGTCCTTCAGGACGGGGGAAGAGTCGTAAGAAAAGCTCAGGTTTCTGACCTCCACAATCGTTTGCTTCTGCTTATTCATGGAAGGACTTCACCAACTCGTTCAGGTTGTGTTCCATCAGCTTTAGGTATCCCATCTTCGCCTCTTCGTCACTGAGGTGTTCCATCGTGTAGAGGGTCGCGGTCTTCACGCCGGTCTCCTTTGCCAGGGTCTCGGCTACCTTAGGCGTCGCCTTGCCCTCAAAGAAGATGGTCTTGATACCGTGGCTTCTGACAAAGTCCGCGATGTCCTTCAGCTCCTTTGCCGAAGGCTCCAAATCCGGAGAAATACCGGTCGCCGCAACCTGCTTCAGACCGTAGTCATAGGCGAGGTAGTTGAAGGCCGCATGCGAAGTGACAAAGTATTTTTCCCGGTTCGTGAGCTTGCCGAGCTCCTCCTGCATCTTTTGCTCCAGGGCGCCGAACTCCTGCAGGGCCCGTTCTAAATTTTCTTTATAATAGGCGTCGTTCTCCGGGTCCATGCTCGAAACTTTTTGATACACGGTGTCGAGTTGAATCATCGCATTTTTCACGCTGAGCCAGGTGTGCGGGTTAATGGAACTCAAGTCCTCCGATTCGTCCGCCTTCAGGAGGGTCAGACCTTGAGATAAGTCCAGAAAAAACGCGTCCGCATCCTGATTCCTCTCGTCGGCGATCACTTGTTTCAAATCGTCGATGAAGAGCTCCATGCCTGCCCCGTTGTAGATGATCAAGTCCGCATCCGCAAGCTTTGCCATGTCGTTGATTTTGAGTTCAAAGCTGTGGGGCTCCGAATCGACATCCATAATCATCTGAACGTCCATCTTCTCTCCGACAATCCTCTTGGTCAGGTCATAGACCGGGAAGAAGCTCGCGTAAACCCGCTTCTTTTCGGTAGCTTCGGTCTGTTTTTCGTCGTTGTTCGCTTCTGTGCTCGCCTTTGCTGTTTCGCCTTGAGCCTGATTTTCTGTGTTTTGCTTGGCCTGTCCTCCGCCCGAACAGCTCGCGAGGAGCAGGAGCAGACAGAGGAAGAGTATTGTTTTTTTCAAGTTTTTGTCCTCCTTTTTTTCTTTCTTGAGCGATTATACCATAAAAGAAATGAAAAAGAAATATGAAAACCATTTTCTATTTGCATTTTTTTCAAAAAAAGTGCCGGTCACGCCAGGTGGCCGGCAACTCGCAATTTCTTATCGAATTCCAAATTATTCGCAGAAGATCATGTAGTCCTTGTATTCTCTCGCTTCCATTTCTTCAAACGGGATGAATTCCAGAGAGGCGCCGTTGATGCAGTATCGGAGGCCGCCCATCTCTTCCGGTCCGTCGTTGAAGACGTGACCCAGGTGGTTGTCTCCGCCGTTTGATCTGACTTCCACGCGGTTCATACCGTGAGAGGTATCTTCCAGATAGTTGATTTTATCGGTCGTGATCGGCTTAGAGAAACTCGGCCATCCGCAACCGGAATCAAACTTGTCCTTTGAGGCGAAGAGGGCTTCTCCGGTGATCTTGTCCACGTAGATTCCCTTTCTGTACTCGTCGTTGAGCTCCGAACTTCCCGGTCTCTCGGTCGCGTTTTCACGGAGCACCGAGTAGGAAAGCTCGTCCAGGTTCTTTTTCAATTCTTCTTCGGTGAATTTTTTATATTCTTCCTTAAATAGAGGCTCTTCTGCCGACTTTAAGTTGATGTGGCAGTACCCGTTCGGATTCTTTTCCAAGTAGTCCTGGTGGTAGTCCTCCGCGAGGACAAAGTGTTTCAACGGCTCTTTTTCCACCGCCAATTTGCCGTGTATGCTCTCCTCGTATTTGAACACCTTTTCGATGGTCTCCAAATCCTTCTCGTCCGTGTAGTAGACGCCGGTTCTGTACTGCACGCCCACGTCATTGCCCTGCTTGTTGACCGAGGTCGGATCGATGACGCGGAAGTAGTGTAGGAGGATTTCCTCCAACGAGACAATGCTCATGTCGTAGTCGATTTTGACGGTCTCCGCGTGTTTGGTAGAGGCGATTTTCTCGTAGTTGGTGTCATCCGTTTCGCCGTTCGCGTATCCGGCGTCCGTGGCCACAACCCCCTTGATTCTGCTGAAGTAGCCTTCCACTCCCCAGAAACATCCGCCCGCCAGGTAAATGGTTCTGATGTTTTCTTTTTTCACGTTCATTGGGACTTCTCCTTCCTTGTCCTTTGCGTGTTCCCCTTCCCGTTCCGTCTTTGCGCCGGATGCCTTCTCCGAATTTTTATTCGGTTCCTGAGTATTTTGACAGGCTGTCAGGAGCACGGCGAAAATCATAAACAATGCTATCAAAGAATTTTTCTTCATTTTTGTTGATTTTCTCCTCTCTTTACTTGTAACAAATCCTTACTTGTATATAAGTCTGATCGATGATTCTGACTATTTATACCCACGAGGGAGAAAAAAATAAAATAAAACATTTTAGGAATTTTTAGTGCCCCGCGTGTTTCGCTCATGAAAGAGCAGCAAAAAGGCAACTAAGAGGAAGAGGGCCGAGACCCAGATGCTTTTTAAGCCCAAAAAAGATTTTAGAAGGCTCCCCAGAGCCGCGCCGCTAAAAAAGATAAAGATGATGGTAAAGTAGTAGCTGCTCTGCTTGAAGTAGGCCTTCTCGCCGGTCGACACGTAGCGCGCCAGAAGGTCGGTGCCCGAGCGGATGTTGCCGATGCACATGGTCGTGGCCGCAGGGAGACCCTTAAAGGTTTTGAAGGTGTTGACCTGCATCGCACAGGTAAAGCTCATCAGGGAGTTTGCGAGCACGTCGAACTTGGAGGGAAGAAAGCCCACATAAAAGAGGAGGATCAGCTCTATCAAAAGGATGAGCTCCAAGTGAGAGAGGCGCTTAGTCCTGTTGCATCTGAGTAAAATCGGCACGGTCACATAGACCCCCAGGATGAAGGAGAGCAGGGGCAGGAGGTAGTTGGAAGCGACCTCCCAGTTCCCGCTCGCCAGGTTGTGCGCCAAAAGGACGATGTTTCCGGTCTGTGCATTGGCGAAGACTTCGCCTCTCAGCAGGTAGGAGTAACTGTCCTGTAATCCTCCGGCCAGGGTCAGGAGGGCCGCAAATCGCAGAGAGCCTGCAAGGTCGCTACGTTCTCTCATTCCGCACTCTCCTCGGGATGAAAACTCTTTAAAAAGTTTCGCAACTCGTCCGGAAACATCGGCTTGGCGTAGTAGTAGCCTTGAATTTCTTCACAGCCGCGCTCCCGCAAGTAATCCAGCTGGGATTTGACTTCCACGCCCTCGGCGATCGAGTGCAGGTTCAGAATCTTTGCCAGCTCGATGACGAGGTTGACGATGGACTCCCGCTTGTCGTTCATGCCGATGCCGTCGATGAAGCTCTTGTCAATCTTCAGCCTGTCGATCGGCAGGTTCTGCAAGCTGTTCAGGGAAGAAAAACCGGTTCCGAAATCGTCGATCGCGATCGTAAAGCACATTTCTTTGAGGCTGTTGAAGCTGTCCAGAACGAAGTCGCTGTTGTTGATCGCGACGCTCTCGGTGATTTCAAATTCCAGAAACTCGGGATCGACGCGGTATTTTTCCTTCAGCTCGTAAATCGTCTGAATCAGGGTCGTATCCATAAACTGCGCCGCAGAGAGGTTGATCGAGAAGCGAATCTTGCCGAAACCGGCTTCCTCTATCCTCTTCTGCTCTCGAATACATTCTTCTATGATCCACTCTCCGACGCTGATGATCAGGCCGGTGTGCTCCAAAATCGGGATGAACTTGAAGGGCGGCACAAAGCCGAACTCCTCCGATTCCCACCTTAAGAGGGCCTCGACGCCGATGATGTGTTCGCTGAAGGTATCGACCTGCGGCTGGTAGGCGAGCTTAAATTCCCCGTTGTCCAGGGCACTGTAGAGCCTGTCGGTATAGATCGAGTTCAGGAAGGTCTGCCTCTTGTCCGTCTCGTCGCAGAAGTGGTGCTTGATGTAGCCGAGCTTCTTGGAGCTGTTCATCGCGAGGGCCGCGTTTTTCAGCAGGTCGTTGGACTGTGTGCCGTCCTTGGGCAGAGAGGAGATTCCGATAAAGATGTTCAGCCTGAAATTGTTGCCGCTGATGTTGATGCCCTTTTTAAACAGCTCAACGGTTCGCGCGCAGTACATGGTCACGGTGTCCCGGTTGCAGGCGCCGTAAAAGAAGACCGCGAACTCGTCGTTGGTAAACCTTGTGAGGAGCTTTTCTTCCGGCCCTTCTTTGCTGAAAATCTCGGCCGCGTTCTTCAGGACCTCATCGCCCGTAGAGTGCCCGAAGGTATCGTTGATCGAGTTGAAGCTGTCGATGTCGATGTAGAGCATAAAGCAGGACTGCTCTTCTTCGCGCTCCAAAATTTCATCGACCGCCTCCAGGAAGTAGTCCTTGCTTCGGAGTCCGGTCACGCTGTCAAAGTTCGCCCTGGTAAAGAGGGCTCTCTGGCTGTCGAGCCTGTCTAAGGCTTCGGAAGTCAGGGTTTTTAAAATTTCCAGGTAGGAGTGCAGCAACTTGTTTTCTTCGCTGAACGAGAACTCGAAGACGCCGATCCCCCTGAGCTTGGAACCGTAGAGGATGGGGAAGGAGTAAAACCCGGTGATGCCGCGTCTTTCAAAGGCGTCCTTCACATTCATGCAGACCTCGTCCTCGCTGTTCTTGAATTCCAAAAAGATGTTGAAATACGAAACGATGTTGTTCAGCTTCACCTCCTGCAGCCACTTCGGATTGAGGGCGAAGATGGTCGAGGCGTAGCCGTCCAGTTTGCTAATCTCATTGTCTTCACAGGTGTAACCGCGCTCAAAGACCTCGTTGTCGTCCTTGTTCAGATGGATGTAGGTGGAGCGCTTAATATCGAAGCCTTCATTGATCAAGCCGAGCAGGGAGGCAATCTTTTCATTGGCATTGTGGATGCTGATGCTCTGCATCTCGTTCGAAAAGTTCTTGATTACGTTCTGGGCGCTGATCTGAAGCAGGTTCTCCTTGACCTTTTTTCGATAGGCGTAGTTGATGTAGAAGGTGAGGTAGGAGAAGAGCGTGATAATCAATATTCTGGCAAAGTGGTCGCTCCAGTCAAAATCCACCGGAATTTCATCCGGCAGGTGAATCCACATGATGACCTGTAGGAAGATCATGTAAGCCGACATGAAGAACCCGTAAATGACGCGCTCGAATATGGTCACCAGAATCATATAGCAGAAGAAGATCGCCCATACCGTGATCGCCATGTTCTCCGCGTAAATGTAGGCGAAGAGCGAGATGATGACGGTGTAGAGCAGGGTGATGACCAAATATTGATACTCCTGTTTCTTGGTGAAGGAAGTCAGGAAGATGTGGGCAAAGGCAAAAATCAGCGCGACGACGCTGATGATGATCTGGTATCCGTCGAGGACCGAATCGTGAGAATAGTGAATGAAAAAGGTTCCGTATGCGAGCAGAATGTAGATATAACCCACAATACGAAACACGGTCTGCTTGGATTTGTCGTCGATGATGCTGTTAAAGTTCTTGTCGAAGTCCTCGTGAATGAACTTACTCTTTAAGAGCAGGTAAAAGAAGGATAAAATCGGCAAAATCAGCCACAGGATGGTGCTCTGCGGCAGGAGGATGTTCAAATAGTTTCGCATCAAATAGTCGGTTAGAGATGCCAGCACGATCGCAATCGCCGAAGCCAGGGTGGTCAATTTGATCAAGCCCTTGGTTTTCTCGTTCTGGATTCTGTTGTGCCAGCTGATGAGCTCTTTCACGCAGAGGACGCTGTAGAGGAGCGCATAAACCATAAAGAGATTGTTGCTGACAGTCGAAGGGGAAGAGGTCGTGTAGCCCCACTTGCTGTAGGTGATGTTGAACTGTGCGGGAGCCGTATCGGCGAGCAGAAAGGTGTAGATAAAGAAGGCCGGAGGCGCATATAGAAAAATGAGCTCTCCCAAGCGCAATCGTTTTCCGGTTGCGACCGACTTAATGAAGTGCAGGATCAAGCTGTAAAAGAGTCCCCAGCCGAAGACCGTGAGTTGGCTCATCTTTAACGCGATTTCCTTGGAATCGGTCAAACTCGTGATGGCGTAGCAGATGCCCCAGAACGCGAGGGACAAGGTCATCAGAAAGAACAGGCGATTGTTCTTGCTGTTGAAGTTTAGCGAGAGGCCGTAAAAGCTGATCGTCGTATATACCAGACTGATTCCTCCGAAAAGAAGTGAGATGATGAAAGGAATGCTATCCATTGAATTTTTCTTTCCTCCGTTTCTGCAAAGTGCTTATGATTAGTAAATAAAACAAAAAATCCCTTCGTATTATACCACGAAAGAGTATCGGACGGGAGAAGAAAAACTTAAACAAGTCTTCGCGTTCGAGGCCGATTTTTAGCAAAATAATTTTGGCGAGTAGTAAAATAAAATGCAATAAAAAGGCTCTCCATGATTCTGTATAATGTTAATGACC
>JAUMXH010000028.1 GCA_030529225.1 Bacillota bacterium | reverse complement strand
GAGAATTGTGGAGATCTTCTAGCCTTCTTGAGACCGTATTTTTTACGCTCTTTCATTCTAGAGTCTCTTGTCAAGAATCCTTCCGCTTTGAGAGGAGACTTTAACGTTTCGTCGCTCTTGACCAAGGCTCTTGCGATACCCTGTCTGATTGCGCCGGCCTGGCCTGTGAATCCGCCACCGTTTACTCTGACGATGACATCATACTTTGCTTCTACGCCGACCAACTGAAGCGGACGCTTTACTTCTCTTGTCAGCAATTCGTAAGGGAAGTAGTTGTCAAGCTCTCTGCCGTTGATTTTGATATCGCCTGTGCCCGGAATAAGGCGTACTCTGGCGATGGATTTTTTTCTTCTTCCTGTTCCCATAAATTGTATAGCCATGTTAACCTCCTAAGGCACTAGATTTCCAACACTACAGGTTTTTGTGCTTCGTGATTGTGCGTCTCTCCTGCGTATACTTTCAGCTTTTTACCCATTTGTCTTCCGAGCGTGTTCTTAGGCAACATCCCTTTGATTGCCAGCTCAAGCACTCTCTCAGGCTTCTTCTGCATCATTTCTCTTGCCGTTCTCTCACGCAAGTGTCCAAGATAGCCTGTGTGCCATCTGTACATCTTCTGATCCAACTTTTTACCTGT
Organism: Bacillota bacterium; assembly: GCA_030529225.1. Lineage (GTDB taxonomy): Bacteria > Bacillota > Clostridia > Peptostreptococcales > Acidaminobacteraceae > JAUMXH01. The sequence goes on along the minus strand of JAUMXH010000028.1, from coordinate 14,922 downwards.
GAATTTCACCTTGTCCGCATTCACGATGATGACATAGTCACCACAGTCTACGTGTGGTGTAAAAGTGGGTTTATGCTTACCCCTTAGTATTGCCGCAACTTTTGAAGCAAGTCTTCCCAAGGTTTGGTCTTTTGCATCGACGACAAACCATTGTCTCTCCACCTCAAGCGGTTTTTGAATATATGATTTCATCAAAATTCTCCTCGTTTAATTCATTTCACCTTTAAATCGTTTCACCTTTTTTCGTTTAAGTTCAATACCCGGGGCGGGGTTAATGAATCAAAACTATAACACTATGATTATAGAGGTAGGAACGAAATATGTCAATACAAAACTCACTTTTTTTAAAAAAACGAATGAAAAAAGACCCGAAGGCCTTTTTTCTATTTGAACGATATTTCGTCAATCTTATTCTTCGTCGATTACGATCGGCTCAAGCTTTTTGCCCGGGATGAGTGCTCCGATAGCAAAGGCTATGATAGTAGGAACGATCCAGTTCAAACCGTACTCGTTAAGAGGTAGTTTGTGGATGAAGTCCAATCCCGGTACGGTGAAGATTTGAGCCCACTCAGCGTCGTTGAACCAGAAATGAGTCAACAAACCGTCAGCCAATAGGGTAAGAACACTCACGATGAAGGCTACCAATCCGCCAAGTTTGTAAGCGTTTTGTGATCTTACAACGTTTTGTAGGAAGGCTACCAACATAATGAAGATGATGATCGGGTAAATCAAGACAAGAATTGGAACCGCGAATCCGATAATTCTTGCAAGACCGATGTTTGAAACGAATGCTGAGAAGATACATACAACAACCGCAACCACTTCGTACTTCAATTTTCCGCCTGAAAGGTCTTGGAAGTAGTTACCTGCAGTAGTAGTCAGACCGATTGAAGTTGTCAAACAAGCCATCAATACTACGACACCGATGATTACGATACCTGCGTATCCCATCAACTCTTTCACGATTTCTATCAAGAATGCAGCCTGGTCAAGTTTACCTGCTGAGAATCCGTCATAGAATTTAGTTCCTGTAGTAGCTCCCAAGTACGCCAATCCACCGTAGATGATGAATAGCAAGATACCTGCAACAACCGCTGATTTCGCCGCTGTAGCGTTCGCAACCTTACCTTTTTTGTATCCCTTTCCGTAAATCGCTGAAATGATGATTCCCGCGAATAGGATAGATGCCATCGCGTCCATTGTGTTGTAACCGTCGATGATACCTTGTTTTACAACGTTATCGATTTGCGGAGCCTGTGCAACACCTTGAGGTGAAACGAATCCGATTACGATGAGGATCAGTACGCAAGCAACCAGGATAGGTGTTAGGAACTTACCGATGATGTCTACAACCTTAGAAGGTTTGATTGACAATGCCAATGTGATAATGAAGTAAATAGCCGAGAAGATCGCCAACGCCATTGAAGTGTCACCTTCCAATCCTAGGATCGGAACAACACCCATAGAGAATGTAACAGTCGCTGTTCTTGGAATCGCCAAGAAAGGTCCGATACAAAGAATAACCGCAGTGATAACAATTTTGCCCGGAACTTTTCCGATGACTCTTGTTAGGTTATTCAATTCTCCATTTGCTTTCATAAGTGCGAACACACCCACGATTGCCAAACCGGCATCCGCCACAAAGAATCCCATAAATCCTGAGAACCAAGATGTGCCGGCGTTTACTCCCAATGCAGGTGGGAAGATCAGGTTACCTGCGCCAAAGAACATGGCGAAAAGGGCAAGACCTACGATTATCGCATCGAGATTACTACTTTTTTTCTCTTGCATAAGTTTACCTTCGCTTTCTACAATAAAAACCGCTGCTTTTTCAGGACTGTGCTAAAAAATACCTGAAAATACCAATACTTTTAGAACAGTCCATAGATTGTCTATAGATTGTCTAAAAAAAATCTTAAACCCATTCTAACAATAGTCGCTGTAGAAGTCAAGAAAAAATTTCTTTCTTATTCATATTTTATTCATTTTTTATTCTGAAACGCTTGAAATTGCTTGTGTAATTCTGCTGAAAATTATGAAGAAGTATGTTATTTTTTTGATAATCAGGACATTTCCCGGCCTCTTTTGCGCGCCCCTTCAGCCGTTCGGAGCCGCCTGCGCGGCGAGCAAAGTTCTTTTTTTCAATCAAAAAAGCTCCCGAGCCGTTGTTCGGAAGCTTAGGATACCTTAAACCGCAAGGACGCGGCCGACCGCGAGGTCGTGTTCTTCGATCGGAAGCTCTTCAAAGACCTGCTCCTGAAAGCAGATGCCGACGCTCAGGCAGTCCTCCCTGAGCTGCGAGAGCAGGCTGTCATAAAAGCCGCCGCCGTAGCCGAGCCTTCTGTTTTGGGCATCGAAGGCCAGGGCGGGAACAATGACAAGGTCCAGCTCTTCCGGGCAAATCGTCTCTTCGGAAACGGGTTCCAAAATACCGAACTTCGATCGCTCCATCTTCGTTGTTTCTTTATATAAGACGATGTCCATGCGGCGCTCCGCAACGGAGCGAACCCGCGGCAGGAAGACCCTCGCCCCTTCTCTCCACAGTCTTTGAATGATCGGTGCGGTGTCGATTTCCGAGCCGAAGCTCAGAAAGCACATACAGTTTCGTCCGCGCAGGCCCGAAGAAAAGCTCGGCAAGTCAAAGAGCGCCTCGCAAAGCTTCGCGCTCCTCTCTCTCCTGCTCGCCTCGGGAATTCCGTCCCGCAGCTTCTTCACCCGCTCTCTGAACGAACGCTTGTCCATGCCTTCTCCCCGCTTCACGCTAAGCCTGTTTGAGGGCATCAAAGAGTTCGTCGAGCACGCGGTCGGCATCCTCGCTGCTGACCTGGACCGAACCCGAGTTTTTGCGCGAGATTCCCCCGTAAGGTTTCAGCAGCTCTTCCAGATTGAGCCCCTCCTTCTCATGAAAGATACTTTTTCCGAGCGCGATTACAGTGTTCTGCTTTTTCAGCCCCCACATGATTTGAATGGCAAACTTGGAATCCGGAAAGAGGGCGTACTTGACAAAGCGGTTGGCGGGTCTTACAAAGACCTCATTACGCAAATCCAAAACCAGGACGCCGGCCTCCTCGGTCGCGCACTCTTCGAGCATTTCCCTGTAGTCTTCGGCACTGTCCCGATAATACTCCACGCGCTCCTCGATGTCCTCGAGAGCCATGATCCGGTCGATGGGCTCGGTCAGGAGCAAATCCGCCAGCTTGATCATCAGGGCGTAGTTCGAGATTTTAAAGGCCCGAACCCTCCCGATGCCGGTCCTCGCGTCCATCAGAAAGCTGAGCATGTCGTAGCCCTTCGGGTTCAGCACTTCCTCTTCGCTGTAACGCGCCATGCTCGCCTTTTCCGCCGCAGCCAAGAGGGCGCCCAGAATCTCCTGATCCAAATCCTCAAACTTTTCTTTACAGTGCCCATAAACCAGGCCGGAGCAGGAATTCGCCGCCGGGTCGCTGATGTGAGCGTCTCCCTGCGAATCCTTGCCGTACTCAAAGGCCAGACTCACCGAATCGCGATAGGGCAGGTTGCAGGTGATGTCGCCCTCCTGCATCAGGACCCTTCCGCCCTCGAAGTCAAACCCGTTTACAAACACAATTTCATCTATCAAATCGGCGTGCTTCAGCAGCGCCGCGCACAAGACTCCGTCAAAATCACTTTTGGTAAGCAATCTGGATGTTTTCATAGTCGTATTCCCTCATTTCGTAGAGCGCCGCCCTCGGGGGAAGGCACCGCTCAAATTCAAGCCGTTCCGCCTAAGAATTGATAGCACAAAGGGCTACCGTTCTTAGTAGCCCCTCTCCACAAATTTGCTCTTTGCTTTCAAATTTCTATGCTCTAACTACTAGAATTCTTTTTCGGCCTTGTAGTCCCCGGTCGATTTTTCTCCCTCATAGGAATTTCCCATCCGGAACAGTTGGGCATCAATGGTCGTGTCGACCACCACCCACTTTCCGTTCAGCAGGACCTCGTTCCAGGCGTGGTAAACTTCGCCGGTATTTACACTGTAGCCGTGTATCATCTTTGTCGGTATTTTCAAGCTTCGGAGCATCGATGCCATCAGCGCCGAGTAGTCGTAGCAAATCCCCTTTTTTTCGACATAGACGCTGTCTATGGTCGGAAGGTAGCGCGTGCTGACCGAGCTTGCCTTCTGGTAGTCGTAGACGATACTCTTCACGATTTCGTCGTAGATCGACTGAAACTGCTCTTTGGTAGTCGCCTTTTCAAGCCCCAGCTCCTTGGCCAGGCTGATCGCCTTCGACTTGTCCGACCAGTTGATGTTCTGCACGCTCTGCAGGAAGACCTTGTTCTCTTCCAACTTCAAGTAGTTGGTCTTGCTGTTGATCGAACGATACTTGTTCCCGCTGACCCTCTCATAGAGTTTCACCGTGTACGACCCGCTTCCCATCTGCAAGGGGAAGACCTCGTCGCCGTCGTACAAATTGTAGTTGTACTTGGTGGAACCCTTTGAAACCTGCACCTTATAATTTTCGTAGTTCGAGGAATCGAACTTCACTCTGACGATCGAGTTCTCGGCGTCGAATTCAATCGAGCCTCCATCCGCGAACAGCTCGCCCTGTAAAAACAGAAGCGATAACAGTAAACTCAATACAAATATTTTTCTTTTCATTTTCATTTCCTCTACGGTAGCTGGCTGCCTGTTTACGGCCCTTTAGCTTTGCGTCCTTTCCTTTCAAAAAGTTTGCCTTTTAAAACAAGAGTTTTCTCAATCTCGTTTCATTATACCACTTCCCCTTCCCCGATTCCAAGAGTCTCGTGAGCCGAGCCTTTCCGCTCCCGAAAAGCCCGCTCGGCAAGCCTTGCGAGTGCGGGAGCCGGCGATATTGAATTATCAAGGCATCCGCCTTTTGCCGCCCGCGCGAAAACCGCCTCGAAACCGAGCGATGGGTATTCTTTGCCGGTAACATTGGTGTAATAAAGGAAGAAGGACTTCGACTCCTTGCATCCGGCACAAAGACTATCGTCACCTTTTCCCGTTTTCTTCACCCCCGACGGGAGCAAAAGTCGGCTAAGGTGTTGACAAATCAGTATAATCAGAGTATGATTTTCAAATGAATGAGCGCGTTACACAACATTATAATGACGGATCGGAAGCTGCCTTCGCGCCTTCCAATTACATCATAGAACGAATGGATAGAGAGTATGAAAGTAAGGAGAGCTTATGCCTATTAAATTGGATGTGAAAGACATCTTAAAGGATGTGGAACAGTACAAATCTCAGGAAGTCCTGGTGCAGGGTTGGGTTCGCTCGAACAGGGACTCCAAGAGCATCGGGTTTTTGCAGATTAACGACGGCACCCACTTCGAGTCGATCCAAGTGGTCTACGAGGACAGCCTGGAAAACTACCAGGACATCGCCAAAATCACGATTGCGAGCGGGATTGAGGCCATCGGCGAATTGTTGCACACGCCGGATGCCCAGCAGCCTTGCGAGATCAAGGCGAGCAAAATCAATATCATCGCGGAAGCCGACAGCAAGTATCCGATTCAAAAGAAGAGGCACACCTTCGAATACTTGAGAACCATCGCCCACCTGAGACCGAGGGCCAACACCTTTTCGGCCGTGTTCCGCGTGAGATCGGTCGCGGCGCAGGCCTTCCACGAATTTTTTGCATCCAAAGACTTCACCTACGTGCATACTCCAATCATAACTTCAAGCGACTGCGAGGGCGCGGGCGAAATGTTCCAAGTTACTTGTATGGACTTGGACGGACTCGGCAAATCGGGAAAAGAACCTGATTACAGCAAGGACTTCTTCTCTAAGCCGGTCTACCTGACCGTCAGCGGCCAGCTCAATGTGGAACCCTTCGCGACGGCCTTCAAAAACGTATACACCTTCGGCCCTACGTTTAGAGCCGAGAATTCCAACACTTCAAGGCACATGTCGGAGTTTTGGATGATAGAACCCGAAATCGCCTTCGCCGATTTGCAGGACGACATGAACCTCGCCGAGGAAATGATCAAGTTCGTCACCAAGCGGGTCATGGAGCGTTGCAGCAGCGAGATTAAGTTCTTTGGCGAGCGCATCTTTAAAGGCTTGCAGGAGCGGCTCGAGACCCTGGTCAACTCGGAGTATAAAAGAATGACTTACACCGAGGCCGTGGAACTCTTAAAAAAAGCCGATGTGGACTTTGAAAACCCGGTGGAATGGGGCCTTGACCTCAAGACCGAGCACGAGCGCTACATTTCGGAGAAGGTCATCGGCGGACCGGTCTTTTTGACCGACTATCCGAAGGACATCAAGTCCTTCTATATGAAGCTCAACGAGGACGGAAAGACCGTCGCGGCTTGCGACCTCCTGGTTCCGGGCGTGGGCGAGCTGGTCGGAGGGTCACAGCGTGAGGACAAGATTGACACCCTGCTTATGATGATGGAAGAAAAGGGGCTGGACAAGGAAAACTACCAGTGGTACCTGGACAACTTGAGATACGGCGGTGTCCACCACGCGGGATTCGGAATCGGATTCGACCGCTACGTGATGTATGTAACCGGAATGGAGAACATCAGAGACGTCATCCCTTATCCTAGGGTGCCTAAACTCTGTGATTTCTAAGCCGAACGAGGGAGGGCGGAGCCGAATTCCCTCGGAACGAAAAATACCCGCCAACTACGAGGCAAGTTGCAGACTTGCCTCTCACACGTTTGAAAGGAAAACAAATGCGAAAATCGATTAGCGAAGCGCTAAATACCATCAAAATCAAACAAATCGACTCTATCGAAATCGACCACGAAAACAATAAGGTCGAAATCAAACTTCAGGACTGGAAGAAAAAATCTTACAACCTGGAGCTCTACGGGGTCGACAACTACCACTTCATCGATGACTACATCTACGTGAAGGAGGACCAAAAAAACATGCACAGGGGAGTTTCGTTCTACGATTCGATGCCCTGGGCCTACATGACCCTGACCTACGATGCCGAGGGAAATGTCGTGGACAGCGCGGAAATTGCACCGAACTTTGTCGCCAATTCCAAGGACAAATCACTCTGCCTCAAGGTTGGCGGCGCAAAACTCAACGGCAGTTTTTACCCGGTCTTCAAAAATTCCTTCCTCAGCGACTCGGTGGATGGCGGAAGCGACGAGAGCAAGGGCAACTAAAAAGGGGCTATCCGAGATGTTGGAGCTGATCGGAAAAGAATTTTCCACCGAAACCCGGCGGGCAAGAGCCTATCTGGAAGAACGAGGCATCGACTATCGCTTTCTCGATGTCGACTTTGACGAAGACGCCCTAAACTGGTTGAAAGCCCATAAAATTATGGGGCTTCCGGTCTTGCGATGCGGAAGCCTTTTTGTAGTGGGGGAAAGGGATATCCCGCGGCTACTCGCCGAGCAGCTTTCTTGCGATTCCGACCACCCCGCTCAGAACGAGCATCAGAAGGACGATTAAAATCAGCTGAATCGCAATCCTGGTCTTCTCACTGACCAGAAACTTGAGTCCGAAGCAGAAAATCAGCGAGAGCATCATTCCGAACGCGACCTTGCTCGCATCGATCGGCGAACCCCTTTTTAAGACCACCGTATAGACACCCGCAATCGCAATCAGGGCAAAGGAGACGGAGGCAATCACCAGAATCGCGTAATCTACGCATCTCATCACTTTCTCATTCGATAAGAATGCAATCAGTTTTTGTTTTTTCCGTTTCAATCGCCTTCCTCTCTCCCTTCCTCTTCTTGCCGTTTTCTTTTTCACTCACGTTTTTTTCTTTTTTCTTTTCTTTTTTTGCTTTTTTATCCGGACTTTTTTTCTATCCTTTTCTTTTCTTTTTTCTTTCTTTCATTACCCGCCCCATTTCCTTGGCCTCAGTATGGGACAGTTTTCGGAAAAAAGCAAGAAAAGACAGACAAAAAAGGTACGCAGCCTGCGGACTTGCGCCTACTTGTCGTGCTCGGCAAACCAGTTTTTGATCGCCTCCAGGCGTTCCAGGCGGTTCTTCGGCTTGCCGGTCCGCGAAAGTCCGTGCGACTCTCCCTTAAACACCAGGAGCTCGGTCTCCACGCCGCAATCCAGGAGGGCCGTAAAGAACTGGTATCCCTGCTCGAGCGGGCACCTGAAATCGTGCTCGGAGTGGATGACCAGGGTAGGCGTCTTCACCCGGTCCACGTTTCGGAGCGGGGAAACTTCCCACAGTTTCAACCAAAACGCAGGATCTTCTTTGGAGGTTCTGTGCTGGTCGGGCGAGAAGCAGTAGCCGATGTCGGAGGTCCCGTACATCGAAATCCAGTTGGAAATGCTCCGCTGGGTCACGGCCGCGCGGAAGCGGTCGGTCTGCGTGACGATGTGGTTGGTCATATATCCGCCGTAGGATCCGCCGGTCACAAAGAGCCGCTCTCTATCTATTTTTGGATGCGCCTGAAGCACCGCTTCGGTGAAGTCCATGATGTTTTGGTAGTCGATCTCGCCGTAGGAGCCGAAGATGTCGGCAAACTCGTTGCCCCTACCCGCCGAGCCCCTCGGGTTGCAGTACATCACCACATAGCCCTCGGCTGCGAGCATCTGCATCTCGTGAAAATATGTTCGTTGGTAAGCCGCCTTCGGTCCCCCGTGAATCTCCAAGACCGCGGGATGAGAGTCTTTTTCGTCGTAGTCTTGGGGGAGCAGGACAAAGCCCTCTATGCGGGTTCCGCCGGAATCCACCGAAAAGGCCTTCGGCTCGGCAATATAATACGCTTTTAAGAAGGCGTGAAAGTCCGTGATTTTTTGATGTTCCGCAAAGAGCTCCTGCCCCCCTTCGGCGTCCAAACCAATGAAAATCAACTTGCCGTTCACATAGTCAAAGCAGGAAATGCCGCCGTCAAAGGCAAACACCTCTCGCTGCGTCCCGTCTTTTCCGAGTCTGATGATGCTGTTGCAAGTTCCGTGGGTGCGAATCAGATCGATGTAATCTTGCGTGGCGTGAAGCTGCCGCCCCGCTGCGAGCTCCATGTCCTGCACGCTCGCATTCAGGTACTCGATGTCCTCGTCGTTCAGAATCTCCACCCTTCCCTCGTTCAGGGTGCAGGCGATTACATTCTCATTTACCCCGTGCCGTTTCATCCTCGTGCCGAGGAAGAACGGCTTTTGATCCAGATAGCTCGCCAGGTAAATCTGATAGGGCTCGGTCCCGTCCGCCTTGGCATCATCCAAGACTTTGTGCAGGCGATCCCCTGCGACATCGTACTCAAAGAGGGCGTTGTAAGAACTCGCGCGCGACTGAATCCGAGAAGCCGTCAGGATGATTTTTTGTTTGCAGGCGGAGACTTCGTACGACTCATAGCTGTAGGCACCGGCATTCAACTCTTTCTCTTCGCCGCCCGCCGCTTCCTCCCCGGAAAGTCGGTACAGGTAGCAGGATGTTTTTTTCCGGAACCCGAAGCTGCCGCCGTCCGCATAAAAGGGGATGCGCCGGATTCTCATGAAGCCCTCCTCGTCCTGTTGCCCCGAGAAGTACGCCTCGTCCCGCTCTTCGATCTCGCGCCCCCTCAGGTACAGCAGGGTCTTCTCATCCAAAGCCCGGATGCAAAAGGCATCGCTCGGAAGCTCGGCAAAGAATTCGGCCTCGGAAGCGGAGCAGACATCCTTCACAAAGAGCCTCACGCGCTCTTCCGTTTTCCCCTTCTTTCCGTCCTTCTTCCCTGTCTCATCCTTCCCGCATGCTCCGTCTTTCGCTGCGCCCTGATCGGTTTTTGCAGCTTCCGCCTCCGCAGCATCACGCCCGGAAACGAAGAGGACACGCTCGTCATCGAGCCAGCAGGCCTCTTTCACCTTCCCGCAGGAGCTCAGCTTCACGATGTTTCCCGCCTCATACAAATAAAGGTAGGCATCGTAACGATTGGCCTCCCGGTTCGCGACCTGTCTGAGAAAGATTGCCCGATTGCCCGCCGGGTTGGCTTGCACGGCACTCAAAAAACTGTATCGGTATAGTAAATCATTGTTAATTTTTTTCATATTTCCCCCTCACCTTGCGGCCCTTTCTCTGACAATGATAGTACAGTAAGATTCAAAAGTCAACTTGGGCGCCACCTTGCAAGGGCCAAAACGCCTCTCGACTCAAGGGCAAATAAGTGCTATAATAGCAAATATTAAGGAGGTTTTCGTTTTGGATATATTACTGAAGCTCAGGATCAAACAGAACATCAAACTCAAGAGAATCGTAGTCATGGAGCTGGTTCTCGGCGCCCTGCTGCTGCTGTTTGCAATGGGCTTTCAAAACTACCAAGAGGATTACAAAAACACCCAAAAGATCATCGTCGGCCTGGACAATCAGGATCAGTCGATTCCCGCCAATATGCTGGTCAACAACTTTAAGACGACCGAGCACTTCGCGGGACTTTTTGAAATCAGGAGCGTGAAGGAAGCGGACTTTCGGCGCGCCCTCCAAAACGAAGAAATCGACGCGGCCGTGACGATGCCCGAAGGCTTCGCCGAGGCCCTCTACCACTTTGAAAACAAGCCGATTACCCTGGTGACCAAGACCTCCACCCCCATCAAAAACGCAATTTTGGAGGAGACCCTCTCGGGCTACTCCCACTATGTAAAGGCGGTCGATATGGCCTGCTACGCCTTCAACACCGTCGTGGAGGATAGGGAGACCGACCGCAGCGTCATCGATGCCTACGAGAAGGGCGTGACGGTCGACCTTTTGTACGCGACCCTGAACCGCGGCGAATACTTTACGCAAAGTCCGATTGCCGATTTGAAGGCGGTCAATTCGGCCGAGTACTACGCAATCGTCCTGCCGTTCAGCTTGCTCGCCTTCCTCAGTTTAATCGGGGCCTTCAAGCAGATTCGGGAGCGACAGCTCAGCATCCAAAAAAGGATACGGGTTTCGGGAATCAGCATTCTCAAGCAACAGCTCGCAAACTACATCGCCGAACTCCTCTTTCTTATGCTCCTGTTCAGCCCGCTGATCGTTTGGCAGTTCGCGGTTTCCGGCGCGGGGACGGGACTCCGATTCCTGGTATCCATCCCGGTTTCGGGCCTCTTTTTCTCCGCCCTCTGGAAGGTACTTTCACACGCTTTGCGCGTCAAGGAAAACCTTCTGGTGCTGGGCATTTCCCTCTCCTTCCTGAACGCGCTGATCTCGGGCGCCATCGTTCCGTACATTTTGCTGAGCCGAAGCGTCAAGAGCTTGTCGGCCTATTCGATCAACTTCAAGCTGACCAAGTTTACGATGGGACTCTCGGGCGTTTCGGCCCTCCTGCCGTTTCTGCTTATCTTTGGCCTGTTGTTCCTGATTGATCTGAGACAGGAGGCGAGGGCGTCATGAATCTGATGCGAACCGAAGTCAAGCGCGTTTTAAACCGAAAGAGTTTTCTGATTCTGTTCTGCCTCTTTGTTGCGGCCGCAATCGTGCTGGTTTTTCAATACAAGGATAATTTCAAGGTCAACTACAGCGTGGAACTGAGCGTGATCGACCGGGACAAGAGCGAAAAGTCGCAGGCCTTCCTGGAACGCTTGGGCGCGAATCGGGCGATCCATCTGACGGAGGGCGAGGAAGAGGACTTGGAACACCTCAAAGAGAAGATCAAAAAAGGCGAACTGAATGCCTGTCTGATTGTGCCGGAAGACTTCTTTGAGGATTTGCCGAATGCCAAAATGGAGCTGATTTACTCGGAATTTGACGTGGTCGCGCCTGCCATCATCGACCTGATTTCCCAAAACTTTGTAGACGAGGTCAGCGAGAAAACCATGCTCAAAAAACTCGGCTCTCTTTACTCGGAGCGCGAAGTCGAGCGGGCAAGAAAGCATTTTGAGTCGCTCAAGAAGGAAAACACCTTTGATCTGGAAGTCATCAAGGAGCCCTATACCACCCTGGCGGGAATCGGCGGGAGCGCGAGCATCGATGGCATCAACGGGTTCCGCAGCATTCTGATGTACCTGATCACCTTCAACTTCCTCTTTGTTGCACTGAGTTTGCAACTCTTTCGGCAGGAATCGAAGGGACTGATTGCCAGGATGCAGGTCGCAAGGGGAGCCAATCGAAGCTACTTTGTCTCATCGAGCGCGGTGCTGCACGGCTTTTTCCTCGCGGTTCCGGCCATTGCCTGCCTTTCTTCCCTCCTGCTTTTAAAAATGAAGCTCGCGCCCTTTTTCTACCTGTGCTTTGCAAGCCTTGCGGTTTCGCTCTTTTTGTTTGAACTCATAGGCTTTTTGAACTCGATTTTGAGAGATGAAAACATCTCCTTCACCATAAATGTGCTCCTGATCATCTTTTTGAGTTTGGTCGGAGGAGCGTTTTTCAGCCTGGACATTATGCCGAAGGCATTTATCAATATGGCGTCCTTCAGCCCCTTCTTCGTGCTCTCCGGCGCCTTTTATGAGGCGATTGACGGGGTGTACTCGAGCATCGGAATGGCGGCACTCTACTTTATCGGTTTTGTGGGGCTATACGGACTGAACCTTAGACTCTATTCTGTAAGGAGGTAAAGAGATGGGAAAGAATTTTGCAAGCGACAACAACAGCGGTGTGCATCCTAAGGTCATGGATGCGATGGTCAGATGCAACGTGGGGCATATGCCCGGGTACGGCGAGGACGAGCTCAGCATCGAAGCGATTGCGTTGATCAAAGAAACACTGGGGGCAAAAGGGGCATTCTTTACACTGAACGGAACGGGGACCAACATCTGCCTGCTCGATGCGATGACTTCAAAATACGGCGCGGTCATGTGTACCGACCTCTGCCACGTCTATGTGCACGAGGCCGGCGCGGCATCAAAAACGGGTCAATTCCAACTTTTGCCGGTTCCGACCGAGGACGGCAAGCTCAGACCGGAGCAGCTCGACAAGTTTTTACAGTTCAAACGGGAATTCCACTTCCCGCACCCCGAGGTGATCACGATCGCGCAAACCACGGAGATGGGCACGGTCTACACGGTGGAAGAAATCAAGGAACTCGTGGCCTACGCGAAGAAGCACGGCTTCAAAGTCCACCTGGACGGATCGAGGATTGCCAACGCCTGCGCAAAACTTGGCCTCAGCTTAAAAGAGATGTCGGGCGATCTGGGCATCGATGCCCTCAGCTTCGGGATGTGCAAGAACGGATTGATGTTCGGGGAGTGCGCGGTCTTCTTTGACGATGCCCACGAGGACTTCATCCACCTGCTGAAAGCCGACCTGCAGCTGAACTCAAAGGGAAGGTATGTCGCGGCTCAGTACCTGGAGATTTTGAAGGACGATCTATGGTTGGCGAATGCGAAAAATGCCAACGATATGGCGGTTTACATGCACGATTGCTTAACGGAAATCGAGCAGGTTAAGATTGTCGCGGGTCCGGAGAGCAACATGGTCTTTGTGCAGTTCCCGCCTGAGATTATCCGCGATTTGCAACAGTTTATGAACTTCTATTTGGAGAACGCGCAGAAGAACTACTCAAGGCTGGTCTGCAACTTTGATACGACCAAGGAAGATGTGGATGCCTTTGTGAATAAAGTAAAGGAACTCCTGGCTTAGATGAAGGAACGAATCACACTGGAAATTGTAGATATGAACGAGTCCGGACAGGGCGTCGCGAGGCTTGGCGGCATCGTCCACTTTGTAAACGGAGCGATCTTGGGAGACAAGGTCGAGGCGGAGATTGTGCTTGCGAAGAAGAATTACAAGGTCGCAAACGCAGTCCGCATTTTGGAAGCTTCCGAGCAGAGAAAACCCGGCTACAGCGGCGTTTTGGATAGCCCCTACGGACTCAGTCTACAGCCGTTGCGCTACGAGAAGCAGCTCGAGTATAAGGAGAGGCTGCTATTCAGCACCATGGACAAGCTCGCCGGAATTGAGATTGTAAAAAAGAACGCAATCATCGGCCTAAGCCGTGAGGAACGCTACCGAAACAAGGGCGTTTTCCCGATTCGGGAGGATGGCGGACTCATCAAGATCGGTGCCTTTGAGCGCGCGAGCCACAAGATTGTGGAGGTCTTGGACAACCCTGCGATGCCGGAGAGCTACGCGGTGATCCTTGCCGAAGTCAAGGCACTTGCCGAAGAGTTCGGCATCTCGGCCTATCGGGAGGAAGCGCACAAGGGGGCCCTCAAGTTCATCCTGATTCGATCCAACGCGAGGGGAGAGCACCTGATCGCCCTGGTTTTGAATGAGGACGAGATAGCAAAGAGGGGCATAGAAAGCGCATTTCAGAACGCCCTGCTCGATAAGCTCCACGAAAAAGGGATTCCGGTTTCCGGGCTCCTGAAGATTGTGGACACCAAGAGGAGCAATGTCGCCCTGGGCGGGAGTTCCACCGTCTTGAGCGGGGAAGCCGAGCTTCATCAAAAGATTGAGGAAGTGGAATTCAAACTCGGAATTCACTCCTTTTTTCAAGTCTCGACCGAGGGCGTAGAAAAGCTCTACAAGGAGGTTTTTCGTATGGCAACTCACACGAACCCGAGAAGCGTATGGGATATCTACTGCGGAGTTGGAAGCATCGGGATCTACCTTGCCAAAAAATGGCGCAACGGAAATTTAAGTGGCGGCACGGATTTGAGAGGTCTTGAGATGATTCCGGAAGCGATCGAGTACGCAAAGGAAAACGCGCGCATAAATGGAATTCAGAATGCCTACTTTGAGCGGGGAAGGGCCGAGGACTTGCTCGCAAGCTGGGTCAGGCAGTACGCAAGTCCCGATTTGATCATTCTTGATCCGCCGAGAAAGGGAGTGGAAAAATCGGCGCTCGATGCAGTGATTTCCACAGAAGTGAAACACATCCTTTATGTGAGTTGCAAGCCGTCCACCTTGGCGAGGGATTTAAAAATTTTGTGTGAAGCGGGCTATCGCTGTTTGGAAATAACCCCCGTGGACCTCTTCCCGATGAGCATGCATGTTGAAACAGTAGCATTATTGTCCAAACTTGATGTCGATAAGCATATCAATATTAAAATTGAGCTGGATGAGCTGGATTTGACAAGTGCAGAGAGCAAAGCGACTTATGAGCAAATCAAGGAGT
>JAUMXH010000027.1 GCA_030529225.1 Bacillota bacterium | reverse complement strand
CTCCGATCGCAGTCGAGCAAGGACAGAACTTCTCAATCCGTGAGGGTGGAAGAACAGTAGGTGCGGGCGCTGTTGCGAGCATCATCGAATAATCGAATCGGGTGTTCAGCCTGAACAAATAGCAGAAAAACCCGGCAAAATCTTGCCGGGTTTTTGTTTTTCCTGTTTCATTTTTATATAAATATGTGTTATAATTCAACTAGTTTTGGCGGGTTTTTGCTTTGCCGGGAAGTCGTTGGGAGCTTCAGAAAAGGTGCATATGGAAATATTGATTGTTGTTTATGACGGAATAGACGTTTGGGATCTTGCCTTCGCCTACAAGGCATTCACATCGGTGAATGAAGTGAATATCAGAATCGCCACGGACAATGAGAACGGGGAGATTGTGTGCAAGGATAAAAACCTGGTCATTGGAGGCTTTGAAAGCCTGTCGTCCGTGGAACATGCGGACCTGATTTGGGTCTGCCAGGGAGAGGCCAAATTGGACGCGCTCAGAAGTGACGGCGTCTTCAAGGCGAACTTGCTTCGCTTGGCTGCGAGCGCCAAAAAGGTGGTCTGCGTGGGCGCGACATCCACCTTCTTTGTGAACGAATTCATCGACAAGGAAAAATCGGTTTCCTCTCATCCTATGTTCTCCAAATTGATCAAAAAAGCGAAGCGAAACTACGTTTCCGACCTCATGCTCAACAACGATAACATCATCAGCGGTTCGGCCAGGGCGGGGCTCATCTTTGCGATAGAAGAGGTCTTCCGCGAGTTTTTTACCGAAAAGGAATACGCGAAGTTCCTGGCACAGTTTAACCTGAAAAGCTTGGAGAATCTGAATGACAGCCAGGATATCAAGAAGAGAATGAAGTCTCTGAAAAAACTTTATAAACAAACCCTCAAGATGGAGGCGAACAAGAACATCGCCCAGCTGAAGGTGGATTCTCTGAGAAACAGCTTCGGCTTTTACATCCAGGAAAACTTTGACTTTTTCAGCTTTGCGATTATATACAGTATGCTTTCCGGCAGTAAACTTTTAAATAACTATATCATAGGTGACAAGAAGGGAAAGTTCAACGTACACGGCGGACACTTCTATGTCAGAAGCACCCATGCCCTGCATCAAATCCAGCGGGTCGGAACCTTGATTTTTACCGGCGGACCGGTGATTGAGCACAGGCTCGCGGACAACTTCTTAAAGTACTGGATTTACAAACTGGTGCCGAAGGCCAACCGGGTGATCAGTTTGGACGGCTCCGACCGATTGCTCGGCGTTTCGGGCGTGTTGGTCGATTACGACCCCGAGATTGAACTCGAGGACAGTCAAAAGTACAGGGAGGACGGAAAGTTTGTCTTCCTGCAGAACGCTTACGAGTTGATGACCTACCTGAGCCGAAACCTGAAGGTTTTGATCGGCGAAAAGCAGGCGGAACTCCTAAGGTGCGACTACTTTTTATAAGGACGATTCCGTGAACATCACTATCTATCACAGTCAAAAGAAGCTGAGAGAACCCTATCTCAGTCTTTTTCGGGAGTACAAAAAGCGCTTGGGTTCCGACGCGAACCTGGAACTTAAGCCCCTAAAGTCGAACCCGAAAGAGGCTTCGAAGGGCTGCAGCGTCCTCGTCAGTTGCGCTTACCCCCTCCTCAGTTCCGAGGAGCTGGCCCAAACGCTTTCGGAGCTCGCCCTCCGGTCCAAGAACCAAATCGATATCTACATAGAGCAGTCGCCGAATGAACCGGACCTTGCCTTCTCCCTCCTGGCCAACCGAGCTTCCGAGGAGATGACAATGTCCATTCTTTTTGAGCAAATTTACAGGGCCTTCTCGATTTTGAACGGGAAGACCTATCACAAATAGACGGGAGTGTCAGAGAATGAGTCGAGGTAAAAAAAATACAGGTTCTTATCATCCTGCTCCTCTGTCTGGTCGCGGACTTTTCTTTTTACGCGGACTTGTCGGCCAAAATCCATAGGAAAAGAAAAGAACCCCTTTTGTTGGCGGAGCCGCGAACGGAAGGGGTTCTCGATTTTGGGTTGCTTTCTCTCCTGAGATTGCCGTCGTTCAAGCTAGGCGTGAACTTTCAGTAACTTGAGCCTGTCAATCAGGAGGGCGAGCAGGAAGTAGCCCACCGCAAAGCCGGCTTGGATTCCGAGGTATCGGAAGAACTCGGGTGAAAACCCGTCGATCGCCAGCGCGTTGGCACTCGTGTAGTAATAGAGCGGGAAGAGCTTTCCGATGCTTGTCGCCAGCTCCGGCAAAAAGTCCGCCGAGACGAAGACGCCCGAGGTAAAGGACAGACAGAGCGGAATCAAGCTGGATGCCGACCCGATAAAGTACTTGCTCTTATTGATGTGGGTGAGCAGGAAGATGAATCCCAGAGAGCTCAAGGCGAGGGCACCGGCATTCAAAATATGGGCCGTGTACTCAAATTGCAGGCTCCTTCCGATCAGGAAGAGGATGCCCAGGCTGAGCACAAAGATGACGAAGGTGCAGACGAGTTCCGCAAAGAAGCTCCAGAGTTTCAGGCGGAAGAGGCTGATCGAAGAGATGGCGACCCTGTCCGCATTCTCCTTGTTCGAAAACGAGAGGATTCCGGTGCCGATAATCGACATGATGACCGCCATCAGAGGGTAGCCAAGGAATCGGAAGGCGCCGTTGAACCACAGGGCGTATTCGCCATGCTTACTCGCCTTCTCAAAGAGTTTGGGGGTGAGATCGAGCGAGGAAATTTCGCCCGCCAGACGGACTCCGTCCTCACCGCCTCCGGTGATATCGACAAAGTTCAAAAAGCTGTTGAACTTTGATTTTGCGATGTAGCTCTTTTGATTGGTCGGATTGGCATAGCCTTGGAGCTTGCCGCTCTCCTCATCCCGGATGATCGCCAAATCGGCTCCGCCAAAGAAGACGAGCTCCCTGGCGCTGATTTCGTCGTTTTTGAGCTCGACAAACTTGATCTTCTCCTGCATGGTATCTTTGAGTGAGAGGATGTTTTGGTCATAGGCTTCCTCGGAAATGGCAATCTTTACTTGGACCGCCTTGAACTCCTGCTTTCTGTCGCTCGGAAATCCTGCGATGCTGATGGTGATCAGGGCGAAGATGCCGAACCAAATCACAAAGATCAGCTTGTTTCTCGAAAAGCTTTTTAATAGGTATTTATAAACTGTCATAGCTGTTTCTCCTCAAGAGTAGTACCGCCAAGACTAGCAGAACGACCGTCTCGACGGCGAGTATGCCCATGTTTCGGTAAAGCTTGGAAAGATCCCCGATGATGTTCGCCTGATAAAAGGACTCGTTGATCAGGTTCACAAAGTTGATTCTGTTGAGGATCGGCAGGTTCTTTTCAATCAGGTTCTTGAAGCTCAGGTCCCCTGCGAGTCCGCAAAGGAAGGACAGGGTGAGGAGCACGGCAGTGGTAATATTCGTTTTCTGGATGTCGTTCAGTTTTCGGGTCGTTCCGAACAGAATACCGAGGGCGGAACCGAAGCAGCTCGCCACAAAGTAGACCAAACAACTCAGGCTGTAGTTCGAGAGCAGGCTTATGCCGAGCACGAATCGGATGAAGAGGTAGAGGATGAGGTTGAACAGGAGATTCAGCGCCAAGCTGGTCAAAAAGGCGACGATGATCAGGTTGCCCTTCTTGTACGGAGAGGCCGCGATACGGATGCCGAGCGGGCTGAGGTAGCCCTGGATGATGGTGATGTAATTGACCCCAATGTAAATCCCGTTCAGCGAGAACATCGCCAAGGAGGTGAAGAGGACGATCTTGAGCACGCTGTTTTCGGCCGTTTGATCATCCAGTCTGTTTTGGACCTTCACGGAAAATTCCCTCATAGAAGGCAGGATGGAACTCGTGTTTTGCGCCATAAAATCGGAGAGCTCTTTCAGGCTGTACTTGACGATCTTTGCGTCCTGTAAGCCCAGCTCGTATTCTTTGTTGATGCCGATGATAAAGGCCGTGCTGTACTTTTTCACTTCTTCAAGGATGCTTGCCGCGAGCTTGGTCTTTTCATTGAATTCGGGCACAATCAGCTCAAAGTTCTCATCCAAAAAGGCGTCGATCTCTTTGTTGCCAAGTTTTTCTTCGAGTTCCTTCTGCTCACCCTTCACGAGTTCAAAGACAGGCACCGTCCCCAAGATGCGCTCCACGCCAAGATTCTCGGTCATGCCGAGTTTGATATGGATCGCCTCCGGATTGTCCAGTCTGGAAAAGCCGAGCCAGTAGACCGAGCAGAGCAGCATCGGGAAGGCCAGCATCCAAAAGACAAAGTCCCGCTGTTTCAGGCTCATCAAGGTGAAGTATTTGAGTTGTAAAAGTAGATCCTTCATTCTCGGAGCTCCTTTCCGGTCAAAGAAAGAAACACGTCGTTCAAGCTGGGTTTCAGGAAGTTGAGCCTGTGGTAGCTCAGCTGATTCTCATTTAGGAAGGCAACGAACTGCTCCAGGATGCCGTTCTTGTTTTGAAAGCCGATTCGGGTCACGTTCTGCACCTGCGAGATGTCCGTAAAGTTCGGCAGGGCTCGGATTTTAGCGAAAATTTGCTCGCGCTCTTCTTCCTTTGCATCGAACTCCACCTCGACGATGTCCCCGGTCGGCAGCAGGTCGATCAGCTCGTCCTTGGTCCCGGTCGCGATGCTCTTGCCCTGGTCCATGATGATGATGCGGTTACAGAGGAGCTCGACTTCTTCCAGATAGTGACTGGTGTAGAGTACCGTTGTCCCCCTCCGATTGAGTTCCTTGATTCCGTCCAGAAAGAAGTTTCTGCTCTGTGCATCGACCGCCACGGTCGGCTCGTCCAGGATGATAAACTCCGGCTTATGAGCGATTCCGCAGGCGATGTTGAGCCTTCTTTTCAAGCCGCCGCTGAGTTTCTTCGGTAGAAATTTTCGGAACTCGTCGAGTTTCACAAAGTCGATGGCCTCCTCTACGAGCTGTTTTCGCAAAGCCGAGTCATTCACATAAAGGCCGCAGAAGTAGTCGATGTTTTCCTGAACCGTCAAGCTGTCCACGACCGCGATTTCCTGCGGGACGAGGCCGATTCGTCGCTTTATCTCATAGGCGGTGGGGCTCATTTTTTCCCCAAAGATTGTGATTTCTCCCGCGTTGTACTTGAGTAAGGAGAGGATACAGTTGATGGCCGTGGTTTTTCCACTTCCGTTTGGACCCAGTAGTCCCAGAATTTCACCGTTTTTTACTTCCATGCTGAAATTGTCGAGAGCGAGGAGATCCTTGTATTTCTTTTGTAGATTCTTTACAGTCACCACATTGCGACTGCCTTCTGAAGCTGCGTTCATTCGTTCCTCCTTAAAGATTAGGTGTTGGTAGATTTTCTTACTTGATTGAGTTCGCAAGCAAGACTCCTTTGATTATAAAAAAAAATAAACGCAGTTTCAAATTTTTTTTGTGAGAGGCCTTTGCATGGCGGCCCGGGCCTTAGAGGGCCGAATCTTCAGAATCCTCCGATGCCTCCGAGCCCTCCAAATCCGGATTCTTTGTTCTAAGGGTGCGATATTTCGGCTCCTGATCGGCTCCCACGCGCATGATGCTGACCTCAAAATACCCGTCCTTGGCCAGAAAATCGGAGATATTCTCGTATTGTGAGGAATCGAGCGTTGGCTTCCAGATAGGCTTGGACTCCAAAGTGAGCGGGTCGAAGGCATAAACGTGTTTGGAATCGCTGTAGTAGAGCCGGGTTCCGTCCGCAGAAAGGGAATAGCTGCTGCCGGCCAAACTGATGCCGGGTCCGGTCATCCAAACATCGTTGAGCTCCAAAAGCGGGGTGCCGACGCCGTTTTCATATCGGTTGATGCTTCCGGCTTCGTTGTCCAGGTAGTAGATGTGGGTGCCGTCGTAAACAAAGGGCGAGTCGATTTTCTTCCAGAACGCCTCGTCGAAGCGGGTGTCGTCCAGCTCGAGGTCCAGGTCCCCATGCCGGTGGGTTTCGTCGGACATAAAGTAATCGACGCTCGATACGAGAAAGTTCGTGTGATAGGCCCTGCCGATTCGGTCGGGAAGCGGGTCATCGTGCGTGGTATCCACAATATACCTCTTTCCGTCGATGCTGACGATGTTCCAGGCGTGGTTCGCCTTGACCGAGCCGATATATTCCGAGTCGATGTCCAGGTAGTTCAGCATCAGATTGTAGGCAATCGCATAGCCCTGGCAGACGCCGATGCGCTCCACCAGAGGCCCGTACGGGTTGTAGGAATTCTGTTTTGAGGTGGTGCCGGATAGCGAATGTTTCCCGGTGACGGGGTCCACGCAGACGACCTCCTCGTCGTACTTTGTGTGTAGAATCAAGCGGTCATGGGCGATTAGCGCCTTTTCCACATCGCTTAAATTCGAGTGTTTCAGGTCCGCACAGAGGGCGTGCACCGTCTGCATAATCGCGTCCACATATTCGTGTTCCTTGTTCTTATCCTTCATCTCCTCATAGGTCTTCCACGAGGCGATTAAAAGAATCATATTTCGGTACCTGTCTTCTGAAAGCTCGTACTGCGAAATCAGATACTCGTGCTTTTTAAAACTCTTGCGGTACTGCGCGTACTCATCCCCGTTCATCAGGCTCCACCCCTTGACCAGGACGAATGCCACCAAAGAGATGACGATTGCGAGGAGGAGCCACTTTCCGTATTGTCTCATGAAATTCCCCTTTTGCCGATACTTGATAAAACTCTTATTTAGAAAGATACCCCGATTCGCAGCGTACAGTGCAAGCGACGAGAAACGCGTATGCTAAATCGATTCTTGGATACAAGTTGAGACTACTGTAGCACGAAACTTGCGCAAAGTAAAGAGCGGAGAGAGGAGTGCGGTTATGCTGAGGGAGCGGGGATTGCTCCTGTAATCGATGTCCCGGCATGGGGGTCGATAGACTTCGCTGTTATAATCATCATGCAAAAAGCACCCTGTTCAGGATGCTTTAATTTTGATTGAATATTTGATCATATATCCTTTGAAGCTTGAACCCTTCCTCATCAGGTTCATCATTATTTGCTATGATATTGTCAACAATTACATCATCTATTGCATCTAATACTATGCCTATATCATTTGATTTTATTAGGTCTTCAATATTGTGGATATATGGTTTCAGTTTTTCAATCTGTTTCTTTTTTACAAACATGATGTCACCTCCTTTTGCTTATTTCCAAGATTTATTTGAATCCATGTTCTCAGTATCAGGCTTAACCGAATTTTCAGATTCTTTTTGTGTTAGAATTCGCAAAAAAATCAAGCGGATTTCCATGAATCCATGTTAACGTCTAGGGCTATTTTTTATCCAAGGGAACGATGGCAAGAGTTTTTCCCAAAGGGGCGAGAACCTTTAAAAAGGTGCTGAGTTGGGGACTGGTAAGTCCCTTTTCCATTCGGGCGATTACCGGCTGTTTTACCCCGCTGAGCTCTTCGAGCTTCTTTTGGCTCAAGCCCTTTTCCTGTCTTGCCTTGATAAGCTCCCCGATGAGAGCAACTCTAAGATTGCTCGCAGCAATTTCTTCCGGAGTTAAAAGAGAGTCCATAAACTCTAAAGCGTCTCTACCGATAGCGTTATTCATAACTTATCCCCCTTTTTATCAAGTCCGCAAGCGCGCGTTTTGCCTTTTCTATTTCCCTCGCGGGTGTTTTCTGTGTCTTCTTCATAAATTGATGGAGAAGAATAAAAGAACCGTTTGCCCAAGAAGCGAAGAAAATCCTGTCTCTGAGGGGCCTCAGCTCCCAAAGCTCGCCATCTATGTGTTTCACGAACGGGGCGCCTGCGGCGGTGCCGTGCTCGCTCAAGGCTTTAATATAATCCCTTATTTTGTTCAGTTTTATGCGGCTGTCTTTGTCCTTTTTCTGAGTCAAATTCGCTATGTATTCAGCCACAGGCTCCTTGCCGTTTCTGTCTTTGTAAAAATAAATTTTATACATTTCTCTGTTTACCTAATTATACTTAAAAGTTATTGAAGAGTCAATAACTTTTAAGTATAATTACAAGAAACTCCGTCTTGATTCTGCCTCAGCTCCCACAATCGAAACGGGTAGCTTCTCAATCTGTTCACTGTAGAAAAAGGGTTTTCACAAACCCTTTCTCCAATTGTTCAAAACAAGCGGTTTTATATAGAAACCGTTGAAAAATAGCCATAATGGTGGAGGTGAGGGGACTTGAACCCCTGTCCAAAATAACGTTATATAAACTTTCTCCGAGCGCAGCCTATTCTAATACCATCTTACTCGTGGTAGGCAACTTGTAAGATGGGTTGTCTTATTGGATACCCGCCGTTACTAAGACGCTCACGGCATCGACTGCTGTAAAAGGTTTGATAGCGCCCGTCGCTCAAATGAGGCAGCAGTTCGTCGGATTGAGGAGGGCCGCAGGGTTTCATTACGCTGCGAAAGCAAAATTATTTTCATTTTTTGCGTTTATATTTAATTTCCCAGTTCTTTTACGTGTACCCCAAGAAAAAAACACGGCTCGCTTATCTATACTCAATTATCCTGTCGAAACCAAAGACACCCCCGTTAAGATTTAAAGTTCCGGTTTTTGAGTTCCCGTTTGATGCGCATGTCGCTGTCTCTTTTCTGAATCGCATCGCGCTTGTCATACTTCCTCTTACCCTTTGCCACCGCCAGATTGACCTTTACCAGGCCCCTGTCGTTGATGTAGAGGGAGAGGGGCACCAAGGTGACGGACTCCTGTTTCAGCCTTCTTTCGAGCTTCAGGATTTCCTTTTTGTGTAAGAGTAACTTGCGTTTTCTGAGCGGGTCGACATTAAAAATATTGCCCTGTTCATACGGGCTGACGTGCATGCCCACCACGTGGACCTCGCCGTTCTTGAGCTCCGCGTAGGCTTCTTTAATGCTGGCCTTGCCCTGGCGAATCGACTTGACCTCGGTCCCCTTTAAAACGATGCCCGTCTCAAAGCTGTCCTCGATGAAGTAATCGTGCCTGGCTTTTCTGTTCTGCGATACAATCTTACTCATAGTTCACCTCAATGGGTTACCATTGTAGCATGCCTGAAAATAAACGGCAAATTCGGCCCCTTTTTTGTAAAAATAGAGAAACAAAAAAGCCAAGGAACCCGCCTTTCATCGGAGTGTCCGAACGGCAAGCCCATGGCTTTTTCCTTATTTTTTATGATTGACGATGACGTCCAGCGAGTGCCAGCTGAGCGTCGCACACTTGATTCTGGCAGGCATACCGGAAGTAAACTCCAGGATTTCGGCATCCCCGATCGCGTCGATCTCCTCGTTGCTGAGCTCTTTGCCGGCCATCATATCAAAGAAGGCCTTGACGGTTCGCTGCGCATCTTCCACCTTTTTTCCTTTTACGGCCTCTATCATCATGTTGGTCGAGGCGGTCGAGATCGCGCAGCCCTTTCCCAAGAAAGAGATGTCTTCAACCATTCCGTCCTTCACATTCATGAGAAGCGTAAGGTCGTCTCCGCAGCTCGGATTGTGTCCGCGCTCCATGTTGCTGACTTCCTCGAGTTTTCGGTTGTGCTGCTTCATTCCCGCATATTCTAAAATGGTCTTTTGGTATAACGATTCTAAACTCATGCTTTTTCTCCCCTATGCGCCAAAAATTTCTTTTACTTTTTTGATTCCCTCCACCAACGCGTCGATGTCCTGCTTCTCGTTGTAAATCGAAAAGCTCGCTCTGCAACAAGACGGCGCGCCGATTTCCGCCATCAATGGCTGGGTGCAGTGGTGTCCGCTTCTGACCATCACGCCGTACTCATTCAAAATGTGCGCGGTGTCGTGCGAGTGCACCTCGCCTACGTTGAACGAGATGACGCCCGAGCGGTTCTTCGCGTTCAAGCCGTAGAAGGTAATGCCGCCGATCTCCTTGAGCTTGGCGATTGCATATTGGTCGATTTCGTGGATGTGGGCGTGAATCTTGTCGTATCCGATCGAGTTCACATAGTCAATTGCCGCACCCAATGAATAAATGGCAGCCGAGTTCATAGTACCGCCCTCGAATCGAATCGGTGCGTCCCGGTAGGTAGAGCTGAATTTTTCCACATACTCAATCATCTCTCCACCGTAGAGGAGGGCGTCGGTCTTTTGCAGGTGTTCTTTCTTTCCGTAGAGGACGCCCACGCCGAAGGCGGAGAAAATCTTGTGGCCCGAGAAGACCATAAAGTCACAGTCCCATTGTTCGAGCTCCAACTTTTTGTGGTGGATCAACTGCGCCGCATCGAGCAGGGTCAGAGCCCCGACCGATTTGGCAAGCTGAATCATCTCCTCGTACGGGTTGATGACGCCGGTCGCGTTGACCATACCCGAGAAGGCGACGAGCTTCGTCTTTTCCGAGAGCATCGCCTTGTAGGCCTCCATATCCAAATCGGTGTTTTCATCGATCGGGATGTATTTTAAAACCGCTCCGGTCCTGTTACAAACCTCCTGCCAAGTGACCAGGTTGGCGTGGTGGTTGGAAATCGGGATGATGATTTCGTCGCCCTTGTTCAGGTGCTTTGCAAAGTAGCGAAAGGCGATGATGTTCAGTGATTCGGTCGCATTTTTTGTAAAAATAATCTGTTCCTTGTCGCTTACGCCGACAAAGTCCGCAACCTTTGCCCTCGCTTCTTCGATCGCGAGTTCAGACTTGATTGCCAGGTCGTGTGAGCCTCTTCCGGCGTTTCCATTCATCGTCGTGTAGTACAGCATGAGGGCATCCAAAACCGCCTTCGGCTTTTGGCTGGTCGCGCCGTTGTCCATGTAGTGCAAGTTTTCTACGGTCGAAAAAATCGGAAAATCTTTGCGATATGACATAGTATTCTCCCTTCGCTTTTCAAAAAGCCTTCTCGATTACTTGTTTAATTTTTCATCCAACTTGTGGATCAGTTTTTCTCTCAATTCCGCGCTGTGAATCAGGTTGATCGCCGGCAGGAAGGATGATTTTACCAGGATTTTTCTGGCCTCAATCTTGTCGAATCCCCTGCTCATCAAGTAGTACAATTCGCTGATTTTGAGCGGTTCGAAGCTGCCTGCGTGTTCGCCGATGACATCGTCCTCGTCACAGAAGATGGTCGGGATGGTGTGGGCCTTGATGCCTCGGTTCATGATGACGCTCTTGTCCGAGAACCTTCCGATAGAGCGCTTACAGCCCTTGTTCAGGAAGACGTTTCCGCGGAAGACCTTTTTGCCCTCGTCCTTGATACATCCGTTGGCCTTGATCACGCCCAGGCTGTTCTGCCCGTTCACGATCAGGTTTTGCTCGTAGTCGGCCCTCTTGGTCTCGTCGACAAAGAAGAGAGGGAAGATGGTTACTTCGCTCCACTCTTCTCTTTGGTAGGTCGAGCAAGAGGTCAGGCAGGCCTTTGCTCCGAATTCAATCGGGTAATAGTGGAGCTTTCCTCTTTCCTTCATCGTGATTTTTGTGGTTTCGAGGTTGGTCGTCTCGCTCGAAAAGTCCTGGACCTTTACCAGGTTGAGTTCCGCGCCGGTTCCGACCTCGGTGTAGTAGAAGCCGCTTCGGAACCCGTCCTTCGCCCCGCCCTCGTAGTTGATGACGACCGTGGCCTTCACGCCGTCCGCGAGCTCGATCACATTCAAGTCGAAGAGGACATCGTGCTCCTCATCCAACTTGTAATTGATAATGATGTAGTCATCCTCCGCAAAGCTCTTGTCTATTTTAAGATAAAATCCGCTGTTCTGTTTTTGAATCAAGTCCGCCTTGATTTCCGCGCCCAATCCGGTGTTCTTCTCGCGCTCCGACTTGGTATAGAGAAGCACGTCCTCGAGCTTCTCCTCGCTTGCGTGGGCGAGAAAATCCTTGACATCCTTGAATACGAAGCCGTCCTTCAACGAAGAGCTGAAGCTCAACTTGTCGTAAGATTTCGTCTGTCTGTCGGGAATCTCAACGCCTAATCGTTTGTATTTTACAATATTCATAAACTTCCTCTATATCTCTCTTCCGTGTTTCGACTATCCAATCGTACCTTCCAATTCCAAGGTGATGAGCTGGTTCAACTCCACCGCGTACTCGAGCGGCAATTCCTTTGATACCGGGTCGATGTAACCCTTGATAATCATTGATTTCGCCTCGTTCTCGTCGATGCCCCTCTGCATCAGGTAGAAGATCATCTCATCGGAAATTCTTCCGATTTTCGCCTCGTGTCCGATATCGACATCGTCGTTTTCCACCTCCAGGAACGGGATGGTATCGCAACGAGACAGGTCATCGAGCATCAAAGAGTCGCAGAGCGCGTATGCCTTGGCACCTGTAGCGTTCGGGCCGATCTTGAGGAGGGACCTGTAGTTCGCCTCACCGCCGCCCTTGGCAATCGACTTACTCTTGACCTCGGACTTGGTGTCTTTTCCGATATGAATATTCTTTGCGCCGGTATCGAGGCACTGTCCCTCGCCGGCAAAGGTGATTCCGGTAAATTCGCTGGTCGCCCTGTCGCCCTTCAAAATACTTGCCGGGTAGAGCATAGAAACCCGCGAGCCGAAAGAGCCCGAAATCCACTCCATCTTTCCGTCTTCCTCGACCAAGGCGACCTTGGTGTTCAGGTTGTAAAGGTTTCTCGACCAGTTTTCTATGGTTGAGTATCTGAGTTTTGAACCCTTTTTGACATAGAGTTCCACCGCGCCCGCGTGCAGGGCGTTCTTGTAATACTTCGGAGCCGAGCAGCCCTCGATAAAGTGCAGTTCCGCGCCCTCGTCCACGATGATCAGCGTGTGCTCGAACTGTCCGGCCTGGCTCGCGTTCAATCGGAAGTACGATTGCAGCGGCATTTCCACCTTGACGCCCTTCGGAATGTAGACGAAGGAACCGCCCGACCAAACCGCGCCGTGAAGGGCCGCGAACTTGTGGTAGCTCGGCGGAATGATCTTCATGAAGTGTTCCTTCACGATGTCCTCGTACTCGGTGATCGCATCGTCGATGTTCGTGTAGACCACGCCCAGGTCAGAGAGCTCTTTTTGCAAGCTGTGGTAGACCATCATCGAGTCGTACTGCGCGCCCACGCCGGCGAGCGACTTTTGCTCCGCCTCAGGGATGCCGAGTCTCTCGAAGGTCGATTTGATCTCCTCCGGAACCTCGTCCCAAGACTCCGCCATGTACTTCGCATCCGGCTCGATATAGTGAATGATGTCGTTGACATCGAGGTCGGAAAGGTCCGCGCCCCAAGTCGGCATCGGTGTTTTATTGTAAATTTCAAGTGATTTTAATCTGAGATCGAGCATCCACTGCGGCTCGTTCTTTCTTGCGGAAATCTTGCGAATGACCTCTTCGCTCAGGCCCACGTCGGTGGAATAGGTGTAGTTTACCTTGTCTACGATATCGTAGTCTCCGCGCTCGATATCCGAAACATAGGTTCTCTTTCGCTCCTGAAAAAGCGCATTCTCTTTTTCATCGGCGGCTTCGATATGTCTGAAGGTGATACGGTCAAGCGTTTTCTGCTCTTCCGAATATTCAAAGATATCGTCCTTTTTTTCTTCTATCTTTTTATTATTACTCATCTTGTCCTGCCTCTTTTAATTCTCCCAAAACGCTTTCGTAACCGTGGTGCTCAATTTGGTTGGCGAGTTCCATGCCGCCCGATTTGACGATTCTTCCGTCCATCATGACATGAACTCTGTCAGGTGCGAGGTATTCCAATATTTTGTTGTAGTGGGTGATTACAATGGCGTTCATGTCAGGGTTTTTCTTCAAAATTTTAGAAATGTTTTCAAAGACGGTTTTGATCGCGTCGATGTCCAGACCCGAGTCGGTCTCGTCCAAGATGACAAACTTCGGCTTTAAAACCGCCATCTGCAGGATTTCGCTCTTCTTCTTCTCTCCGCCCGAGAAGCCTTCGTTCAAGCTTCTTGACGCGTAATCTTCCGGCAAGCCGAGGTCCTTCATCGTTTCGATCAATTCTCTGTGGAATTTTGCAACCGGAACCTTTTCACCTGTGATGTTCTCCCTTGCCATCTTCAGGAAGTGCTCAATTTCCAATCCCGGGATTTCCTGCGGGTTTTGGAACGATAGGAAAATGCCCTTTCTCGCTCTCTCAAAGACTTCCATTTCCAAGAGGTCTTCGCCGTAGAATTCCATGCTTCCCGCGTCCACATCGAAGGTCGGGTTGCCTGAAATAGCCGCAGCGAGGGTCGATTTTCCGCTTCCGTTCTGGCCCATGATTACGTGAACTTCTCCCTTGTTCATCGACAAATTTACGCCCTTTAGAATCGGCTTATCATTTATAGATACTTTGAGATCCTTTATTTTCAATATCTCCATCATTATATCTCCTTTTGTGTTACATCTGTGTTCCAACGCTTGAATTCTTAGTATTTTACTACGTGTTTTACGCTTTATCTATACCCAAAAATCAATCTGATAACTCTCCTCGCACATTTTATCAATAAATATGATTTTTTTCAATTGAAAATAGAATTTTTTGTAATTTTAAATGGAAGGGAGTACCATTCTATGGGGTCGGATTTGGGCAATCCGCGAAACTTACATGGAATCCGAGCGGAAAACAGGGTATAATCATGTCAAGGCAATGTCAATCAGCTAAGAAAAAGGAGACTTCTTTATGAGACAGCAAGTGAGCACCAGATCGCTCATCGTCACAGGCATCATTACATTTATCGTGGCCTTGGCGTTCATTATGTTTCCCAAGCAAATCATCAATTTGCTCGGATACATCACCGGAATCGTTTTGATGGTGGTGGGAATTTTTAACGTCGTTATGTACTTTATGCACCGAAAGCAGGGCTATTCCTTCGGCTTTACGCTGGGGCTCATACTCTTCAGCTTCGGGCTCTATCTGGCGATCAATATCACCTTCATTATGAGCGCAATTACGGTCATCTTCGGATTTTACATCCTGATCAACGGCATCGTCGGATTGCAATTTTCGCTGGATGCCTATATGGCGAAGGTGAATACCTGGAAGTTTACGGTCGGCATGGCGATTATCAACCTGATTTTGGGCTGCATCATCCTGTATAATCCGTTCCAGAGCACCGAGATTTTGGTGATGTATATCGGAATCTTTATGGCGGTTACCGCGATTTTGAGCATCGTGACCGTGTTCCTAAACAAGAATCAGTACAGGATAACGGTTGTGGAGGATAAAGACGAAACTATTATGTAGAAATCTCTGCTTGCAGGGCGGGGCCCGGCAGGGAATCCGGTTTGAGAGCGTGGGGCGGGACTTTCCGGCCCCTTTTTTTGGGTGCGGGAAGGCTTGGAAAAATTAAGGCTTGATAGCGGGGCAAAAGCCCCTTAGAATGGTAGGGGAGCTTGGGGCTTGCGGACATCGCGTTTAGGGAGTCGCCTTGACGGCCTTGAGCGAAGCTGTGAAGGAAGGGCCGCAGATCCGACGGTAATCGGGAAAGCAACGAGGATCAGCCTCGTGGAATAGATAGTAAAGGAAGAAACATGGCAAAGTGTAAAGTATTGGTGGATTTGCTCGCGGAGTATCAGAAGAAGTACGAGGGAAAGCCCGCGCCCTATGAGGCATCGATCGGGTGTGAGCTCTATTTCATTCCCTACGAGGAGCAGCTCGCGTTTAAAAAGGAGTATGTGAGGAGGCTCTTTCAAAATAAGGGCTTCGAGATTGATTTGAATACCGTGCATGCCTCACCGGTCATCACGGGATACCGAAACAAGATGGAGTATTCCTTTGGGGATACCTCGATGGGTGGGGAGCTGAACCTGGGGCTTCACGTGCCGGGCAGGTTCTATGACATCGAGAGCACGACCGAGCTCGACATGGTGGATGAGGATTTTAACAAGATCGTCTCCGAGGTGCAGACCTATGTGAGGGCAAAAGGCTACAAGAAATTCTATAAAAAGGATGCCTCGGGTCTGCTTCGTAACCTGATTATCAGGAAGGGCAAATTCACCGGAGAGATTTTGATCGGGATTTCGACGACCTACGAGGACTTTGACACCGAGGACTTTGTGGACTTTTTGCTCGGTCTCAAGCTGGCCGGCAGAATCGTTGGAATCCTGCATTTAAAGAACGATTCGAACGCCGATGTCGTGAAACAGGGGATGGACGACAAGCTCCTCTACGGCAGGGATTATTATGTGGAGAAAATCCTGGGGCTCGAGTTCAAAGTTTCGTTCTTTTCGTTCTTTCAGACCAACTCCGAGTGCACCGAAGTGCTTTACAGTAGGGTCAGGGACTTTGTTCTGCAAGAGAAGCCGAAGAAGGCTCTGGATTTATTTTGTGGCACCGGAACCATCTCGCAGGTTTTATCGGGGGAGCTCGAACAAGTCACCGGAATCGAAATCATCGAGGATGCGGTGATTATGGCAGGCGATAACGCGAGCATCAACGGCATCACGAACTGCAGGTACATCTGCGGGGATGTCTTTAAAGTGCTCAAAGACAAGGCGGTTTACGGAGACCTCAGTGCCGATTTAATCATCCTCGACCCGCCGCGCTCGGGCGTCAGCAAAAAGGCGCTGGAGAAAATCATCGGTCTCGGTGTGGACAAAATTTTGTATGTGTCTTGCAATCCCAGAACCCTTGCCATCGATTACGAGATGCTCCACGAAGCGGGCTACCGGATTTCCAAAATCGAGGCCGTGGACATGTACCCGATGACAAAGCATGTGGAGTGCATAGCGTTGATACAAAGAGTGAAATTGTGAAAATCCTTCATTTTAGGCATTTTTACAAGCATGCTGTCTTTGTGGATGACGGTGAAGGTGGGAAGAAAAAAATTCAAAAAAATTATATTGATGTGAATGTTTGTATTGATATGGTGTGTGGA
>JAUMXH010000037.1 GCA_030529225.1 Bacillota bacterium | reverse complement strand
TGCGCTCTCCCAGCTGAGCTAATTCCCCTCATACGAAATCTATTTTACAACTAAGCCGGACAAAACACAAGGGTTTTCTTTCTTTGGCGCATAAAAAAACAGGCATTGAATCAAAGTTCAATGCCCGCCTGTCGTATTCTACTTCTTAACAAAAACGATGTTGTGGAATGCGTAAGCTTTATACTCAGGATAAGAGTATTCTCCCGCTTTTACAACCAGGCTCACCTCTGTGCAAGCCGCAATGTCTACATTGACATCGACTCTAGGTTTATCCGGAGTGACCTTGTAGGTTTGAAGGACTTTGTAGTCACTGTTCGGCTGTTCTTTGCCGTAGATAGTAAGATTCAAATCTTTCTCAGGGGCACTTTCCTTCACATACTCTTGTGTCAACACGAATTTTCCTTTGATTGCAGAATACTGTTTTTCTGTTTTTACTTGCATAGACTCGTAAGGATACGCAATACTGTCAATCATCGCGTTAAAGGCATTCACAGGTTTTCCTTCGAAGTCAACAAACTCCGCACCCGCTCCGACTGCAAGCCAGCTCTTTTTGGTAAATTCACTAAAATCGTTCAATCTCACTTCCTGACCCGCCTGCGAAGTCGCGCCGATCTTAATAGATTGTGTGCTCGCATCCCAAGCGACGTTCTTGTCTGTCAACATGCCGGTAAGCGCTCTGACAGGAAGGTATGTGGTTCCGTTATACACGAGAGGAAACACCTTGTTTCCGTTCGCATCGGTCGGTGTTTGAAGCTTTCCGTCCACATAAATGTTGATTCCGCCCTCTTTTACCTGAATGGTCTTCATCACGCCCTCAGCCAACGGAGAGAATGCGATTGAGAACACCAAGACGGTCGCCAAGACGCCTGCAAAAAATACTTTAAAATCTCTTTTCATCCTTTTGCCATCCTTTTTTTCTGCCACTACAACAACTAACGAAACGGTGCAAACATCGCAACCGCTCTAATCGGTATTATAACCAAAACGGAGCTGATTTTAAACCGTTTTTTCAGAAAATTTGACAAAAAAAAGAACCGGCAAGCGAGCCGGTCCTTCCGTTTGATTAAATGTCTTTTTCGATGGTAAACTTACCCGGGTAGTTCTCTTCCGACTTTTCGGTGTATCTGTCGTTCCAGATTCGGTTTTCAATCACCTTCCAGAGGTAGTGCTGTGACTTGAGGAAGGCATAGTACGGGTCTCCGCCCGCTTCCGGATGCTGGTGGTAGTAGCTCGCGTGGTAAGAATCCAAGTGGTACCATTTTCCGTCAATCTTTACCTGGTTCCAAGAGTGGCTCAACTTCGAGTCAAAGTAGTCGGTGTCAACCTTTTTGAGGGCCTGAATGGTTTTGACCGCTCTCTCTTTCGCCTTGATCAGGGCCGCCTCGTTGACCGAGTCATAAACAAAGAGGATCTCCTGATTGTCCGCGCGCGTCAGCTCCAGGCTCTGCTCCGCTGCCGATGATAGGACGTAGCCCTTGATTTTAGGGGCTTTCTCGACTACCGTATTGACGGAAAAATCAATCTTTGTCAGCGCGTAATCGATGTCCTTGCCGGCCTTGTCCACGAATCGGACCTTGTACTTCACCTGCTCGACCTTGCGGTATCGGAACAAAATTTCCGCATCCTCCGCGCCGAGTTCCACACTCTGCACAGGCTCCGACAAGAGTTTGTAACCCTCGATCGTCTCTGCAGTCGCCTTGATGAGGTCTC
>JAUMXH010000036.1 GCA_030529225.1 Bacillota bacterium | reverse complement strand
GAATCAGTACCAATCCGGGCTTCAACACCGCCGTCTTCAGTTTGGTTGACAGAGGCTTCATCTATGCGATTGCACAGATCAGAGGCGGAAGTGATATGGGTGAGCAGTGGTACGAGGACGGAAAGATGCTGAACAAGAGGAATACCTTCACCGATTTCATCGCCTGCAGCGAACACCTGATTCAAGAGGGATATACCTCGCCGGACAAACTCGCCATCAAGGGCGGCAGCGCCGGAGGCCTGTTGATGGGCGCCGTGACGAACATGCGTCCGGACCTTTACAAGAGTGTGCTTTCGATGGTGCCGTTTGTGGATGTGGTGACGACCATGCTCGATACTTCCCTTCCTCTCACGACCGGAGAGTACGAGGAATGGGGAAATCCGAACGAGAAAGAATACTTTGAGTACATGCTCTCTTACTCGCCCTACGATAACATCGAGGCGAAGGCCTACCCGAACATGCTCGTGACCGGCGGCTTGAACGACTCCCAGGTCCTCTTCCATGAGCCTGCCAAATATGTTGCAAAGCTCAGAAAATTAAAGACGGACGACAATATTTTGCTCTTAAAAATGAATATGGACTCCGGCCACGGCGGTGCGACCGGAAGGTACGAAAGCATCAAAGAAACCGCTTTTGAACACGCCTTCCTATTGAGTAGCGTCTAAATCCGCCCAAAGCGGATGCCCCCGCGGAGGATAAGCCCGCATACCAAGGCATTTAAACCGTCAGTGTTTAAATGCCTTTTATAAATTCCGCAGCTTTTCTGAGATCGTCTTCGTTCGGGTGCCTCTTCGCAATCCCGCCGATGTATTTCAAGAAGCCGTAGGTATCGTAACCCTTACACCAAAAGGTGCCGACGAAGGCCCCCTTCTTGGATTTCAGAATTTCCTCCAGCTTTTTTGCGTAGTTCTTAAAGTTCGACCCGCAGGTGTAGACGATAAAGGTTTTCTGCGATTCCGTGATTGGAAGTTTGTCGGCCAATTCCACCAGTGCCTTGTCGAGGCCGCCGAAATAGATTCCCGATGCAAAGCCGATGTGCGTGTACTCCGACCAATCCTTCTCCTTCCCATCCGATACTTTTACCAATTCCAGGTTTCTGTATTTTGCCATCTCATCCAAAACTTTTTTGGTGTTCTTGTGATGATATGATACATAGACGATTGCAATCTTTTCCATAGCTTCCTCCTGTTTTGACGGTTCCGGCAAAGCCGTCTCGACCCTCCAAGATACTCGGGGGAATTCCTTCCCATTTACAAGTTGATTATAGCACAACTTGAAAAAAATGGCAGGCCCCTCTTTGTGAAAGGCCGATGCTTTGTGCTATAATGGCCTTAAAGAGAGCCCCAAGGCTCAGCCCTCGCTTTAACGTGAAAGGGAAAAGGAGAATCCTTATGAAACAGAACCCCTTCCTACATGTGCGCGAATTCGGGAAAGAGAACCGAAAGGTACTTTGCTTGATTCACCCTACCATGGTCAGGTGGGATTACTTTGACTCGGTCATTCCGCTTTTAGAAAAACACTTTCACTTGATCATCCCCTCCCTGCCCGGTTACGATTTGGAAAACGACAGTGAATTTTGCTCGGTCGAGTGCGTGGCCGTCAGCTTGGCGAGCTATCTGAAACGCAAAGGCATTGTCAAACTCGACTTTCTATACGGCTGCTCGATCGGAGGAGCCATCGCGTTGAGGATGCTGATCGATCAAAGGGTGCGGGTAGGCACCCTCA
>JAUMXH010000026.1 GCA_030529225.1 Bacillota bacterium | reverse complement strand
ACGACTCCTTGTGAATAATTTTTCACAAAAAAGAAAAAACTTGAAAAGAAGAATACATATTGTTTTTTTAAATTTCTTATGGTATACTTCTTTAGTTGTATGAAACATTCCGCTGGCTTACGAGTGCATGAATGTTTTGAGAAAGGAGAAATTATGAATATCATCGATCAATTGGAAAAAGAACAGTTGAAACCTGAAATTACTGATTTCAGAGTGGGTGACACAATCAAGGTTCACCTAAGAATTACTGAGGGAAAGCGCGAAAGGATTCAGATTTTTGAAGGCGTTGTTCTGAAAAGACAAGGAAGTGGCGTGAGTGAGACCATCACAGTGAGAAAAGTCTCTTCAGGATTTGGAGTAGAAAAGACCATTCCGCTACATTCTCCTAAGATTGATAAAATCGAAGTTTCAAGAAAAGGTAAGGCAAGAAGAGCTCGTCTACACTACTTGAGAACTAGAGTAGGTAAGAGTGCTAAGGTAAAAGAGCGCTTAAACTAGTACACAAGGCCGAACTTGACTTAGGTTTAAGTTCGGTTTTTATTTTGATGTAGTATGTCAACAAATATACAATGGTTTCCGGGACACATGAAAAAAACGCTGGGCTTAATCAAAGAGAGTTTGAGCCTGGTTGATTGTGTTGTCGAAATTTTGGACGCCAGAGTCCCGATTGCCAGTCAAAACCCCTTGGTTTATGAGTTGATTAAGCATAAACCTTCCGTTCTGTGTTTCAATAAGTCCGATCTCGCTGATGAACGGGCTAATTTGGCGTGGAAAGAATTTTATAAGCGGCAGGGGCGGGAACTCGTGCTTACCGATGCCCAAAACGGGACCAATATCAAAGAGCTCGTCAGAGTCATCAAGAAGGAAATCGACAGGAGTTTTGAAGGGAAAAAACGAACCAACAGGCGGGGACGGATTATGATCGTCGGGATTCCCAATGTCGGAAAGTCTACCCTAATCAACCGTTTGGTCGGTCGAAAAGCCTGTGCGACCGGGAACAAGCCGGGCGTCACGAAGGGCAAACAGTGGCTCAGAATTTCGGAGGAACTTGAGCTTTTGGATACTCCGGGGGTTCTTTGGCACAAGTTTGATGACGAGAGGACGGCGATTCACCTGGCCATCACCGGCGCGATCAAGGATGAAATCTTGCAGATCGACGAACTGGTGCTCAAGCTGATAGAGATTCTTCAAAGAGACTATTCGGAGGCCTTTTCCAAGAGATACGGAACCGTGCTCGACGGGCTCAGCCCGTTGGAGGCGATGGAAGCTGTCGCTCGAAAGCGAGCTTTTCTGGCTTCCGGCGGTCATGTGGATTACGAGAGGTGTGCCAACATGATACTCGACGAGTTTAGAAAGGGTGTCATTACCAGAGCGAGCCTGGAAAAACCGGACATGATGCTGCGTTCGGAAGACTAAGGATTCCTTGGGTGAACGCGTATGATGCTTGGAATCGGCACGGATTTATTGGAAATAGAAAGAATTCGCAAATCCATTCAGAGGGAAGCTTTTCTGCGCCGCATCTTTACCGGGGAAGAAATTCGCTTCGCCTCGAACAAGAAGCGAAGTGTCGAGATTTATGCCGGAACCTTCTCTTCCAAAGAGGCGGTTTCAAAGGCGCTCGGGACCGGCTTTCGGGAGTTCGGATTCGCGGATATCGAAATTTTGAGAGACGAGTTGGGCAAGCCCTTCGTTCAGTTACATAATAAAGCCAAAGAAAGAGCGGAAGCGCTCGGGGTAAAAAAAATACACTTGAGCATTTCACACACAGATACCCACTGTGTCGCATTTTGTGTAATGGAAGACTGAACCGCTCTTTTGAGCGGTGGAATAGAAACGTTGCAGGGAGTAAGTTTTGAATATTTCTAATTATAAAAGGATACATTTCATCGGAATCGGCGGTGTTTCGATGAGCGCGATTGCGATGAGTTTGGCGGAGCGGGGCTACCTCGTTACAGGGTCGGACAAGGCGATCGGTAAGAATGTGGAAAAGTTGATTGAAAAAGGGATTCAAGTGTATGAGGGGCACAGGGCGGAGAACCTTGGAGACGCGGAACTCGTCGTATTCACCGGCGCCGTGGGCGAGACCAACCCGGAAATGCTGGAAGCGAAGAAACGAAATCTTCCGATTTTGAGAAGGACCCAAGCCCTGAACATCTTTTTGAAAGATCATAAGTATAACATTGCAATCTCGGGAACCCATGGAAAAACGACGACCTCTTGCATGTTGACGGCGATTCTGGAGAGTGCCGGAAAGTCGCCCGACTTTTTTATCGGCGCGAATGTGCCGACCTACCATGCCGCGCACAGGGTGGAAAATTCCGACTTTTTGGTCATAGAGGCCTGTGAGTATCAGGCGAGTTTTTTGGATTTTGAGCCGAATACCATCATCGTGAACAACATTGACTACGACCATGTCGATTACTACAGGGGCATCGACCACGTCTATGATACCTTTTTGGAGTTTGTAAAAGGATTGGGCCGGGACGGGAAGTTGCTGGTGAACAACGACGACGAGTACGCCGGAAAGCTTGCAAATCTTCAGGGGGCTGAGGTCTATACCTTCGGGATTGAAAACGACTCCTGCTTCATGGCCAAGGAGATCAGTTTTGACGACCATGTCGCTTCGTACGATTTTTATGCAAACGGTGAAAAACTATGCAGAATACAGAGCAGCGTCTTGGGCATGCAAAACGTTTACAATTCGCTCGGTGCCTACGCGGCAGCCTTTGTAAACGGGGTCGATGTAAAAGCCAATCAGGATGCGCTCTTGGAATACAACAACGCGTCCAGACGGTTTGAGCTCTTAAAGAAAGAAGGCCAGGCCGTACTGATTTCCGATTACGCCCACCATCCGGCCGAGATCATTGCGACCTTGAGAACGGCGAGCGCTTTGAAAAAAGGCGACCTGGTCGTCATCTTCCAACCCCATACCTTTAGCCGAACCAAGAGATTTCTGAATGATCTAATCCATTCCTTCGATGCCGCGGATAAGGTCTATATCGCCGACATCGATCCGGTCAGAGAGCTCGACAGTCTTGAAATCTCATCGATGGACATCGTCGAGGGGATGAAGAAAAGGGATCTCAATGTGCATTATTTGGGTTCTTTGGACGGTCTTGCCGAGGTGGTTGAGCAAAATTTGATAGGGGAGAACATCGTGATTGCGATGGGCGCGGGAAGCATCGACAAATTCGCAAGAAGGATTTAGCGGTCTCGAAGCACCTGCCTTACTATGAGGCACCCGGCCGTTTTTTCTCAAGATTTCAGCGCTTCCTCTTGACACTAATATTGAAAAAGGATACAATTAGCGTATATAGATGAAAGGACCTAAAAACTTTATTTTTAAAGTGTATATATATTTTGACATGTGGATGGATTTTGAATAAAAAAGCGGATTGTCGTATCTGTGTTTGACATATCTTTTTAACTGTTGAGATGAGGGAAAGGGTCTGATTCATGCAGACCTTTTTTTGATTGGAGCCTTTCTCTGTAGAATGATTTGAATGAATGAAATAATAAAAAATTGATAAGAAATGGAGCGTACAATGGATTTTCATGTTGGGAGTGCAATCATAGCATTCGTAGTTACCGCTGTGGTGGCCTTTCCTTCCGGCTATCTTGTCAGAAAGAGAGTGGGAGAGGCACAGATAAAGACTGCGGAAATCAGGGCGGCGGAAATCGTTGCCGAGGCAAAGCGAGAGGCAAGTTCGGAAAAGAAGGCCCAACTCGTGGAAGTAAAAGATGAAATCATCAAAATGAAAGAAGACTTCGAAAAAGAGGTGAATCAAAGAAGGCATGAGATCAGTCTCGTAGAGGCGGCGAATCTGAAGAAGAGTGAGAGCCTGGACAAGAGGGCCGAAAACATCGAAAAGAAAGAAGAAAAAGTCAGAAAAAATCAGAGCGAGCTGGACAAAAAGGCCAACAAGCTTAAACAAAAAGAAGAGGACTATATCAAGGAGCTTGAAAAGGTTGCCTTGATGAGCAGCGAAGAGGCAAAGCAGCTTCTTCTGAACGAGTTGGAACGCGAAATCGTGCACGAATCGGCGGTTCTGATTCGAAAGCACGAGCAGAAACTCAAGGATGATTCCGACAGGCTCGCGCGCGAAATCATATCGATTGCCATGCAGAGGGCGGCTTCCGATGAAGTGTCGGAGACTACGGTGTCGGTGGTTGTGCTTCCGAACGATGAAATGAAGGGAAGGATCATCGGTAGAGAGGGCAGAAATATCCGTGCCCTCGAGACGATTACCGGTGTGGACTTGATTATTGACGATACGCCGGAGGCGGTGGTTCTCTCTTCCTTTGATCCTGTTAGAAGGGAAGTGGCAAGGCTCACCTTGGAAAAACTGATTCAGGACGGCAGAATTCACCCGACCAGAATCGAGGAAATGTACGAAAAATCAAAGAAGGAAATCGACGAAAAAATCAAAGAATACGGCGAAAACGCCTTGCTGGAAGTGGGCATCCACAACTTGCATCCTGAACTCGTCAAGCACATGGGGCGCCTGCATTACAGGACGAGTTACGGGCAGAACGTCTTGCGACACTCGATTGAGGTCGGAAAGCTCTGCGGTATCATGGCGAGCGAACTCGGCATGAATCCAAGGATTGCGAGGAGGGCGGGCTTCCTGCACGACATCGGAAAGTCGATCGACCGCGAGAACGAGGGGACTCACGTGGAGCTCGGCGTCAGCTTGCTCAAGCGTTACAAGGAATCTTGGGAAGTGGTGCATGCGGTCAGTACCCACCACGGCGACTACGAGCCTGAGACCATTGAGGCGATTTTGGTCATCGCGGCCGATACCCTGAGTGCTGCCAGACCGGGTGCGAGAAGTGAGACTTTGAACACCTATGTGAAGCGGCTCGAGGCCTTGGAAGAGATTGCGACTTCGTACGACGGCGTAGAGAAAACGTTTGCGATACAGGCCGGTAGAGAGGTCCGAATCATGGTATCGCCGGAGAAGGTGTCGGATGACGAAATGATTCTGCTTGCCAGAAAGATATCAAAGAGGGTGGAAGACGAACTTCAGTATCCCGGAGAGATTAAAGTTAACATCATAAGAGAGACGAGGGCAACGGCGTTTGCAAGATAGCTAGCGACATAGGAGGAAAGGGATGCAGTTTAGGCGTTATTCACTTTTTGAATCTTTGAAGCGTGAAGAGTTCTATTTCTATCCGCTCGTAATTGAAATTAAAAGGATTATCCTGAGCCAGTCAAAAAAGGCTCTGTGCGACGGGGTTTGTACCGTCAACCAATACGAAATGTTTGTTTCCAATGAGCTGACCATGCCGGAGGAGATCGGAAAGCAGTTGATGGCAAAATTGGGCATTACCTTCTACAACGATAAAGAATTTGTCACCGAAGGCTTTAATCTGATCGGCAGTCTGATTGAAGAAAACATGTTCAATGAATTTGACCAAGCCTTTTGGAGATTTGACGACATAGAGAGCAACGAGGAAAAGTATCTTCGTTCGCCGTTGATTATTGAATTCATCCTGGTTCGGATGGCGTACTACTCGGTGAACTCAAGAGAGCGCTTTTTGGAGAGCAAGGCGGTTCTCAGAGCTGTCAAAAAGTTGATGACCAGGGAGCAGAAGTTTTTGTTCTACCTCTTTGACGGGGTGGACGCTTACAAGGTGAGGCACGATCCTCAAAAGGCGAGAAAGCTTTTGGATAAGGCCAGACAGGAGACCGGGCATCCGCATGTTTACTTGTGGATCGGCGTCCTGGAATTGGATGAGGGGAACGTCCTGACCGCGGTAAAAATGTTTGAAAAAGCCCAACGACGCTATGTGAACGACGGAAACATTACCGGACTGGTCTTTGTAAAAGAATTGATCGGTCTGTCTTACTACAGACAGAACGACTATGAGTCGGGGATAGATGTCTTCAGGGGAGCCTTGGGTTATGCGAGATCGCTCAACCGGTCCTACCTGGTGAACAACTTTAGAAATCAGATCGCTTGGGGATACTTCAGGATGAGGGACTATGAACAGTCCTTGAAGGCGATGGTCAAGGACCGCTACAACGATGACTTGACGGTCAACTCGAGCGTAACCAAGTTCCTGATCGCCTACCACACGGTCGATGCCAGCCTCTTGGATGAGCTCAGAGAAGAGTTTTCGAATCGAAACAAGACCCTTCACAGGATGATTGAGTCGATTCTTTCCAAGGACCCTCTCTTTGATGAGAATTCCAACCCGATGATTGACGAAGACGAGTTGAAGGCGCTCTCGGAGCTTGCGGAAATTACGCATTTTGAATTGAAAAAAGAGTTTTTCCAAATCCTGCTTTCTTACTATGTAAAGACGGACAACAAAGAGGGCATCATAGAAATGCTCAAGCACAGGGATTTGAAAGTCGGAAAACTTTAAAGAGACTCACTGGCGGCACGGTTTCCTGGAAGCCAGCCGCCGTGATTTATAATGGTCGGACTTTAGGTTGAGAGTGTGTTGATGAGGTAAACATTTTGATACTGGATAAACAAAAGTATTTGGACGATCTGAGAAAGATATACGGCAATGATGATATCGACTATGACAAGATTTCACTCGCTTATGACTTTGGAAAATATGCGCATAGAAAACAAACGAGAAAGAGCGGGGAGCCGTACTTTATTCATCCGGAAGCGGTGTCTTTGATTTTGGCTGAGCTCCGAATGGACACGGACAGCATTGTCAGCGGTCTCTTGCACGATGTCGTGGAAGACACGGAGTTTTCCTACGACGATATTGTCGAGCGCTATGGGGAGAGCATAGCCAAACTGGTGGACGGCGTAACCAAGTTAGGTAAGATTAACTTTAACACGAAGGAAGAGTTTGAGGCGGAGAACCTCAGGAAAATGTTCCTTGCGATGGCGGAGGATGCGAGGGTCATCATCATTAAGCTCGCGGACAGGCTTCACAACATCAGAACCTTACAGCATATGACCGAAGAAAAACAGAAGCAGAAGGCGAGAGAGACCCTGGAAATTTACGCACCGATTGCCGAGAGACTCGGCATCTTTGCAATCAAGCAGGAGCTCGAGGATACCTCGCTCAGGTACCTGCATCCGACGACCTATAACCGGATTGTCTCTCTGGTCGACCAGAAGAAGGGGGAGCGCGAAAAGAACATCGAGCAGGTGGTCGGTGAGCTGAGGGAAGCGCTGAAGACCTATAAGCCGGATGCTGAAATTTACGGTCGCGCGAAGAGCTATTACTCGATCTATCGAAAGATGTATGTGCAGAATCGAAACTTCAACGAGATGTTCGATATCACCGCGGTGAGAATCGTCGTGGATACCATCGAAGAGTGTTGGGGCGTGCTGGGAATCGTGCACTCGCTTTGGACGCCGATTCACGGAAGGCTCAAGGACTACATCTCGCTTCCGAAGCAGAACATGTACCGTTCGCTTCACACCACGGTCATCGGAAATTTCGGAAAACCGTTTGAAATTCAGATTCGTACCAAAGAGATGCACCAGATGGCGGAATACGGAATTGCCGCGCACTGGAAATACAAGGCCGGCAACAAGGATGACGGCGTCGAGGAGACCATCGACAAGAAGCTGGACTGGATCAGGCACCTGATTGAAGACCAGCAGGACTACGATTCTCCGAAGGAGTTTGTAGATACCTTGAAGTTTGAGCTGGTATCGAGCAGCGTCTACGTCTGTACCCCTGAGGGAAAGGTCATCGAGCTTCCGTCGGGTTCCACCCCGGTCGACTTTGCTTACAAAATTCACTCGGATGTCGGAAACAGCTGTATTGGGGCGAAGGTGGACGGAAGGATCGTGCCTCTCAACTACATCCTGGAGAGCGGAAAGATTGTTCAGATTCTGACCAGCAAAACCTCGAACGGCCCGAGCAGGGACTGGTTGAAATTCGTCAAAAGCTCGATGGCCAGAAACAAGATCAAACGATGGTTTAAGAAACAAAATCGCGACGAGAATATCGAAAAGGGAAGGGAACTTTTGGAGAGAGAACTCCAGAAGAACAATCTGCCGGTCAACCTGCTCAACCGAAAAGAGCTGCAATCGATTTTGATGGACAAGCTCAGCGTGAAGCAGTTTGATGACCTCTACGCATCCATCGGCTATGGCGGGATTATGACCAACCAGGTTCTCCCGACCATCAAACAATACAACAAGACCAAGAATGTGCCTGAGGTACCGGAGGATTCGGACATTCGGGACATCTTGGAAAAGAGCATTTCCAAGTATGTGGAGCCTTCGTCAAACGAGAAGGGCATCATCGTGGAGGGAATCGGTTCTACCGTCATCAAACTTGCCAAGTGTTGTAACCCGGTTCCGGGGGACAGCATCGTCGGGTTTATTACCCGCGGAAGAGGGGTAACGGTACACCAGAGCGAATGTACGAACCTGGAAAATTCGGAATCGGCACTCGCGAGACACATCAACGTCAGATGGGCGAACATGGAGGAATCCTCTTACAACTGTTCTCTGCAAATTACCGCCTACGACCAGCCGGGGCTCCTCTCTGAGGTTTCTCTCACCTTTGCGGACCTGAATGCGAGCGTGAATGCGGTGAATGCGAGAAAAGACAAGAATGGGGTTGCGATCATGAAGTTTGACATCGGCGTATCGGACAAGCAGCATTTGGAAAAAATCGTGAATGCCTTGAGAAGTATGCAGGGCACGCTCGATGTAAAACGGGTAAACGGGTAATCCTCTGAAAGGAAACATATATGAAATTAAAAGCGTTTGAAGTAGGGATGTTGCAGAGCAACGTCTACGTATTTTATGAGGAAGAGAGCGGGGAAGCGGTCTGTTTTGACGCGGGCGATGAGGCGGATCGCATCTTGGGCTTTTTGAAAGAGAAGAATCTCAAGTTGAGCTACCTCATTTTGACCCACGGGCATTGTGACCACATCGGGGCCGCTCAAAAAATAAGGGAGGCGACCGGGGCGAAAATCCTCATCCACAAGGAGGATGTGGAAATGATCGCGGATGCGAACATCAATATGTCCGAGTCGATCGGTGTCGGCAAGGTCGAGTTTCGGGAAGACGGGGTGATTGAGGACGGGGATACCCTCGATGCCTTGGGCCACACGATGGCATTCATCCACACGCCGGGCCATACCAAGGGCTCTGTCTGCATTGAGTTCGGCCCGTACCTGGTGACCGGCGATACCCTCTTCCAGAGAAGTATCGGAAGGACCGATTTCTACGGCGGTTCAATGAGACAGATGTACTACAGTCTGATTAAACTGGGTTCTATGAATCCCGACCTGATCGTCCTGCCGGGGCACGGGCCTGCGAGCACCATCGGGGAAGAGAAACGGCACAACATGTACATGGTTAAGGCATGCATGGACAAGTAGACATTAGTATGTTATAATTAACTCAATGAAGGGATTCAAGGGAGGAACAAAATGAAAAAAAATGAAAAATTACAAGATATATTTCTAAATGAGGTTAGAAAAAATCACATTCAGATTACCATTTTCTTGATTAGTGGGTTTCAACTGAAGGGGTATGTAAACGGATTCGATCCGTACACGGTTATGATTGATTCTGAAGGCAAGCAGCAGATGATTTACAAACACGCTATTTCTACCATCGTTCCTTCTAAACCGATTAAGATGGCGCCGGAAGAAACAGAGGGAGAGGCGAACTGATTTGCATAACAGATACGACGAAATTGAAAAAACTTTAGCGGAACATTTT
Organism: Bacillota bacterium; assembly: GCA_030529225.1. GTDB lineage: Bacteria > Bacillota > Clostridia > Peptostreptococcales > Acidaminobacteraceae > JAUMXH01. Next base: position 8,004 of record JAUMXH010000026.1, on the reverse strand, counting down.
TCCAAGATTGACGAAGTTGCCTATCGCTGCACGGACAGAGTGCTGGCAGCGATGAAGGCGGAGAACCTATCCGACAGACATTTCCACTGGCATACCGGCTATGGATATGACGACGACGGAAGGCGGGTTTTGGAAAGTATCTACGCTAGAGTTTTTTTTGCAGAAGAGGCATTGGTAAGAACGCAGATCGTCAGCGGCACGCATGCGCTGAGCATCTGCTTGAGAGCACTTACAAATAGGGGCGACTCGGTCTTTTGTCCGACCGGCCTGCCCTACGAAACCATATTGAGTACCATCGGTACGGTCGGGAATTCCCCGCTCTCGCTGAAGGCGAACGGGGTGGATTTTGACTACATCGATTTGAATGAAGAGGACAGGATGGACATCGACCTGATGCTCGAGTGTTTGCCCGAGAACTGTAAGATGATTTACATTCAGCGTTCCGGCGGGTACAGCTTCCGAAGGGCGATCAGCATCGATGAGATTGCGGAGCTCTGCAAGCGCGTCAAGGCCGTGAGGCCGGAACTGATCGTGATGGTCGATAACTGTTACGGGGAGTTTGTAGAAGACAGGGAGCCCTCTCTGGTGGGTGCGGACATCGTTGCGGGATCTTTGATTAAGAACCCGGGCGGCGGGCTTGCGCTTTCGGGCGGATACATCGTCGGGAAAAAGAACCTGGTCAGGCTCTGTGCGGATCATTTGACAGCTCCGGGACTGGGAAAAAACCTGGGCTTGAGTTTCGGCTCGGTAAGGTCGATCTTGCAGGGACTCTTTTTGGCGCCGGGCGTCGTGGCCTCGGCAGTGAAGGGGGCCATCTTTGCGGCCAAGCTCTTTGAGCGCGCCGGATACAGGGTGTGTCCGAGTGCAGAAGAAGAGCGCTCGGATATCATCCAGTCGATTGAGCTCGGAACGGAAGAAAAACTTCTGGAGTTCTGCAAGTACATTCAGGCAAAGTCTCCTGTGGATTCCAATGTCGTTCCGGTTCCTGCGCCGATGACGGGCTATAAGTCCGATGTCATCATGGCGGCGGGCGCCTTCGTGCAGGGATCCTCGATCGAGCTGAGCGCGGACGCGCCTCTCAAGGAGCCCTTTGCGGTCTATTTGCAGGGCGGTCTGAACTATTACCATGCCAAGATTGCGGTGATTTCGGCGTATGAGGCGATTTTGAACTTACAATAAATAGAGATTGAGCGAGAGACATTAAGGTGTAATTATGAGAAAAAACAGTACCGGCATTAGAGTCTTGGGTCAAGTGTTTCTGTGGGTTGCAACGATTGTTGTAGCCCTTTCTTTGACGGCCTGCGAAATTCGGAAGGTGAGCACTGAGGAAGAAGAGACCGGCAAGCAACAGGAACAAAGCAAGGAAACTCCGACGGAGCAGACGGATGCGGAGGAAGATGACAGCGCCACGGGACAAGAGAACTCGGACGACAGCTTGCAGAGCTCGCTTGATTCCGCCATGTGGCAGGAAGATTTGGAGCAACTGAAAAATGATATCACCTGGTACAATACGAGCCCCTTTCAAAGATACGGAGAGGAGGCTTTTTATTCTTTATATCAAGAAATTTATAACGAGATCCCGAATCTCAGCGATGAGCAGAGGGAATACCGTTTTCGAGAGCTGATTTACAGCATCGGGGACGGGCACATCGATATGTGGACCGAGCATGAGAGCGATTTGGGCCTTCCGATTATGATCGATGAATTGAAGGACGGATTTTACATTGTGAACGCCATCAAGCAGTACAAACATCTGATAGGGGAGCGGGTTGAGACGATCAACGGCATGCCGATCGATGAACTTGTGGCAAAGTTGGAAAAGATATCTAATTCTGAAAATCAGTACTGGCAAAGAAATCAGGCGATAGAAAAGCTTCATTATGCTTATTTTTATAAACTCCTGGGCATCCAGAATAGTGACGAAAGCGTTCTTACCGTGAATGATAAGAAGATTGCGTTTTTTGACATGATAGTCGGTTACTTTGTGATGGAGTGGGAGCTTCCGTTAAAGGTGGGAGCGATTCCGAACGGCATTATCAAGGATGCAACCATTTTTGAAAGGCCGTACCACCACGAATTTCTGGAAGACGGGCGGGTTCTTGTAATCACGTTTTCGAGTTGCTACTATGAGCTTGAGGACTATCCTCTCACGCAGTTCGGGGAGGATGTCCTGGCCGAAGCCTTGGAAAAGAAACCGGAAGTCCTTTTGATTGACCTGCGTGATAACGGGGGCGGAAGGGCCTCTCAGCTCTACGCCGCCTTTTCGGAGCGATTCTTTACCGAAACCGGGTTTCTCAACAATCCGAACTTCTTTGTGGCGACTGACAGCGGGACCTTCTCAGCGGGTGTCTTGACTGCCCACGTGCTTCGCGGCAAGTTCGGTGCGACCCTGATCGGGACGCCGACCGGGGGGTCCCCCTACACGACGGGTGTGACGGATACCGCCAACAAGGTCTTAAAGAATACAGGGATTTCCTTTCGGGTGAGCGCGGAAAAAATCGGAAAGAAAATGATTCAACATCCCAGCGAATTACCCGATTATGTCATTGAGAAGAGTTCCTCGGATCTGCAGGCGGGTCTCGATCCTGTGATCGAGTTCGTAAAGGCTGCCTTAAACCGCTAAACGGACTGCAAACGCCCAAGGAATTTGTTCTGAAACCGCCGTTCAAGCGGAGCGTTCTCGTCACCGATTAAATTTTTATTAAATTACTAGGAATTGATTAGATTTATTTCTTATGGGGTAAAATTAGTATGCAAAAGCGTGTCATTTTTATCTCGTAATGAATTTCAAATGATATTGTTGATCATATAGCTTTATAAAAAGTAGGAGGTATCTATGTACTTTGAAAAATTTGAACCAAACAAGGGAAAAATGTTACAAATTATCGATGAAAAAGGTAAGTTGAAAAACAAGTCCCTTTTACCGAATCTGGAAGATGAGCAGTTGATTGAAATGCTAAGAACCATGATTACTGCGAGAACGACAGATGAAACGATGATGAAATTGCAGAGGCAAGGAAGAATGCCTACTTTCCCGCCGAACTTGGGGCAGGAAGCGGTCATCGGATCTGCGGTCGCTCTTGAAAAAGGAAAGGACTGGATGGTTATCACATATAGAGAGCTTGCAGCTTGGTTGTATTTCGGGATGCCGCTCGAATCGATTCTGACATATTGGTCAGGAAGCGAATTGGGTTCTAAAATACCTGAGGATGTAAATATGACTCCGATATCAGTTCCTTTGGCAACGCAGTGTCAGCACGCTGCGGGAATCGCTTTTGCAAACAAGTACCAAAAGAACGACAAAGTTACACTCTGCTACATCGGTGACGGAGCGACCTCTCAAGGAGACTTCCACGAGGCAATCAACTTCTGCGCCATCAACGAGACAGCGAGTGTATTTGTGATTCAAAATAACCAATGGGCGATTTCTACGCCGATTTCAATCCAAACAAAGAGTAAGACCTTCGCAGGAAAAGGCGAAGCGTACGGGGTGAGAGGAATCGTCGTCGACGGTAACGACGCCTTGGCGGTGTATGCGGCAACCAAAGAAGCGATCGATCTTGCGAGAGCCGGAAAGGGACCTTCTATTATAGAGATGTATACTTACAGAATGGGACCTCACACAACTTCAGACGATCCGAGCGTATACAGAGACGAAGCGATCACCGAAGAGTGGAGAAAGAAAGACCCGATTGACAGACTGGAAGCCTACCTGATAGAAAAGGGAGCCTGGACGCCGGAGCAATCGGAAAAATTGAGAGAAGAAGTGGTGGAGAACTTCAAAACGACCTTTGAAAAAGTTGAAAAAATGGAAGACACTCCGCTGGAAGAAGTATTTAACTATATTTATGCCAATAGAACGCCGGACCTTCAAAAGCAGTATGAAGAGAGAAAGGCGTACTACGAAGCTACAAAGTAGGCATAGTTGTTGAGAATGAATTTACAAAGTTTAATCTAATTATAGGAGGTTAAAATGGGACTATATACGTTAATAGGCGCAATAACGAATGCCTTAGATGTTGAAATGGCTAACGACGAGTCGATCGTAGTGTTTGGAGAAGACGTCGGTAAAGAGGGCGGCGTGTTCCGTGCCACCGAAGGCTTGCAAGCAAAATACGGAGAAGAGAGGGTCTTCGACAGTATCTTGGCGGAGTCTTCGATTACAGGAACTGCAGTCGGTATGGCGATGAACGGCTTGAAACCGATTCCTGAAATTCAGTTCAGCGGATTCATGTTCCCGGGCTTCAACCACATCGCGAGTCACATGGCTCGTATGCGTAACCGTACCAGAGGAAGATTCACCATGCCTATCGTCGTGAGAATGCCTTACAGCGGCGGAATCAGAGCCTTGGAGTGTCACTCTGAGAGTTTGGAAACGCAATTTGCGAGCTTGCCGGGCTTGAAACTCGTCATTCCGTCTAACCCTTACGATGCAAAAGGCTTGCTGATTGCAGCGATCAGGGACCCGGATCCGGTCATCTTTATGGAGCCGAAGAGAATCTACAGAGCAGGTAAACAGGAGATTCCTGAAGAGGCCTACACGGTAGAAATCGGAAAGGCCAAGGTCGCAAAAGAGGGTAGCGACATGACTGTCGTGGCTTGGGGCGCAACCTTCAAGGACACGGAAAAGGCTGTGAAAATGCTCGAGGAAAAGGGGTATGACATCGAACTCATCGACCTTAGAACCATCCAACCGTGGGATAAAGAAACCGTAATGAATTCGGTGAAGAAGACCGGAAGATTCGCTGTGGTACACGAGGCGGTGAAATCATTCGGGCCGGGCGCCGAGATGATTGCGAGTGTAAACGAAGAGGCCTTCTTATACTTGGAAGCTCCGCCAACCAGAGTAACGGGTTCCGACATCATCATTCCTTTGTGTAAAGGAGAACATCACCACTTGCCGGATCCAAAGTATATCGCATATCAGCTGGAAAAGGTACTGACCTACTAGAAAAGAAAAATCAAATCGTAAGTGCATTTTTTGGAAAGAATGTGATATCATTATATATTGGTCAAGGTAATGCTTGTATATTATATAGAAAGGAAAAACAATGTATAAATTTAAATTTGCCGACGTTGGTGAGGGCATCCACGAGGGAATCGTCTTTGAGTGGTACGTAAAAGAAGGCGATCAGGTTGCGGAAGGACAGGAAATTTATTCTGTTGAGACGGACAAATTTACAACGGATGTAACCTCTCCTGTGGCAGGAATCATTAAAAAGATTTATACTCCGGAAGGAACTGAAATTTCAGTAGGAGATTTGATGGTGGATATCGATGACGGAAGCGGTGACGACGGTGCGAGCGAAGAAGCGGCACCTGTAGCGGCTCCGGAAAAAGCTGTTGAAGAAGAAAAGGGCGGAGCAGGTCCTGCGGTAGTAGGTGCGATCGAGTCTTCGGACGAGATTATCGAGTCTTACACCGGCCCTTCAAAGTCAACTGCAAGCACAGGAAAGGCACTCGCTACTCCGGTCGCAAGAAACTTTGCAAAACAGCTCGGCGTGGACATCAATCTGGTACCGGGCACAGGAAGCTTGGGAAGAGTCACCAAAGAGGATATTCAAAAGTTTGTGGACGGTTCGGCCGCAGCGGCTCCGGCTTCAGCGCCTGTTTCCGCTCCAATCGCACAGGGCGAAGCGCATCAATTTGTGGCTCCTGAAAACGCGGAAGCAAAAATCGAGCGCGTGAAGATGAGCAAGATGCGTGAAACCATCGCAAAGAACATGGTGCAGTCAAAATTCACCATCCCGCACACTTCTACAATGTTCGAATTTGATGTGACGGAACTTTGGGAACTTAGAAAAGAGTTGAACGCGTCTCTTGCAAGCGAAGGAACCAAACTCAGCTTCATGCCGTTCGTGATTAAGGCTGTTGTTGCCGCGTTGAAGAAGTACCCGATGGTCAATACCGAGCTTGACGAAGTCAACCGAGAGATCATCTTCAAAAAATATTACAATATCAGTATGGCTGTAGATACCGAGTACGGCCTCGCGGTTCCGATTATCAAGGACGCCGACCAAAAATCGTTGATGGAAATCCACAACAAGTTGGAAGAATTGATGGAACAGGCGAGAACAAAGAGCTTGCCGCTTGACAGTATGACCGGCGGTACCTTCTCGATTTCAAACTACGGTGCGATCGGCGGAACCTACGCGACTCCCGTAATCAACTATCCGGAGTCTGCAATCTTGGGAACCGGCGCAATCTACAAGAAACCTGTCTTCAACGAGAAGGATGAAATCGTGGCGAGATACTACATGCCGGTAGTCCTTTCATTTGACCACAGGGTGATGGACGGAGCGGATGCGAACAGATTCGTGATGGAGATCGGAAGAATCCTCTCAAGCAAGCATAACATCCTGCTCAATTAAGGAGAAAATACATGAAAAAGTTTGATTTAGCGGTAATAGGAGCCGGTCCCGGTGGGTATGTCACTGCAATCAAAGCTGCTCATCTGGGACTCAATACAGTTGTTTTTGAAAAAGAGTACGTTGGCGGAGTTTGCCTGAATGTGGGTTGCATTCCGAGTAAGGCATTGATTAAAAGCGCACACGTATTTGATGAAATGAAGGAAGCCGCTTCTTATGGACTGACATTGGGAGCGGGGGCAAAACCTGAGGTGGACTGGCCCGTCTTGATGAAGAGGAAGGAAGACATCGTTCAAAAATTGACCGGTGGAGTCAGAGGCCTTCTCAAAGGCGCGGGTGCTACCTTGGTGGAAGGCTTCGCGACCGTGAAGGACGCGAACCACATAGAATGTAACGGAGAAATGTACGAAGTCAAGAATATGATTCTTGCTTTGGGATCTTCTCCTTCGTATCCAAATGTTCCCGGCTTAAAAGAAGCGGTCGAAAAGGGAGATGTCATCGATTCTACGGGCGCTCTCTCGCTTCCGAAAAAACCGAAGGACATGATTGTTATCGGTGGCGGCGTCATTGCCTTGGAGCTCGCGTCTGTCTACAACTCGTTCGGTACTCAAGTGACCATGGTTCAGAGATCTCCAAAAATCCTGACCGGAATGGATGAAGATATCAGAACCGAAATGGGAAAGGTGGCGACCAAGGCGGGAATCAACCTGATTACGGGCACCAAGCTGTTGGAAGTGAACGGCAAGACCGTGAAGTACGAAAAAGACGGAAAAACCTTTGAGCTCAGCGCGGAAGTCGTCTTGTGCACATTGGGCAGAAGTGTGAATACCGCAGGGATCGAAGCCCTTAACTTAAAGATGGAAGACAAACGCGTAAAAGTCGACGAATACTACAGAACAAGTGTTCCTGGAGTCTACGCGATTGGCGATATGTCTTCTCCGCTACAACTTGCGCACGTCGCATCGGCGGAAGGCCTCTGCGCGCTCGACCACTTGATGGGCAAGCCTAGAAAACTGAACTACAATCATATGCCGTCTGTCGTATACGGAGCTCCGGAAGCGGCGGCGGTCGGTATGACGGAAGAAGAAGTGAAAGCTGCGGGAATCGAGTACGAAGTCGCAAAATTCCCGGTCGCTGCGAACGGAAAGTCGATGGCTTCGGGCGACAGCGTCGGATTCATCAAGATTATCTCTGACAAGAAGATTGGCGAAATCCTCGGCGTACACATGGTCTCATCTGCGGCGAGCGACATGATAGCGGAAGGTGTGATGGTGATGGAACTGGAGGGAACTCCGGTGGAAATCGGTAACTCGGTTCACCCACATCCGACCAACTGCGAAATGATTATGGAAGCTGCCCATATGATAGAAGGCTATCCGATTCATGTAGGCATGCCGAAAAAGAAAAAGTAAAGGCGGGCCGGAAGGTTGAGCCTGAGGAAGAGTTGTAGTTTATCAATCAGCTCTTCTACTATAGAAGAAAAACGAAAGAATCCCCTTGGCCCTGCCGAGGGGATTTTGTTTTTGGAAGAAAGGGAATCGTAAGAAAAGATCGGAAAGAAAGAGAACACAAAAAAGAATCGTTGAAATTGCAAGTTTTAAAAAGAAAAAACAAAAAAAACGAAATAAAATAAAAA
>JAUMXH010000008.1 GCA_030529225.1 Bacillota bacterium | reverse complement strand
TTTGCCTTACCCTTTTTGTTCAAACTTGCTTTAACCTTAGGTGTAAGGAAACTACCACCGGTAGCAAAAGGGATACCTCTAAAGTAGTAGGTGCATTTTTCACCCTGCCTGCAGGAAGCAAGACGGGGCCGCATCCGCTGTGCTTCTCCTCCGGGATGGGAACACAAAAAAACCGCTATCAAGTAGCGGTCTTTTTTTAGAACCCGGTTCCAACCGTTTATGGGATCGATTGGAACCGGCATCCTTACCACCTAAGTGGTCCGGCTAAGTTTTATCTTACATATTTTGGTTTTTCAAGATGTTAGGGTTCGCAGCATCTTTACCCACATTGAACTGATCCCACAATAGGTTGATTACGACCTTGGCAAGTTTTCCTTGCGATTCGGCATCATCGTTTTTCACATTGATGTTCGCCGCTGTACCGGTTGTATATACACCCTTCGCGTCCGGATCCATCGCAACCGCCAGGAAGATATCCATTCTGTTGCTTGATGCCGGTGAGGCAAGGAGCAAATCGTGCTCCAGGACATCCGAGAAGTCCATTCCGTCAAGGGCTGAAAGCCTTACAAAATCAACGCCGCCAACTTGGAATATCTGAGCGGGGTCGTTCACAGCCTTCGCCAGCTTGAAGCAATCCTCGTCTCCGCCGCTCGCAGTAAAATGTTCTCTGTTTACAAGAACCGCGATACCGATCATATCGAGCTCATCCCCTTTCGCGGCACTTTCCGATGTCACTTCAAACTTGAGGTTGGAAAGTTTCGCAGCGATGTCACCGATGTTCACGATGTCTGAGCGGAACGCCTGTGCGTAGCCCGGATACATTCTCTCGATGTCGATTACGATCTCGTCGCTGCCGTTCGCAGTCGCGTGAGTGTAAGGACCCACCGCTTTTTCCAAAGGCTTCGCATCTTTCAGCTCCGCTTTGAAATCGATCTTGTTGTATCCCTTCGCTTCTTCTTTATATTGATCGATGCTTCCCGGCTTCGCGATTGCGTTGTAGTCCGAAGTTCCTCTCATAAAGAATTCGTCGTTCACAAACCCGTCGTCTCCGCCGTGCTTGATTCCGTCTACGATTGCCCATCCGCCCGGAAGGATTTCGTTGCCGTATTGCGCATACAGTCCAAGGTCAACAAACTTTACTCCAAAGCTTCCGGTTGACGCTGTAGTGCTTACTTTTAGCGTATCTGTCCAGTACGCATAGCCTGTCGCCGCCAGTACCAGGGCCAACGACAAAATACCTACGATCAGAGATCTTTTACCTGTACGTTTCATGTGTTTCCTCCTTCATTAAAAATCCGTTTTGTTTTGCCCGCTGTTTTCTTCTTTGTTAAGTCCAGTATGAAGGGGCGGGGAAAAAAAGTTAAGCCTCGTTGGAAGGATTCTTTCTTACCTATTTAGGACCGATTTTTTCCCGGGAACGGGAAGGATACTTGGGTAAAAAGGAGGATTCGGTATGGGTCTAAGGTTTATTTGTCATTCCTCTAAAGTGGTAGACGGTTTGGGAAAGTGCAGGAGGTACATATATTCTCCGCTGAAGATGTAGAATTTGCCGTCCAGCGGAAGAGCGTCTTCATCCAGACAATAGAGGACCGGCTCTCTGAGCTCCTCCGAGAGGGAGATCATGCTCGCCATCTCTTTGAGTCTAAGTACGGTGCAGCCCTCTTGTGACGGAACCTTGTCCACGCAGATCATCCTGCTGCCGAACTTCTTGATCAGACGCGTCATCCTCGCCGCCCAAATCTCATCGCCCTGCTTCGCTCTGACAAAGAAGCTGACAAAGATGAGGACCAGAAGGCTCAAAATCCCGACCGCCAGGTAAATCAAATAGTCCTGCAACGGCGGGCTGATCGAGACGGTCTCGGTTTCGACCAATTCGCCGTTTTCGCTGATTTCCTCCGGCTTGGTCACCCCGTAGTAACTCTCGGTGCTGACCGGAATCTCAATCTTGTACGAGAAGGGGTACTCCTCCTCCCCAATCAGGTACTTGCCCTCAAACAGAACATACAGGTTTCTGGAAGTGCTTCCGCCCAAGGTTTTCTCGGCCTTTTCGGCAAAGTCCCTGTGAAAGTTCGGATCGACCTTCATCGTCTCGTCAATCGCGTAGTTCTCCGTTTTCAAGCCCTCTATCGTTCCGCTCGCAATCGGGTATCGTCTCTCATAAATGATTTTTTTCTCTTCCTTTCTCTCCTGGAAGCCTTCAAAGACCGCTACAATACTGTATTCTCCCTTCACATCGACCTTTCCCGCGCTCTGCAATTTGGAGCGGAAATTGATTTCGACAAAGTCGGTCAGGAGGGCCGAATACAGCTGGTTCTCCTCCATCCATTCCGTCGCAAACAAATCGTTGGGTAAGAGGTGCACGCGGTAGCTCGCGTCGGTCTTGATGCTGTAGTTCGCCAGGACGCGGCGCTCCTCTTTCTCGCTCGGCGAGGACTTCAGAATGACCATCGCGGCGCAGGCGACGGTCAAAATCACGCCCAGTATCATCACGGCGTAGCGAACTTTTTTGTTCATCGACCACTTCTTGCGCTTTCCGCGCGCTTTCCCGGCCTCTCCGGCACCCTCGACAGGCGTAGCCTCCTCGCGCTTTCCGGCATCGATGACCTGCGCGCGTTCCTCGCTCGCCTGCTCGCTGCCCGCTTCCAGCTCCTTGTTGATCGATTGCGAGAGATCCTGGATTTGATCCGACATATTTTTTTGCTTTTCAAAACTGTCTAAGAGTTCTTCAATATTGGACGCTTGAAGCGACTTGTCCTCTTGAGCCTTGCTTTTCTTTTCCTTACTCATCATCAACTACCCCCGTTGGTACTGCATCCATTTTCTTAATTGCCACGATAGGAGTTCCTATTTTCGGAACGACATTGACCACGATTCCGTTCACATCGTTCGGGTCCACAACCTGCTCGTCCGCCGATTTGTTGTTGTCGCCCTTGGTTCGGAAACTGCGATTGCCCGCTTCATCTTCGATTACCTCCTCAATTCTGTGGGTGATGGTAATATCCTCCCTGTCAAAATTTATAATGTCGCCCTTTTGCAGCGCGTAAATCTGTTCTTCCTCCTGCATCTTTTGAATCAGAACGATGTCTCCCGGACGAATCCCGGGCTCCATACTTCCGGTCAGGATGATGGACGGATAGACCGGAAAGACGCCGACGCTAAACCAGGAGAGCATCACGCTGACAAAGAGCATAAACAGAAAGCCGAACTCGCTCTTCTGCTGCTCCATGCGCTTCTCAGCCGCGAGCGTCTTACATTTCTCGAGCACCATCATCGAGTAGATGATCGGAAAACTGATTCCGATCGCCCCCTTGGCAAGCCAGATCAACTCCGGAATGAACGGGAACACTTTGTAGAATCCGTCGATGATTCCGAGGTAGAAGATGGATGCCGCAGCGCCCCCGTAAAAGGCCAGGACTGAGGCTATGATGCTGTTTGCGAAGGCAATTCCCAGATCGGTGGTCAAAAAGATGACCAATTCCTCCAGGTTTTTGATGCTCAACATCTTGGAAAAATTGAGCGTGCTCAGCGCCATCAGCACGGTCAGGAAAACGATGGCCGCATACCTTCGCTTCAGACACCTCCAGGCGGTCCCGATCAGGTAGGCGCGCATCATCTCCCTGGCAAACAGGGCCGAAAAAAGGGTCACGACGTTCGTCAACATGCCGGCCGGCGACAAATCGTAGGGAGAGGCTTTCAAGGCCTCGGTGAAGACCCCGACGATGAAGTTCACACCGATAAAGACCAGGGCGCCGGTAATCGCATAGCCCTTGACCATGGCGTGCTCCGAAAAGCGTCCGGGCGTGTGGATGGACTTAAAATAGAATTTTATCAGCAAAATAACAGCTCCCCAATAGAGCAAAGCAATCAAAGGGGAGCCTATTAACTTGAGTCTTATCACGGGTACCGCTGAAACAACGATGACGAGCAGAAACAACAACGATATAATTGGGTATCTTTCTTCTGTCGGCACGAAATATCTAGTTGCCTGTTTCTGCGCTGCCATCGTCTCCTCCCTTGTCGGAATCTTCAGCTTGCCCGTCTCCTTGCTCATCCGCCTGTGCAGGCGGGTTCGCGTCCGTCTCTCGGTTCACCGTCGTCTCTTCGGTACTTGGCGAATCCTGCGAATCCTCAGGCGCTTCGGCCTGATCCGCCTCTTTCTCACCTTCTGCCGGCACTTGTTCAGGAGCCGCTTCCGGTACCGCCGCTTCCGGGATTACCGTCAGTTCCGCCGCGCCTTCTTTGGCTTCCTGTAGGACTCCGTTCGGATTTTCCGCGGCATTTTGCTTCGCGTCCTGTTCCTTAACCGGCGGCTTTTCTTCCTTCGCCTTGGCCGTGCCGGTCAGTTCGACCTCGACATCGTAGACAAAGGACATCTTGAATTCTACCGCGAGCTTGTCACTCCAATATCCGTAAACCGTAGTGCCGGAAACCGACAAGACGAGGATGGCGAGCATAATCAGATATTTTTTCATATCAATTCTCCCCCTCCTTATAGACAGTAGGTGACAATTCCTTCTGATGCACCAAGAAATCGAGTTCACAATCATACTCGACAGCCAGTTCGTATTTCACCTGATCGCAAGCCGCAGCTTCCTGCGAGCCGTGGATCTTGGCTTTATCCAGACTGATCTTCTTCGGGAGCTCCTTCACCTTGGCAATGCTTTCATCGGTCATCGTCAAGAGGATGATTCCGGTGATTTTATGCTCATCGGTTTTGAGCTCTCTTTCCACATGAAACTCCAAATCGAGTTTAAACGCTTCGAGGTCCTCGGATTGAACGGTTCCGATCTTTTCGCCGTTTGCGTTGAGAGCGACCTCTTTTGCCTCTATAATGAGTTTTTCAGGGGCTTTTTGGAGGTCCTTCTCCTGCTCTTCCACCAATCCCAAAGATTCCTCGTCCGGCTTCAACTCAAATTTGACTCTGATTTGATGACCCTCGCAGAGCAAGTGGATAGGCAAACCGTCGACAAACTTGATCTCCGCCTTTTTTTCCTTCTCTTTCAGATTGACATCCGCTCCCAAATCCTTGATCACCTCGTCGCCCTTCACCACTTCCACGCTGCAACGCTTGTTACAAGCGTCGTCCTCGAACAGGATGTTCATGCTTCCGGTGGAAAGCTTGGCTGAAACTTTGAGTTGCGCATTCCAGGCTGCGTACGAAGTTCCCAAAATCAATGAGCCGGATATCAAAAGCAGAAAGAAGAGCAGCCTCTTGGTCATCTTTTTCATCCGTTCCTCCTTATGTGCGCAATCGCGATGGCGGGGCATCAGCCCTTAGCCCACAATCGCACACTTGCTTAACTTGATTTCCATCTCCAACAAGTGATGATTTCTCTCCGCCAGCAAGACCGCCTCGACTCTGTTCTGGAGCCCGAGCTTGCTTAAAATGTTGGAAATGTGTTTTTTCACGGTCCCTTCCGACACGAAGAGCAGATGCCCGATCTTCGCATTGGAACAACCTTGCGTGAGTAGTAACAGGACTTCTTTTTCCCGCTTGGTCAGTCTGCCGAGCAAACGCTCCTCCTCCGACACGCTCCCTATGCAGTCAATCAAATCCGCCGAGTAGAATTTTCCGCCGCGCTCCACGACCTTCAAACTGTACATAATGTCATCGATGAAGGCATCCTTGAGCAGATAGGCGTCCACTCCGAATTCTTTTGCATACATAAAGTCCTTTTCGTCCGAAGAAGAGGTAATCATAAAAATCTTGGTCGGCAGCCCTTTTTCTCTCATCCATTTCAAGAAATCGAAGCCGCTCTCCTTGCCGAGGTTGATGTCCACAAAGGCCATGTCGAGTTCCTCGGTCTCCGCCAATTTGAGCGCCTCCCTGACAGTTCCCGCCTGCAGAATTTGCTCTTCCGGCTTATACATCTTTATGATCGATTCCAGTCCTTGTCTTGCAACAGGGTGATCATCTAAAACCAGAATCATGCTCCACCTCCCGTTTCTACCTAGGAAAACTAAACCGTATACTCATTCCTTTACCTGTATTAGAGTTCATCAATAAATTGCCTTTTAATAAAAGCGCTATATTTCGCATATTTTTTAATCCGTTGCCCTCGTAGAAATCGCTTTCGCTCTCTACAAATCCTTGACCGTCATCCTGAATACTCAGCGTTACCCTGTCTGCGTCCAGCTCCACGTTCACGTCGATGTTCTTTGCCATCCCATGCCTGATGGCATTGTTGACGGCCTCACAGGAAATCCTGTATATCGCTATCTTTTGGGCCGGAGTCAGGTAATTACAGTCCTCGTGGATGTTCAGGTTGATCTTCGAGCCGCTCAGGATTTCGACCTCATCCATATACAGTTGGATGGTCCCCAGAAAGGTATTCACCGCATTCGTAAAACTTCTGCCGTAAATACTCTCCCTAAGCTCCGCCATCGTGAGTTCCACTGAGCGTTTCAGGGTGTTGATGTTCTCAAGCATTTCCTCCTGCTCGATCGAATCCACCTTGTTTTCCAGGACCTTCAGGTTGCAAACCACCCCGAAGAGCTTTTGAATCACCGTATCGTGAATCTCGCTCGCGATGCGGTTCTGCTCCTCCATGGTGATGAAGCGCTCCATCTGACAGTGGGTGTCCAGGTTGCTGAAAATGATGTCAATCAGATTGAAGTAGAACTTTTCATGTTTCTGCGCCCGGTCGGACTTTTTTCGCACCAACACGCCCTTGGAAATCGTAATGTCGCCGATGAAGATGGCATCGTAGTCCACCTCGTCGATCTTAATACTGATCTCTTCGTCCCGCCGCAAGGTCTTCCGCAGTCTTCCGACGCTTCGATCGATCTCTTCCGTCAGCTTCTGCGCGATTTCGGCGCTAAAGCCGACCGCTTCTCTCCGCTCGACCAGCCCTCGGTTATCGAACTTAATCAGGACGCAACCGGACGGCGCGACCGAATTTTTTAAAAGGATAGACAGCTCGTGAACAATCTTTTCAGGGTTCGCCAACGCGAACAGATTGAAGGTTTCATACAAATTCGCCAGCTGGAGGAAGGCCGATTTATTGCGCCTCTTTTCCTCCTGCAACTTATAGTTCAGCCTGATTAAAAGTTTTGTCTGCCTGTCGATATATCCGATGTAGAGCCGGAGCACATAGAATGCGCCCAAGACGACCAGCATCCCAAGCATGATGTTGATTTCCTGATAGCTCAAGCCCTCTTCAATCCTGCCCAAGAAGGCAACGACCAGACACCACAGGGCGGCAAAGGCCGTTATGACCAGGTAGCGTTCGAGCGCAATCATCACGAATACGCAGCTCATCTGATACCAGAGGTAGGGGCTGGAAAGCCCGCCGCTCAAGATCGTAAACACCGTGTAGGCGCAGAGCTCTATCATGAACATGGCCCGAAGCAGGGTCTCCCGATTTCCGATCCGCCTGTAAATCCAGGAGCTCAAAAGACACGAAACCAACATTCCCAGCAAAATAGTCCAAGAAAGTGTGGTGCTTTTGTAATACAAGGACATTGCGATATACAATATGCTCGAGAGGATCAAGGTCAAGATTCTGTACCCGATACACCAGTCGATGTATTCAGGCCAATGTTTCTCTCCCATGCAATGCAAGCTCCCCTTGTTTATTTTAATCCGTAAATTCCTTAAGCAAAAAGTTTTGGGGTGCATGATCTAGCCACAAAATTGGAGTTCACCCCTAAAGATACATTTCTCTCTCGCGATTGAAATGTGAAAATGCAAAAAGCAAAACAACTTGGAAACGTCACTCGCGTTTCCCGCCATAAGCCTGTTAAGCAATATGACCTACAAAGAAGAACAATGACAGCGTCATTTGAATAAAATCTTTTCGCTCGCTTTTCGAATATCCCGCAATATTTGAAAAGCGTTTCTAAATGTTACAAAAAGATATTATTTGAATATATTCTATCAACGAATGTATAATGTGTAAAGTCACCAAAAGTGACTTTTTTATATAAAAAAAAACGAACCTCGCTAATTTACTTGCTTGCGTAAGTTCGTTAAGTATAGTTAATATGTTTCGATTTCTTTAATTATTGCAAAGTTGTAATGTATTTGTATGTTTATACTTTTATATTTGGAACTATCTGCCCTTTCTGAACTTTTTCAAGTCGTTGCGACTCTCCACCTGCAGCTTGTTCAGAACCTGGGAAGCCAGCTTTTTTACATAGTCGTAGCTGTAGTTCAGCTCCGCGGCAATCTCTTTGTTGCTGTAAGCCTTGACCATGAGTTTTAATACTTTGATTTCGGAACGATTCAATTTGTCGCCGACCGACGCCAAAAACGCCCCGTCAATCTCATCGGCGGACAGAAAGCGGTTCACATTGCGGAGCGCAAGCGAAACCCGCGCCAGGAGCACTTGAGAGGAGAACGGCTTGGTGATGTAATCGACCGCCCCCTTCTCCAGGCAGCGAACCTCCATGTCCGGAGAGATGATGCCGGTCAGGAAGATGACCGGTACTTCGGCACAGGCTTCGATTTTGCGGATCTCGCTCAGGGTTTGACAGCCGTCCATGTGCGGCATCAAAAGATCCAGAAGAATCAGGTGCGGCGCCTCTCCCTCTTTCAGGAAGGCGACGGCCTGTTCTCCCGAGGCTGCCAAACTGACCTCGTAAGTCGGGCGGAGTATGCCCTCGACCTGCTCGAGCAGAACCAGATCGTCGTCTATGACCAAGAGCTTAATTTTGCTGTCATCCATCTATTTACCTCTCTCCTTTTTGATTTTCTCGATGAGTTCCGTGGCTTGTTTAAATGCAAAGGCCGATACCGCGGCACTCGCCTCTTTTAGTAGGGCGATCACTTCTTCCGAGTCCTCCGCCTTCATCAAGTCCTCCAAGCGGTCGAGAGCGGGCTTGCGGTTCAGGTTTTTGAGCGAGAGCAGCAGGGACTCGTAGACCTGCCCGATATCCTTGTTCGCCTCTTTGCCGGGCTCGATTCCCCGACTCGTCTTTTCCAGCACATGGGCATCGATGAAGTGCAGAAGTCCCTGATACCCCTGCTTCCAGAGATACAGGAAGTACGGCATCAGGCTCATCGCCTCCTCTTTTTTATCGGTCAGAAGGAGCTTTTCTATACTCGAAGCAATCGCCGAAAGTTTTAACATTCCCACGTTGGCCGATCGACTCTTGATCGAGTGAACCTTGTACTTCAGCTTCTCCGAATCGCTCTGCACCATCTCCTCGGTTTCCCGGCGCTCCCTCTCGTAGTTCATCACGAGGAGCTCCGCGACGTTGTAATACTGGTCCGGGTTGCCGTCAAAGTATTCCAGGGCCTTGTCGAGCCGGATTCCATAACCCGCCAGGTCCTCTTCCAACGCCTTGTTCTTCACTCCGGGCTCCCGTCTGCCCTCCGGCCCGTTTCGGCCGCCTTCTATGAGATTCGGGTCGATTTGGCCCAGGATCATGCGGTAGAGGTCCGCCAGGGTGTAGGGCTTACTGAGAAAGGCCGAGAATCCGTTTTTCATCAGGAGCTCTTCGGTCCCCGCGATCGCGTTTGCCGTCACCGCAATGACCGGGGTCCGGAACCCCTCTCTTGCCGAGAGTTGCTTCATAATCTCGAGCCCATCCATCTCCGGCATCATATAGTCCAGCAAAATGATGTCGTAGCTTTGTTTTTTGGTGATTTCCAGACACTCGATGCCCGAAATGACCGCGTCGAACTGAACGCCGGCGGGCCTTAACATCTCCTGCATAATCGCGAGGTTGTCGCGGTTGTCATCCACCGCCAGAATCCTGCAATTCGGGGCATAGAACAGATAATCCTGTCTGACTTCACTCCGATTGGGAAGTACCTTGGCGATCTCCTGCGGGATTTCCACCCAAAAGCGGCTCCCCTTGCCATACTCGCTCTCCACATTGACGCTGCCGCCCATGCTCTCGGTCAGCTCCCTGACGATTGCGAGGCCGAGCCCCGTTCCCTCTATGTGGCGGTGCGCCTTGAGATCCGCCCTGTTAAAGGCATCGAAAATATTTTTCAGCTCCTCCTTGGGGATGCCGATTCCGGTGTCGGAAACTTCCAGTACCAGGACGAGCTCCTCGGCTTGCTCCCGGCGCCGGAAGAAAATCCTGAGCGTGACCGAGCCCTTCGCCGTATATTTGAAGGCGTTGCTGAGAAAGTTGCCGGCAATTTTTTTGAGGGCTACGAGGTCCCCGATCAGATAGGGCGGAAACTGCTCCGCCAGTTTGACATTGTACCTGACGTTCGCCTTTTTTCTGAAATTGGTGCCGATTGACACCATGGTTTCGGCGAATTCGCTGATGGAATAGACTTCCCTTACTACTTCTATTTTACCCGATTCTATCTTACTGACATCCAGAATATTGGTGATGATTTCCTGCAGATTTTCGCCCGAGTCCCGGATGTGGCGGGAGAGGGACTGAATGTGTTCGTTACTTGCGTCTCGCTGAATCAATTCGTTGGCTCCCATGATGATGTTGAGCGGGGTTCTGATCTCGTGGCTCATATTCGCCAAAAAGGTACTCTTTGCCTTGTTCGCGCTCTCCGCCTCCCGCTTGGAATGTTCCAGCAGGCGCTGTTGCTCTTCATAAAAGGAAATCAGCGAGTTCATGGTAACGGCCAAAGAGGCGGCCACGGTGATCGAGCTCAGGCTGACGTCCAGGACGATGCTCCTTTCGGATTCGAGCATGATGATGAGATTCGGGTATCGGTAAGCGATGAAGTTGACGCAGATGAAGCAGAAGAACTGCAGGAAGGTCAACATCAGCATTTTTTCGCCGTTCAACATATAGACGGTGAAGAGGATTCCAAAGAGGAAAAAGACCGGCATACCGCTTTTATACGCCCCGCTAAAGAAGTAGCTGACCGGGTAGAAGACGAGGAAGAGGACCACGATGACGACCACATAGGCCCTCTCGTAATTCTTGCTTTTTTGGGTGTAGGCCATGATGGAGATGCTGAAGAGGATGGCGAGTATATTGATGGCGGTCCCGACCGTGCTCAGGCCGATCACCGGCGAGAACAGGCTGATGACCACACAGACCAAGATGCCGGTAAACCCGAACAGATAGAATATCTTTGCCCTGAAATCGAGCTCGTTGGAAAAAAAGCGTTTTCTCATTGACTAGCCTCCGAAAAGAAACAAGTAAAAGGCCGCTGAATTTACTGCCTGGAGCCGGGGTTTATAAAGTGTTTCAATTCATACGAGACCGGGTCATACCTGCAAAAAATGCGCATGACGTTTTCATCATTTATACTCGGTAATTTGCCTTAGTATATACGATTTTTGCGGATTTATCAACTGCTTTTGTGAAAACATAAACATCGTATTTTAGAGGTTTTTAAGGAGATCGCCCTCGCTCTCGCCCTGCATAAAAAAGAGCCGAACGCATTTTATTGCATTCAGCTCTTTGCCATGTGACAGTCCGGTTCGGCCCCTAGCGAGTGAGTTCCTTAGTATAGGCCTTGAGCGCCTCCAAGTCCTCTCCCTGCATATATGGCGACAATCTGTCGTAGACCGTTTTGTGATACTCGTTCAGGAAGGCAAGTTCTCCGTCATCGAGCAATTCCACCTTAATCGGCTCCATGTCGATCGGTACGTAGGTGCAGACCTCAAACTTGTAAAATTCGCCGTGTTCGGTCTTCATGTGTTCCCTGACGACCAGCTCGTTCTCGGTGCGGATGCCGTGCGATCCCTCAATGTAGATGCCCGGCTCGTCGGTGATGATCAAGCCGAGGATCAGCGGGTAGTTCAGGTCCGGATTCTTGTTCGGCGAGTAGTGAATTCTGGCAGGGCCCTCGTGCACATTCATCAGGTAACCCACGCCGTGGCCGGTTCCGTGTTTAAAGTCCAGCCCGTTGTCCCAGAACGGCTTTCTGGCCAGGATGTCGATGGACGAGCCGACCGTCCCCTTCAAAAAGACGGCCCGTGCGAGCGCTATGTGGCTCTTCAAGACGATGGTGTAGTGGGTCTTCATCTCGTCCGTCAGCTCGCCGAGCGCCACGGTTCTGGTGATGTCGGTGGTTCCCTCGTAGTAATGAGAGCCGGTGTCCGAGAGGTAGAGGCCCTTCGCTTCGAGCTTCGCCTGGGTTTCCGCTTCGGCCTTGTAGTGGACGATCGCCCCGTTCGGTCCGTAGCCTGAAATCGGGCTGAACGACGGCTCAATGTAGGAATCCCACTCCTTGCGGAAGGATTCCAGTTTGTCCGAGGCCTGAATTTCTGTGATTTCCGTATTTCCTACGTTCTCTTTGAGCCACTTCATGAATTTGACCCAAGCGACCCCGTCGTAGGTCTGGGCAATCCTTGTATTGGCCAGCTCCACCTCATTTTTGGCGGCCTTGAACACCGTGGTCGGGTTGATCTTGAAAATAAAGTTGCAATCTTCCGGCAGGTTTTGATAGATCGTGAAGTTGATTTTCTCCGCGTCTATCAATACGCCGGTCTCTGATTCCAAGCTTGTTACAAATTCATAGATATCGTTGTAATCGTGGAGCTCCGCTTCCACTTTCGCGAGCTCGTCGAGGATTTGATCGTCAAACTTGCTTTGGTCCACAAACAGGTGCACCTCGTCCAAGGTGATGACTGCGTAAGAGAGGACCAGCGGAGAAGATTCCACGTCGCCGCCCCGAATGTTAAAGAGCCAGCAAATGTCATCCAGGGTGTTCAGGATGTGAACGTCCGCGCCCTGCTCCTTCATTGCCTCTCGGAGTCTCGCAAGCTTGGAAACCTGCGATTCCCCGCTGTATTTTTCTTCCAGGAAGAAGGCCTTCGCCTTTGACAGGCTCGGTCTGTCCGTCCAAATCTCGCCGATCAAGTCGTCCTGATAGGCGATACTTCCGTCTAATTCATCGATGATGTCGATATAAGCATCCCCTGAGTTGATCGAGATACACCTTCCGTCGAATCCGATGGTCCCGCCCTCGGCCAAATAGCCCCTCAGGTAATTCGCGAGGGTCGGCACGCCCGGTTCTCCCATCTTCTGCAAGATCACCTCCGAGCCGGCGAGCTGCTTGGCCGCCTGCAGGAAGTAGCGTCCGTCGGTCCAGAGAAACGCCTTGTCCTTGGTGACAAGCACGGTTCCCGCCGAACCGGTGAAGCCTGAAATGTATTCTCTCGTCTTAAAGTATTCTCCCACGTATTCCGAATTGTGAAAGTCTTCGGTCGGAACGATGTAGGCGTCGACTTCGTTCGCCTCCATCAGTTCCCTCAGTTGTTTGATCCTTTGATCGACCATCTTTTCCTCCTAAGTCCTTGTTCCTTTCTTAGCGTTTGATACGCTTCGCAGAGCTTAGAGCTCGACGAAGTGACAAGCGACAAAGTGCTTTGGTTTGAGTTCGCGCAGTTCCGGATGCTCTTTTCGGCATCTTTCCTGGGCGTATGGGCATCGTTCCACGAACTTACATCCCGGATTGTCTCCGATCGGGCTCGGCACATCGCCTTCCAGCCTGATGCGTTCCTTCTTCGACTGCACCTTCGGATCCGGAACCGGAATCGCAGACAGGAGCGCCTTCGTGTACGGGTGCAGCGGCTCGTCGTAAAGCTGATCCGACTCGGCCAGCTCCATCATCTGTCCCAGGTACATCACCGCCACCCGGTCGGAAATGTATCTGACCATAGACAAATCGTGGGCGATGAAGAGGTAGGTTAGGCCCATCTCTTTTTGCAAATCCTCCAACAGGTTGACCACCTGTGCCTGAATCGACACGTCGAGGGCTGAAATCGGCTCGTCACAGACGATGAATTTGGGATTCAGAGCCAGGGCTCTTGCGATTCCGATCCGCTGCCTTTGACCGCCCGAAAACTCGTGCGGAAAGCGCATCGCGTGCTCCTCGCTCAGACCTACCTTCGCGAGCAGGCTGATGACCATTTCGTAGCGCTCTTTGCCGTTCTTTGCTTTTTTGTGAATATCAATCGGCTCGGCAACAATGTCCAAGACCGTCATTCTCGGGTTCAAGGAAGCGTAAGGATCCTGGAAGATCATCTGAAACTTCTCTCTATAATCGTGGAGTTTTGTGCGCGACATCTCGTAGATGTTCTCGCCGTCAATGATCATTTCCCCCTCGGTCGGTTCGTACAATCGAATCATGGTCCTTCCGACGGTCGATTTTCCGCAACCCGACTCGCCGACCAAGCCCAAAGTCTCTCCGGGATAGATATCAAAACTGACCCCGTCGACAGCCTTCAAGGTGCCTCGCTCGACCTTAAAATATTTTTTTAGATTTCTTACACTAATCAAGGGTTGCATTTTACTTCTCCTTATTTCCTACATTGCCGTTGTTTCTCGCGATTGCCATAGAGTGATTCAACCAGCATCTCGAGAAGTGAGAGTCCGAGTGCGCCTCCAAATCGGGGAATCTGCCCTCGCAGATCTTCATCGCCTCGTCACATCTGTCGTAGAAAGAACACCCCTTTGGCGGAATGTAGAGGTCCGGAGGGGTTCCCTGAATCGAGTACAATCGTTTTGACTTCGGCATGTCCGGCCTTGGAACCGAGAGGAGGAGCTTTTGGGTGTACGGGTGCTTCGGATTCTCAAAGATCTCGTCCACCGTTCCCCGCTCCACAATCTGACCCGCGTACATGACGATGATGTGATCGGCCATGTCCGCCACGACGCCGAGGTCGTGGGTAATCAGGATGATCGCGGTGTCAAACTCGTTTTTGAGGCGCTTCATCAGGTCCATAATCTGGGCCTGCACCGTCACGTCGAGCGCGGTCGTCGGTTCGTCGGCAATCAGAAGCTTGGGCTTTCCGATCATCGCGAGGGCGATCATAACCCGCTGCCTCATCCCGCCCGAGAACTCGTGCGGATACTGTTTCATCCTTCGTTCCGGCTCGGGAACCGACACCAAATCCAGGATTCGAATCGCCTTTTCGTAGGCCTCTTTGCGCGGAACGTTCTGGCACTTGACCAAGCCCTCGATAATCTGGTCGCCGACCCGCATCGTAGGGTTCAAGCTGGTCATCGGGTCCTGGAAGACCATCGCGATCTCTTTTCCTCTGAGCTTTCTGATCTCGCTCTCCTTCATCGGAACGATGTCCTTGCCGTCAAACATGATGCTTCCGTTTTTGTAGTAGGCGGGCGGTTCGGGCAACAACTTGATGATGGAGCTCGCCGTAACCGACTTTCCGCATCCGGATTCTCCGACGATGGCGAGGGTCTCCCCCCTGTCCACGCCGAAGCTGACGTTACGAACCGCTTCCACCTCACCGAAGAAGGTCTTAAACGATATTTCCAAGTTTTTGATTTCTAATAATCTTGCCATGTTCCACCTACTTCCTCAACCTTGGGTCAAGGGCATCTCTTAAACCGTCACCAAGCACGTTAAACGCAAACATTACGAGCGATATGAATATCGCAGGGAAGACCAACTGGTACGAGTTCCCGACTGCCATCGACGAAAGCGCGTCACTGGCAAGGTTACCCAAACTCGGCTTCGGCGCCTGGAGTCCGAGTCCCAGGAATCCGAGTGTCGCCTCCGAGAAGATCGCCCTCGGAATCGTAAGCGTCACGTTTACCAAAATAGGTCCCAAGGTGTTCGGGATGATATGTTTTTTTAGAATCCACGCGTTTCCTGCGCCCAGGGACTTACTCGCCAACGAGTATTCAAACTGCTTGAGCTGCATAACCTGTCCACGCACCATAACGGCCATCGGTACCCAACCGGTGATGGTCATCGCGATAACCATGACGATCAGCGAGGTTCCGGAACCTCCGTCCGATGAGAATACGACTGACATCAGGATAACCACGAGCATGTACGGAATCGAATAGATGATCTCCGCAATACGCATCATGACCGTATCGACCCTAGAGCCCGAAATTCCCGCGATTCCTCCGTAGAGGACACCGATGGTCACGTCGATCAGCGCCGCCAAGACCCCGATGAAGAGGGAGTATCTGGTTCCCATGGTGACACGGGTGAAGAGGTCACGGCCCAGTTCGTCGGTGCCGAATAAAAACTGCTTCATTACACCCGGCTTAACGTTGATGTTCACATAGTCCTGCTTGTCATAGGTAAAGCCCGATACCAAGGGACCGATTATGCTCAAAATAATCATACCGATGATGATCAAAAGACCGATCATCGCCAATTTGTTCTGCTTGAGTCTTCTCCACACGTCCGGCCAGTACTTGATGGTCGGTCTCTGTATTCTGTCCTTGTCGCCCGAGCTTCTGTCCGCAGGCTCGAACATCTCCACGCTCGGCTCAAAAGCGGCCTCGCTCGGCATAACTACATCTACAACTTCTGTTTTACTCATCTATGCCTCCTTTGCCACTTTAATACGCGGATCGACGAACACATACATAATATCAACAATCAACAACATCGAAATCAGGATGATCGAGTAGAAGATTGTGGTTCCCATAATCAAGGTGTAGTCCCTCTGAATGATACTGTCTACGAAGAACTTACCAAGCCCCGGAATACCGAAGATCTTCTCGATAACGAAGCTTCCTGCGAGCAGGTTCGAAATCATGGTTCCCAAGATGGAAACTACCGGAAGAATCGCGTTCTTCACGGCGTGGCCGATGATGATGGTCGATTTTCGGATTCCCTTTGAACGGGCGGTTTTAATGTAGTCTTGGTTGAGGACTTCGAGCATGCTCGAACGCATCAATCTCGCAATCTGTGCGAGCGGCATCAGCGCCAATGAGACCGATGGCAAAATTGTGTGTGCAAAGCTGTCGAATCCGCTGATCGGCAGCGCGGTGTTTCTCGCGACAAACTGTATTAAAAACTGTCCCATGATGAAGCTCGGCACCGAGATTCCAATGAGCGCTATGATCATCGACAAATAGTCCGGAAACTTATTCTGATAAAGCGCGGCGAAGACACCCAAAATGACCCCGAATACGAGGGCGACGACCAGTGCTTGGAGTCCGAGTCTCATAGAGACCGGGAAGCCCCTCTTGATCATCTGATTCACCGTTTCGGTCTTACTCTTCATCGAGTCCCCGAAATCGAATCGGACTACTTTTGACAAGTAGATCCCGTACTGGGTAATTTTCGGTTTGTCCAAACCGTATTTCGCCCTGAGATTCTCATAGACCACAGGCGGTGTCTTTCCCTCTTTTTTGAAGGGATCGCCCGGAATCGCGTGCATTAGGAAAAAGGTAACCGTGATGATACAGAATATAGTCAACAGTGAAAGAAACAACCTTTTTACAACAAATTTTTTCATCTCTCATGTGTCCTTTCCGACAAAAACTACAGAATCAGGGGTTATCAAGACAGATAACCCCTGAACAATTACTTATCTTTGATTTTCTTATTCTTGAAATTCAGCTTCAATCATGATCGGATAGTTGATGATGCCCTTGTAAACACCTTTCAGGTAAGGTTTTACGGCATACGGTTGCGTGTAGTAGTAAATCGGAATAACAGGCATTTCATCCACAATCAACTTCTCCGCTTCCTTCATCGCATCCATTCTGACCTTGTTGTCAGCTGAGCTCTTCGCTTTTTCAATCAATTCATCATACTTAGGGTTAGAGTAAGCAGCGTCGTTGAATGACCCGCCTGTTACCCATAAATCCATAATTGTCATAGGATCCGCATAGTCGCCTACCCAACCTGCTCTTGACACATCGAAGTCATGTGCTTTCTCTCTGTCAAGTTTTGTTTGGAACTCAGTGTTTTCAAGTGCAAACTCGATACCGAGGTTTTCTTTCCACATACTTTGCGCCACTTGAGCGATCTTTTTGTGACCTTCTTGTGTATTGTATAGGATTACCTTGCCGTTAAAGTCTTCTTTTGTAAGTCCGGTTTCTTCCAATCCTTTTTCAAAGTATTCATTCGCTTTTTCAACGTTAAATTCAAACAATTCGCCCTGCTCTTCTCGGAAGTCTTTTCCTTGATCGTCAAGCAATCCCGGAGGAATCAAACCGAATGCAGGAAGCTGTCCGCCCTGTGCGATCTTGTCACAGATGGTCTTTCTGTCAAGTGCATAAGAAAGAGCTTTTCTGATGTTCACGTTGTCGAATCCTTTTTGTAATCCGTTGATGTTGTAGTAGTAGATACCGACTTCTCCGCCGATTTGAAGCTCATCCGTTCCTTCTTCTCTCAACATCGGAACTACGCTCTGAGGAAGCGGAAGCAGAATGTCGTACTCACCGCCGGCATACTTCTGCCAAGTTGTATCTTCACTCTCGATGATGTCAAAGTCAATTCCTTCAATTTTAATCGCGTCTTTGTTGTAGTAGTTCTCGTTCTTACGGATTTCAATCTTCGCGTTGTGATTCCATTTTGTCAACTTGAACGGTCCGTTAGAAACGTGAGTTTCCGCGTTTTTCGCCCAATCCGGATTTTCTTCTACCACTTTTTTATTGACAGGATACAAAGTGTAGAACGCAGTGATCTGGTCGAAGTATGGAGTCGGCTTTTCAAGCTCCACTTCCAACGTGTAATCATCCGTCGCCTTTACTTGAACCTGCTCTCTCTTCTCAGCGAGCCACTTCTCGTAAACCATCTGAGCAAGTTCTTCATCGCTCTTTCCGGCCACGTCCAAACCGGCCAAGTCAGACTCTTCATATTTTACTTCATGGTCAACTTCTTTGGTATCGTTGCCGTCTTTGTCCTTCACGTAGTAAATACCCGGCTTTTGAACGGTATTGTACGCTTCTCCGCCTTTAAGATAGTATAGTTGGAAGGCATAGTCAGCTGCAAACTCAGGATTCAAAGCTCTCTTCCAAGCGAATTCAAAATCGTGAGCGGTCACCGGATCTCCATTCGACCATTTTGCATCCTGTCTCAACTTGAAGACATATTTTAGACCGTCTTCAGAAACGTCCATGCTCTCAGCGATGCCCGGGATTGCTTTCCCTTCTTTAGAGATTTTCATCAACCCTTCAAATGTGTGGTTAAGCACCCAAGAATCGTGTGTTCCTTGTGCAAGGCCCGGATCGAGCGCGCCCGGTTCACTCGAGTTGTTGGTACGAATGATCTTGTCCGTAGGCATGGCCACGGTTCTTGACCCTTCGGCAGTTTTTGCATCGCCCTTTTCACCGTCAGCCGGCTTGTCTCCGCCGCAGGCTGTCAATGAGAAGATCATGGCGAAACTAAACACCAATGCAAAGAGAATTTGCAAGTTTTTTTTCATCTTCATTTTTAAACCTCCCTTAAATTTGCGATCAGCCCAAAGTTCGTTTGGACTTGCCTGTCCGAATATATTATCACAACGGTAATAATAAATCAATAAAATGAATATATTATCTTGAGTTCTATTTTTATTAACGGATTCTTGGCTAATTTTAGCCGTCGAAAATAGCACCTTGCAACAATATTCAGATTTTCTCCGGGATCAGCACCTTTTTTTACACCCCCGATTCCGATTCCCGAAAGGGAAGAGAGTCCCCTTCTCAAACATTAAAGGCTCCCTCCTTATTCCAACGTCATAATCAACTGATACGCCTCGATACCGTCGCCCTCTTTCAAAAGGATTTCCGCAACCGTGCCGGCCATGTTCGCCTTAATCTCAGTCTCCATCTTCATCGCCTCAACCACAAGCAAGGACTGATTCAGCTCCACTTTATCGCCCTCTTTGACCAGGATTTTTGAAATCTGCCCCGGAATGTACGAGCAGACATCCCTCGGTTCGTCCTTTCTGGCCTTCTTGACGCTCTCTTTTTTGAGCCCCTTGCTGATGGTCTTATCTTCAATTAAAACCTCTCTGCGGTTGCCGTTGATGTCAAAGAGCAGGCGGCGCTTGCCCTCGGCGTTTACCTTACCGATTTCCACGAGCTTGACCGTATACAGGTTCCCCTTTGAAATTTCAACGCTGGCGGTCTCGTTTTCGCGCAGACCGTGGAAGAAGACGTCGCTTCCCAAGTTCGAGAAGTCGCCCTTTTCGCGCCTGGTCTTGATAAAGTCCACAAAGACCTTCGGATAGAGGGCATAGCTGACCGCCTCTTCGTCCGTTCCCTCCAGTTCGAGTTCCTCTCGGAGCATCTTCTTGATCGCATCGAAGTCTTCGGGCTCCAGGAGCTCCCCGGCCCTTCCGGTAATCGGCTCCTTGTCCTTCAGCACAATCTTTTGCAGTTTTTCCGGGAACCCGCCCTCCGGCTGTCCCATCATCCCGCTGAAGAAGGCCTCGACGCTGTCCGGATAGTCCATATCCTTGCCCTTTTCAAAGATGTTGTCTTTGGTCAGCCCGTTCTGCACCATGAAGATCGCCATGTCGCCGACCGCCTTGGAAGAAGGGGTTACCTTTATAATGTCTCCGAAGAGCTCGTTCACATCGCGGTAGGTTTCTTTAATCTCCTTAAACTTGTGCAGGAGGTTGAAGCTGTCGACCTGCGACTTGAGGTTCGAGTACTGACCGCCCGGAATCTCGTACTCGTAGATTTCCGAAGCCGTACTCTTGAGCTCCGACTCAAACTTCTTATATACATTTCTGACGCGATCCCAATAATCCGAAATCTCTTCGAGCTTTCTGAGATCGAGCTTCGACTCGAGCTTGGTGTTCTTGAGCGCCGCGACCACCGAGCCCAAGGCGGGCTGAGAAGTCAGCGAGGCCATCGAGTTGAACGCCACGTCCACGATGTCCACGCCGGCCTGCGCCGCCATCAACAGGGTCGCCACACCGTTTCCTGTCGTATCGTGGGTGTGCAGGTGAATCGGAATCTTGATTTCTTTTTTCAGCTCCGTAATCAGTTCAAATGCCGCATACGGCTTTAAGAGGGCGCTCATGTCCTTGATTCCCAAAATGTGCGCGCCGGTCTTTTCAATCTCCTTGGCCATATTGATGTAATATTCCAGGTTGTACTTGGTCTTCGACTTGTCCAGCACGTCGCCGGTGTAGCACATGCAGACCTCGGCAATCTTGCCCTGTTTTAAGACTTCATCTATCGATACCTTCATCCCCTCGAGCCAGTTCAAGCTGTCGAAGATTCGGAACAGATCGATTCCGTTCTTCGATGCCTGCTCGATGAACTTGCGAATCACGTTGTCCGGATAGTTTTTGTAGCCGACCGCGTTCGAGCCCCTGAGCAGCATCTGCATCAGGATGTTCGGCGCCGCCTGTCGAATCTGTCTGAGCCGGTCCCACGGGTCCTCGCCCAAAAAGCGCATCGCCACATCGAAGGTCGCGCCGCCCCACATCTCCAAAGAGAAGAGCTCGCTCGCGTTGAAGTTGACCGCAGGCGCGATGCGCAGCATATCCCTGGTTCGGATGCGGGTCGCCATCAGCGACTGGTGGGCATCCCGGAAAGTGGTATCCGTGTAGAGGAGCTGATCCTGCGACTTGATCCAGTCGACCAAGCCCGCCGCTCCACGCTCATCGAAGATCTGCTTACTTCCGTAGACAAACTTCTTGGAATCGTAGTCGGGAACCACCGGCACGTCGTAATTTTCTTTGTTGCCCTTGCTCACATTTACCACAACATCGCCGATGTATTCCATCAATCTGCTTTCCATGTTTTCCGTATTTGAGATTTCGTACAGGTCGGTGTTCTTGGCAATAAAGTTGGTGTCACAAATGCCCTTCACAAATTCGTCGTGGTGGAGAATGTTGATCAAAAACCCGATGTTGGTCTTCACGCCCTCGACGCTGATTTCCTTGATCGCTCGAATCGCCTTGTTCTTCGCATCTTCCATGCTCCTTGACCAAGCCGAAACCTTGAGCAGCAAACTGTCGTAGTACGGGCTGACTTCGGCACCCGCGTAAGCGTTGCCAGCGTCGAGTCTGACGCCCGCGCCCGAGCCCGAGCGGTAGTTGGTGATCTTTCCGGCATCCGGGAAGAGGTTGTTCGCAGGGTCCTCGGTGGTCACCCGGCACTGAATCGCGTGCCCGTTGCAATGCACATCCTCTTGCGATTTGATATTGATTTTATCCGAAGCGAGCTCGTATCCCATCGCAATCAGAATCTGAGATTGCACGATGTCCACGCCGGTCACCATCTCGGTAATCGTATGTTCCACCTGAATCCTCGGGTTCACTTCTATAAAATAGTGGTTGCCATGCTTGTCCACCAGAAACTCAACCGTTCCGGCATTTCTGTAGTTTACGCTTCTTGCAATTTTTAGGGCATCGTTGTAGAGCGCCTGCTTTTTTTCCGGACTCAGGGTCAGAGCCGGCGTAAACTCAATCACTTTTTGGTGCCTTCTCTGAATCGAGCAGTCCCTCTCGTAAAGGTGGACGATGTTTCCGTAGTTGTCGCCCAGAATCTGCACCTCAATGTGCTTCGGATCTTCCAGGTAGCTCTCCGCAAAGATGGCGTCGTTTCCGAACGCCTTGAGCGCCTCGTTCTTGGCATCGGTGTAGGCCCTCAAAACATCCTCTTTGTTTCGGACGATACGCATGCCCCTTCCGCCGCCGCCGGCGGATGCCTTCAACATGATTGGAAATTTCGCGGTTTCGGCAAACTCCATGAGTTCCGCCTCGGAGCCGATGACCCCGTCGATTCCGTCGATGACCGGAATCCCAATGCTCTTCGCCAAGATCTTGGAAGTAACCTTGTCTCCGAGCTTTTGCATCATCTCGTGGTCCGGACCGATGAAAATGATGCCGTTCTCCTCACACTGCTTGGCAAAATCCGCATTTTCCGATAAAAACCCGTAGCCCGGGTGGATCGCATCGACCGCGTTACGCTTCGCGAGCGCGATGATCTCCTGTATGTTCAAATAGGCCTCGATCGGCCCCTTGTTCTTTCCGATTAAGTAACTCTCATCCGCCTTAAGTCTAAAAAGCGAGTCGGTGTCTTCTCTTGAGTAAATCGCAATGGTTCTTATCCCGAGCTCACTGGCCGCCCGGAAGATTCGAATGGCGATTTCGCCCCTGTTGGCAACCAATAATTTTTTGATCTTTTTCATGGCTTTCCCCTACATTTTCACTACTAAAAAAGAGTCTGAACTTCTTCCTGACTCCGAAATCATTTCGATAAACTCCATTTTACACTTTTTATAAGTTCTTGTAAATAAAAAACGACTCATTGTGCCGTCTTGACTTTTAGGGCGCCTTCCATTACAATACTTGTGGGAGTAGATGGGTTCTGGTGTGCCCTCCGGTCTTCAAAACCGGTATGAGTCGTTAAGAGCGGCTTGGGTGGGTTCGATTCCCACCTATTCCCGCCAATCTGAGAGAGCGGTTCGCTTTTTGGCATTTCTTTTTCGCTTTTTATTTCATATCATGTAGAAAGATAATCTCTTTTCTATTGATTCCCGTTCCCTGTAGTTATCGAAACTTATCCTCAAGATAAAAAAATATGTTCATACTCAATCCTGTATTCCCTATCTTCCGCACTATCACCGATACCGAAGAAAGCTCCGGTAAAGATTTCTTAAAACTCAGTTCTTTTAATGCCGGGACATGGCTCTGTTTTTTGGAATCCTCTCTCGGTATCGCATACATCACTTGAGACCGATTATTTTTTCCGACTCATAGTCTTATGATTATTATAAAACAGATACACGATCCGTTCTATGTTTCATTGAGAAAGTTTCTTTTTTGTAAAAAAGAGAAGGATAAGTTACGACATCCCGAAGTTCGACTTTTTTTGCACGATTGATTTTTCTATTGACAATCTTTATAGACCACTTTTCCGACAACAACCAACAACATATCAAACATGATTGCCATTTCAAAGTAGACAACGAGGCCCAATCCTGCTTTAAAATGAATCAGAGCCGGCAAAAAAACAGAATAAATAATAAGAATCTTTTTAATCATTTTCCTGTGCTTCACGATTTCTTTTTTACTTAAATTGATTGCATCCGAATTTACCGGAGCCAAGGCATATATCACTGCCATAGAAATAAAGGTGATCAAATGAGATAAGGGCAATATTTTTATAAAACATTCAAAAAACACCTCGCATATCAATATGTAAGCGAAGGCTGATTGCAACAGACAGAGAGCATAGTTTTTTGAATGATAACCATTTGTGTAAGCCCTCAACCGGGAAAAAGCAAGATAAAAAACAAATGTTTCCAAATATTTTTTTGATAACACTCCTATTGTTCCAATTAGCAGGATTCCGACCAGTTTCAAAAGCAACACTTCGACCCGGTATGAATACACGGCTTCATCACTTTTTTCTATCAGACCGGAATTTATCAAACGGTGAACTATTTTAAAAATGATTTTGTTCAAGCTCGCTATCCCCTTTACTATTATTCTGTTACTACTCTTAGCTCCATCTTATTCTTTGATTTCTCACTCTGCAATAGACATGTTGAAAATAGGAAATTTTATGTTGAAATTGGGAATTTGCATAAGACTAGGTATGTTCTTGTCACCTAAATTATTTTAATAAAAAAGCAGATACCTAAAAGGTATCCGCTCTTAGAAAACATAGCTTCTTGCCGGAGCTTTCTCCTTTGCTACAAATAAGCTGCTTATAAAGTTCTGATCCCAATCTATTATGTTTAATTCTGCATACAAATATCAATGAGATAAGGCTGAATCTTTTCTTTGAACTCCTCTACGGATACATACATAAGCTCATAGCTTGGGATATAGTCCAATTCAAAGATTTGTTTTTTACCGGTATCTACCACAAAACCCTTTCTTGTAAAATAGTACTGATATCCCTCTCCTTCCCTATATTTCATAAAAATTCCGGTGATATCCACTCCCTTAACGATCTTTTCTGTTCCGTCAAACTTGGGCACTTGTTTTGTGTATATAAAAGTGGGATTGACTATGTTAATCCCCACCGGAAAATTTCCTCCGGGGTAGGGGAGGCGATGCAATAACGGGTCCGGATCGACCCACTTGACCGTCAAGCCCATTTTTTCGCACAACTCTCTCAGACTGACATAACTCTTGTTATCTTTCACGAAAGCATCTTCAAGTCCAATCGGTTTTCCGTTTACATGAATCGGGAAGGGAAGGGCGGATGTGTTCTGTTCCGAGTTCCTGTCCGCAAATTCTGTTGATAATCCTAAACAGATTGCGACGGCAATCAAAATTGAAAATAGTTTTCGTTCCATACATTACCTCTACTTTCTTCATTCGTTCATATAAATCGATACTGTTTCCGCATTCCAAATACCATTTTACAATGAGCCTTGAAAATTTTATTTCATCCTGTTCACTAATGTTTCCGCTACTATGAAAGATATAATAAAAGAAATGAAGACTAAAATCATTCCTAACACATTAGGAACAGGTCCGGGCGGTAATCCTATTTTCTTGATTATAAAGCAAAATAACAAGAAAAAAAATAATGTTAATAGTACACTTACTAATTTTTTCATTTTATTATATATTTACTAATATCTGGAATTCTATTTTCTAACTTTAACATACCTATGCTTACATTTAATAAAATACATAAATCATATATCCCCATTCTTATACCGACTCGGATACAGGTGTAGCATAAAATCACCTCTCCTATTTCTTACTCTTGTCCGTTTCCTTGCTTACCGATCTTTTTGGTTGATATAAAAGGGCAAGGAGCCCATCTCTTTGGCTCTTACGCAAATCATACTCTTATTTTTTTATTTTTCAATAGACATGTTGAAAATAGGCAATTTTATGTTGAAATTGGAAATTTACATGAGGCTATTTATGTTCTTGTCACCTAAATTATTATAATAAAATAGCGGAAACCCAATAGGCATCGGCTTACACTTTGCTCTCAGGAATCATTCAGATGAAAACGTTATCTGCTCCTTCGTTTTGTTAGAAAATTCGGATTAAAAACTTTAAAGCAAGTCACAAAATGCGCAATCAGAAACAAAACATGAAAACCAATCATTCCTATTTTGATTGCCAAATTGCTTGAATGCAGAAATTGCAATGTGATAAAAATCAAATAGTAGGGCATCGGCAGCAAGCAGTATCCTTGAAAGTTTACCAAAACAAAATAACAAAGAAATGATACAAAAAACAAAAAAAACCACATCATAAAACTAAGCAGCAACATTTTATCTTTTGTTACTTTATACGCAAATAAAGAATTCCCCGTAGCAAAAAGATATAGGAATATATACAAGGTGTAATCATATTGAATCTGGGAACAGAATATAAACCAAATTGTAGTATCACCTTTTCCAATGAGTTCACTAATTTTTTCAACAAAAGAAAAAGCGCTCAAAAAATTATACCCTTTGAAATTCTGATGTTCGGACAGCATCATAGCGATAAGGATAAGATACAACAGCACGAGCGATGCCCTTATCATTTTTATTTTACCTTCTGATAATGCCATAAGTGTATCCCTCATCTTCCAATGTTTCCCATTTATTCAGGGAAGAACTGGTCCATCTTAGATAATTATTTGTGTGTTGTGCAACTTTGTAATCATAATAAGTTTTACCGGAATAATTTGAAGCATAACTATCTTTGTCGGTTACAAACGCCATATGTTCAAAGTCTCCATCGCCGGCTACATCATAGCCTATGACATCACCTTTTGTCAGTTCCCGTGAAAAACGGTAATGGCTTCTTGTGGTATAAGAAACTCCCATGTAGTCAGCAAAAGTAGAAGCTCTTATCCAAGATATAGAATGTTTATGGTATACATTTCCAAATTGATAATAGACCTTTTTGTGCCACCACCCACTGAATTCACTATCATAAACATTTTGACTTACACCGCCGGCACTTAGTATTTGAGAAACAAAATTTGTGCAATCAGCCCCCGAAAAATAAGTGTAATCGCTATAATTTGGTGAATTGGCATAAGTTTCAGCATAAGCAACAGCATCCTCCAAATCAATGGCAATCGTCGTTTTAGGTTGAATATCGGAACTTGCTGTGTAAGGCAACAAGAGTTGTAACTGTTGGTTGTTATTTTCGGCACCTTCACCATTACCATTTACCAGTTGTAAAATTTCTGCATTTTTATCTGTATTTTCAAATACATCAAAGAACTTATTTAACTCCGCTATTTCATTTGGATATCTCTGAGTCATTGTATTTTCTGTTTGATCCAACAAATGCAGAATTTCATAATATCTTGACCAGTTGTACATAGAAATTGCTTCTAAAGTATATTCACTTTTGATAAAGTCAAACAATTTAGAATGCTTATTAAGCATATAATTCAGAGCTTCTTCTCTATTTTTATACTGAATAAATAAATCCTGCTTTCCTCCGTTGTGCTCTATTTCCGGTATTTCTTTTTCCAGGACTATTAAAGTTGATTCATCCGGCATTCCGGAATCCGCAATCACTACTTGTATTGAAACAAGCAATAAAGCAAAGACATATATAAATCTTATCATCTTTCTCATAATGGTTCTCCTTTTTTTACAATCTAGCAGGACTATCGCCATTATCAATATTGCAATCACATAATATATAATAAATCCCCATTCTTATACCGACTCGGATACAGGCGTAGCATAAAATCAGTCCTCCTACTTCTTAATCTTGTCCGTTTCCTTGCTTACCGACCTTTTTGGCTGGTATAAAAGGGCAAGGCATTTTGAAGATGTCTGTTTATCAGCAGTGATATCCCTGTCTAAAACCGACTTCAACATTTTTAAAGTGCTTAACTCAAGATTTCTCATAATCGACCTCCTGTCTTGATAAGCATTTTCTATTACAAACCAGTTTCTTTAGCTCTTACGCAAATCATACTCCTAATTTTTTATTTTTCAATAGACATGTTGAAAATGGGCAATTTTATGTTGAAATTAGGAATTTACATCAAGGTATTTATGTTATCGTTTTCTAAATTATTTTAATAAAAGAGCGGAAACCCGATAGGCATCCGCTCACACTTTGCTCTCAGGAATCACTTTAATCATATCGTTATGATATAGGTAAAGTAGCCGTCATCCACATATATTTCGCTCTCGCCGTTATATTTTTCGATGATATCTCTGATTGTCAGGAGCCCAAGCCCATGATTCCCCCCTTTTTTACTCGTTGGAATCCGGTAGTCCTCTACTGTAATCTCCGTTTCAATCGGATTTCTGATTACGATTTCCAATTTATTATATTTTCTGACATTCGTAACCGTTAAAAAAATCTCTTTTTTCACCGTTTTCAGGGCAGCGGTATGTTCCCATCGCATTGTCAATCAAATTGCTCATTAAAAAGATAAAATCTTCATCTTCCGGACCGATTTCTTCCAGATTGTCCAGTTTTAGTACCAGATTTATATTTTGACTGAGCGCCATTTCATATTTTGTGTTCACCAATACATCAAATAGCATATTCCCTGTTCTAATCACACTCGCACTTAACTTATAATCGGCGGAAAGTCTCGCAACAAAATTTTTCAGTTCCTCCAACCTATCATTCTCCAGGTATGTTCTGATGCAGAGCAGGGTTTCCGAGTAATCGTGCAACATTTTTCTCTGAACCAAATCTCTGTCACTGATTTCCTTCCATAACTTTATTTCGTTCGCCGATTTCACTTCCCTTATGCTCTTTATTCGCAAGTCCTCGCTCAAGTTTATAAAATCATATAACATGTAGTACATAAACAAAGCATTGGAAATAAAAATCCCCGGCACAATCAACTTGGGCGAGAACACCATATGTTCCTCGGGGATGAAAGAGGAAAAAATGCCTACAATGGTGAGCATACTGAGCAGAATGAACTGAAAAGACTGTTTACTCGTAAACTGCAGACTGTTCCTTTTATCACGCGTAAAGAAAAGAATGGCAAACAAAACAATCGTCTTACTGATTACAATCAAAAGAAAAACGCTCTCTTTATCCCCCATTATGAGCTCATATATGCTACCGTTATCCACCAGTTTTATTCCCAACAAAATGATATAGTCACTTAAAAACATAAAACCGTAAACGACTATAATCACTAGAGATATCGATATCAAAGAATGCAATTTTTTCTTTTTTTTGTGATAAAAAAGAAGGTTCATCATCACAGACAGAAAAAACGGAATCAACAGGTATTTCACAAAATGACCGTTCCACTTGAGCGAAACGCCGAGCGTTACGATGCCAATCAGGGCGCTCAAAAAATATTTCAGCAGCTGATTCATTTTATCATTCTGCGTAAACAGGTTGCAGCAGGCTATATAGAAAACACAAATTTCAAGCATAGAAATGCTGATGTTTCTGATATGCTCCGGGTTTATGCCCATAGCGTTCTCCTCAGTTTTATTTGCCGATTCGCCTCTTTGTACCTCGACTTTGAGATTGGGATTCGAAGATCGTTCACGAGTCTGACTTCATACCGCCGGACAAATTCAACATAGTCTATGTTGACCAGGTAACTTTGATGCACTCTACAGAACTGTTTCGAGTTCACTTTTTCTTCAAACTCATCGAGTTTCATATATTCCGTTCTGCTCTCCCCGTTTTTAAAAAAGAGGGTAACGGTTCGATTCTCACTCATCACATACAGAACATCTCTGAAAGTCGGAAAATCGAAACCCGTTTGGGATGCCTTCGCATTTACTTGTTCCGCGATCGCCTCTATACATTCCGAAAGCTGTTGTTCCAAGTTATTCTTCAAGAGAAATCGGAAGGCGTCCGCCTGATAGCCGTCTAAAACATAATCGATAAAGGAAGTGATAAAAACGATTTTATTAGAATAAGATGATTCTCTCAGCTTCTTGGCAAGCTCCAGACCGTTTGTCGTTTTCAGTTCGATATCTAAAAAAACAACATCAAAAAGACTCACTTCTTCGCAGAGAAGATTCTCCCCCTTTTCGAAAAGAGAACACTTTGCTTCGATTCCCCGCTTCTCAAATTCCGCTTTGATCCGACTTGCGATTTCTTCCAATAGAATCGGCTCATCGTCACATATCGCAATTGCAAGAGACCGGCTCGTTTGCTTCGGCTCTTTCACATTCACCTCCGCCCCTTAAAAAGCTTGGCACTTTACCGCCCTTAAAAAAAAGACCACGCAGAGTCTGCAAGCGCAGGTTCTTAGGCCTGTTTTCCGCTCCTCTCGTAGTCTTCCCTGTTCATCGCATAAGAACTGACTTCGGTATAGATGGCATCTCCGAACTGCAGAAACTCCTCGTAATGCAATAGCAGTTTAAAGTTGTGCATTTGGTTTTCGAAACGCTCGAGGCGCGTCTTTTTAAAGACAAAACCGAGCGACTCGTAGAGCCTGATTGCCCGCCGGTTGAACAGCGAAACTTTCAGGTGCAGGGTTCTCATCTGCATTTCGGTAAAATACAGTTCCAGAAACTGCTCCATCGCGCACTTTCCGATTCCCTCCGACAGATAATTCGGGTCGATGGAAATCCCGAGCACCGCCGAGCGCAGAATCGAAGAAATGTCCCTCAAGCTGATGTAACCCCTGATTTCGCTCCCCTCTTTGATGGCAAAGAGCTTCTTTCTGGGCGCAGTCTTAATCTCATACCAGGTATCAAAATTGCCGTCATCATAAAATAAATCAAACCCGTATTGAATGTAGCGAAGGTCCTCGTGCACGCCCCAGTTTTTCAGCTTGAGCACATCCTTCTTCTCGAACTCCTCGAGCACGATTTCCCGCTTCTTAGAACACATCGTACTCATTGTAGTCCGGATACTCCTGCTCGCTCGCAGAATTTTCAAAGAGCTGCCACTCCGGAATCCAGTTCAGGTTGACGGTTCCGGTTTCTCCGTTCCTGTGCTTCGAAATAATCAGCTCCGCGAGCGACTTGAGCTCTTCGTTGTCACGCTCGTAATATTCCTCCCTGTGCAGGAACATGACGATGTCCGCGTCCTGCTCGATCGCACCCGAGTCCCGAAGGTCGGACAAAATCGGCCTGTGATCCTTTCGCTCCTGCGACTTACGCGAGAGCTGCGAGAGCGCGATAATCGGGCAGTTCATCTCCATTGCGAGCGCCTTTAAGCCCCTCGAAATGTTCGATACCATAATCTGCTGACTCTCTCCGGGTCCGCTCATCAGCTGCAGGTAGTCGATGACCACCAGCCCCAGACCGTGCTTCGCCTTGAGCTTACGGCACTGGCTCCGAATTTCCAGGATGGTCGCGCCCGAACACTCGCAAATAAAAATTTTAGCATTCTTATAGGAGCGCATCGCGAGGTTGATGTCCTCAAAATCCCGTTCGTCAAGATCACCCGTCTTGATTCGGTTGAGTTCCACGGTCGACTTGGCGGCGAGCATACGCTGAGCGAGCTGCACATTCGACATCTCCAGGCTGAAAATGCAGACCGGCACCGGATTGCTTGGATCGGTCGCCGCATTCATCGCAAAGTTGAGTCCGAGCGCAGTCTTACCCATGGACGGCCTCGCCGCGAGGATAATCAAGTCGCTCTTTTGGAAGCCGGATAACTTGTAGTTCAGATCCTTGAACCCGGCACTCACCCCGGTTAGCCCGCTCGTGTTCACCGGACGCTCCCGAATTTCTTCCAAAACATCTTTGAGCACCGTGTGCAGGGGAACCATATCCTGTTGCCTGCGGTTCACCGAGATATCAAAGACCGCCTTTTCCGCAAACTCCAGAACTTGCCCCGCATCCGAGGAACTGTACGCCTGCTCCTCGATGTTCTTTGCGGCCTTAATCAACTTTCTGAGCAGAGATTTCTGCGCGATGATGCCGACATACTCGTCGAACTTCACCCCGCCGATTACAAGTTTTTCCAGCTCATCCAGGTAGCTCCCGCCACCCACCAGGCTCGCCTTTCCCTTGCTCTCCAGGAGGTCACAGACCGTCAGCGAGTCGGGGCTGAGCGACTTTTCGGCCAGTTCCTTAATCGCGGCAAAAATAATCGCATTCGCCTTGTCAAAAAAATCCTCGGCATCGAGCTTCTCTATGGCGTAGTACATCTTGTCCTCATCCAGGAGCATGACCCCCAGGACCTTCTTCTCCGCCTCTACGTTACTTGGCAAATCCCTCACTTGCATGGCTTATGCCTTTATTTCGAGCTTCAAAATCGCGCTGATTTCTCTGTATAGCTTGATGGTGATATCGTACGAGCCTGTGGTCTTGATGCCGCCGGTCAACTGAATTTTTTTCTTATCAATTTCAAAGCCGTACTCTTTCTGAATCAGCTCGGCGACCTCCTGGTTGGTGATCGCGCCGAAGAGTTTTCCCGAATCCCCCGCGTTTGCGGTGATGCTCAAAGGCTTTGCCTCTATGATTTTTTTGAGTTCCTTCGCGTGAGCGGTGTCCTCGGCAACCTTTTGGGCCTCAATCTTCTGCTGATTCTGCAGGTTCTTCATATTGGTATCGGTCGCCTCCAAAACCAACCCCTTTGGAATCAAATAGTTCCTCGCGTGTCCGGTAGAGACCTCCTTCACTTCTCCCTTTTTTCCCGAGCCTTTTACATCTTTCAAAAATATAACCTTCATTTATTCGCCCTCCTTTAAGTATCGTTCGATTTCCCGAATGAGCATCGCCTCGACTTCAAATACGCTCTTTTCCTCAATTTGAGTTGCCGCACTGGTCCTGTGACCGCCTCCGCCGAGCCGCTCCATGATCACCTGCACGTTGAAATCCTTCAAACTTCTGGCGCTCACGCAAACCTTCTCCTTCTCCTTCACGATGACAAAAGAAGTATTGATGCCCCGGATTGTGAGCATCTGGTCGGCAGCCTGAGCCGCAATCAGCCGCGGATTGTCAATCGACTTGTCACTGACCGAAATCGCTATGTCATCCGTATATTTTCTGGCGTTACTCACCAGTTTGCTTCTATTTACAATGGACTCCAAATCGTCCTGCATGAATTCCTTGACGACCACCGGATCCGCCCCGAATCGTCTGAGCAGCGCCGCCGTTTCAAAGGTTCTGACCCCGCTCTTCACGCTGAAGTTCTTGGTATCGAGCACCATGCCGGCGAGCAGCGCGTTCGCCTCGTTCTTGTTCAGAATCGGCTTGTTCTCCATATATTGCAGAACCTCGGTCACCAGCTCACAGGCCGATGACGCGTAAGGCTCCAAGTAGGTTAAGAGGGTATCCTCTATCATCTCCAAACTTCGCCTGTGGTGGTCGATAACGACCTTTCTCTGCGCTATTTTCAGGAGTTCCGGGCACTCGGTGTAAGACGGCCTGTGCGTATCCACCACGACCACCAGGTCGGTCGCAGGATTGAGCCTCTGCAAGGCATCGTCCGGCTTGATAAACATCTCGTCCGCCCTGTCTTTAAAGGTGTTGTAGACCGAGATAATCGTTTCGTTCGGCTCCTCGAGCACAATCCTGGCAGGGATGCCCCGGTCGCTCGCCGCCTTGTAGATTCCGACCGCCGCGCCCAGCGCGTCCATATCCGGATACTGGTGGCCCATGATGTAAACGGCGTTGGAAGAATCGATGATAGGTCGGAACGCGTGCGCAATCAGCCTTGCCTTGACGCGGTTTCGCTTCTCGATCGCCTTGGCCTTTCCGCCATAGAACGAGTAGTCCCCCATGCTCTTTACCGCCGCCTGGTCTCCGCCCCGTCCGAGCGCAATCTCAAGGGCGGAAAAGGCGCCGCGCTCCATCTCAATGTAGGTTCTGTCATCCGTGCAGATGCCGATACTCATAGTCGGCGGGAAGTTTGATTCCACCTCGATTTCACGGATTCGATCCAGGATGTCGAAGCGCTTGGCCAGCACGTTCTGAAAGTAACGGTTGCCCATCAGCATCAGGTACTTCGAACGGTCAAACTTTCGAATCATCGCATTCATTCGCTTCGCCCAGCTGTAGATGACTTCCTCGATTTCCGCCTGCACCTTCGGCCTCGCGTCCTCTTTGAGCTCGTTCATCAGGTCCTCAAAGTTGTCGAGCTCCAGGATGGCGAGCACCGCGCGCTCCTCTTCGTACTTCTCTTTGATTTCTTTGTACGGCGTAATCTCGTAAAAGTAGAGCATGTACTGGTACTGCCCGACCTTTCCGTTTCTGGCGCGGGAGTGAATCACATCAAAAAACTTAGCGCCCGAGCTGACCGTCATCGCGTTTCCGGTTTCCGGCTCCGCGTCCTCTTGGTCTCTGTCCTCGGATTCCGCGGCATGCTCCTCGGGACTCACCGCCGGAGCCGCGCCGTCCGCGTAATAGTCCTTGAGCTCCTCAAAGTCGAAGGTCGGGAAGAGTTCCTCCACCTTCATCTTGTTCAAATCGATGGCGCCGAAAATCTCACGGAACCTGCTGTTGCACCAGACGATGCTGCCCGCTTCGTTGCAGGTGACCATCGGCAGGCTGATATTCTCGTTGATCGTGCCGGCATCCTCGCTCAGCGCGCTCAAGCTCTCCTTCAATCTATGTTTTACGCTTCGTTCGAGCCTGCTCTGAACGATTCCGTAATATAATAAAAATGCAATACTGATTAAAAATACGGGAACCACCAAATTCCGAAAGAAAAGAATCGTCACAAGATCAATCAACAACACCACGAGCAGGATCAGCAAAAACGAATTTCGGAATACGTTCACCTTCCCCTGCCCGGAGCTTCCGGACTTTGGTTTTATCTCCTTATTATCCTTCATGGGACCCCCTTGAAATCTTTCTCAAATTGAACACCGCGTCGATGACACCCACGTTGAAGAGCAAAAAGGCGCCTATCTTGGTTAGGGAAATCGCGATTACGATTGCGATCAACGCAGGGATATGAAACTTTATCGGCATCCTTGTCTTATTCAGAAAGAACGAAAGAACGAAAATTCCTTGCAAATTGTAAAGTTGGAAGAGCAGAATCACCAGGGTGACGACGATT
The DNA here is from genome assembly GCA_030529225.1 of Bacillota bacterium. Lineage (GTDB taxonomy): Bacteria > Bacillota > Clostridia > Peptostreptococcales > Acidaminobacteraceae > JAUMXH01. Next base: position 46,935 of record JAUMXH010000008.1, on the reverse strand, counting down.
CCGAAGGCGAAGTTGCCCATCACCGAGATCAAAAAATAGCTGACGATCAACAAAAAGAAGAGGATCAGGGTGAACTTTTTGGGCAGGTACATCTCCCAAATCGGCTTGAGCCTGTCGATGGCCGGATTTTTTGCCCGCATGATGTGGGCGATGATCCAAAAGTTGAGCGTGCTGACAAAGCCCACCAGGTCCAGGACGATGATCGAAATAAAACTGCTGATTCCAATCTTCAGACTCGTCTTGTCGATGCTGCTGAAATCGATCGCCTGCTCTCCCATGTTGTCCTTCAGGATTTGGTTGACCTGCTCGATGACCGCCGGGTCGCTAAGACTCTGATTCAAGGCCTCAAAAAAGCTCGGCCCGCCTCTCAGTTGCTCCAGGACAACAAAGAGTCCGAGCGAGAAGAGAATCATCACCAGAATCAGCGTGATCAACTTTTTGAACATGCCGTCCTGAGACTTATCGATGATCAAAGCCGCGGCAAAGGCCATCACGGCATAGAAAAACAGGGCCAACTTGGCGTCAAAGCGGACAAACAAAAACAGCACGAGCAAAAACCCCGCTGAAAACAGCTTCAGGTTCCTCTGTTCATTTTTATAGAAAAGATACACGAGAGACGGCGGCAACAGGCTATAGGCCGTGAAGTACAGGCCGGTCTCCTCGCTGACAAAATAAGCCAATCCCAAATATGCCGCTATGACGGGCAGAAATTTCAGATTCGCTCCTTTTTCCTTCATTTCGCTTCCTTTCCTTACTCAGTTACGCTCTTTTTCGCTTCTATTCTGAATATATTATTATATAGCAGCTCGGCGTTTAAATCAACTTGTGATATTATGTTGACGGAAAAGCAAGCCCTTGTGAGATGGCGGGGGGCGGATACATCTTGTGGTCGCAGCGCCCTTCCGAAAATGCTAAATTTTCTTCATTTTTGTCTGTTTTTTCATAAATGAAGGCCCGCTTTTCCCCTAAAAACACGGATTTCCTTCCCCTTATTTTGGGCTTTTTTTATTTCCGAAAAAGCCTTGTCTTCCTTGTCCTTTTGTGTCATAATGTATCCGGACCACAAGATATAGGGGTCAGTTCCGCATCAAAACTACTAGATATTGAAATTTCAAGAAAAACGCAAGTTTGCAAAAATAGATAAAAATTAGGATATACCCGAGAAACGGGAGAATATGAAGAATGAGGGGGAACCATGCAAGTTCGTAAGCGTGACGGCAGGATAGTACAGTTTGAAAAAGAAAAGATCGTGGTCGCAATCGAGAAGGCGATGCACTCGCTGCAGGGCAAGTATGTGCCGGGCCAGGCGCTGCAGATTGCCGATAAAATCGAAGCGTCCGTCCTGGAGTCCCAAAAGGACGTCGTCTCCATCTACAAGATAGAGGATGACGTTTACTATGCGCTGATCGAGTTCGACAACCCTCAGACCGCAAAGGCTTACGAGAGCTACAAGTCGGTCCAGGCTTTCAAGCGTAAAATCAACACCACCGACACCGACATCCTCGGCTTGATTCAGCAATCCAACAAAGAGGCGATGGACGAGAACTCGAACAAGAACGCTTCGATCGTTTCGACGCAAAGGGATTTGATCGCCGGCGAGGTATCCAAGGATATTTCAAAGCGAAAGCTGATGCCTTCGGATGTCTTGGAAGCGCACGAGACCGGGGCCATCCACATGCACGATTTGGACTATTTGATTCAGCCGATGTTCAACTGCTGCCTAATCAACTTGGAAGACATGCTCGGAAACGGCACCGTCATCAACGGCAAGAAGATTGACTCGCCGAAGTCCTTCCAGGTTGCCTGTACGGTGACCACGCAGATCATCGCGCAGGTGGCGAGCGCCCAGTACGGCGGGCAATCGATCAACGGCGTGGACAGAATCCTGGCGCCTTATGTCCGAAAATCCTTTGAGAAGTACAAGGAACAGATCATTGAAGAGCAGGTCGAAATCTACGATATGAAGCCGGACATGAGCAAGGTCGAGGAAATCGCCTGGAGAAGGACCCGAAAAGAAGTCAAGGACGGCGTCCAGACCATACAATACCAAATCAATACCCTGATGACCACCAACGGCCAATCTCCGTTCGTAACTCTTTTTATGCACTTTGACCCGTCTTACGAGTACGCAAAAGAAGCGGCGATGATCGATGAAGAAATTATGGAGCAGAGGATACAGGGCATCAAAAACGAGTCCGGCGTGTATGTGACCCCCGCCTTCCCGAAGCTGATTTACGTGCTCGATGAACACAACATCAGAGAGGGTACGGAATACTGGTACCTCACGCAGCTTGCGGCCGAATGTACCGCAAAGAGAATGTACCCCGACTACATCAGTGCGAAGAAGATGCGCCGGATGTATGCCGGAAACGTCTTCTCGCCGATGGGTTGCAGGGCCTTCCTGACCCCGTTCAAAGACGAGAAGGGCGACTATAAATTCGACGGACGATTCAACCAGGGTGTCGTGACCATCAACCTGCCGCAAATCGGCATCCTGGCCGAGGGTGATGAAGAGCTCTTCTTCGAACTCCTGGATAAGAGACTCGAAATCGTGAAGAAGGCGCTGATGGTAAGGCACAACAGACTCAAGGGAATCACCAGCGACGTGTCACCGGTGCACTGGCAGTTCGGCGCCCTCACCCGACTCAAACCGGGCGAGACCATCGACAAATACCTCTACAACGGCTACTCGACGCTGACCATCGGCTACATCGGCCTCTACGAGACCTCTATCCTGGTCAAGGGCGAGTCGCACACCGGTAAGGAAGGCAACAAGTTTGCCCTCAAGGTGATGGACAGACTGAATGAGAAAAAAGCGGAATGGACCAATGAGACACAAATTCAGTTCGCGGTCTACGGAACGCCTGCGGAGAGCTTGACGCACCGCTTTGCGAGCCTCGACAGGAAGCGCTTCGGCGACATCAAGGATGTGACGGACAAGGGCTACTACACCAACAGCTACCATGTGGATGTCAGAGAAAAGATTGACGTGTTCAGCAAGTTCGACTTTGAACAGCAGTTTCAGGAAAAGTCGACCGGCGGGATGATTTCTTATGTGGAAATTCCGAACATGGTCAAGAACACCGACGCGATTCTCAGCATCATCCAATACATCTACGACCACGTGATGTACGGGGAGTTCAACACCAAGCTCGATTTCTGCCACAAGTGCGGCTACGACGGAGAGATCAGCGTGGATGCCGAGAGCGCTCACTGGCAGTGTCCGAACTGCAAGAACGACGATAGAAGCAAGCTGACCGTCATCAGAAGAACTTGCGGATACTTGGGAGAAAACTTCTGGAACGAGGGAAGGACCAAGGACATCGCATCCAGAGTGCTGCACATTTAGAATCGATAGATTTGGAAACGACGACAAGTAAAGTTTTTAGTATGAAATATGCACAACTGAGAACCATGGATATCGCCAACGGGCCGGGAATCCGGGTTTCGCTCTTCGTTTCGGGTTGCACCCACAATTGCAAGGGTTGCTTCAACGAAGCGTACCAAGACTTCAACTATGGTCAGGAAATGAGCATGGAAGTCACCGAAACCATCCTGTCCCTGCTTCGGCAATCACAATACAAAGGGCTTACCCTCATTGGAGGGGAGCCCTTTCAAAACGTTCAGTTGGTCGAATTTATCAGACCGATCCGAGCCTTTGTAGACGAGTACAACGCGGGGCTGGAAGACAGAGAGTTTGATAAAAAGGACATCTGGATTTACTCGGGTTACACCTTCGAGGAGATCTTGGAGGACCCTAAAAAATTGGCCCTGCTGGAGCTCTGCGACGTGCTGATTGACGGGCTCTTTGAGGAATCGCTCCTCAACTTAAAGCTCAAGTTCCGGGGTAGTTCCAACCAGCGCATCCTGGATGTGAAACAATCGCTGGAGCAGGGTTCCCCCATCTTTTACTATGACGATGCGAGCATCTAGGGAGAGGATTTGCCCGGCAAAATGTCTCCCTTTTTTCTATTTTTTTACTTTTTTGTTACAAAATTCCTATCGTTTGCCACTGCGCCATTCGTGTGCTAGACTGAACTTACAGGAGAAAAGGACGAATCCTCTGAGAATGGGTTTTGTTCTTAAAGCAAACGCACATTTTGTGCAGCCGTAAGAAAGCGAGGTCTCCCTATGGAACGAAAACTGATTCCCCTTTTGATTGCACTTGCAATCTTTTTTGGCCTATCATCGGAATTTGCGGACAGGAATCCGGAACAGAACGCTTCCGCCTTCCCCTTTGCGATTCATGTAAACGGAAACCCGATTGGACTTGCAGATGCCCTCGTACATAATAACAAGAGCTATGTCGGCCTGCGGGAACTCTGTGAGAAGATGGGCATGACGGTCGAATGGGTCGATCCCAATCACCAACAAATGCCAATCCCGGGCGGTACTTTTCCTGCAGGGATCAATATCATCAATCCAAGTTTCCTATACACGAAAGAAATTCCTACCTATGACGGAACAAAGAAGAGAGTCTTGGGCGTGGATATCACCGGAATTTTTATGAAATATAGGGAAGGCGAAGGATATCAGTACTATTTTACAGGAAAGGGATTTGTGGTAGATACCGGTAAAAAACAATTCTTCGATTTGGATTACATGCCGCATAATAGGCTGATGTACGTTTCCGTAGAAGAGTTCAAAGAAAAGATTCAGCCTTATCTCATTGACATCTGTATGCAGGAGGACAAGCCCGTTCCGAGCGAGAAAAAAGTGGAGGCAAAAAAGCCTCAGAAACCTGCCGCTTTGAGCCGGGAGCAGCAAAAAAAAATCTATGACACATTTACACGGGCTCTGAAAAAAGAAAAGAACTTTGATGCCAAGATTCTTCCTACAATAGAAGACGCGGTGGGAAAAGACAAAATGATGGAAATCGCCGGACAGTATCAGCAGGAATACGGGGACTCGGAGTCATACTCAGCTTGGAAAACCGCTTTAAAAAGCACTTACGAAGAGAGCAAAGCTAATCAATTTACCAAAGAGCAGCTGAAGGAAATCTATATTGTGACTTGCGATTTGGAGACCGGAAATGCAGCTTTGAGCGAGATGCAGTATTCTCCCGAGACGCCGAGCCACGCTCCGTCACACGAAGCGGATAGACTTTGGGAACAGGATCAGCAAAATAAAAAGCAATAGCGCGTCAAACGCCTTACTTTTAGAACGTATGGACTCCCGCGGAGTCCATTTTTCTATTGCGAAAAAAACGCATAAATAGTATAATGTGAACATGTATAAGTAGGAAAGTTTCAATCAAAACGGAACAAAATTGGAGTTAAATCGTAGATGAAGACCAGGCTTAGTCAGGGAATGTTGGTAAAGGGCAAAAACGACTTCTATAAAATCGGAAATTTTTTGGGTTCGGGCGGACAGGGCGAAGTCTACGAAGCTTTTAAAGATGGAAAAAAATATGCCATCAAGTGGTATTTCCAAAACAGCGCGAACGCCGAACAAAAGAAGGCGATCGAATACCTGGTGAAAATCGGCCCTCCCAACCGCTCCTTTCTCTGGCCCCTCGAGGTCATAGAGAGCAAGGATTCCAACAGCTTCGGCTACATCATGCCGATTCGGCGCGAGGAGTTCTACCCTCTGGTGGACATGATGAAGCGCAAGATCGAGCCGAGTTTCCGAAGCCTGATCAAATCGGCGATGCTGCTGACCGACGCCTTTGAGCGCCTGCACAACAAAAACCTCTGCTACCGGGACATCTCCTTCGGCAATATCTTTATCGAGCCCCATTCCGGCAACATCCTGATCTGCGACAACGACAACATCACTTACGAGAGCGACGTGCTCAAGAACATTCTGGGCACCCCGCGCTTTATGGCGCCGGAAATCGTGCGCGGCATCTCCTATCCCAACATCGATTCGGACCGCTTTTCACTCGGTATTTTGCTGTTCTATATGTTTATGATCCACCACCCGTTTGAAGGCAAGATGGAGGACAAGATCAAGTGCTTTGACCTGCCCGCCATGAGAAGGCTCTACGGCGAGCGCCCGGTCTTCATCTACCATCCGAGCAACGCTTCCAACAGGCCGATTCCGGGAAGGCACGACAACGCGATCATTTTTTGGAAGCTCTATCCCGATTTCTTCAAGCAGGCCTTTACCCGCCTCTTCACCGAAGGCATTCCGGACAAAAGCAAGAGGCCGAGCGAGGCGGAGTGGAAGGAGACCTTTCAGACCTTGATGGACCACCTCGTCTACTGCAAGTGCGGGTGCGAGAGCTTTCTGAGTTTTGAGAACCCCTACAGCGTCGAGCAGAAGGCGTGCTGGAACTGCGGCGCGCCGCTGGCAAAACCGTTTCGGCTGGTGATGGACAACAAGATCATCGTTCTGAATCGAAACACAAAAATATATTCGCATCATGTGAATAAAAATGTTAGAATAGATTTTAACAATGTATTGGCAAAGGTCAACCCCCACCCCGTCAAACAGGGCATTTGGGGTTTAAAAAATACAGGAAACACGGTTTGGCAGACCAAGAACAGGAGCGGGGAATCCCGAATCGTCGCATCGGGCTACTCGATTGCGATCGAGGACGGCCTGACCCTGGACTTCGGCGGCCGAACCGCCAAGGTGCTCGGCTAGGGACCGGGCAATCAGGCGCGTTCTGAACCGGAACGGCCGAGCCGCACAAAGAAAAGAAAACGGAACAGGTAGAAAGAAAGAAGGTTAACATGAGTCTTAGACCGGGAGGAAAACTCGCAAACAGGACCCTGGACTTCATCTTCGTGGTGGACTGCTCCACATCGATGAAGCAAATGGGGAAGATGGACGCCCTGAACGAGGCGATACGAAACGCGATCCCGCACATGCAGAGGGTTGCGGAGGAAAATCCGAACGCCTCGATCAAGGTCAGGGTGCTGAAGTTTTCGAGCGGAGCGGAGTGGCACATCGAGGAAGCGACCCCGATAGAGAGCTTTGTATGGCACGACTTGGAGGCGGGCGGCGTCACGGATATGGGCAAGGCCTTTGAGCTCCTGGCGGATGCCGTGGATGTGAGGAACATGGCGGAACGAGCCCTGCCACCGGTCCTGGTTCTGGTCTCGGACGGCCAGCCGACCGATGAGTACAAGGCGCCCCTACAGCGCTTCTTGGAGCTTCCTTGGGGAACCAAGGCGGTGAAACTCGCGATTGCCATCGGCAGAGGGGCCAACGAGAAGGTCCTGAAGTCCTTCATCAACTCCGAGGCGATCGAGGTCTTGAAGGCGGAACATTCTCACCACCTGATTGAGTACATCAAGTGGGCATCGACCGTGGTTCTGAACGCCGCGTCTTCTCCATCGAGCCAGAGCGAAGGCAGCATTCAAACCAATGTCCTGCTCCCTGCGATTCCCAACGATTTTTGGAAGGACTACCCGATCAGTGTGGACGATGTCTGGTAAGTAAGGGGGAGGATTTATGCCTTGGAATATCATTTCCGAGTCGGTACTCGGCGCCAGCCACAAGAGGAAGGGGATGCCGCTCCAGGATGCGGTAATGAGCATGCTCGATCGGGACTTTCTCTATGTTGCCATCGCCGACGGACACGGCTCAAACCTTTGCTTTCGAAGTGATGTGGGGGCGAGTTTGGCGGTCCTCTCCGCAATCGAAATCATTCAGCACCAGGCCCGAAACATCGCCGAAATCAAGAGCAGGGAGGGAAGAGAGCTCTCCTTGCGAAACGTCTTACAGGCCATTAGTGCCCACTGGGCACGCCTGGCAATGAAACATCTCAGGAGCAATCCCTTTCAAGCCACTGAGATTGATAGTCTGACGCAAAGACAACAGAAGTTTCTCTCAACCAACGCCCTGCTGGCCTACGGCTCGACGCTGAGCCTCGCGGTCCTGAACCGCAAGAATGTCTTCGGCTTCTGCTTGGGCGACGGGGACGCCCTGTTCAAACTCAAGAACAAGGTCGAGCTCCTGGATAGCGACAGGGAGGCCGTGGGAGATGCGACCCACTCGATCTGCCAAATCGAATCGATTACAAAGGCGAGATTTTTTGAGTACGATTCCAAACTGTTGGACTGCTTTATGATCGCGACCGACGGCTACAAAAATTCCTTTGAGAGCGCCGAGGACTTCAAGCAGGTGATCGAGGACATGCACCGCATTTGGAAGAGCAGCGGGGCTTCGACCATCAAAAAGAACTTTGCCGAATGGCTCGATGAAACGAGTATAAAAGGAAGTGGCGATGACATCAGCGCTTGCTTTTTATATAACGAGGCCTACAGCCTCAACGCATAATCGTATTAACTGTTAATATGATGAATCAATACCAACGGTATTCATAAAAATAGGAAAGAGGGAGGAATACTATGAAGCATTATCCTGTTGAAAACATTAGGAACATAGCGCTTTTAGGGCACGGCAGTTCCGGAAAAACGACCCTTGTGGAGTCGCTGCTTTACACGCTTGGAGTGACAAAGCGTCAGGGGGTTGTTGACAACGGAAACACTGTCTCAGACTATGACAAGGAAGAGATAGAAAGAAAATATTCCATTTCAACCTCTGTCATACCACTCGAGTACAAGGATGATAAATTCAATATTTTGGATACACCGGGCTACTTCGACTTTTACGGCGAGGTGGAATCGGCGCTACGCGTAGCCGGCGGAGCGGTCATCGTAGTCGACGCATCGAGCGGAGTGGAAGTGGGAACGGAAAAGGCTTGGGAAATGACCGAAGAGCTCAATATCCCTAAGATTATCTTCCTGAACAAGATGGACAAGGAGAACATCGACTACTTGAAGGTCGTCGAGGAGCTCAAAGAAAAGTTCGGAAAGAAGATTGCACCGTTTGAAATTCCTATGTACCAAGGAGACAAGTTCGTCGGGTTCGTCAGTGTCGTAGACAGGTCTGCCAGAGTCTTTGACGAGAGCGGCAGCATGAAGGATGTAGACCTTCCAAAAGAATACGAAGAAATGATAGACCCGCTCTATAACATGCTGGTGGAGTCGGTTGCGGAGACGGATGAAGCGCTTCTGGACAAGTTCTTTGAAGGCGAGCCGTTTACCGAAGAAGAAATTCGAATCGGGCTCAGAAAGGGTGTCATCGCGGGCGATACGGTTCCCGTCATCACAGGTTCGGCCCTTCACTCACAGGGAAGCATGGCGATCCTAAAGCTCGCGGCAAAATACCTGCCGACTCCGTATGATAACTCAAAGAACGGCGTGAATGTAGGAAAACACCCTGGCACAGGCGAGGATGTGGAGTTCAAGGTCGACAAGGACGAGGCCTTCTCTGCGATTGTGTTTAAAACCATCGTCGACCAGTTCGTGGGCAAAATTTCCATCATGAAAATCAATTCGGGAACGCTGAAAAAGGATATGGAAATCCTGAACGTGAGCAAGGACAAAGTGGAGAAACTGCAAAACATCTTTTTCCTGCGCGGAAAAGAGCAGCTTCCGCTCGAATCGGCGGGCGTCGGCGACATCGTTGCAACTTCCAAGCTGACATCGGTCTCTACCGGAGATACCTTGGCGACCAAGGCAAAGCCTGTCATCTATGACGGCATCAAGTTCCCGGAACCTTGCCTCTATATGGCGGTCGAACCGAAGGATAAAAAAGACGAGGATAAAATTGGCCCTGCCCTCCAGAAGTTGACCGAGGAAGATCCGACCTTTACCGTCAGCAGAAATGCCGAGACCAGACAGATGTTGATTGGCGGCATGGGCACCATCCAGCTTCAAATCATCACTTCCAAGCTCAAGAACCTCTACGGTGTATCGGTTGAGCTGGTGGACCAAAAGATTGCCTACAGGGAGACCATCAAGGGTTCTTCGGATGTACAGGGAAAACACAAGAAACAATCCGGCGGTTCCGGCCAGTACGGAGACGTTCACATCCGATTCTCACCTTCGACTCAGGACTTTGAGTTCGACGAGGAAATCTTCGGCGGCTCGGTTCCGAAACAGTACATTCCTGCGGTCGAAAAGGGACTCAGAGAGTGTTTGGAACACGGGGTTCTGGCGGGATTCCCGGTTGTGAAAATCAAGGCGATTCTGTATGACGGTTCTTACCACGATGTTGACTCGAACGAGAACGCGTTTAAGATGGCAGCGAGCCTCGCGTTTAAAAAAGGAATGAAGGAAGCGAAGCCGGTTCTCTTGGAGCCGATTATGAGGATAGAAATCGTCATCCCTGACAGCTACATGGGCGATATCATGGGCGATATGAACCGAAGAAGAGGTAAGATTTTGGGGATGGAACAGGGCGCAAACGGCAAGCAGATCGTTATGGCGGAAGCTCCGCAATCAGAACTCTTCAGCTACGCGACAGACCTCAGGTCGATGACCCAGGCGAGAGGTTCGTTCTCGTTGAAGTTTGACCGTTACGAGGAGTTGCCTCACGAGCTCGCGGAAAAAATCATTGCGCAATACGGCGGCGGAGAATAGGCTGCGCTGACCCACAGGCAGGCTTTGACAAGCAAATAGAATAAGAACATAAAAACAGAGCGGGAAGTGATGTTCCCGCTCTTTCTTGTTCCTTCACCTGATACTAACTCGCTTTCAGGCGATTTTTTTATGCTTAGGCGATTCGGCGGAAACGCTTAATATTCCCCGCGCTTTACCTTGTCCAGTTTCTCCCAGGTTTCGGGGGTTTCAAAGCCGAGCGCCCAGCAGGCGATGCCCGGCAAGCCCATCTCGTTTGCCAAATTCGCCTTCCTCGCCACGGAATCGGCATCGTCGAACCAAAACTTGACCACCTCATCGGCAGCATCATCGTGGTAGACGAAGAAGAACTGCGAGGCCTCATCGTCCCAAATCCGCTTGTACTGCCCTTCCTCGAGCGCGTTTAAAAGATTGCTCGGACCGACCATGTAGAAGTCCTTGGAACGGACTACAACCTTGTTTGCCACCTCGTTTGAGTACGACTCGTACCAAACTCTGGTGTAGAACGGCACGCCCAGGATGAGCTTTTCCTTATCCACAAACTCGCTCATCTTCTCGATGTTCTGCTTGACCCAAGTGTAAGACGCCACGGGTCCCGCCACCTGAGAAGCCGCCCAGTGCTGGTCGTAAGCCATCAGCATCAGGTAGTCCGCGTTGTTTCCGAGCCGTTCCCTGTCATAGACCTTGGACCACATATCGCTCCCGCCGGGAACCGTCACGCAGACCCCAAGGTACTTTTGATGTTCGTTCAGCTCGTAATAGAGTTCCGCGACAAACTGCACGAAGAGGTCGCTATCGTCCAGGTACATGTTCTCAAAATCCAGGCTCACGCCCTCGATGCGGTTCTCCACACAGTAGTTCACAATGCTCTGAATATAGGCCTGCCGTGATGCGTAACTATGCAAAAAGCTTTTTGTGAGATCAGGATTAAAGGAGTTGGTCGCCATAATCCAGACTTCCTTTCCCTGCCTCTTGGCGTTCCTGACATAGGAATCCCTCAGCAAGAGATCCGCCTCGCCCTGCTCGCTCTTTAGGGCAAAAGCCTTGGCGATCACGACATCCAGGCTGCCTGCAAAGGTCTGCTCCGAATCGTTCACATAGCTGTCCCAAGCCATGACGATTTTATTCGATTGTTTTGACCGCTCAATATCCTTCAAATCTCCGTCTCCTTCCCGTTCGGAAGGCTCTGTAGGGGCTTCAGAAACATCCTCACTCCCCTTGTCCTTCTCGGCTTCCGGATCTTTCTCTTTCTCGGTATCCTTGGCCTTGCCGGTCTCGGCATCCTCTTTGCGAATCGTAAACCCAAAATGCGTCAAAAACGTCTCGGGCTCCACCATCGCCCTTCCGTTTTCGAATCGGATAGCGGCGTCCAAACCCGTTTCAGCGTCTACGACCTTCCCGCCATCCACATTTGCCAACCTCTTCTGCCCGTCTACGAAGTACGAAAAGACACCCTCTTCTTCATCAAAGGCACCGGTGATCCCGATTTCTTTCTCGTGCGCCTCGTAGTCAAGAAAGCTCCCTTCCTGATAGCGAACCTCCGCCCCCGCCTCTGAGTTCGCGATGTGGTAAACAGGCGGCTCTTCCGCCTCCTTCTTCTCCTCTCCGCAAGCTGTTAGCGAGAAGACGAGAAGCAAGGCGCAAAACGCGAGGAAGATCCCCCTTTTTCTGCTTTGTTTCATGTTGTTTCCCCTTTATAAAAATAAATGCCCTACTCCAAAGAATAGGACATTCCCAAATAGCAATCGGAGCACTCGGATTAGAGGTTCGCCTTTGCAATCTCTACCAAGTTCTTGAATCCGTCCGCGTCGTAGATTGCGATCTCAGAAAGCATTTTTCTGTTGATGTCTACGCCCGCCAACTTCAGGCCGTGCATAAACTTAGAGTATGACAAGTCGTGTTGTCTGACAGCCGCGTTAATCCTTGCAATCCACATTTTTCTGAATTCTCTCTTTTTCAACTTTCTTCCTGTGAACGCTGAAGCGAGAGCTCTATTTACCTGAGGGTTCGCCGCTCTGAAAACCAAAGATTTCTGACCGTAGTAACCCTTCGCCATCTTCAATATTCTTTTATGTTTCTTTTTCGCGTTTACCGCACCTTTAATTCTAGCCATTTTCGCCTCCTATAAGTATGGTAGAAGAGTCTTAATTCTTTTCATATCGCCATCAGATACCAATCCCGATTTTCTTAGATGACGCTTCTGTTTCTGAGTCTTGGCCCAGAAGTTGTGCGCTGTATACGCTTTTCCTCTCTTCAGCTTGCCTGAAGCAGTTTTTCTTACCCTTTTCGCCGCACCTCTGTGCGTTTTCATTTTTGGCATCTCGTCCTCCTCTTATCTTGAATCGATTTTCAAATCTGTCGCATAGGATTGCAAAACCGAATCGCTCTACGCTTTCTGTATGATTGCGTTGATGTTTCTGCCCTCCAGTTTTGCTTTGCTTTGCACATCTATACTCATTTCCCTGGCAAGATAATCTATAAACTCCTCAACAACTTGCACGCCCTGTTCCGGCGCGCCGAGCTGTCTTCCCCACATTCTGAGGCTTATCTTCACCTTGTCGCCTGCATTTAAAAACTTAATCGCACTTCGAGCCTTCGTGTCAAAATCATGTTGCTCAATGTTCACAGACAGTCTCACTTCTTTTACAGAAATGATCTTTTGATTCTTCCTTCGTTCCTTCTCCTTCTTTTGCTTTTCGTAACGGAACTTGCCGTAGTCCATTACCTTGCAAACCGGAGGATCCGCTTCTTCGACAATCTTAACCAGGTCAAGATTCTCGCTCATCGCGATTCTCAAAGCCTCTTCCGAAGTCACAATACCGATCTGTGAGTTATCGCTCCCTATCAGTCTAACCTTGGGATCTTTGATATCTTCGTTGAGCTGCGTTTCATCTTTTTTTGATGGCGGCCTACGATCAAACTTTTTGTTAATAATGCACCTCCTATGCTTATAAAATAAAAAACGGGTGTCAACGGCACCCAAGATTATACAAAAAACTGGCAAACACCCTTTTAGAATGGACTCTGCCGGTCAGATGATAACCCATGCGCTTAACTTGCACATCCAGGTGAGAAATTGACATTCTACTTAGTATGACATGTGCCACAACACATGTATTTTTGGAAAGGAAAACAGGACGTTTTTCTCTCACGCCTCAGTATTGTACTACAAAAAGGGAGAAAAAACAAGCATTTTTTTGATTTAATTCTGTTTCCGCTTCCGGGGCATTTGAGAGCGACTGTTCCCCGGTTTTTTAAGTATTCATCGGTAACCTTTTCCTTAAAAAATATGCAGGGGAGCTTCCCTGCATATTTCATAAGCTCAAATTATGGCTGAATGACCCCGAATTTGTGCATTAAATCGGAGAATTTAAAACCTTCAATAAACACGTTCGACTGTTCTTGATTGTAACCGCCGTTTCCGACAAATTTGGACTGATTGTTGATATAAAGACTGTTTTCATTTCTCGGAATAATCCACAATTTAAAAGCGCTTCTGTATTCTTGTGCGTTATAATTCTCTTCAGGATTAAAAAAATTTCCGATATATGGAACAAATCGATCCAGGCTGATTTTATTTTCGCTCAGACCGACTGCTACAAAAACCCTTGAAGAATCCTTGTCGTTCAAATCATACCATCTGTTATTCGGTCTTGGAAGCAGGCTCTTTGAAAACTCGTTTTCCGCATTGTCATAAGGCTGCTTTAAATCTTTCGGCTCTAAAAACTCGCCGCCGATCGTTCCTTCCTGTGATAGCCCGGCCACCTCCGCCTTGATATCATAAGAAGTCGCATGTTCGATCGCATCCCACTCCAAAATGCCGTTGTTCCAATCAAAGCGAATCTTCTCCGAACTCGGCTGAGGTATGACTTGAAAGTCGCGATCCAGAGACAAGGAACCCAAATTGTTCTGCAACAACTTCACTTCCTTGCTCACCGATTCAAAGACTCTGTCCTTCAAATGTTGATACGACACGGAAACCGTCACCTTGTAAGTTCCGACACCCCGGTTTCTCATCGTATGAATCTGAGCGGGAATCGCATTTGCCGGACTGTTTCCGCTCACGACAGATTCATATGTGCCCGATTTTTCTTTCAACAGATTCCAGGTAACCTGATCCGCTGATGCACTCAGGCTGAGTTCCCCTTTGTCGGAAAAACGAAGCACTTTGTTCTGATGCTCGGCATCCTTTGCCAAGTCAAAAATCAGTTCGGTAAACTTCTTTGTATTCGCAATTTTGTTCCAATCTTCTTCAGAAATGGCATCTTTGTTGCTTTGAATGACGTTCACGATTTCAATCGCGCCGGCAGGTTCTACTTTTCCGGTAATTTTTGCCAGTTCCCGCTCGATTTCCTGTTTCTTTTCGGCAAGTTCCGCTCGCAATCTTGCTATTTTTTGGTCAAACGATACTTTTTTCGGGGTAAACTTTGTTTCGTTTACGTTTTTCAAATCGACAATTTTTGCTTCCAAGGCAGCTTTTTTCTCTGCCAATTGCGGATCGGTTTGCGGGTCTATCTGATCCAACCCGGCTTTTTTCTGTTCCAAACGCTGAATCTCTTGCGTTAATGCCACATACAATGACTGCCCCAGTGAATCAAACGCTTCAAAATTCTTTAAAGTCAAAATTTCAAGATCGAGGCTCACATAAGCTTCCACTTTCGCTTTTATGTCGGAACTTGCCGCGCTCGCATCGATAACCCGATATGTCTTGGCATTGCTCAAACCCCGAATTTTATTCACGCCCCCATTTAAGTTGCTTGAAAAAAGCTTCGCCTTTTCTTCGCCATCAAACGATGCGCCGATTTTTCCGTTCGCATCTACCGACCAATATTGCTCATCCGTTTTCAGCACATAAGCCTTTCCGGAATCAAGACCGGTAATCTCCCGATTCCCTGCCGTTCCGATATCACCTTCCAGGCCTACAAGCTGATTGCTGACGGTTCCGGAAGCCATGCTCGTGATCGACGGGTTCGATTTTAAAGCCGCACGCAATTCATACTTGCCGTTATCGAGTGCCTTTAGCGTAATCGATTGATCATCCTGTCTTAAAATCGTTACCGTGTCTCCGGCTTGTGTCAAGTTCCATTCTACGCCTCTATCTTGCATCTTAGAGTCACTCGGCCGGTAGACCGGATGAACAGTTACTTCTGCTGCCTCCACAGAAAGATCAAAGCCGGAAGCTTGGTCGGAACTTAAAGAAATAGACTCAATCATTTTATCTGCCGGAGCTTCCGATTGTCCGGAGCTCGAGCCGCCGCTCGAACCGCCGGAACTTCTTGAACCGTCCTGCTTTTTTGCTTGGTCTTTCGGTTTCTTCTCGTTTGATTTCTTTTTGTCTTCCTTTTTTGTGTTTTCTTCTTGCTTCTCGGCATAATCACGAGGAGCATCTTTGATCGCCGCCAAAGACTCCGAGCGGGTCATCTTCTTCGTCGCGCCGAAGCTTCCGTCCTCGTAACCCTTCAGGTAGCCCGCCTTAGTCAAGGCACCTATGCTTCCCTTCGCCCAGCTCGGAATGCTGTCGGCATCGGTGAATTGATCGGCAGAAGCGGGATCCTCGTCCACTTTGAGGATTCTCGCCATGATTACCGCCACTTCCGCGCGGCTAATCTGTGCATGCGGCTGAAAACTGCCGTCCGGGAAGCCTTTTAAATAACCGTTCGCAAAGGCGATCGCGACCTCTTTTGCGAACCAGTCCTCCGGGCTGACGTCCGTAAAGGTCTGATCCGACTCTCCCGTGAATCCGAAGGCGCGGTTGATGATTTTTACAAATTCCGCCCGGGTCAAGGCTCCGTCCGGCTTGAATGTGCCGTCCTCATAGCCGCTGATGATGCCCTTACCCTTCATCTCCTCGATGATTTTCTGCGCCCAGTGCCCTTGGGTGTCGTCGGCATGCAGGCCCTGCCAAGAAGCCAGCCCGAGTGCCGATGTCAACACCAATGCCAATACCTTTGATTTTTTACTCATTAGATCTCCTTACTGCCGAATTCTTATGCGATAATTCTATTTTTATTCGGCTTCTCCGTTCCGCTATAACCGTCAAAAAGCGAACCTGTTCGCGACAGGTCCGCTTGCAAGTTCTTATTCAAAGCTTATTCTTTGCCGAGGAAGTCGAATCCCATGTCCTCGATTTCTTCTTTCAGGTAGTTCAAATCGAGCTCCGCTTCACTCACGATCGTTGCGATTCCCGCTTTCACATCTACCTTGGCCTCCTTGATGCCCTCAACCATGCCGAAAAACCCTTCCAGCCTTCTCTTGCAAGAGCCTCAATGCATTCCGCCGATTTTTAGTGTTGTTTCCATAGCATCTTCTCCTTTTCCGGTCGGCAGAGGCTGCCGCCGCTGATTACATTCGTCCGTTTCCGGACCCTTCACACGCCCTACTTTTTTCCCTTGCCGGTAAGCAATGCCGCCACGACCATGACGACCAAGACCGCCACCACACCGAGGCCGATAAACAGCGCAAAGTTTAAAAACATAATCTTAGTGCCTCCTTTTTACAAGAACGAGCACGCCTCCTACAATCGCACCCGTGAGCAGAAGGGTCGCGATAATAAAGTTTTTTATCACTCTAAGAATAAATCTCATATCCTACCTCACTTTCCAAAGCTTCTAAGCCGCAAGGCATTCGTAACGACAGACACGCTCGATAAGCTCATCGCCGCCGCTGCAATCATCGGATTTAAGAGCAGCCCGCCAAAGGCGTACAGGAGCCCCGCCGCAATCGGAATGCCGAGCACGTTGTAGAAGAACGCCCAAAAGAGGTTTTGCTTGATATTCTTAATGGTCGCTCCGCTCAGCCTGATCGCCGTCACGATGTCTTCCAAATTGTCCTTCATCAGAACGATGTCCGCACTCTCTATCGCAACATCCGTTCCCGCCCCGATCGCAAAGCCGATATCGGCGGTCGCAAGCGCCGGAGCGTCGTTGATTCCGTCGCCCACCATCGCGGTGAGTCCGGTTTCCTTCGCGTTTCGGATCTCATCCACCTTATCCTTCGGCAGGCAGTGAGCCCTGTATTCTTCGATTCCCGCGAGCTCGGCGATGTGCCTTGCGCTCGACTCGTTATCCCCGGTCAGCATCAGAACCCGAACCCCCATCTCTTTGAGTTCCCGAATCGCTCTGACGCTCGACTCTTTTATCTTGTCCCGCAGTTCAAAGAAGCCCGCATAGCTTCCGTCTATCGCGATGTGAACCAAGCTGGAAGCACCTTTTCCGGCCTCTTCCAAGCGACTTTGAAAGTCCGCCGACTCGGGTCTCTTCACGCCCTGCTCCTCCAGGAGGTTCTCATTACCGCAGAGGATGACGTGCCCGTCCGAGCTTTCGGCCTTAATTCCGCGCCCGCTGATTTCCTGCGACTCCTTTAGGTCAAGGGCGCTAAACTTGGCTTGGCCGCTCCTTTCGGTAAGGTAGTCGATAATCGCGACCGAGAGCGGATGCTTGGATACGGATTCCGCCGTATAGACCAAATTCCCAAAGCTCGTTTCATCTATGCCCGTTTCGATGAAGACCGATTCCACGCGAGGTCTGCCCTCGGTGATGGTCCCCGTCTTATCCAGGAGCAAATTCTTAGTTTTGTTCGCGTTTTCAAGGGCTTCGGCACTCTTGATAAAGATCCCGAAGTCCGCCGCCTTTCCGCTCGCCACCATGATGGCCGTCGGGGTCGCAAGTCCGAGTGCACACGGGCAGGCGATGACCATGACCGAGACGAAGACGCGAATCGCAATTTCCGTATTTCCTCCGACAAAGTACCAGAGCAGGCCGCTCACCGTGGCGATGGCCATGACCGCCGGCACAAAGTAGGCCGCGACCTTGTCGGCTATCCTCGCGATCGGCGCCTTCTTATCCTGGGCGCTCTCGACGAGTTTGATAATCTTGCTTAGCACGCTCGATGCGTTCGGCGTGTCCATTTTTACATCTATCATGGAACTCATATTCATGGTTCCGCAAATGACCTTGTCCCCTTCCGCCTTGTCGACCGGAAGGCTCTCCCCGCTGATCATGCTCTCATCGATCCCGCTCGCTCCGCGGACGATGATGCCGTCTACGCTGATGTTTTCGCCCGGTCTGACGCGAATCACGTCCCCGACCTTCAGCCTGGAAACGCTGACCTCGCTCTCAGTTCCATCCTCATTCACCAAAAAGGCGGTGCTCGGACGCAGATTTACCAGGCGCCTGATTGCCTCCTTGGTATTTTCCTTGGATCTGAACTCCAGATTTTTTCCGAGCATAACCAACGTGAGTATCATCGCCGCACCCTCGTAGTAGAGTTCCATCGCGTAAACCATGCCGTTGGCCGGATCCGCCGGAATCGCAAAAGTCGAGTACAAGCTGAATACAAAGGCCGCGCCGGCGCCCACCGCAATCAGCGAGTCCATGTTCGGCGATCGAAATAGCAGTTTGAAGCCGTTTATGAAAAATTCCCTGCCGATCCATAGGACGGGAATGGTTAAAATCATCTGAAACAGCGCAAAGTGAAAGGCATTATGGTGCGGATCTATGAGTTCAGGCAGGGGCATCCCGACCATGTGTCCCATAGACACGATCATAATCAAGGCTGAAAACAGGGCCGCAACGCTGAAATTGCGCCATCTTTTCCTGATCTCTTCCGAGCTGTCAAGGTAGGCCTGCTCCCTCACTTCTCCGGTATCAAACCCGATTTTTTTGATTTTGGCTCTGATTTCCTCCAGGGAAACCACTTCCGCATCGTAAGTCAGGCTGGTCTTCTCCGCCATCAGGTTGACGGAAACGTCCATGACCCCGGGCATCTTGCTGACGACCCTCTCAATCGAAGACGAACATGCGGCACAGGTCATTCCGGAAACGCCAAGTTCAATGCTTTCTAATTTCTTATCTTGCATAGTTCCTCCTTCGCTTCACCTTTTAAACCCATACCCAAGTTGGCCTTTTTTTAATCATCAGGCCTCGAAACTGGTAATCCTCGCGTTTTGATAGATGGCGTATATGTCTTGGCTGTAGTTCCCGTCCGCCTCATAAATGACGAGCGGTTTCCGCCACTTAATTTCGCTTCCGGCCCCCTTGATGCACTCCAGAATGATCAGCTTGGGTGCCTCTCCCTGCACGGAATAGACCATCTTGGCGCGCTTGATTTCGAGTTTGCTCGCCCTTGCGGCGCAACAGATGTCGACCAGGCGATCGGGCCTGTGAATCAGGTAGAACCTGCCCTTGGGAAGCAGCACCCTGCTCGCGGCCTCAAAGAGTTCAAAGACATTGAGCTTGAGTTCGTGCCGAGAAATCATCTTGGAGTCATTCTCACTGATCAGGGCGCCTCCCGCCTTAAAATAGGGCGGATTGGAGACCGCCACATGAAACTTGGATCGATGGGAAAGGGCGTAGTCCTTGATGTCCTGCTGCAGGATCTCAATCCTGTCTTCCAGCCCGTTCATCCTGACCGAGCGCTGCGCCATGTCCGCCATTTCCGGCTGAATCTCGACCCCGGTGATGCAGGCCGCCTCGGTTTTGGCACTCAATAAAATCGGGATGATACCGGTTCCGCTGCCGATGTCAAGGACCCGTTCGCCGGGCCTGACCTCGCTGAAGTTTGCAATCAGGACCGAATCGACCCCGAAGGAAAAGCCGCCCCTGCGTTGGATGATGCGAAGCCCGTCCCGCTGCAAATCGTCTATGTGCTCGCCCTCTTTCAGAAAGTCCGCCTGTTCCATCGCTTACCTTTTTCTCTTAATCTCACTGAGCCTGTACTTTTCGTAGTCGTTCGAGAGCTCAAAGCTGCCGTCCTCCGCGACCTTTGCAATCCGTCTGACCGTGACTTCCTCCTTCACCGGATTGGTCGAAACCGTGACCGCATCGGCACCCGAGACCTTGACGACCTCGTTGATGGAAGGGAGCTTCTTGTTGGTCTCCAGGTAGTGATCGTACTCGTATTTCAGACAGCAGAGGAGCCTTCCGCAGACGCCCGAAATCTTGCTCGGATTCAGCGAGAGGTTCTGTTCCTTGGCCATCTTGATGGAAACCGGCATGAACTCGCCGACCCACGACGAGCAGCAGGTCTTCTTCCCGCAGTGCCCCAGAGAATCGAGGAGTTTCGCCTCGTCCCTGACCCCGATCTGCCTGAGCTCGATTCGGGTGCGAAAGACCGACGCCAGTTCCTTTACCAGCTCCCGGAAGTCGATCCTGCCCTCGGCGGTAAAGTAAAAGATGATCTTGCTCTTATCGAAGGTGTACTCCGCATCGACCAAGTCCATCTCGAGGCCGTGCTTGGCGATGATCTGCTTGCACTCCTCCCTCGCGTAGTCCGCGTCGACCTTATTTTGGCGTTCCACCTGCCGGTCTTCCTCGGTCGCGACCCGGAGCACCTGCTTCAAATCGCTGTGCAAATCCTCCGCCTCTACCCGCTTTTGGCTGATTACAGTCCCGAATTCGACCCCCCTCGAGGTCTCCACGATGACCGCATCCTGCTCCTTGATCTCGATTCCGGCGGGGTCAAAGTAGTATAGCTTGCCCGCCTTCTTAAATCTTACTGCTACCACATCTATCATGAAAATACTCCCTGCAACTTCAAGATTAAGTTGCTCAATATCAGTTCTTTATTTTGATTTCTGGAAAGTCGATACCGCGCTTCTCCCACGGCCTCCAGGTAGCCGGCAACCCGGGAAGCGGAAAGTTCGGGTTCGCCTGCACCTTCGCTTCTCCATACCAACAAGTCGCTCGCAAAAAATTCGAGGGCGTCCAGGAGCTCGTGCGGCGTGTCCTTGTACTGCTCCATCCCCTTGGCATAGTCATAGAGCGCAAGGGAATCCCCCTTCTTTAAGGCGTCCCGCAGACCGAAGACAAAGTCATAGACCCCGTTATCCTCCGCCTCCAGGAGCTCCAAATACTTGGCGAGCGAGCCGTTCGAGAGCACGGCGAGGCGCTCCTCATAGGCAAGCCCCCTCTCTTCCAGGGCCGCGCGCAAGTCCTCGGCGCTCAAGTTCCGGAAGGAAATCCGAATCAGGCGACTCAGCAGGGTCGGAAGCAGGGCGTCGCGATTCGAGGTGATAAAGAAGAAAACGGCATAAGAAGGCGGTTCTTCAATCAGTTTCAGCATCTTGTTCTGGGCTTGCGGGTTCATCTTTTCCGCGTCATCCACAATCACGACCTTCTTTTCCGCCCGTGCCGGCGCGGAGAGAAGGAAGTCCTGAATCAATCTGACCTCTTCGGTTTTCAGTTCGTTTTCGCTTGTGCTGAGCAGGTAGAAATCGGGAAAGTATCCGGACGCAAAGTATCTGAGATCTTCCTCGCTCCTGCAAAGAATCCGCTTGCTGAGCTCGATTGCTGCCTTTTTTTTGCCGACGCCGCTCTCACCTTCAAACAGATAGGCGTGCAGGAGGTTTCCCTCCGCGATCATCCGTTCAAAATAGGCGAGCTGTTTTGTATGTCCAACGATTCGTTCTATCAATGTTTCCTCTCAGACTTCGCGCACTTCCACCTTGAGGCTCCGCAATCCCTCTTCCCTGCCCTCTATCATCAGGGCGGGAAGCTTGGTCGCCTCCATCAGGGCTTGAAAGAGCTCCTCTTCTATTTTCTCCCCCTTTAAAGCGAGGGGTATGCCCGGCGGGTACGGAATGATGTCTTCCGCCATCACCCTCCCGAGCGACTCTTTAACATCTATTATCTCACAGTTTGCCTGCCAATTTCCAGCACTATTTGAAAACGCGGACAGGGCCGGGAAGACGGGTGCTGAAAACGCAAACGGCGGACGGGCTTGAAGCGTACCGACAAGCTCCGCGAGCTCTGAAAGTTCCTCCGGTGTATTTAAGGCACTCAAGTAGAGCAGGACACCGCTATATTGGGCAAATTCGGGGTAGATGCCCCGGCTCCGCAAGAGCTCCGCGACTTCAAAGCCCGTGTAGCCGATCTTCGCGCTGTTCAAAAAGAGTTTGAACGGGTCCTTCGGGACATCACAGGGAGCCGGCTCCAAAAAGGGCGAGGACGCTTCAAAGTCCTTAAACTGCGAGTAGCGAGCCGAGACCGTCTCTCTGTTCGCGTCCATATACCGACAGGCCTCCTCCACCGAGATCATAATGGGGTAGGACGGGCTCGAGGACTGAAACATGCGCAGGGCTTCATCGACGCGCGCAATCGCGGCCTCGTCGATCTCCCGGCCGTAGTGGAGCATGGCCGCCATGGTCATCGCGGGCAGGCTCTTGTGCGCACTCTGCACGACGATGTGCGCACCTTGCGCGAGCGCGCTGTGCCGCGCCAGCGGCGTAAATGCGAGGTGGGCGCCATGGGCCTCGTCCACGATCAGGTAGCCGCCGCGCTTGCCGAGTTCGCGAGCCACCCGGGATAGGTCCCTGAGATGGCCGTAGTAGGTCGGGCTCGTGAGCACGGCAAGGCGAATCTCGGGGTGCCGCATCAGGGTCTCATGCAGGTTCTCGTAGTCGAGCGGGAGCGCGCACCCCGAGAGGCGCGGCATCGCGCACGCGTAGCGCAAACCCGCTATCCTGCACGCGTGAAAGATTGACTTGTGCGAATCCCTGCCGATCAAAACCCTGTCCCCCCGCTCACTGAGGGCGTAAATTGCGGCGATCAGCCCCATGCTCGAGCCCGAAACCATGATGCGGGAGCGCTTCGACCCGTAGAGGCCTGAAATATAGTCCTCCGCGTTTTTGATGCACGAAAAAGCGGCGTGCAGGTTATCCGTTCCGGGGAGCTCCGTTGTGTCGGTCTCCGAAATTTGATAGTTCAGCACGCCCTTGTATTTGTGTCCGGGCATATGAAAAGAGCACCGAATCCCTGAAATCACTTCTTGAATCTCGTTCTTCAGCGACATTCACGCTCTCCCCTATTTCACCCGTCTGATTTCGTTGTTCTTTTTTCTGAGACTTCTGAACAAATCGACTCCCAAAGTCAGCAAAATTCCCAGAAAGAAGAGCGCCAATATTCCGGCAACGATTAAATGAATCTTCAAAGTAAACACCTGTCTTTAATTTGTTTTACAAAAACTTTTATGTAATCAAGTATAGCATAAATAAGAATCCTCTGACAACAAAAAGAAAGAGAAGCCGGTGCTCGCCTTTACTTTGATACGGTGTTCGGAATAACGATTTCCTTCAAAACCCTGTTCTCTTCCTTGATTCGAATTCCCAACACAAGCAGATAAGGGATACTCAAAATCGCCGCAGTCACATAGGCGTGACAGAGCAGGGTCAGCCCGGTCAGTTCCGGCAGAATGTTCAAAAAGTAATTCGGGTGCTTGACAGTCCGAAACAACCAGTGGTCGTTGAACTTGTGATTCTTCGCGACCATCAGCTTGACGGTCCAGATGCCCTTGAGCAAGTTGCTCACAACATAGAGCATAATCAGAGAAAAGACCATGAGCCCGATTCCAGCCATGCTGATCCGGTCGGCATTGACGCCCTTTATAATCGACTCCACCGTGCAACCCAAGTAAAAGAGGATGTGCAGGATGGTTAAACGCTTGCTGTTCTCGGCTCCGTACTCGCAGCCTCCGGCTTCCAAAATGGCCTTCTCGTTGTCCTTTGACGTTTTCAGAAAGACCAGTCTGACGCCAAAGAAAATCAAAACAATAAAGAAAATGTAACTCTGCATGTAAAACCTTAACTCCTTTCAAATCTGCAGGGCCGCAGAGGGCCCATCTTTTCCCACAATAAAAAATCGGCACGAAGTCCGATTTTTTATTCCACTAATTATTGATATAAAAATGTTCGTTCAGGACATTGTGTTATACGAATAGGGATGCAAATACCAAGGCAACGATGGTCATCAACTTGATTAGGATGTTGATTGACGGACCTGAAGTATCCTTGAACGGGTCACCTACAGTGTCCCCTACAACCGCAGCCTTGTGGGCCTCAGAACCCTTACCGCCGTTGTTACCAAGCTCGATGTACTTCTTCGCGTTGTCCCAAGCTCCGCCGGCATTGGCCATAAAGATCGCCATCAAAACGCCTGTGACCAAGGCTCCCGCAAGCATTCCGCCGAGTGCAGCCGCGCCCAACAAGTAACCTACGATGAGCGGGCAGACAACCGCCATGATGCCCGGAACCAACATCTCTTTTAGAGCCGCCTTTGTTGAAATGTCTACGCATCTTGCATAGTCAGGCTTTTGCTCGCCCTTCATGATGCCCGGCATTTCTCTGAACTGGCGTCTTACTTCTTCAATCATTTCAAATGCAGCCTTACCGACCGATTCCATTGTCATCGCAGAGAACACGAACGGAAGCATACCGCCGATGAACAATCCGCCTACAACCTTAGGATCCAAGATGTTGATACCGATTTTGCTCAAGCCTACCGCCTCAGAATAAGAAACGAAGAGGGCTAGGGCTGTAAGTGCAGCCGAACCGATTGCAAAACCTTTGCCGATCGCCGCTGTAGTGTTACCTACAGAGTCCAATTTGTCCGTAATTTCTCTAACTTCAGGAGGAAGTTCGCACATTTCCGCGATACCGCCCGCGTTGTCCGCAATCGGACCGTAAGCGTCAACCGCGATGGTGATGCCCGCTGTTGAAAGCATACCGACCGCCGCAAGCGCGATTCCGTATAGTCCCGCAAAGTGGTACGCGATCAAAGTTGCGGCAACAATCAAAATGATTGGAGCAACCGTTGAAATCATACCGACTGAAAGTCCGCTGATGATGGTAGTGGCAGGACCTGTCTTAGATTGGTCCGCGATTCCTTTTACGAATCTGTAGTCGGCTGAAGTGAAGATCTCTGTAAACACAGCGATGACCAAACCGACCGCAAGACCTGCAACGATGGCATAGAAAGGACCCAAATCGCCCAAGAACTTGCTTGCCAATAAATATGCAGAAATAACAACTAAGAATGAGCTCACATAAGTAGCCATCTTCAAAGCTTTATGAGGATCCGACTTCTCTCCGCCTCTTACGAAGAAGGTAGACACGATAGAAGATACGATACCGATAGCAGATAACAATAGAGGGAACATTACATAAAGAGGAACGTTTGACTTCACAGTCAATCCCAAGGTGATGGCAGCGACGATCGATCCGACATACGATTCAAACAAGTCGGCACCCATACCTGCAACGTCACCCACGTTGTCGCCCACGTTATCGGCGATAACCGCAGGGTTTCTAGGGTCGTCTTCAGGGATTCCTGCTTCGACTTTACCGACGAGGTCCGCACCTACGTCCGCAGCCTTGGTGTAGATTCCGCCGCCAACCCTACCGAAGAGGGCGATAGAAGAAGCTCCCAAGCTGAAGCCTGTGATGTGAGCGACGCTCTCCGAATTGATGTTTCCGTCAACAAAAACGAGGTAGAGACCGCCGATTCCCAATAGGCCGAGACCGACTACGGCCATACCCATTACGGCACCGCCTGAGAATGCGATTGAAAGCGCCTTGTTCATGCCGCCTTCCTTCGCCATGTTCGCCGTTCTGACGTTCGCCTTGGTAGCAACCTTCATTCCGATATATCCCGCAAGGGCGGAGAAGGTAGAACCTACCACGAAGCTGATCGCTGTCTGATAATCGATTCCCACTCCGATTACTACGGCCAAGATGACAACAAAGACAACCAGGGTCTTGTACTGTCTGCTCAAGAACGCCATAGAACCGTCTTGAATGTAACCCGAAATTTCTTTCATTCTATCATTTCCGGGCTGGGCCTTGCTCACTTTGCCTGCTAAAAGCATAGCAAAAAGTAGCGCAAGAACACCGGCTGCCGGGGCCAGATATTGCACCATAACTTACTCCTTTCAAAAAGTGTACTATTTGTCTAAAATCGCAAGCAAAAGAGATAAAATAATAAACAAAGCTGCAGATACTTTTGTTACTTTATCAAATAAACTGTCAAAACCTTCCGCTTTTTGTTTTCCGAATAATTGCTCCGCACCGCCTCCGATTGATCCTGATAGACCCGCGTTCTTACCTGACTGCATAAGAACTGAGAAAATCAGCGTCAAACCGACGATTAAAAGCACCACTTTTACAATAACCAATTTGATCCTCCCTTTAATTGTTTCTTCCGCTAGAGTATTGTAACATAAGGGCTGAATGAGTGCAAGTCCTTTTGCACCTCTTTGTTCCGCCACCTTTATGAGACAATCAGCGTTCCGTTCTTGCCGAGCAGGGCCTCCTCCGCCTTCTCCAAAGACGTGATGATGACCTTTCTTCCGGCCTTACTTTCGCAGAAGTTCAGCGCCGCTCCCACCTTAGGAAGCATAGAGCCTTCCGAGAAATGCTTTTCAGAGATGTACTGTTTGCACTCTTCTACGCTCATGCGGTCCAAGTCGACCCGGTTCTCCTTTCCGAAGTGCAGGGAAACCTTTTCCACCGCGGTCAAAATCAGAAGTTCATCCGCATCGATCAGCTCCGCCAGCTTGGCACTCGCGTAGTCCTTGTCGATGACCGCCGCCACACCGACCAGGGCGTTGCCCTCACGAATCACCGGGATTCCGCCGCCACCGGTCGCAATCACACAGACGCCGGCATCAACCAGGGTCTGAATCGTGCCGATTTCGGCGACGTCCTTTGGAATCGGCGAGGCAACCACGCGCCTGTAGCCCCTTCCGGCATCTTCCTTCATCGTATAGCCCGTCTCCGCCGCAATCTTCTCCGCCTCTTCCTTACTGTAAAAAAGACCGATCGGCTTGCGCGGATTCTGAAAGGCCTCGTCGTCCTTGTCCACGACGACCTGGGTAATCACCGTCGCCACTTCTTTTTGGATTCCGCGCTTCAGAAGTTCTTCCCTGATCGCGTTCTGCAAGTGATAGCCAATGTAACCCTGGCTCATTGCGCCGCATTCCGGAAAGGGCATGTCCACCGTTCCCTGCGAAGCGAACGCGAGGTTGATCATCCCGACCTGCGGACCGTTTCCGTGCGTGATGATGACCGTGTTTCCGAGTTCAATCAAATCTACAATCGATTTGGCGGTCAGTTTGACTGCCGCGACCTGTTCCTTAGGGTTGTTGCCCAGAGCGTTTCCGCCCAATGCGATGACAATCTTTTTTTCCTGTTTCATAGGATGCACCTCTTTTTTCTCAACCGGCACCGATGTCGACCAATCTCTAATCATAAAAAACGCCCATGCGAGTTAGACTCAAGCATAGGCATTTTTCTATAATGGAGCGGAAGACGGGACTTGAACCCGCGACCCTCGCCTTGGCAAGGCGATGCTCTACCACTGAGCCACTTCCGCATAAAATGGTGCGGGTAAAGGGAGTCGAACCCCCACGACTCTCGTCGCTAGAACCTAAATCTAGTGCGTCTGCCAGTTCCGCCATACCCGCATATGTCGACTCTACTAAGCTGTAGATAAGAATGGTGGGAGCAACAGGGATCGAACCTGTGACCCCCTGCTTGTAAGGCAGGTGCTCTCCCAGCTGAGCTATGCTCCCATCAAATTGATTCATACTTGTAAGTTTTCTTTCAACTGCTCAAATCGACAAGGATGATTTTATAGGAAAGCGCGTCTTTTGTCAAGAACTTTTTTCATATTTTTTTCTTTTTTTGATTTTTTGTTGCGGCGCGCACCTGAAACCCCTTGAAAATAAGTCTTGCCCTTATCCGAACCAGCAGTTCTCGGACTCGTCGCCCAACTTGTGTTGGATGGCTTCCACGCCGTTGGTCTTTAACAATTCGATCGCATAGTCGTCCATTTTGTAAGCATCCAGGTAGTAAATCTTTGAGATGCCGGCCTGAATCAGCGCCTTTGTGCAGTTTAAGCACGGAAAATGCGTGACATAGCACCTGGTTCCCTTTACCTTAATTCCCTCTCTGGCACAATAAATCAGCGCGTTGATCTCCGCGTGGATGGTCGCGATACAATGACCGTCTCTGAGCTTGTGGCCGATTTCATCACACTGCTTGTTCTTTGAGACCGAGCCGTTGTACCCGGTTGAAACAATCCTGTTGTCCTCGTTGACCAGCACACAACCCACATAAGCCCTGTCGCAGGTTCCTCTGCTCGCAACATTTATAGCCAATCTCATAAAATATTCATTCCAAGATACTCTAGCCATAACAACCTCCTATTACGCGATTATCGACAATAGTGTAACATATTTTTATTCTTTTTTCCATTCTAATGTTTCGCCTGTTAGGAGGTTTCACACAATTGCAGTTTTTTTTGCTCGCTTCCAAATTTGTATCCCCTCCGATTTCGTGTTACACTGTATGAGATACAGTAGAATCGTTTTAAAGCGTCGGCTGAACTTGTTGCAGCGCCGAAACGGGAGCGGGAAACCGTTCCGTAACGATAGAAAGGTGAAACACAATGAACAGGATAAACAAACCCCTTCTCTTGATTGCCATCGCATTTATAGCAGCGCTTCTGATTTACATTGGAATCGCGTTCCTGAGCAAGCCGAAAGAGGACGGTCAGCAAGGGAAAAAGGATGTAGAGCAAAACACGGATTCCGAAACGGATGCATCGAAAGGGAACAAAGATGCGAAGGATGCGGGCGCGAAGGGCGAGCAGGCGGGCGCCGGGCCGGAGGCAGGCAAGGAGACCGAAGGCGTGGGTAAACAGCGCGCGGATGCGAAAGATGAGAGCGACGGCGCAGGAACAAAAGGCGGCGCGGACGCAGAAGATGAGAGCGCGGAAACGGGCGCGGACGGAACGAGCAAAAAGGCCGGAGAAGCACCGGCGAGCGAGGCCGCCGAGGCCTTTATGAGGATGTCGGATGCGGCGAGTGCGGAAGGCGTCACAGTGAAAGTCGTTTCCGGATACCGGGACAAGGTGTATCAGGAAGGCCTTTACAATACCTATGCCGCAAACAACGGCGTCCAGGAAGCGGACACCTATTCCGCGAGACCGAGACACTCGGAACATGAAACCGGTCTCTGCTGCGACATCAACGATGTGAACGCATCGTTTGAATACACACAAGCGTTCCAATGGCTCCAACAGAATGGAGCCGAGTACGGCTACATCCTCCGGTATCCGAAGGGCAAGGAAGGCATCACCGGCTACATCTACGAGCCGTGGCACTGGAGGTATGTCGGCAAGGAGACCGCAATCGCTGTCAAGAACAGCGGCCTGACCTACGACGAATACTATCACCAATACATCGAAAACTAAACAAAACGGACGACATCCGCTTAAAAATACAAAAAAAAGCCGGCACGCAAGATTGCACGCCGGCTCTTCTTCTATCTTTTTTCTAACAATCGGGGCCCGTTAATCCAACATCAAGTGCGTCAACTTCATCGGTTCAGTGTACTCGCCGTTCTTGTAAACCCTCATATTTCCGCCCGATACCTCGTCAATCAGGATAATCTCTTTGTCCGACTTTCTTCTGCCGAACTCGAGCTTGATGTCATACAGTTCCATCCCCTTCTTCGCGATTTCCTCGGCGATGAGCTTTGAGATATCCTTCACTCTCTGTTTCAGAATCGCGTATTCCTCGTGCGTCAGGATTCCGAGCATATCGAGCGCATCCTCGCTGATTGGCGGGTCGTTCCTGTCGTCATCTTTAATCGTTACTTCCACAAAGGCATCGAGCTTGTCTCCCTCCGTCGCATACGCGCCGTAGCGTCTCATAAAGCTGCCGACCGCTCTGAATCTGCAAATAACCTCCAGACCCTTTCCGAACGCTTCACAAGGGATGACTTCCATCTGTTGTTTCTCAATATCACTATTTACAAAGTGGGTTTTGAAGCCCGCTTCATTGATTTTTTTAAAAAAGAAGGTGCTGAGTCGCAAGCCCTCTCTGCCGACCCCCTCTATGGTCAGCCCGACTTGGTTCGCGCCGGGGTCAAAGACTCCGTCTACACCGGTAACATCGTCTTTGAACTGTAGCAGGTAGTTGCCGTTCTCCAGCTCATACACGTCCTTGGTCTTTCCTTTGTAAAGCATTTTCATAGATTTAGCTCCTTTCGATCAAGCAATCCCGACAAGTATTTTTTATCAAATTTGCTTCTAAAATACAAGTGCAAAATACGAGTTCACAAAAGTTTTAAAAAGCCCTTGTGACAAGGGCTACATCGTAAATCCTAAGATCCCGACAATCACCGGTATGGTGATCAGGGAGAGCAGGCTGGAAACAAAAATTTGCTCGGATGCCAGGGTGGTATCGTTGTCGGCAATCGCGGAGAGCATCGCCAGGTAGGCCGCGGTCGGCATCGCCATCTCGATGACCGGAATCGCCATGACCAAGCCCCTGATGTTCAGCGCGTAAAGCACCCCAATCATCACAAGCGGAATCACCAGAAGTTTCACAAAAGAGCTGATGTAAAGGTACTTGTTGCGCACGGCTTCCTTAATGTTGGAATTGGCGAGCATGAATCCGACCGCAATCATCGCGAGCGGAGAGATTCCCTTGCCGAGCATGGTCACAAAGTTATCCACCATAGGCGGGAGCTCGACCTTTGCAAATAGAAGAATCAAGCCGATGATGCTCGCAAAGACGCCCGGTTTTTTCAAGACCTCTTTGATAGAAATGTGGAACTTTCCGCCCTTTTTGTGCTTCTCCAGGATGCTCAGTCCGATGCTCCAGCAGTAGATCTCAAAGATGACCAGCTGAGACATGATGGTAAAGAAGACCGCTTCGCTCCCAAAAACCGCCTCCTGTACCGGAAGGCCCATGAAGGTGATGTTGGCAAAACTCATCCCGCCAAAGAGCACATCCCTCTGCTTGTCCGGAAGGTTGAATCGTTTGGATACCAAAATGGAGAGGATGGTGATAAAAATGTACGAGACGACGGTAATCGCAATCATCGTAAGAAGCATCTCTATCGCATCTTTGTCTATGGGTTTTGTCATCGTCTTTACGATGGTCGCCGGAAGCATCGCATAGAGGACGATGTTCGTGACATCCTTCTGCGCGCGCTCGCTGACCAAATTGGTTTTTCTGCAAATAAAACCTACCAATATCAATGAGAAAAGCACCACTATGCTTCCCAATGCTGTGAAAAATAAATCCATTCCGTCTCCTAACTTCTACATTTTGAATCGTTTTCTACTGTTTTCTTCAGCCCCTATCATACCACAAAGCGCCTGCAAGAATCATCACCTAAAGAAAAAAAATACAAAAGCGGGCCATTTTTGGATGTAAGTCTGATAGTATTCTTCATAGGTCAGACCGCTCAAACGAACGGACTTCGCCAAAAACGGACCGACATAGCGCCAGTGCCAGGCCTCAAAACTGTAACGGGTAATCTCCTCTTTTCCCTCGGGGTAGCGCAGAATATAGCCGAATTCGTGGGCATGTTCCAGCAGCCAGAGGTAGGCGGGCGAGTTCGGCTTGATTTCATAAATATCGCAGCTCAAGCCCGTTTCATGTTCGGAGTGTCCGGGCCTTGCGGCATAGCTGTCCGCAAAGTCCGCGCCCAATCGCTCGGAATAATTGTTGTAAATCACCGCCTGCGCCTCGCTGTCCCGGTAAGCGGAGAGCATCAGCAAATAGATTCCCTCGCTTCGCGCGGCGTCCGACATGCGCTCAAAGGCCTCCGCCGCCTCCCTTTGCAAAAAGTGCTCGGAGCCCGGAGCCGCCACATATTCCTCCCCGATTCGTCGCAAGTCCGCGGGTTCAAAGCCCTCCGGCAATCGGTACTCCTTGTTGCAGAGCATCAGGATGCCCTTTGATACATCCGTCTCCTTCGGCGTTTTCGACGCCTCCTCAACAATTTCAGGTTGTTCCTCCCCTTCTGCCTCCGGGACCCCCACCCCTACAAAAAGGAGCGAGAGCACGAGGAACAAACTCAAGCAAAGCCGGCGCTTCCGGCGTTTTCTTCCTGTCATAGCTTCCTCCAAGGATTCCGCAGCCAATCGGTCGCTCCCCGTTCCCGTAAAAAAGGCGAAGAGTCCCGCTCTCCGCCCCCATCTGAGTTCTTTTAAATAAAAGCTTCTACTTGATAGACGCCTCATAGATCGAGTCGATGCTCTCGCCGATCATCTTGTTGAATTCCTCGTCCGATTGCTGCGCGCTCAAACCTTCTGTGAGTGCCCTTGAGAACGACGCGATGATGCCGTGGTTTCTCGCCAATCTCTCGTTCGATTCCTCCCTTGAGTATCCGCCTGAAAGCGCCACAAATCTGAGGGTTCTTGGATGCTCCACCACCTCTCGATAGAAGTTGTCGACTTCCGGCAAGGTCAGTTTGAAGATGACGCTCACGCTCTCGTCCAATCCGTCGAGTTTCTCTAAAATCAGCTTTTTGAGAAGCTCTTCACACTTCGCTTTTTCCGGGCAGTTGATGTCGACTTCCGGCTCGATGATAGGAACCAAGCCTTCCGCGAAGATTCTCAAACCGAAATCGAACTGCTGGTCCACGACCGCCTTGATCGAAGCCTCGTTGTACTCCTTGATGACGGAACGCATCTTGGTTCCGAAGATGTGCTTGCCGACCGCGTCCTTACAGAGTGCTTCGAGGTTCGGGATCTCCTTCATCAGCTGCACGCCGTCTTTGAGCTCCGCCAAGCCCTTGTCGATTTTGAGGAACGGCAAAATGCCCTTTTCCAACAGAAAATCAGGCGTTTTCTTTCCGTCGATGTCGCTGTTCATCGTCACTTCAAACAGGATGGCTCCCAGAATTCTGTCCGAGTTGAACTTCGGCGCTTTGATGATTCTGGTTCTCATCTCGTGAACCAACTTGAACATCTCTTCCTCATTCGAATACGCATCCTCTTTAATGCCGTAGTTCAAAAGCGCCTTCGGAGTCGAGCCGCCGCTCTGATCCAGGGCGGCAATGAAGCCCTTGTTTTCGCGCATCTGCTGTAGTTGTTTATTGTCCATCGTTTCCCCCTTTAAAAAATCTTCCTCATCAGGCAAAAAGCCGAATTTTCATGTTTTAATTCTCACTCAGATGATTATATCATCTTTGCTTTCCAAAAACCACCTTTTCTCGGAATCTTCCGAGTTTGGAATCAAAGGGCGAGTGCAGCAAACGGAAATGCGAAAAAAGCCGCCTCTCCGCACAAAAAAAGAGCGCACTGCTCACACAGCACGCTCTCGGACGAGTTCTATTTTATAAGAACGCTCTCATTTATAGATCAAGCAATCTCTGTAATGCTTTAAATAAAGAGGTTCATATTCGACTTGTCGTTGTCATCGAGCATCTTCGCGACACCGCCGATTTCCACTTGGTCGATCAGCTCTTCTCTCTTAATGCCCATCAAGTCCATCGACATCTGGCAGGCAGTGATCTGCACGCCGGCATCCAGGGCGTTCTGAATGAGTTGTTCCAAAGAATCCACATTGTGCTTTTTCATGACCATGCGAATCATCTTGCTGCCCATACCCATAAAGTTCATCTTGGAAAGGCCGAGCTTCCTGCTTCCCTTCGGAAGCATCGCCGCAAACATCCTGCCCATGAAGTCCTTCTTCACCCTAGGCGGATTCTTCTTGCGAAGGATGCTAAGGCCCCAGAAGGTAAAGAACATGTGCACCTTGTTGCCCATCGCAGCCGCGCCGGTCGCGATGATGAATGAGGCAATCGCCTTGTCCAGGTCCCCGCTGAAGACGATCATGGTCTTCTCCTTGCTCTTGGGAACTTGCGCACAAGATGCGTTTGAAGGTGAATTTACAAGCCCCCCACCCTCACAAGGGGCATTAGCTTTTTTTAATACGGCGACGTGTTTTTCTCCTTCCGTATACTTTTCCACCAGGCTGTTTCCGGTGTTGTTGGCCCACGCTTCGATGTCCCTGGTAAAGCCGGGATCGGTAGCGACCGCCTTGATCAAGTCACCCGGCTGCGCTTCTTCCATCGCCTTGGAAACCGCAACAATAGGACCCGGACAGCTCAAACCGCAAGCGTTCACAACCTTGACTTCCTTTGCATCCGCATCACAAGCGCCCTGCGCGCAGTCTGCCGCGCTTTTCTGCGTTTTCACGGTTTCTATCACGGAAGCGTCTCGGAACGATTGCACCCCGCCAAAGAGGTTCTTCACGGTAAAGCCTTTTTGCTTCAGGATGCGCTCCGCCACGTAGCCTCTGAGGCCGGCTGCACACGAGATGACATAGGTCTTTTCTTTATCAAGCTCCTCCAATCGCTTTCTGATTTGGGTGAGCGGAATTTCTTTCGCATCCGGCAATCGGAAGGTCAAAAGCTCGTCCTCTTCCCTGACATCAAGGAGCTGCACCTTGTCTCCGAGCTGCTCTTTCATCTCTTGGAACTCCCTCATCAGGATCGGCTCGGTCAAGCCTTCCAATATGTTGGCCGCAACGTAGCCGAGCATGTTCACCGGATCCTTCGCCGATGAGAACGGCGGTGCGTAGGCAAGCTCTAATTTTTGCAAGTCGTACACGGTCGCGCCGAAGTTGATTGCGGTCGCGATGACATCGACCCTCTTGTCGACGCCCTTGTAGCCGATCGCCTGCACGCCCAGCACCTTGCCCGTTAGGTCAAAAATCAGCTTCAAAGTCATCTGCAGAGAACCCGGGTAGTAGCCTGCGTGCGACTTTGACTGAATCAAGGCGACCAGGTAGTCCTCTCGGTACTTTTTGCCCTCGCGGTTCAGCATTTTTTCATTCAGACCGGTAGATCCCGCGTGAAGGTCGAAGACCTTGGCAATGCTGGTTCCCTGCGTTCCCCTGTAAGTCTCCTGCTTCTGACCCAGGAGGTTGGCGCAGAGGAGTCTGCCCTGCTTGTTCGCCGGGCCGGCAAGAGGAACCACGGTTTTTCCCTTGGTGTTGAAGTCGATGACCTCGCAGATGTCGCCCGCTCCGTAGATGTTGTGGTGAGAACTTCTCATCGTTTCATCGACGATCAGAGCGCCGCGCTGGTTGAGCTCCAAGCCCGCTTCCTTCGCGAGGGCCGTATTCGGTCTGACGCCGATTGAAAGCATGATCAAGTCCGCCCGGATTTCCCTTCCGGTGTTGAGTTTTACAATCTTGCCGCCCTGCTGAATGCTCTCGAGCCCCTCGCCCAAGTACAGGTTGACCCCGTGCTGGCGCATGTGATTCTCAAGAATCAGAGCCATGTCTTTGTCGAACGGCGCCATGATTTGGTCCGCCATCTCGACCATGCTGACCTCGATGCCTCTATCCGCAAGGTTTTCCGCCATCTCCACGCCGATGAATCCGCCGCCGATGACCACCGCCGTCTTCGGGTCGTTCTTCTCGATGAACTCGTAAACCTTGTCGGTATCGTGCATGTTCCAAAGCGTAAAGGTGTTCGGGCTGTCAATCCCCTCCAGCGGAGGCACGATCGGGCTCGAACCGGTAGACAGAATCAAAGAATCGTAGCTTTCCTCGTACTCTTCGCCGCTTTCCAAATTCTTCACGCGCACCTTGTTGTTTTCCTTGTCGATTGCAAGCACTTCCGAGCGCAGTCTGACCTGCACGTTGTACTTTCCTTCAATCGCTTCCTTGCTTGAAACGAGGAGCATATCGCGCTCTTCGATCACGCCTCCGATATAGTAGGGCAGGCCGCAGTTTGCAAACGAAACGTAGCCGCCCCTCTCAAACATAATGATTTCCGCAGACTCGTCCAATCTTCTGAGTCTTGCCGCCGCGGTCGCACCTCCTGCGACGCCGCCTACGATGACAATTTTCTTTGACATATCCTTCTCCTCTTAAAAACGGTATCTTCCCTATGCCTCTGTTTCCGCCTTCTTACGAATCCATCGTCGTTTTGACAATCTTCTTCACCGCCTCATCTTCCAATGAGTAGTACGAACTGGTTCCGTCCCTTCTCAGACCCAGGATTCCCAGGTCTTTTAACTTCCTCACATGCTGCGAAATGACCGACTGCGAAGCCTCGATGCACTCCTGCATGTCGCTCACCCGCATTTCTCCCTTTTCGGAAAGTTGGTTCAAGATGCAGAGTCTGACCGGGTTGGCGATCGCCTTCAACAGTTCGGACTTGTGCATGACTTTTTCCTTGTACGCTTGATCCATCCCCTTCTCCTTACTTTTTTATTTTATTAGTTAATCGTTATATTAGAATATTATAATATATACGCAATTCTCCCCCGTTTTAAACAGAATCCGGAATTTTTTTATTGCCTGCGCCCTGAAAGTCCCCTTCCCGCTTGACTTCTGGAGCTTCTCCCTATATATTGATAGCAAACACACCTGCCCGCCTCGCGGATGGCGCCCGGGCGGAAGGATGAAAACTGACTTGCCGATCGGAAGCTTTTTTCCGACGCTACGATAGAGAAGCAGAATGTGGAGAAAATAATGAAATTACTGAATATCAGAGAAAAGAACGCCCTCACCTTCAATACAGGCATCGAGATTGAGTACGAGGACAGAGAGGGAAATATCAAGACTTGGGAGCTGGTGACGCGAAACAACCTGGATAAGGTGAAGCGACAAATCGAGGGCGGGGAGCGATTCAGCTCGGCCCCTGTCATCGTGGCCAGCGACGAGAAGCGCGAAAAACTGTGCGTAATCAAGCAGTTTCGGGTCACGGCCGGAAAGTATGTGTACGAGTTTCCCGCCGGTTTGATTGATGAGGGAGAGACGGTCGAGGAGACGGCGCGCCGGGAATTTAAGGAAGAGACAGGGATGGACTTGCGGATTGAGCGCGTTTCACCGCCCAGGTACACCACGGTGGGGCTGACCGACGAGCGCTGCAGCATGGTCTACGGAACCTACAGCGGAGAGCCTTCCAACGCGTATTTGGAAAGTACCGAGGACATCACGGTGGAGCTTGCGGACAGGGCGCGAATCCGAGAGATTCTGGAACACGAGGATGTTTGCGTGAAGGCGGCCCTGGCAATGGAACAGTTTTTGATGAGTGAGCCCTTGGCATAGGGGCTCTTTTTTGTCGCCCCGTGCTCGGTCTAAATTTTCAGCATAGTGAAAATTTTTAGAATATTCGACATTTTTTTCAGTATACTGAAACTTTTTGGAGCAATGGAGACTTGAACGAGGCTCCTTTCTATGTTATTTTTTATGTATACTTAAGATTACCTATTAGAAACGGACTTACCCTCCGTTTCTTCCATCAGAAATCAGGCTCTTGCCTCCAACAATGAAAACGCAGTTCCCTTAGAAAGGACCCTCCTATGATTGTTTTAACTTTTCTGCTGCACCTGCTCGCTCAAGTTGAGGTTGTCGGAATTCTTGTAGGATTTTTATTCCTTGCAAACTTTTTATTGCGGGCTTTCGCCTGCAAACGCTATTCCGGTTCCTACATGGGTTTCACCCCCCTGTTCGGCGGAGTCCTGCTCATGAATCAAATAGCCGTAGATTATCGGAATCTTGCAGCTAAGCAGTTCATTTTCCTCGGTTTTGGAGTGGAATGTTTGATTACCCTCTATCTGATTGATATGCCAATCGGAGCGATATTGGATTTTCTGATTTACATTTTGTTTAGAATCTTTTTTAGCGGCGCAATCATTCTGATCGGCATACTGGAACTATTCTTCTTCTTAGGATTTTTTATTCTAAAATACAGGGCGCTGAAGCCGCTACTTAACGATGTTACCGGGGAACAAAATACCGCCTTGCTGAACCTTCTCTTCATTGCCTTCCCTCCCGCCTTCTACATTTGGCTTTTACGCAAAAAGAGAGCAGAGCATTGATTTTACCTAAAAAATTGAACGATGGAAACGTTTCCAAATGAAAAACGAAAAATTCTAAAAAAGTCTTGACATATAGAATTAAATCTTATAGTATAAGCCCAACAGTACCCGACACGCCTCTTAGTAAAATGCGGACCAAGTCGGGTCTTTTGATTTTGGGGTAAAAAACGTGAAAAAGAATCATCAAAAACCAACTAGCATCGAGGAACAAATCAATAATCTAATCAATCTGGGACTTATTATACCGGACAAAACGGATGCTGAAAGAATTCTCAAAAGAATATCTTATTACAGGATTATCAAGGCCTACAGTATTACCTTAAAAAAGAATAAAAAATATTTGACAGGAATAGAATTAAAGGATATTGTCAATTTATATACTTTTGATAAAGAATTGCGACATTTGCTTTTTTCTGTCATCGAAGATGTAGAGGTCCATTTGAGAGCAGCAATGACCAATTTTTTTTCCTTGAAATATGGAAATTTTGGATATCAGTCACTTTCCAACTTTAAAAACCAAAAAAGACAAGAGGAAGTATTGCAAGAACTGGAAAAAGAAATTACAAGAAACAATCGTTCGCCATTTATTAAAAACTTTCAAGATAACTACGTGGGAGGAAAAATCCCTCTATATGCAGTTATAGAGGTAACAAGTTTTGGCGTCCTTTCCAAAATGTATAAAAACATGAAAAATGAGGACAAAAAAGAGATTGCAAAAGAATTTCACACCAAATACTTTTATTTAGAATCTTGGATTGAAAATCTTGCCTATGTAAGAAATATCTGCGCGCATTACGGTAGATTATATGGAGCAAGATTGACAAAAACACCAAAATTATATGAAGAGTATTTAGGCAAAGTTTCTAACAACACAATATTCGCCACAATCTTGTATCTCAAAGATATCTCTAATGAAATAAGTTACAGAAAATTTTACAAAGGGCTCACAGAATTAGTGAAAACATATAGTTCAATAGATCTAAAACCTCTGGGTTTTATAGATGATTGGGGGAAAAAATTGAGACCCTGGAAATAGAAATTTAGATACAAAAACTCACTGAGCCTTTTTGCAGGCAACACTCTTTCCGGAGTGTAATCTCCATCAATTAAAAGTACGCAAGAAGAAATCTTAAACCGCTTGCATTTCCTGACTTTTATTGTATAATGGAATCAAAAAGTACGGAAGATAGTACGTATGATGGTACGCAAGAAAATACGGAAGATTGTGCCTGAGAAGTAGCGAAAGCACGCTCATTAGACTTGAGACAAGCCAAGGGGAATTTTATGGAAACTTATCAACCACCTTTTACAATCACAAATCGAATGGCAACCTTGATTTCTTCCATCTCCGAGAAGGTGGGGCTCCTTACAGCGGGCGATCGCTTGCAAGCAAAACCTCACTTGAGAAGAAACAACCGCATCAAATCCATCCACTCTTCCTTAAAGATTGAAGCCAATTCTCTCTCTTTAGGGCAAGTGAGGGATGTCATCAACGGAAAGACGGTTCTTGGAAAGCAGCGGGAAATCCTGGAAGTGAAAAATGCCTATGCCGCCTATGAACTCTGCTCCGAGATTGACCCCTACAACATAAAAGATTTAATGCGATTACATGCCGTTATGACGAATCGGCTTTTGGAGGATTCCGGAACCTTTCGACGAGGAGAGGAAGGCGTTTTTCAAGGGGATAAGTGTATTTTTATGGCACCGCCCGCTCGACTCGTGCCTCAACTGATGGAAACTCTTTTTACCTGGATGAATCGAGAAAAAAATGATGTGCACCCTCTGATTTTAAGCAGCGTATTTCATTATGAATTTGTTTTTATCCACCCTTTTTCTGACGGGAACGGCAGAATGGCAAGGTTATGGCACACGGCCCTGCTTTCCAAATGGAAACCGATTTTTGAGTTTATTCCATTAGAAAGCCAAATCGAAACCTTTCAAAACGAGTATTACGATGCGATTGCAAAGTGTCATGTAGACGGCGAGTCTACGGTGTTCATTGAATTTATGTTACTCAAAATAAAGCAAGTTTTGGAAGACGTGACTGCTCAAACCGACGAAGAGGAAACCCTTGTTTCGGAACTAGTCAAAAAACTGCTCGCTGTGATGGAAGCCGGAGTTCCTTACTCGAGCAATGCCTTAATGGAACGATTGAATCTGAAATCCAAAGAAGGATTCCGCAGAAACTATCTACGCCCTGCCATCGATTTGAAGCTAATACGAATGAGCATCCCGGAGAAACCTCAAAGCAAGAATCAGAGGTATGTGAAACGATAGAACCCTATTTTCCGGGACCAAGTCGGGTCTTTTGATTTTTAGCCCCCAAGCAAAAAGCTAGGTGTAAATCTCTTTTCTATGCCCGATTCCGAGTACCAATACAACGACTTTTTCATCCTGTATCTCTGCTAAAATTCTGTAATCACCCACTCGGTATCTCCACTGCCCGCTTCGATTTGCGCTTAAGCCTTTGCCGTGCCTGCGCGGATCCGCGCATCCTTCTATATTTTTTCTGAGCCATCCCAGGATGAGAGAAGCAGTGTATCGATCCATTTTTTTGAGTTGCTTTTTCGCCGTTTCGGTAAACACAACACGAAAACTCATTCCAAGCCCAGCTCTTTCCCCACCTCATCGAGGGAATACGTGATGGGGTTCTTTTGATATTCTTCCATCGCTTTTTCGTAAGCTTTCAAATCGTACTCGTCCTCGATGCGCTCCATCACTGACTGCCGAATCAACTCTGATACTGAAATACCATTAAGTTCCGCATATTTTTTAAACAGTGCGGCATCCGTATCACTCAATCTTAAAGAAATCATCATAAGCAATCCCTCCTTTTTGTATTACATTGTAATACATTATTTTCATCCTGTCAATCCTCTTGGCCCCCTTCCTAACAAGAAAGTTCCAACTTTCTGTCCCTAAAAGATTCTGAGAATTGAAAAAAGCGCCTCACAAAAAAAAGCCCACTACAAATGAGCCAATCCCATTGCGTGAGCTTTTTTAGAATCTCTATTCCTCCGTCACTTTATCAAAATGGGAGAACGATACGATACTGCACGGCTTACTCTGCCAACGTCTCGCAGTAAAGGCATCTGTAGATTCGATTTTCCCTGTCGCTGAGCTTGAACGCCTGTTCCAACTCCTGCTCGATTGAGGTGATGCACCTTGGATTCTTGCACTTAATCACATTGTGGATGGTGTGCGGAAGCTCAGGATGAACCTTCTTTACCCTCTCGCCGTTCTCAATCACATTCACCGTGATCTTAGGGTCGATGAAGGCCAGGATTTCGTAGTTGATGTCGATGATCTCATTGACCTTCAGAATGTCCTTCTTGCCGTGCTTTTCACTGACTGCATTCTTAATGAGCGCCACCTCGCACTCAAGTTCATCTAAATTCAAATATTTATAAAGCTCCAATCCCTTGCCTGCCGGAATATGGTCGATTACCAAACCCTGTCTAATTGTTCCGATGATCATAGCTTCCTCCTTTATTTTAAATCTAACTTACATACCTACATTTATTACCAAGCCAAGTTCCTGTGCGAAAGCCTCCTTAGAACCCCAAAAGCTTGAGAATCAGCGCCATACGGATGAACTTGCCGTTCTTCACCTGTCTGAAGTACGCCGCCCTCTCATCCTTGTCAATCTGTACCGAAATCTCGTTTACCCTTGGCAGCGGGTGAAGAATAGAGAGATCCTTTTTCGCGCTGAGCAACTTGTCCGGCGTCAAAATATAACTGTCCTTGAGCCTGATGTAGTCCTCTTCGTTGAAGAAGCGCTCCCTTTGCACCCTTGTCATATACAGGATGTCGAGCTCCGGCATCGCCTCATCCAAAGAGGTAATTTCCTTAAATTCAATGTTATTCTTAATCAAAATCTCACTTCGGATGTGCTCCGGAATCCTTAATTCCTCCGGTGAAATCAGAACAAACTTCACATTCTTGTACCTTGACATCGCGGAAATCAGCGAGTGAACCGTTCTACCAAACTTCAAGTCCCCGCAGCACGCGACCGTAAGGTTATCCAATCTTCCCTTTTCGCGCATAATCGTAAAGAGGTCGGTCAAAGTCTGGGTCGGGTGGTTGTGTCCGCCGTCTCCCGCGTTGATGACCGGGATATCCACATTCCTTGAGGCCACATAAGGTGCGCCCTCCTTCGGGTGCCTCATCGTGATGATGTCGCAGAAACACTCGAGGGTCTTCGCGGTGTCCGCCACGCTCTCGCCCTTCGCCGCCGAACTCGAATTTGCCTCCGAGAACCCGATTACATTCCCGCCCAGCTCTATCATTGCCGATTCAAAACTCAATCTTGTCCTCGTCGAAGGCTCGTAGAAAAGTACGCCCATCTTCTTGTTTTTGCACTTTTCGTAATACGTTTCCGGGTGTTTGACGATGTCAAAGGCCACATCAATCATCTCAGCGATTTCTTCGTTTGTTAAATCCAAAATGTCTATCAAATCTTTTTTCATCTTGCCCTCCTGTTCCTCGGCTCTATCCGATTACGCCTGTATCCAAGACTCATCCTGCGGATTGTCTCTAAACTTCAACAATTTTTCCTTCTCTTCCCGGCGGATGTACCCCTCTTTGATCGCCTGCTCGGCGATGGTATCGAGGTCACAGAGACTGTAGCTCGTCATGTTCTTGGCTGCCAGGTTCTCCTCCGCAGCCTTCATTCTGTAAGTAAAGATGCTGACGAGCCCCAGGACTTCCGCCCCGGCCTCCACCAGGTTGTCGCAGACTTTCAGGGAACTTCCCGCGGTTGAAATCAAATCTTCTACGACCACGACCCTGTTCCCCGCTTCGATTTTTCCTTCAATTAAATTTTGCCTTCCGTGCTCCTTGTTTCCGGCCCTCACATAGGCCATCGGGAGCCTCAGCTTGTCGGCTATGATCGCCGCGTGGGCGATTCCGGCGGTCGCGGTGCCCACAATCACATCCACATCCCTAAACTTCTCTTTGACCAGCTCGCTGAGGGCACGTTCAATGAAGTCGCGCGCCTCGGGATCCGATAAAATCAGTCGATTGTCACAATATACGGGACTCTTGATTCCGCTCGCCCAAGTGAAGGGGTCCTTCGGACGCAGGAACACGGCCCCGATTCTCAGCAGGTGACCTGCTACTTGTTCGCTCACATTCATGGTTCTTCTCCTATGCTCTATTCTTTCACAAAGCCAATCATCGGTTTTTTCCCTCTCAAAGCCTTACAGACTTAACCCAAAAATTCGGCCAGGCACTTTTGGTAGGCCTCCAACGGATGCTCCGCTCCGGTGATCGCCCTTCCGACCACAATAAAGTCCGCGCCTTCTTTTTTCGCCTGCTCCGGCGTCATCACCCTGACCTGGTCGTCCGCAGTTCCGCCCGCAAAGCGGATTCCCGGCGTCACCGTGCAGAAGTCCTCTCCGATGTGTTCGTGAATCTTCTTTGCCTCCATCGCCGAGCAGACCACGCCGTCCAGCCCGCAATCTCTCGCATTTTTCGCGTATGCGAGCACCACTTCATCGAGCGACTTCTCAATTAAGAGTTCCCGCTTCATTAACTCTTCCGAGGTCGATGTAAGCTGGGTCACTGCGATTAACAGGGGCTTCTGTGCAAATCCCTGCACCGCTTCCTTGGCCGCCTTCATCATCTCCGATCCGCCGGCTGCGTGCACGTTGATCATATCCACGCCCAAGCCGCCAAGCACCTTGATTGCGCTCGCCACGGTGTTCGGGATGTCGTAGAGTTTCAAATCCAAAAAGAGTTTGTGCCCCCTCGCCTTGAGCTCCTTGATCAGCGGAGCGCCCTCGGCGTAGAAGAGCTGCATGCCCACCTTCACATAGGGCCTTTCTTCGCCAAAGGCCTCCAAAAACTTGTTCAATTCTTCCCTGCTCGCAAAGTCGCAAGCGATAATCACATCTTTCATCTCTCTCACCTCTCCATCTCTACCGCGTGGGCGGCGCCTATGATTTCTTTCAAGCTCCCGATTCCGAGCTTCTCAGATTCCGCATCCAAATCCGCTATGATGTCTCTGCAGGCATAGGGATTCACAAGGTTCGCGGCTCCCACCTGCACCAGGCTCGCGCCCGCCATCATCATCTCAATCACATCCCTTGCGCTTTCGATGCCGCCCATTCCCAT
Source organism: Bacillota bacterium (assembly GCA_030529225.1). Classification (GTDB taxonomy): domain Bacteria; phylum Bacillota; class Clostridia; order Peptostreptococcales; family Acidaminobacteraceae; genus JAUMXH01. The sequence goes on along the minus strand of JAUMXH010000008.1, from coordinate 3,020 downwards.
CACCGGAATCTTCACGGCCTGAAAGACCTGCCAGACCATCCTCAGCGCGACCGGAAAGATGGCTCCCCCCGAAAGTCCGCCGGTGGTATTAGCCAGAATCGGCTTCCTCTTTTTCACATCGATTCGCATCCCAAGCAGGGTGTTGATCAGACTGATTCCATCCGCCCCGGCCGCCTCGCAGGCCCTCGCAATCTCCGCAATGTCGGTCACATTCGGGCTGAGTTTCACAAAGAGGGGCTTTTTGCAGACCTTCCTGACCTCGCTGCAAACCTCAAAGGCCATCTCCTTGTCACTTCCGAAGCTCATGCCTCCGCCGTGCACGTTCGGGCAACTGATGTTCAGCTCTATCATATCGATTCCTTCGCTCTCGCTCGCAGCCGCCGTCGTCTTGACATACTCCTCAATCGAGAAGCCGCTGATGTTGGCGATGGCGATGCCGTCGTAGACCTTTCGCAGGGTCGGCACTTCATAGTCCACGAGCTTTTTGACGCCCCCGTTCTGGAGCCCCACCGCGTTCAACATGCCCGCCTTGGTCTCCGCGATTCTCGGGAGCTCGTTCCCGTAGCGCTCCTCCAGGGTCGTGCCCTTCAGGCTGATGCCCCCGAGCACATTGATATCGTAGTGTTCCGCAAACTCATAGCCGAACCCGAAGGTTCCGCTCGCCGGAATCACCGGATTCTTAAAGTCCAGTCCGCAACATTGTATCTTCTTATCTACCAAAGGAGCTCCTCCTTCAAAAATACCGGGCCTTCCTTGCAGATTCTCTTATAGGAAGACTTTGTCCTTTTGGTGCACCCCATGCAGGCGCCGAATCCGCAGGCCATTCTCGCCTCAAAACTGTACTGTCCGCTCGTTTGCGTCTTCTCACAGAGGGCCTTCAGCATGGCTTCCGGGCCGCAGGCGTAGACATAGCTGTAATCGATCTCTTCCAAGACATCGGTGACGAGCCCCCGCGTTCCCGCCGACCCGTCCAGGGTCGTGACGCGCAGCTCACATCCGAGCGCCTTGAACTCCTCCAAATAAAACACGTCCTCCTTGGATTGGAAGCCGAGCAGCACCGTGATCGTTCTCTCGATGCCGAGCTCCCTCGCCTCCTCCAGGAGCGTCTTTGCCAGCAGGTAGAGCGGCGGAACCCCGACGCCCCCTCCTGCCAGAAGGGGCCTTGTACCGGCAAGGCTCGTATCGAAGCCGTTTCCGAGCGGAATCAAGAGGCTGAGCGCCTCGCCCTCCCGCATCGAAGACAGTTGCTCCGTTCCCTCGCCGACCGCCTTGTAAATCAATCGAAGCGAGCCCTCTCCCCGGTCGCAGATTGAAATCGGCCTTCGCAAGAAGAGTCCGCCCAGTTTCAGATTGACGAACTGCCCGGGTCTTCGGATGCCGCTCGCATCCCCCGAGAGCTCCATCTGATAGACATCCCTCGCGATCCTTTGATTTGAAACGATTTTGAACTCCAGATCTCTCATATCCAACCTTTCCTACTTCTTCAGGCTCTCATCCAGATACACGATTTCGCCCTTGTAAACCGTCATCAAACACCTTGCGTACACGGTCATTCCCTCAAACGGAGTGAACTTGGTCTTGGAGAAAAACCCCTTGCCCTCAACCTTGTGCTCGCTCTCCAGGTCAAAGATGGTGAAGGTCGCTTCTTCTCCCTTCTCGAACGGAGCGCCGACCTTAAAAATCTTGCGCGGATTCGTGTAAACCAGGTCTATGAGTCGTTCCAAGCTGACGAGCTTGGTCCTGACGAGCTTGCTGTGCAGGACGCGGAAGGTCGTTTCCAAGCCCACGATGCCCTTGGCGCTGTCCTTTAAACCCTTCGATTTTTCCTCTTCGGTGTGCGGCGCGTGGTCGCTCGCAATCATATCGACCGTGCCGTCGACGATGCCCTCGATCACCGCGAGTCTGTCTTCGAGGCTTCGAATCGGCGGGTAGACCTTGTAGATGCCGTCCTCTTTTAGCATACTGTCGTCCAGGCAGACGTGGTGGGCGGCCACCTCGCAGGTCACATTCAGTCCTTCCGCCTTTGCTCTTCTGACGATTTCCACGCTCTCCTTGCAAGAGAGGTGGCAGACGTGGTAGTGGGCGCCGGTCTTTCTCGCGAGCTCGATGTCCCGCTCGATTGCCTTGTACTCGGATTCACTCGAGAGCCCCTTGTGCCCGTGCTTCTTCGCGTATTTTCCGTCGTGGATGTAGCCGCCGTCCGCCAGGCTGTTGCACTCGCAGTGCGCCGCGACGATTTTGCCCAGCGCCTTCGCCTTCTTCATCGCCTCTTCCATCAGGTGGTGAGATTGGACGCAGATGCCGTCATCCGAGTAGCCCACAACATAGTCCGCGAGCTCCTCCATATCCGAAAGCTCGACGCCCTTTTCCCCCTTTGAAATCGACCCGAAGGGGTAGACCGCGACGCGCGCCGTCTTCTCGATGATATCGAGCTGAACCTTCAGATTCTCCACGCTGTCCGGAACCGGATTCAGGTTCGGCATCGTGCAAACCGCGGTGTATCCGCCGTGCGCCGCCGCCATCGTTCCGGTCTCTATGGTCTCCTTGTACGAGTAGCCCGGCTCCCTCAGATGCACGTGGACATCGATGAAGCCCGGGAAGGCATATGCGCTGTCCGCAAAAAAAATGTCCGAATCACTCTCTATCATGGAATGATTCGGACCAATATCGGAAATAATAGACCCTGCTATCGAGAGATTGCCCTTCTCGATCTTACCGTTCTGAAATATATTCAAATTTTTTAAGTTCATGTTCACGTTACACCCCTTCATTTAAAAAACGCACGAAGCTAACTCACAACAATTTTTCACAAATTTTTTTAAATTTATCACAAAGGGAACGAAAAGTCAAGCCCTATTTTTTGCAGGGAGGAGGATAGAAAAAACAACGGACCTTTACCAAAGTCCGCTGCCTATATTGGTGGAGAATAGGGGGCTCGAACCCCTGGCCTCATGGCTGCCAGCCATGCGCTCTCCCAGCTGAGCTAATTCCCCTCATACGAAATCTATTTTACAACTAAG
>JAUMXH010000025.1:6403-17941 GCA_030529225.1 Bacillota bacterium | reverse complement strand
AAGGCAAGGACCCTCGTGATGGAGTTTTCTTCTCAATCTGATTCAATATGCTCGGGTCCTTGATGCTCCCGTCTTTGGCAAAGAGAAGGATTTTTGACATGATTTCAGCGGTCTTCGGGTCTTCGTCCACGAACGGGAGGAAGAGCTTGCCGCGATGCTGCGAGTGCACCGGCAGGACCTGAATGACGGCTCCCGCCTTTTGGTGCACCAATCCGCTGCCGAGGTGAATACTGTATTCCCCGAGTTTTCCCTTGATGAGTGCGTGCTTGTCGGTAAAGCTGACATTTTTGATTTTGAAGAGTTTGAGGTTGAACTCGGCAATCGCCCTTCGCATCTCGATGGTCGAATGGCTCGTCTCCGGATCGACTCCACCGACGTGGGCGACGCTCACCGCCAAGTCGATATCCCGCATCACTTCGGTGAAAATCAAGTCCGGAACCTCATCCAGCGGAATCGGTCGGAACGTCTTTCTATCAAAGAAGCAAATTTCTTCCAGGGTCGGGGCCTCAATGTCCGCCGGCGAATACCAATCCGCCAGGGCATACATCTTTGCGATGAGGTTTTGCTTATAATACACCTTTTGCAGCCCCCCTTCGTCCTCCACGACCCAGCGGCGGGTCTTCAAAACGGCGATGGCCTTCTGCACCTGAATTTGATGCCCGGCATAGCGCAGGCTCTCGTATTTTCCGGCTTCGTCTTCGGTCTTCACATAAAGTTCGCGGAAGACTTGCTTGAACGGCTGTTTCACCCCTCGCGTGAAGAGGTCTTCCTGATACGCCCGCCAATCACCGCTCCGATACAGATCCAGCGCATGGGCGATGACGATTGGCATCTTCCCTTCCGGTTCGACGGAAGTTCCCGTCGGAGAGACGAGTTTTCCGGCATCAAAGTAACCCAAGTGCTCCCCGCTCTTCATCACCAGGTTCCGAAGGAGGGGGGCAATGACCGGGTTTTTCTCGAAGAGCAGCGCGATTTCCTCGGCGTGGAACTCGGTGCCGTCTTCCATCGACTCTTCGAACATCTTCTTCGCCCGGCTGTACTGCTCTTTCAGGTTCTTATGCGCCTTTTTCAATTCTTCCACATACTCGTTTTTCTTTAGCACCGCGGGTTGGGACTTGAGCTGTTTGCCCTCCTTCTCAAAGACAATCTTGGATGTGCCGTCCTCGTGAATGAGGATGCGGACCTCAAAACCGTCCACGGGTTTGGGTGCAAAATACGGCTGCATTTCTTCCATCAGTGCGGATTCCATGCCCAAAATCAAGCGCAAGGAATCGGAATAGCCGGCATTGCGCGAGAGGTTGTCCAGAGCGATTTGAAAGGCCCTCGCCTCGCTCGCCCGCCTCTGCGCACCGAACTGCTTGCTCTCTTTCAAGAAGTTTTGCAGGAACTTGTAACGGCGAAGAAGATCTTCATCGCGGCTCTTCGCGAGCGGAATCAAGCCGTAAGATGCGAGAAGGTCCTTGTTTCGCTTGCTTGCAATCTCCTCTTCCACTTCTCCGACCTCCCGCTTCCCGAGCACCGCATCGGCAAATTTTCGTGCCCGACTGTGCTTTGCACCGTCGGAGATGTACTTTGCGCTCTCATAGAGCAGGTCGAAGCGCTCCGCGCCGAGTTCCTGATAAGACTCCCTGAACCAGTCCAAGTCAAAGGCTCCCTCCCGGAACTCATCGATGGAAATCGGCGTGTACTTCGCGAAAAGTCCCGCCTTCTTCCCGTCCACATCGCTGGTGTGGGCATGGAAATAGTAACATCCGCTCGCCATTCCCTCCCAGCCGAGGTAGGCTTCCAGAATCGGAATCCACTGGGGCGCGTACATCGCAAGTTCAGTGAGCCTCCGCTCGGTGATGTCCGTGCCTGCAAGGAGCTTTTTCAAGTCCTCCGGGCCGTCTGTCGGAAGCGGATAACTGACTTTTAGAAGGTGGCTCAAGCTTCCCTTCTTGCTGTCTGTAGCACTTCCGTACCAACTGTTTCTATCCAATTTCAGATTGCCCATCGCCTTCAGAATTGCAATCATGGTCTCCAGCCCTTCGATGCGGCGAATCAGGTAAGTCGCGCTCGAATACGGAAGCGGCATCTCCCCGCGGAGGAGTTCCTGCGAAACGATTTCATCCAGCGCAACTTGCCCGTGCTCCTTCACCCAGGCAATATTTTCGGGTGAGAGGAGGAACTCGTTATATCCGCGTCGGCTCGGGTCCGGCACTTGGTCCGAAAGATAGGCCGTAATCGTAGAGACCGCTCTGCGCAGGCGCTCCCTGTTGGAAGAGAAGATCTTCTTATAGAAGTGGTCCGGAGGGGCGATGCCCAAGCGAACGGCATAGGCGACCTCCGAGAAGTAGAGCACCGTCTCTTCGTACGGAATCTCCGTCTCTTCGGCGAACTCGAGCATCTCGGTTTCAATCTTGAGCTTCATCGAGAACAGTTCGCGAAAACTCGCTTCGTCGCGGCAATCATCGAGGATTTCAAGCCATTCCCGAAGCATCGGATGTCGCGAAAAGCAGAGTCCATAGCATGCCTCTCCCCATGAGGTATCTTTGACCGCCAGCTCCCGCACCGAAAACGTTTCCATCAATTTCGCGTAAACACTCTTCGCCAATGCAAAGACCTCGCTCAGGTGAGCCCGCTTCTTCTCCTCGTGCATGACTTCTATGATTCGGAGCACCGGACGCTGATAATATCCGCGCCCGCAGTACGGAATCGGCTCCGCTTCCAGTTTTTCTCCGAGCTCCCCAAACTTCTTGCCGAAGAGTTTGTCCAAGTAGGTGAAGATTCTCTTGACCTCCGGAGATTTGGCCTCCGCCTCTCGCATCTGAATCATCAAATACAGTTGGTGCAGCGTGTTGAATTCCCCGATTTCCTCCTCATAGAAGCGCTCCCACAGCTCTGCCAGCGGATACTCCTTGATTGCCAAGAAATCACCAAAGCGCTCTTGCCGCCGCAGCGGGGAGAACATGTCCCGAAGGAGGCAGTCCCGCCCGTAGGCATCCTGATATTCATAGTCACCATGCGCCTCATAGAGTGCGCTCCACTTCTTCAAAAGCGCATAGAGTTCCTCGCTCGTCTTTGAGAAAAAGTCCTTCGGCTCCATCGAGGCCGTGAGGGTAAGCGGCAGCTCCAAACAAAAATCAGCACGGAAAAGACGAGTTTCCGCCGTTTTTTCCTCCGCGAACAGGGTGTCAATCAAGACTTGCTCCGCGGTCGTCGCCTTCGGCATCTTTTCCACAAACGCCCGGAGTTCCGGCTCCGTGAAGCGCCCGTTCTTCTTCGCATCCAAGAGGAGTTCCAAGGCACCGAGCCGCTTTTGCACATCCGTTTGGACAATCAGCCGATCGATCGAGGCACGAAGCCCCTCATCGTCCTGCGATTCGAGCAGGAGAAAGACCGCCCGGCGAATGTCCGGAGTCTTCAGGCGGAAGTAGCCCTCGATTTCGGCTAAATACTCGCGCACTAAATCGTTTTCAAGAATGAGATTGCAGATTTTTTTTGTGTTCATCGCTCGATCGCCCAAGAGGGTAATCAGCATCTCCTTCTGCCGCTCTGTCTTCGGCTTCGGATAGTGCTGCTCCAAATATGCGGCAGCCCCCCATTCAAGGAAGCCCACATAGTCCGTCATGCGTTCCAAATACTCCCCTCCGAGCTCCTTCGCCAGGATGCCCATCGAGTGCGCCAGGTCAGACTTCTCGATCGACGCGGAATACCACGGGAAGATGCACGGGGAAAAGGTGACTTGCTTCGTCTTCATCGCAAGGAGGGCCCGCTCCAGGCAGTGAAAGAGCTCCTTTTCCTCTTTCTTGTTTGAACCGAAAAATGAAAACTTCCGAATCACGGGCCGGTATATCCCGCTCCACACCAACGAAGAGGACAGAAACGGGAAATAACATGCCACAATCTCTAAACCCTTCTCGCGCTCAAACGTCGCATCGTCCGAGCAGTACAGTCGAATCATTCGCTTGGCAATCAGGGTCGCGCTCCTCTCGTCCGAAAGGAAATTCAGATAGTAAGAGAGCATCAGATGGCTGTGGCGCTTGCCGTGCAGGGCAATCTCTTCAGCCGCCTGCAGCAGGGCCGATACATCCTCCGAGCCCTTCTTCCAGAGCCCGAGCGTCGCCACCACATTGTCCTCGCTCGTGACCAAGTCATCCGCCGAGACTCGCCCGTGGTTGAGATCATCGATCAGCTGCAGCTCTTTTTTTGTGACTCGTTCCGCAAATCCGCTCCCAATCCCCGTAAAAGTTGCAATCGCGCGTTTTACAGACGAGAAGCGCACCAGGTTCTCCGCCACGATCACATCAAAAAAGCGCACAAAGTTCTCTTGCAGGCCATGGTCGATGTTCTCACAGATTGCCTGACGAATCCCCTCCTGCCGCTGCGCCGCGAGGAGGAGCTTTTCAAGAAGCCCGAGAAGTTCTTCGTTTCTCGCCTGCAAAATCCCACGAATCATCGGGTAGGTCAAGATTGTCGTGTTGTTCTCGCTCAGGATGGCCTCTCGGATGGCGCCTATGACCTCGTCGTTTCCGCGGTCAATTTCGAGCGCAATGTGATCGGACAGGTACTGCTGCACATTGTCCTTGAAATCCCCTCGAATCATGGTCATCACATCGTAGCCCATCATCCGGCAGGTCACAAAGTGCCGGAGCACGTCATGGTTGATGCGGCTTAAGTGGTGGCGGTAGTTTTTGGAACGAATCATGCGGCGCAGGTAGCCCTCCGGATACATATAGTCTATCATCCGCTCGCAGATCTCGAAAAAGGCCTTTCGGAACTCCTCCCCGAGCAGCACATCCAGCGCGGCGTAGGACTCCTTCGGGAAAATATCCGCAAGCCTCCACTCCTCCTTGCCCGCCAGTTTTTGTTCAAGCCCTATTTCCCAATGAGCAGACGGTCTTCGGTGCTCCTCATCCAAATGTAATAACGATGTCAACCAAAGCTGACTCTTCCTTGGAAGACGCTTCCCCGGCTCCCTTAGACTCTCAAAGTACGCCTGTCGCTTCGCATCCGGCACATTATAATGATACATTCCGCTTCCTCCCTCGGGCCGATTACCACATGCGCCCCGACAACATCGTCAATCTCACAAAGGTGAGCACGCTCTCCTCGGTCAAGGAGATGCTCGCCTCCAAATCTTCAATCTGTTCCTCGCCGATAAACACGCAGTACAATCCGTCCTCAAACGATTGCAGGGCGTTCTCCACCGCCCGCTCGGCATCCTGCCGCGCCCGGTTCATCGGCTCGCCGAACGTGAATTTCCCGACGCCCGCGCCGGCCTTCGTCTGCTCCGCATTCAGAACGCGAAGAATCTCGTCCTCTTCCGTTCGCTGATTCCAAGCCTTCACCCGGCGCTCGGTCACATCGCAAATCAAGTCCCGAAGCGTCGCAATCCCCTCAGAGACCTCCAAGACTTCCTCCCGCACCGCAGGACGCCGTTTGCCCGCCTGTTTCACATTCACTCGAAGCCGCATCCGCTTCCCTCCTCCTGTCGCCTTTCCGTTATAACCGGCAACATATAAAAATAAGCCCTGTTCGACAGTTATCACTTATCAAGCAGGGCGATGTGTTTGCGGCTATTGCCGCAAGTTTTATGTGTCCTAAATGTTGCTTCTCAGGTCTCCGGCTACATCGGTGCTGTTTTCTCCTCTAATTGCGGATTCTCTCAACCGATACCTGTGTTCCTTAAATTCGTCTCTCTTCTGAAGGTTTTTCACCTCATACTTGGTTTCCGTTTCATGCCTGTGACGCTTATCCGCATTCCGATACTTTGTGTAAATATAGGCAAAGAAACCGACTCCGCCGAGGAGCAGGGCCCACCTGATATTTTTGGTCTCCGGGTCAATGTCAATGAAGTCCAAGCCCAAAAAGAAGACCATGATCGCTGAAAACAATTCTATGATGATGCTGACAATCCAAAGCTTGGTCATGTTGATCGGCACGCTTCCCATCGTCTCTTTGGTTCTTCCGTTTACCGCCACATAGTGCAGGATATTTTTGCCGCCCGCGCTTTGCATATAGCTATAGAGCCAAACCGGCAGGTACATAGACTTCCAGGATTCTCCTTTTACCTGAAAATCGGCCCTGTCCCATCTGACGCCCCGATTGTATTTTTTGATGTGCTCCCGCGCGGAAAGTCTCGCGACATCCGCCGCCTGTTTGTGAGCGATTCGTTTGATTTGCTCAATATTGGTGTCCCTCTTTTCAGAGGTAAAGCCCTTTAAGTAGTTGGAGTCGTACTTCACGCGATGTTCGGTATCAAAAGGCATGATCGCGTTGATGATGTTGGTGGTCTTTTCCTTCGAGTTTACATTCAGCTTGTCGGAACTCGCCTCTATCGTCAAATCGTCGACCCCGATGTCGAAGTTTCGTTCCACATAATAGGCATCGGCATCGTAATAGGTCTCGTCATCGTCACCGGTGCCCTTGTACTCTTTGACCAGGACTTCGCCGACGCCCGACAGGTCCATGTGTGCGTTCACATCGAGCACCATGTACGGCAGGTACACGCCGCAGATATTGCTCGTATTGAACTCCTCGGTGAAGCGAGGGTGGGCGAAAAACTTTCTTTTGCTGACAAACTTGGCGATCTCCGCCTCCGCGTCCACCTTGCTGATCGAGAACGGAAGCAGGGCATCCGGCACGGCGCCGTTGGGAATCTGTCTGTTGATCGACAGGGAGCTTCTGCACCAGTGGCATCTTGCCGAAGTGGATTCCGCGGTGTCGATGACAACCTCCGCGCCGCAACCGTCGCACTTTAGGGTAAGCACGTCCTTGGTATCCGGTATAATATCCGATGCTCCGGAGCCGACAGACATGCCTTCCAGAGAAAAAATATCGTCATCCGCGACCCCACTTGCAGTAAATTCGTGTCTGCAAAAATTACATCTCAGTTTACTCGTCTTGATATTTTGAGAAATATCCGTAGAGCCGCACTGCGGGCATTGATTACGCCCGTCCTTTGCGCCCTCGTCCGTGTTTATGATTTTTACGTTTTCTTCCATCGTTCTAGAACCCTAACAAATTTTTCTTTACCGTATCAAATTCTTCCTGCGTGATCACGCCGGCATCCAACAATTTTTTCATTTCAATGAGCTTGGTAGTCGGGTCGACTTCCGGTGCCGGCTGGCCCTGCATTTGCGGATTCTGTTGCATATTCTGCTGCTGCATTTGCGGATTTTGCTGATTCTGCATGTTCGGTGCCTGGAAGGCTCCCATCATACCTTGAGCCGCTCCCATGCCCATTCCCATGAAGGCCATCGCCGCTCCGCCACCGTTTTCACCCGCGCTCTGCAGGCCTCTTGCAACGGATTGCTGCATGAACGACGCGCCTCTTGCGCCCATAAGGGCATCGGCCTTTTTGACGTCCTTCATCAATTCCTTGGTATCTTCATCGTACTCAATCGACAAGATAGCGGTTTTGACAATTTCAAGACCCCTGGTCGACTTCCACTGATAGGCCTGCTCGACCACCTCTCCCAAGGCCTGCGCAAAGCCCAGCTGGTCTCCCTGAATCTTCGCCATTCGGTTGCCTTTTGAAGGGTCGTTGGTGTAGTTTGAAAATGCGGAAGACAAAGAGCCCACCACTTCGTTAAAGAGCTGCTCGCCGGCCTCGTTGTCCATGTCCGCAAAGTCAAAGATCGGTGCGCCGGCGGAAATGTACTTGACAGGCACAAAGTTCTTCACAAAGAGAATCGGGTCGATGATGCGCAAGGTGTACGTTCCTCTGGTTAGGGCGCCGACCTGCGTACCGAAAAATGCGTCATCCCAGTAAATTTCAGACTGGGTACCGAACCTGTTGTTCGGAATTTCTTTTAAATTCACATAAAAAATCAGTTGTTGCGCGCCAGGTGCCCCGCCGAACTTAAACTTTTCCCAAGACGATTTGACCAAGGAATCTATGATGGAGTCTCCTGAAAAGATAGACTTTGCATTCGGATCGTCGGAACGATATTCGAATCCGCCCACTTCGGTTATGATGTTGGTAATGGCGCCGTCCTGAACGGTGATCATCGCCATGCCTTCCGGCACAACAATCTTGCTTCCGTTTGAAATGATGTTGGCGTTTCCCTTATAATTTTCGCCCCTTCCCTTGTTCACTCCCATTGGAACTCCGGGAATGATGGCGGCAGTCGCTGAACTTCCCGGCATCGGTACATAGTAGTCCTTCCACTGGTCGGCGAACGTTCCTCCTATCGCTCCTTTAAACGCTTTGATGAAACCCATATTTTCCCTCCTTGCATATACTCGCATCGCAATGAACTCGATTGTATATATTTTATTATCTTCCGACCATTTTTTCAAGCGTTGCCCCGATTTGAAAACAAAAATTATATTCAATTTATCGGAGTCTTTTCCCGAGCCGCTTCCTTAGTTCCAATCTCCCATCATCAAAAAGTCTCGGATATTCTTATGTTTAATACCGTTTCTACTCATGTCAAACTCATCCAGGGAAACAACATACTTCGGGAAATGATCTCGAATCTTGTCATACACTCCGAACTCTCGGGCAACGGTCTCTTCCGTAGCTAAAAGGTAAGCAACCTGAACATAAAGTTTTTCGTCACGCTTATTGCAAACGAAATCAATCTCCTTGTCCCCGGTTCTGCCAACTGTTACCTCGTATCCTCTGCGAAGCAGCTCTAAGTAAAGCACATTCTCAAGGATGAGATTGATATCTTTCGTGTTGCCGCCAAAAACCGCTTCCCGGATTCCGTGATCTGCGATGTAGTATTTCTCGTTACTTGCCAAAATCTGCTTTCCTTGCAGATCTTCTCGCTTCACCTGATAGAACAGATACGCGTCACAGCAGTATCTGATATAGTTCAAAATGGTTTCAGGAGCGACGGTGCGCTTCTCACTCTTAAGGAACTTTGCCAGTGATGTTGCCGAAAAACTCGTACCGACATTCGCCAAGACATAGGAAATGATACGTTCCAACAAATCAACATCTCGGATTTTGTTTCTTTTTACGATGTCCTTGAGCTGAACCGAGTTAAATAAATCCTGGAGATACTGCTTAGACGGCGCATTTGCATAACGAAGGTTTGCCAGGTACGGCATTCCTCCGGACAGAAGATAGCTTTGGAAACACTTTTGGATAGGCTCATCAGGTGCAGTAGGACGATACAGCTCCAGGAACTCTGCAAAGGAAAAAGGATAGATTACAAACTCAACATAGCGTCCGGCCAAATGGCTTGCAAGCTCACCGGACAAGAGTTTCGCATTCGAACCAGTGATGTAGATGTCGCAGTTGAGTGCAACACGGAAGGAGTTGATACACTTCTCCCAATCCCTAACCTCCTGAATTTCATCAAAGAAAAGATAAACCTTGCCGTTAATCTCGGCAGCTCTTTTTATAATTTCCTCATGCAGTGCCTCTGCTGTCTGCAGATGGGAATAGCTCATATCCTCAAAATTGATAGAGATAAATTGAGACGGACTGATACCGGATTCCGTGAGTTCCTGCTTAATCAGTTCCAACATGACCGACTTTCCGCAGCGTCGAATACCGGTCATCACCTTTATCAGCTCCAATCCAATAAATGGACGAATGCGGCTCATATACAATTCACGTTTAATCATAAGTTTCATAGCCCCCCTTCTTCGTGGCTATGCATAGTATAACACATTTATAAATGAAATACAGCGATGAAATAGCAAAATCATAAGATATAACTGATAAAATGTATTCCCCCTTCTTTTCCCGGGAATTACCTGCAATCACCAAGAATTCTATTCAATCAGTTTCCCTCACCCTCAGCTAACTCAAAATCAAGCATCACCTTTTTGCGACCTACGAGCATCCCCTCTCTTCCAACGCCTTCCGTTTCAGAGCAGATCTAAACGCTTGCAATTCTATGATATTAAGCCATAATAACAGAATTGCATTCACAAGAAACAAAACTAAATGCAGGGGTTTCTTGTCCTTTTTCATTACTCTGAAATAGTTTAGATAGAACGAAATAGTTAACATTCTTATCATTGTTTTCATAGTTCCCTCCTTTTCCGATTGCCTTTGCAAACACTTCTCTTCCTCGTAAAAACCGGATTTAACAGTTCTTCTTCATCAATTCATTAAAAAGGCCAAAGATAAAATACCGCGAACCCTTGCTTATGTTCACTATTTATTGTATTCCTTTAGGACTTGAATGCAAGATGAAATGAGGCATAAAGAAAGAGGTGACGGAAATTTCCGTCACCTCTTTGGCTGCCGGGGGAAAATGCACTTGGGGATACTCAAATTTGATAGCGCCTAAGGCGCTCTGAGTTCCTACCACATTTACATTCTTCTCCGGCATTATTCAAATGTAAGAGATGAAAAAACAAGAAACAGAAAAAATTTTCTTTCCATTTCAAACCGACGTTATTCAAATGATTACCTTTGTCAATACAATAACCATTTTACTTGCTGATTAAAATCCTTCGTTTCTTATCCATAGATTTCGGCTAATTCAAAGTCAAGCATAACCTTTTGTCCTCGGATGGTATAGATCTTATTTAAGATCGAATCCTGACTTACAATCATCATTTCGCCTTTTCCATCCATTTCTTTATCCTCTTTATTCCAATTTCCCGGCATCTCACTTCATAGACTGTATTGCAACATAGACACTTTGTCCTGCTCCATTAACGGGAATTCTTGCCTAATTTCACTATTTATTGTATTCTTTTGTGGTGCAAATGCAAGAAAAATTGAGCCACAAAGAAAGAGGTGACGGAATATTCCATCACCTCTTGGGATGCCGGGGAAAATGCTCCTAGGGGTACTCAAACTTGATAACGTCTAAGGCGCTCGTGAGTTCCTACTACATTTACATTTGTTAATGGTTTCAAACGATACCCGGCCACACCTCATAAACTCAGAATTTTTCAATCAAAAATAGACTGTTCTGATTTAAAGGACTTTCTAGAGTATTTTTTCCGCAAATCTCGCAGTTCTTTCTTGTATTCATGACTTTGAAAATAACTGTGACTACTTAGTTCCCTAATCATTTCTTCGTTTTCTACGAAAGTATCATCATGAACAAGATATAATTCTTCTCCTTTTTTCATACCTATCACCTCCTGCACCACGCTGCCATTCCGGCTTTCATCCGTTTCCGTCTTGTTGTCCTTCCAAATCGTCCACCAGTCCATAATATCTGAATAGAAATTCGTAGTCTGCTTCATCCAGCTTACTAAACGGACTCAGTTCAGGATTGTCACACTCTGTCGACCAATAATGTGTATTCGGAATGGTACTGGGGTCTCTTATGTCAAACCCTAATTTTTTGTTTATGCTCTCTATTGTAACCATTACAATACCTCCCTTTCTAACAATCTTTCTTTTCTTTGATTAACGCGCGGTATAGTTTCCCGTTTCCAATTTGCAAACATAGAATCGTTTGACTACCATACGAAATTACACTACTCTCAAACAACTTTCTTTTTTTATGTGAGGACAAGAAAGTTTGACTACCATACGAAATTACACTACTCTCAAACCCTTTCGCGCCATTATTCACTTCCTTTCTGGTTTGACTACCATACGAAATTACACTACTCTCAAACCAG
>JAUMXH010000025.1:0-6303 GCA_030529225.1 Bacillota bacterium | reverse complement strand
GGTTTGACTACCATACGAAATTACACTACTCTCAAACCAGTTTTCTGTTCTGAAAACAGTTTACAGGGTTTGACTACCATACGAAATTACACTACTCTCAAACTATTGATGGAACATCAGGATGAACTTTGTCGTTTGACTACCATACGAAATTACACTACTCTCAAACAAAATGTCAGACGCTTCTTCGCTGCTCAATGTTTGACTACCATACGAAATTACACTACTCTCAAACCTCAATTTCAGAGTAAACGCACTACCTTCGTTTGTAAGTTCGTAAAGCAAACTAGCGTATTTCACATAAATCTATGTCTATTATAAGTTCATTTTTGTCCGAATTCAAGTACAGCTGCCCGGACTCTATGAACAAAAATGTGACCTCTTCATTCTTTGCGTGCTCCAAGAGATATTCAAAATCCGAAGCCTTAAGATATTGTGAGCAAGATAGCAAAATGAATAACTTTTTTCCCAGTAAACGATGTATATTCTTGGAATAGTCGATTAACTTCTCAACAAAAAATCCCTCAGGATTCTTCAAATGAACATCAAAACTTTTCAGTAATGAAACATGGTTAAACTCGCTATCAAAATCCAAATCGTACTCCGAGTAAAGTTGCAATTCATCCAAGTTGCTCAAAAACTTTGAAGAAAGCGCAGCAAACTCCTCTGAAAGAGAAGACAGTTCCATTTCCTGCATCAAAGTCTCATATAGTTTCTTCTGCACTTCTTTCTTGTCATAAACCAAGTCCATCGGTGAAGATATCAAATTGGACAATTTCGCGATGTCCAGCTTATCCAAGTCCTCATAAAGTTCTACACTCTCTCCGTTTTTTGCCAACCTCCTTGACAAGGCGATTACAAATTTTTCCAACTCTTCCGGGTTTTCAATGACAAGTTGATTCACCTTGTCGTGATGAAGTTCAAACTCCAAATTTAGATCATAATACAGCAGTTTCATAAAACCACCAGCTTATGGTCCGAATCCAAGATATTGCTTTGTTTTTCCCCACAGATATACTCCATTTTAGAAAATTGCTTTTCCGTAATGACCAGGACCTGCACCAAGCCTTCTTCGGGTTTATTGGTTTTTATGGATTTCACGATTCCGTTTGCAACGGTTTGGTTTAACGCAAGTTTACAATACACACTTTCCTGCAACATCAAAAAGCCCTTTTTTATTAGGAACTTTCTGAACGCTCGATACCCCCTTTTATCCTCTAAACTGAGGGTGGGCAAATCAAAAAATACTAAAACCCTCATATATCTATAACTCATCTTTATAAAATTTCAATAAAGAAATATCTCCTTCATTTAAGGCCTCAAATACACTTCTGCAATAGATTTTTATCGCATTATTGACCGTATTCATTTTGCCATCTATCAACACTTCCTCATTCAAAATATCTACCAAAGCCATTTTTTCTTCAGGCCCGAACGATTCGTTTTGTAGATGGACCACTTTTTTATCTACCAAAACTCGAAACGGTTCCATTAAGTCAGAGGACAAATTGAAATGGTTGAACATATTACTATGAAACAAACCGATTTGTGTGATATACCCGTTTGACACCACTTCCCGATTGAAACAGGCGAGCAGTATTCCATACCCGTAATTTAAGGCGGCATTGGTGCTGTTTTCCAAGGATCTTGTGAAATCGAGCCCAAAGAGCGCATTGAAGTAAACTTTAGCAGCATGGCCTTCTCGGTTGCTCTCGTCTCCCGGAGTCATTTCTTGAATGTACTGTGATAAAAGTTCCCCTTGCTCCTTGTACGAAAGTTTATTCAGAAAACTCATCTGCTTTCTGATTTTTTCCGTGACAATTTCTGTCCAGACTTCCTCTTTTACTTTATCCGTCCAGGAAATTTGATTCTTCACCTTTCCACTGCTGTCATGCGAACCATAGTAGGAAACCAGTTCCGATTGCGGGTTATGCTTTTCGTCGCAAAAAATGACCTTCACCTTTTTTTTCGCGAGTTCCGACAACAAAACGGCAGTCAGTGAAATGGCGGTCGACTCGATAATCAACGTTCCAAGATCGCCCAAATAAGTTTTGACGACACCTTCTTTTTTTCGGACTACAAGATGATCCATCTTGTAGTCCAATTTTGCAACTCCGGTTATAACAACTGTTCTCCAGCTCATAATTCCACCCTGTTTTCAAAGAGACCAGTGACGGATTGGTTGACCAAAACTAAGTTTGAATTTCCAAACGTTTTTTTACTCATCGCCATATTTCCGGCATTCTTGCTTCCACCAACAAAAGACAAGTCTGTATTCGTAAGTAAGCCACAAGAAAATAGAACCATCAAGTTTTTAATCAAAAGCATCTTGCCCCTTAGATTGTTTGAATTCAAAAAATCTTCTCTACCTAATCTCAATTTCGCACTCTGATTCGCAGGCCTGTCTTTATACACAGTCTCCATTTTATCCAACAAGACATCGTACAAGTGATTTACTTCTTCATGCGTGATTTTGTCCTTTTCTTCACTCACTTCATAATCTGAATGCTTCTCAAAATACTTTTCGATTTTTCTTACTGTTTCAGAATCGAATTTGCCCAATTTTAATTGTATATTGTTTTTTATTGAAATTAATATTTCATTCTCTCCCCGAATCCGCATCGGATACCCGTTCACCAACAACAAAGAGTTCTTCTTGATTTTTTCAACCAAAATCTTTACATTCCGCATCCCTCTGACCTGCTCTAAATAGCTTATCAGCGCATTCTGATCATGTTCCAATAGACTGCCCACATAAATCGGCACCCCGAGAACCTGTCTTACTCTCTCACCTTTCTTCCCGTCAAATTCAACCAAGACAAAATAAGAACTTGACGCGCCGTTATATCCGCCGTACTTCGCCGGGTCCAGGCCTTTTTTGGGAGGAATTAAATTTCCGGTGCCCTTTTTCTTTAACATGACATTGAAAAGCTCGCCGGTATCACAATAGCTCGGTTCTGTGTAAAGAACATCATTCTTTTCCACGATTTCCCTAACTTTATCGATGGTTCTTCCACTGCATTCACTATTCTTACTTCCGCTTGCCGACCACACACATCTGTCCTTTTCATAGACATCTTTATAAAAGACCGCGTTAATACTATAATTTGTGTTTCTGTTCTTCCTAAACCAATTTAAAGGATTGGATGTAAATTTTACGTGGTAGACGTTTCCTACTACAATATTCAAGTAGGCATCCTTGGCGTGGTGGTAGTCATTCAACAACCTTGATTTCAATATGTTTAAAGGCTTCTTCCTAAAATCGGAAACCAAAGAAGCTTTCACATACACAATTTCCGAGTTTTTATAAATGTTCTTAAAGACGTCGGCAAGCGCCTTTGAAGACTGTCTGGTTTCAACCAGTTGTCTGTTTATGAAGCCGGCCAATTCATCCTCTGTAAAATCCCCTTTCCTGGTCAGCCTGTCATATTTTTTCTTTGAAATAAAGCCCTTGTCCAAGAGACTCTTCCAAAATCCCCACATCTTATTTTGTATTTCCGAACTAAGCATTTCGTTTGATTTTTTGGCATTGTCCACTTTTTTGACCAAAACCAGATTGTCTATACTGTCATCCTTTATCTTGGATTGAGGGTAAATATGGTCTCTATCCCACAACGAATTCTGAAGCATCAGCTTGTCAAGGTCAATGCTCTCGCCTGTATACATACATCTTCCCATCTGCGTGTAGTACAAAAAGAGTTTCATACTGTTAAAATCCCGCTCGTTTCGGTCCTCAATCTCCTTGATCCAGTCTCTGGTATCCATCTCGCAGTTCTTGTACAATTCGATCAATTTATCTTTTCTGGACTGCGTGCGCTTTTTTGCGCCCTTTTTCCCGGAATCTTCACCTCTTGCCATCTCTATGAATATTTTTTTCGGCTCGCCACGCATCACCTTCCTGATTTCCTCCGCAATTTGAATGGTTTGCCAGATGGCCCTTTTGTTGGCAGGCGACACGTACAGGTCTTTTACAACTGAATCATAGGTGATTTGCGTTTGATTGGAGGCACGTTCCCCGTTCAGCCGGTCGATTTCACTCGAAAAGGTAAATCTTCCGCTCAAAAGTTGCATTAAGTTGTGGTTCGTATTCCACAATCCGTCTATCATATTGAAGGTTTCGCCGGTTTCCGAATCAACGCCCTTTACTCCGGTCAAGAACTTTTTAGAGAAATTACCCCAAGAACTGTACCTTAGTTTTGCTATTTCCTTCATTTGCTCTTCGCTGATTTGGCTCTTATATTCTTTTTCTATGACCCTTCGGAGCATCCTTTTATCATTGCCATAGATGGTGATCCATTTTATGATGTCCTCAGCGATATTTTGTTTCTCTTCCTGTTCAATCTCTTCTCCGAAGACCTTTTTCCTAAAATCCAAATAAGAACTTAGCGAACTTTTGAAGTCCCCGTCAAATCCGCTTAAATCCTCAAGTTTCAACTCCGGCATATCTTTTCGTAAATATTCAAGAAGAGCCTTTCCGCTAACCTTCGCCTTCTTTTTGAACAGGTTTTCAAAGATCCCTTGTTTGGTTTCCTCACTTACTTTCTTGCCTCTTACCTTTAAATTGTTTAATTCATTCAAAACGGTGTATTTTGAATAGAGCAAGGAATGTTTGGGAAGGACATCTTCTCCAATCAAATATGTGCACTTGTTTGTCATCCTTTGAATGAACTCCTCGTTGGACTTTTCAAAATCCACCATCTCTTCGATGTTCCAAGGGTAAATTTTTCCTTCCTGTCTTCTCACCATCCAAACATTTGCTCCGTCCGCCTTATGACGATCACTGAGCGGCCCTACAAAATAGGGAACCCGATATCGAAAGAGCTTTTGAATCTTTACAATGTTGCTCAACCCCTGCTCATCTTCTTGTTGCAGGAACGGAAGATACTTTGACGCATTTTTCAAAATCTGATTGAGCTCCAATTCGTGTACTTGGTGCGGGACCGTCGCGTTAGATTTATCCCTCTGTAACGGCAGAAGATCCCATCTCTCGGCGCCTTCCAATAAACTGTCCAGAACCGTTCTGTCCGCTTCATCGCTTAGAGACAGTTTTCCAAGAAGACCTTTTAAGTTCTTGTAGAAATCCTCTTCCGTGCATTTATCTACTACGTACTTTCTTCCGTTCTTTTTTAAGGTCCCCACATAAGCGGCGTAACCGTCTTTGACAGTTTGATCGTTGAAAAAGCTCTTATACACTGATTTTTCACAGTACGTTCCGATCATTTTTCGCAAGATTTTCAAATTTTTCGCGTGTTCCTCGTACTGATTCACCTTTGCATAAGAAATATAGTCCTCGGATTTCAGAATGTCGGACAAGACAGACCAGTCATAGATACTCTTGATTCGGTCTAAGATAAATGCCTTTTCGGGCGATAGTTCTTCCAATGCACCTCTTTTTTCTTCGTATCCCAACTCGGAGAACGAAACGGATGGAGATTCAAGCTCTTCTTTCTCCAAACCTAAGAGCTTCGTGAGATCACCCTTATTCCCAACAATCAGTTTTCCGACCTGTTCGATTGCCGATTTTTGTCTCTTAAATTCCTCGTCATCCTCAAAGCTCGCTTTTTCAAGAGATAATAAGGTGGATAATTGCTTTGCTTTCACACTTCTACTGCGTTTCTTATCCATCAAAAGAAGCTCTATTTCAGATACTTTCCGAGAGTCCAAGTCCGGAAAAGAGAGGTGCAATTCTTCTTTCAAATCGATAAGCATATTTTCCAAAGCATACGAAAAATTTTTCGCCGCGCTCAAATCCCCGTCGATTAAAAAATGACCTCTTGATTTTATAATGTGGTGGAGCGCAAGATAAACCAGCCTAATATCATGTTCGCCCTCTTTCTGAATCAATTCTTTTCGGAGGTGATAAATAGTCGGATATTCCTTGTAGTAATCTATATCCGTGTATTCTTTTTCAATAAAAAGCGGGTATTTGACCTCTATCGATTTATCTTCCAAGTGGAGACGACTCTCATTCAACCTGATAAAAAAGCTCTCGTCTATTTTTGCCATTTCCTCCGAGAAAATTTCTTGCAGCAGATCGATTCTCGCTTTTCGTCTTTCAAGCCTCCTTCTGGAAGCCCTACTCATTCTTCTCGCCTTTGCATCTTCCGCACTCTCAAAGAGGCGGACACCCCACATACTCTTTTTCTTGAACTTACAAAGTTCATAATCCTCATTTGTCACTGCCCAACCGACTGAACCGGTACCGATATCCAAACCCAAATAATAATCTTGACCCATCATATCCTCCAAGGCGAGTTGTAAAATAAAATGCAATAAAAAGGCTCTCCATGATTCTGTATAATG
>JAUMXH010000024.1:13002-18089 GCA_030529225.1 Bacillota bacterium | reverse complement strand
CTTCCGGTCAAGACGGCGAAGAAGGCGAGGCGAATCGAAAAGAAGAGCGTGTTGGTTTTTGTGAACGAAAATGAGGAATTTTTGATTCAAAAAAGACCGGAGAAGGGCTTGTTGTCAGGGCTTTGGGAGTTTCCTTCCCTGGAAGGGGCGCTCTCTGAAAGGGCTCTGCGTTCCCTCTTGAAAGAGAGCGGGATTGCGGTTCGGAAAATCAGTAAAATCGAGGCATCCAAGCATATTTTCACCCATGTGGAGTGGCACATGCAGGGTTTTTTGGTACAGGTTGGCAGCGAGGAGCTTGCCCATTTCAGCAAGGCGAAGGGGCAAGCGGAGGAAGATCCGCCGGGACAAGAGCCGGCAGAGCTACAGGCACAAGCGCAGGAGCCGGGGTCGCCGGAAGCTTCGCAGCCTTGTATTTCGGCAGCGGCTGCGGAAGCGGAAGCAGGCTTCTCGTTCACGCATCTGCATTTGTGGTGCGACTACGCGAGTCTGAGGCAAGACTACGGGATTCCGACCGCGTTTAAAGCCTATCTTCACTCCATCGAACAGGGGAGGGCTCGGAAGATCCTCTCAGAGTCTACAATTTCTTAAAATATCTTAATATTTCCGAACGCTTCCCGTAAGGCCTTTAATCACGGGATTAGAGAAAACATAACGAAGCGGGCGCAAAAAAGCCCCGCTTTTTTCGTTTCAAAAAAGGGAATCGTGGTACTATATATAGTGTTAGTAGAAGAAAAAAATCATAGATATAGTTGGAGGTCTCATGAGTACAGTCGAGTTATGTAAGATTACAAAGATCAAAAAGAGGGATGGCAGTTTGGCGGGTTTTGAGCCGCAGAAGATCAGCGTCGCGATGCAAAAAGCCTTTGTTTCCGTGGGGGAAACGATTTCCGAGGCGGACTTGCAGATGCTGACGGACAGTGTGGTTGCGGCAATCGCGGAGCGTTTTGGCGAGAGCGACGTTCCGAGCGTCGAGGAAATCCAGGATTTGGTGGAATTTACCCTGATTGACAAGAAGTATTATACCGTTGTCAAAGCCTTCATTCTTTACCGATCGCAGCACCACTTCAAGCGCAAAAAATTGGAGGCCTTCCACAGTTACATTCAGGACAGGGCGGTCTTGGATCTGATTGCGGAGATTGCAAGGGATTTTGATGAGGAGACCTACGACTTAAGATCCCTGTTTTCCAAACTTGAGAGCTTTGTGAAAAAGGACATGAAGCAGGAGGAGTACCTCAAGGCGCTGATTCGAGCGAGTGCGGAGCTGACTTCGAAGGAGGCGCCGGACTGGGAGTTCATCTCGGCAAGATTTTTGCGCCTGAGCTTGCAGCAGAGCTTGGAACAGGAAAACATCCGCTATGAGACCGTTTCTTTTGCTGAAAAAATCAAGCGTTGGGAGAGCATGGGACTCTACGGAAAGTACATCAGAGAAACCTATAGCTATGAGGACATTTGCGAACTCGAGCGCTACATGGTGGCAGACAGAGACAAGCTCTTCACCTACTCGGGGCTCGATCTGATCATCAAGCGCTATTTGATTCGCGACGGAGAGGGCAACGTTTTGGAAGCGCCGCAGGAAATGTTTATGGGAATCGCGATGCACCTTGCGATTCCGGAGGGTGAGGCGCGCGTGGAGTGGGCGAAGAAGATTTACGACATCCTGAGCAAGCTCCAGGTGACTATGGCGACACCTACCATTTCCAACGCGAGGAAGCCGTTTCACCAGCTTTCTTCCTGCTTCATCGATACCGTGCCGGATTCTTTGGACGGCATCTACCGCTCACTCGATAACTTCGCGAAGGTCAGCAAGCACGGCGGCGGCATGGGGCTCTACTACGGAAAGGTTCGTGCAAACGGCTCGGACATCCGCGGATTCAAGGGCGTCGCGGGGGGCGTGATTCGGTGGATCAGGCTCGCCAACGATACCGCGGTGGCGGTCGACCAGCTCGGCGTTCGTCAGGGAAGCGTCGCAGTCTATCTGGATGTGTGGCATAAGGATGTGCCCGAGTTTTTGCAGCTCCGCACCAACAACGGGGACGATCGGATGAAGGCGCACGATGTCTTCCCGGGCCTCTGTTACCCGGACCTCTTTTGGAAGCTCGCGAAAGAGGACATGGAAGCGATGTGGTATATGATGTGCCCGCATGAAATCAAGCAGGAGATGGGCTTTCAGCTGGAGGACTACTACGGCGAGGAGTGGGAAGAGCGCTACTTTCAATGCGTCAGAAATCCAAGGCTCTCGAAGCGCAGCATGCCGGTCAAGGAGATGGTCAGGATGATTATCCGCTCGGCGATTGAAACCGGAACGCCGTTTGCTTTCAACCGCGACACGGTCAACCGCATGAACCCGAACAAGCACAAGGGAATGGTTTACTCGTCGAACCTCTGCACCGAGATTATGCAGAATATGAAGGAAATCCGCTCTTTGAGCAGCGAGGTCCTGGATGTGAACGGGGAAAAGGTTCTCCGGACCGAGACGATAGCCGGCGATTTTGTCGTCTGCAACCTTGCCTCATTGGTTTTGGGCAACATCGATTTGGACTCCGACGAGGAGATGGAAGAGGTCATTTCGACCGTGGTCAGAGCCCTCGATAATGTGATTGAGCTGAATTACTACCCGATTCCCTACGCGGAAATCACCAACCGTAAGTACCGTGCAATCGGCCTCGGAACCAGCGGTTACCACCATGCCCTCGTCAAGCGGGGCATGTCGTTCAGCCAGGAAGAGCACTTGGAGTATATGGACAAGGTTTACGAGAAAATCAACTACTATGCGATCAAGGCGAGCAGCGAGATTGCCGCGGAAAAGGGCTCGTACGAGTACTTTGAAGGAAGTGAATGGCAGGACGGCAAATACTTTGCGCTCAGGGGTTATCACTCGGAAGATTGGCTCGCGCTCAAGGAGAAGGTTGCCAAAAACGGCTTGAGAAACGGCTATTTGCTGGCGGTTGCGCCGACCGGTTCGACCTCGATTATCTCGGGAACCACGGCCGGAATCGATCCGGTGATGAGCCGCTATTTCCTGGAGGAGAAAAAGGGCATGATCATCCCGAGGGTCGCGCCGGAACTGACGCCCGAGACCTTTTGGCTTTACGAGAATGCGCATGAAATCGATCAAAGCTGGATTGTTCGCGCGGCGGGCATGCGCCAGCGCCACATCGACCAGGGGCAGTCTCTGAACTTCTTCATCACGAACGACTTTACGATGAAGCGGATTTTGAACCTCTACCTTCAGGCTTGGGAAGAGGGCGTAAAGAGTATCTACTATGTCAGAAGCAAGTCGCTGGAAGTCGAGGCTTGTGACAGCTGTTCGGCGTAACCCGGATCGGAGCAATCGCTCCTCTGCGGGGCGGCTTTTATGCAGGATTGATAAGGCGGTGAAGCTAAGCCGGCTGATTGGAATCGTGCTGGAAGGCGAAACAAAGGAAACGAGAGATAGGAGAAGAGTATGGATAAAAAAATAGAACGCAAGGCACTGTTTAACGAAAAAGGGGATATCGAGCTCAGCAAGAGGCGCTTGATTAACGGAAACACCACCAACCTGAACGACTTTAACAACGTCAAGTACACTTGGACCAGCGACTGGTACCGCCAGGCGATGAACAACTTTTGGATTCCCGAAGAGATCAACATGAATCAGGACGTGAAGGACTACCGCCTGCTCAGCAAGGACGAGAAGACCGCATACGATAAGATTCTGTCGTTTTTGATTTTCCTGGACAGCATTCAGACTGCGAACCTGCCGAATATCAGCGAGTACATCACCGCGAACGAGGTGAATCTTTGCCTGAATATTCAGACCTTCCAGGAGGCGGTTCACTCGCAGAGTTACGGCTACATCCTGGACAGCATCTGCAATCCGGAGGAGAGGACCGAGATTTTGTACCAGTGGAGGGACGATGAGCACCTGCTTGCAAGAAACAAGTTCATCGGCGATCTCTACAACGAGTTCTACGAGGAAAAGACCCCGTACCTGCTCGCTAAGACTATGATGGCGAACTACATTTTGGAGGGCATCTACTTTTATAGCGGATTTATGTTCTTCTACAACCTCGGCAGAATGGGTAAGATGCCGGGAACGGTGCAGGAGATTCGCTACATCAACCGCGACGAGAACACGCACCTGTGGCTCTTCCGCTCTATGATTCTGGAGCTCAAGAAGGAGGAGCCGGAACTGTTCACCGATGAAAAAGTTGCCGTCTACAAGGAGATGCTCCGAGAGGGCGTAGAGCAGGAAATCAAGTGGGGGCAGTATGTGCTCGATGACAAGATTCCGGGGCTCACCAATCAGATGGTCGAGGCCTACATCAAGTACCTGGGCAACTTGAGGAGCACCAACCTCGGTTTCGGCCTGCTCTATGAGGAGTTTCAGACCGAGCCGGAGTCGATGAAGTGGGTCAGCGAGTACGCGGATCCGAACCTGATTAAGACCGACTTTTTTGAAGGAAAGCCGAGCGCGTATTCCAAAGCGGCGGTGATTGAGGATGATTTGTAGGAAGGAGGATGTTCTCATGCTATTTGATGCTTATAAAATAAAGGATTTGGAACTCAAGAACCGGCTGGTGATGGCGCCGATGTGCCTGTTCTGTGCGCCGGAGAGCGGCATGGTGACCGAGTTTCATGTGACTCACTACGCGACCAGGGCGGTCGGCGGCGTGGGGCTGATTATGGTGGAGGCGACAGCGGTGAGTCCTGAGGGCAGAATCACCGCAAACGACCTTGGGATTTGGAGCGATGAACAGATTGAGGGCTTGAAGCGGATTGTGGATGCGGTTCACGCGAACGGAAGCAAGGTCGGCATCCAGCTCGGTCACGCGGGCAGGAAGTGCGGCATCAAGGGCGCGGACCTAAAAGCGCCGAGCGCCCTGGCCTTTTCTGCCGAATACGCCCTTCCGCGCGAGATGAGCGCGGAAGACCTGAAACAGACCGCGGAAGCGTTCCGCTCCGCGGCGATTCGCGCAGAAAAGGCGGGATTTGACCTGGTTCAAATCCATGCCGCACACGGCTACCTCTTGAGCGAGTTCCTTTCTCCTGTGACCAACAAGAGGACGGACGCCTACGGCGGAAGCTATGAAAACCGCGTCCGCTTT
>JAUMXH010000024.1:0-12902 GCA_030529225.1 Bacillota bacterium | reverse complement strand
GCGATTCAGGATGACGGACTCGACCAGGTCTTTTTGGGAAGGGAGCTTCTGAGAAACCCTTACTTTGTCCTTCGTGCCGCCAAAGAGTGCGGCGCGGAAGGCGTGATTCCGCCTCCTTATGCGAGAGGCTTTTAAGCGATAACGGAAACGTTGATTCGGGAACCCATCTTTTTGTTTGCGAAAGAAAAGAGCGTGCAGGGCGCCGAGGACTTTTTCTTCCTCGCTCTTTGCACGCTTTTGTCTTGTGTTTTATGAAAATATTCCCGGGGCACTGCTTGTTTCCTTCGCCAAAAGAGTGGGTCGATGCCTGCCTGTCGTTTTTTCTTCCGTCCTCGTTATGGTATTTGAAGCTAAGAGATCTCTTATCACATTACATATATTATCTAATAATGCAAAAGGCTCAAATCGAATGAAAACTCAAATGAAATCCAAAGAGTATCTATGAAAAGATCTTACTAGCGAGCAATTACCCTTCAAATACGCAAGTGAGCCGGATATTTTAAATATTGCCCTATTACACAAACGAGCTAAACAGTGGAGTGAAGGAAATTCGGATTTAGAAGATAATATGAAAAACTGTGCAAGTTTAAATCAGCTGTCGGTACTTGCTAATATGGAAAGTTATTATGCAATCTTAGTTGGTAAAGGTCTTGGACGGACAATTATTGAAACTCCTGAGAATGATGAGTTTTTCCTTCGGGTAAAAAAGTCGAAATCCCTGCTTCTATAACTGCAACTCCTTTTTATTTGAAGATGGGATATGAGGATGGGATATAATGACAGGAAAGGGATTACTCTTCCGATTAAAGAAGGGTTATTGATTGAGTTAGCGATTTATGATAAAATAAACTCGAAATAAAAAGGCGGAAATCCACCTAAATTTTTCTTGTGAGGCAGCTATATGATGATTAAACGAGATTATTATCTAAAGAAAATTACAGATAAAAGGGAAAATGGCAGGATAAAGATTATTACCGGGATAAGAAGATGTGGGAAATCATATCTGTTATTTAATTTGTACCAAGAGTACCTATTGTCTAAAGGCGTCAAAGGAGAACAAATCATATCGATTGCTCTTGATGAAATAGATAATCTTGAATATAGAAATCCATTCAGATTGAACGAATACGTCAAGGAAAAAACTAAAAATAAAAATCAAAAATACTACATTTTTATTGACGAAATTCAATTATCTGTGGCTGTAAGGAATCCCTATATTGACAGTAAAGAAAAAAATATAACCTTTGTTGATGTTTTGCTCGGACTTATGAAACGCAGTAATTTGGATATTTATGTAACAGGTAGTAATTCCAAAATGCTTTCATCCGATGTGTTGACACAGTTTCGAGATCGTGGGGATGAGATACATGTAAATCCTCTGTCATTTTCAGAAATTTATGATTTGTACGAAAACAAAGAGTTGGCTTTTGAGCATTATACGGTGTACGGAGGCATGCCGTATATCTATAGCTTAAAGAGTGATGAGGAAAAGAATCAATACTTGAAAGATTTATTTCAAGAAACATATATAAAGGATATTCTTGAAAGGAATAACATACAAAATGAGAAGGAGGTACTTGAATTACTGCTTGACTTCACATCTTCCGCCATTGGTTCACTAACGAATCCGACTAAACTTTCAAGAAGATTTTTGTCAGAGAAGCAGATAAAAATATCTTCCAATACAATTTCCAAATATCTTAGTTTCTTTGAGGAAGCTTATGTTATATACCATGCTAATAGATATGATGTTAAAGGTTCAAGATATTTCTCAACGCCGCTAAAATACTATTTTGCAGATATAGGACTTAGAAATGCAAGATTAAATTTTAGGCAAGTAGAAGACACACATATTATGGAAAACATCATCTATAACGACTTGCTTCGCAGAGGATACAATATAGATGTCGGCGTGGTAGAACACGATTTTAAGAAAGACGGGAACAGAAGAAAGATTCAGCTTGAGGTTGATTTTGTTATAAACAAAGGGCATCAAAGGTATTATATTCAGTCAGCTTTGAATGTGGACAGTACAGAGAAAAGAGAGCAAGAGACGGCATCACTTAAGAGAATAGATGATTCATTTAAAAAGATTGTTATTGTAAGGAAGCGCATTATTCCTAAACATGATAACAACGGTATTTTATACATTGGAGTAGAGGATTTTTTGCTTAATGAGGCAATCATAGATTTATAGAAATAGTTTTCTAATATGAAAAAAGCTTCCTTTTTCTGCCTTGTGGCAAATATTGAACATCTCTTTGGCAATTTTAATTATGTTTGTCATTGCTCAGGTCTTGAAAAAAAGCGATAACGGAGCTTTGTGCAGATTCCGCTATGGGAGAACTTGAGCCGGAATCCAAGCGCCTACAACCCGTACGCTTCCTTGATGCCAAGGTACTTTCGCATGCCCTTTTCGGTGAGCGCGTAGATTTGATTTGATTCGTCGATGTAGAGCATCTCGTCCTCCATCAGCAGCTTCGCCCGCTTCTGAATCTCCTCTTTCTTCCACATCAGGTGATTTTGAATGGTATTCAAACCCAGCTCATCCCGCTCGTTGGCTTCCCCCAAGTGGTTGCCCACATGCAGGATCATCAGCTCCAGGTGAAAGGCCTTTTTCTTTTTGTACCTGAGCCAGACCGAGGTAATCAGCCCCTCCCTGTGGAAGAGGAAGGTCAGAAAGAAGGTGACGCCGGCGATTGCGGCAGTCGTTCCGGACATCGAGAGGTTAAAGAGCATCGCAATCAGGTAGCCCAGCGTCGAGTTCAGAACCGCGTAGAGTGAGGCGACGATCAGCATGGTCTTCAGGTCCTTGGTAATCAGGTAGGCGGCCGCGCCCGGCGTAATCAGGAAGGAGACGACTAAGATTGCCCCGACCGCATCGAAGGCTACCACGGCAGTCAGAGAACTCAAGCTCATCAGAATATAAAAGAGCACGGTCGAAGAAATCCCGATGATGCTCGCGTATTCTTTGTCAAAGGTGGTAAGTTTGAGCTCCTTAAAAAAGACGACGATGAACAGCAAATTCAGGAGTAAGACCGCCGACATCTGTACCAGCGCCTTGGGAAGGGAGTAGCCGAAGACTTGCATCCTGTTGATCGGTGCGAGAATGACTTCCCCCATCAGCACGATGTCGGTATCCAGGTGCGCGTTTCTTGCAAACTTGGTAATCAGGATGACCGCGAGCGAGAAGAAGAGCGGAAAGATGATGCCGACCGCCTCGTCGTTCTTGACCAGTCCCGTATCGGAGAGCATCTCGATGCAAAAGACCGTGATGACGCCGAACATCGCCGCCCCGATAATCAGCAAAGGAGAGGTGACATCGCCTGTCAGAAAGAAGGCGAGCACGATTCCCAACAGGACGGTGTGCGAAATCGCATCCGATACCATCGACAATTTGCGGAGAACCAAAAAGCTCCCGATCAGGGCGCAGCTCACCGCGGTCACGATCAGGACGATCCAAGATTCGTATGAGAGAAAGAACAGCTCATATAATTGTTGTAAATAGCTCATTTGTACTTCCTCCTCATCTTCATGTTGGCGAGGATGCCGTGCGGTCCGATCAGGAGTGAAAGGAAGGCGAAGGAACTCATCACCATGATAATCGTCGGGCCGGTGCTCATTCCGTTGGATATGGTCGAAATGTAGGTTCCGATCAGGGCCGAAACGCCGCCGACTACGGCGGAAATCAGCAGAACCAGGTGAAACTTGTTGCTCCACTGCACCGCCGTGATGCACGGAACGATCAGCAGGGAGGAAATCAGGATGGCGCCGACGAGCTTGAGCCCCACGGAAATCAGGCTCATCGTCATAATCAGCATCAAAAAATAGATGAACTTGGTGTTCAGGCCTATGGTCTTGGCGTAGACCTCGTCGAAGATGAAGACCTTGATCTCTTTAAAAAAGACGACCAATAGGATCAGCGCCGGAACTGCAACCGCCAAAATCAGGAAGATGTCCTGGTTCATCATGTAGGCGGCCTGTCCGAAGATGTAGTTTTGCAGACCCGACTGGCTCGCGCCCGAAAACTTGGGATTTCCCTGTATATAACTTTTAAACATCATCCCCGCGCCAAAAAAGCTTGACAGGGCGATTGCCAGGCTCGCGTCAAGGTCCAGCTTGGACCGGGTATGAATCAGCTGAATCACAATAAAGCAGAGGGTTCCCGTCAGCATTGCGCCGACTAAAAGAATCACCGGTTCCCTGCTCGCGGAGAACATAAAGGCGAGGATGATGCCCGGGAAGGCCGCGTGTCCGATCGCGTCTCCAATCAAAGATTGCCCCTTCATGACCGTGATGCAGCCGACTGCGCCGGATGCCATCGCCAAAATCATAGTTCCGAGCGCGACGACCAGAAAGGCGTAGCTGCCGAGTAAGTCGAGGTTAAACATGGCGCTCACCTATCATCGATGCCTTTTCCAAATTCTCAGGGGTAAAGACCTCCTCGACCCTGCCCTGCGCGATGACCTTCTTGTTCAGAATCACCACATGGTCGTAGTATTCGCTGATGGTGCTGAGGTCGTGGTGCACGACAATCGAGGTCTTGTTCTGCCTCTGCGCCTCCTTCAGAAAGTCGATGATGACCTTTTCGGTCCTCTTGTCGACCCCCGCCAAAGGCTCGTCCATAAAGTAAATCTCGGCATTTTGCGCGATTGCCCTGGCGATGAAGACCCGCTGCTTCTGTCCGCCCGAAAGCTGGGAAATCTGCCTGTCCCTGTACTCCGTCATCCCGATTTTCTCGAGCGCTTCCGCCGCAATTTCTCTATCTTTCCTGCCCGGCCTCTTGATCCACCCGAGGTGCACATAGCGCCCCATCAGAACCACATCAAAGACCGTGGTCGGAAAATCCCAGTTCACCGCGTTTGCCTGCGGAATGTAGGCGATCTTGTTCTTGACCTGATCGACGTTGCGACCCATAATTTGAATCTCTCCCGACAGAATCTTTTGCAACCCGAGGATTCCCTTTACCAAGGTCGACTTTCCGGCGCCGTTCGGGCCGATGATGGCGGTCCTGGAATGTTCGATGAAGTTCACGTCGATGTCCCACAAGACCGGCTTGTCGTGGTAGGCGATGGTCAAATCCTCAACCTTTACAATCACATCCTTCATAGTTCTCCCCCGTAGAGTCAGAGGGTAGAGCCGCTCCCTACCCTCAGCTTAGTTTACTTCAAATGTTCTACAATCAGTTTGACGTTGTGGCGGTACATGTCCACAAAGCTGTCTCCCTCTTCGCCCTCAGGAGCGAGCGAGTCGGAGAACAACTCGTTTCCTTCCCCACTGACCACTTCGACCTCAAAGCCCTTGGCCTTCGCGCCCTCTTTGAGTTTTTCCATTCTCGCCGGGTCGGTCGTAGACTCTGCAAAGATTGCCTTTACTTTCTTTTCTACGATGAAGTCCACCGTATCCTGGATGTCCTTGTTTGCCACTTCGCTGTCGGTGCTGACGCCCTGTGGAGCCATGACCGGAATTTCGTAGCGCTTAGAGAAGTAGTTGAACGCATCGTGCGGGGTAATCAGATATCTTGATTCCTCCGGAATCGATGACAGGAGTTCCTTGTTTTCCGCATCCAACTTGTCGAGCTCTTCCAGGTAAGCATTCAGATTCTTCTCGATGGCTTCTTTTTGCTCCGGAAGCAGTTCCATCAACTGATTGGCCGCGTTGGTAGTCGCCTCTTTATAAAGGTCGAGGTCAAACCAGAAGTGCGGGTCGATGATTTCGTGCCCGTCCTCTTCCATCACGCCGAGCTTCTCCTTTGTGAAGGTGTCCGCAACCGCGTAGCCCTTCTTCTCTAAGACGTCCTGCATCTTTCCTTCAAAGTGAAGGCCGTGATAGAGGAGGAGGTCCGCTTTCTCAATCTTTTGCAAGTCCTGCGGTTTCGCCACATAAAGGTGCGGGTCCTCTCCGGCAGGGATGATCAGTTCTCTGTTTACCGCATCCCCTGCGAGCTGTCCGACCATATCATACAGGAACGAGGTGGTGACGGTAACGGTCTTTTTGTCTCCGTCCTTCTGCTCCTCTTCCTGTTTTACATCCGATGTTTCCTTTGCCGGCGTTTCCGGTTTTGCGTCCTTTTCTTCCTTCGGCGCCCCTCCGGTGCAGGCTGTCAGTGTGAGTACGAGACCCAAAACGAGGGCCATAATGCTTCTTTTCATAATCTTACATTCCGTCCTTTCTTTATGTTTGTAAGTTTGGGCAGAGAAGCTTCTATTCGCGAATCCGCTTTTCTTCCCGATTTTGTTAGTCCTAACTATCGAATATTATAGTCCTCAAAAAAGGCTTTGTCAATGAAAAATTTTATTAACTGATAATTACTATCGCATAATAGAGTAAGGCCTTGCAAACGCAGGTGGAGAGCAGAATTTTAAATCCCTATATGAATAAGTATTTATGCCTATATTTTGCCCCGTTTTTGCCCCATCAGCTTCAAAAAAAGCGGTCTAAAAATAAAAAAAAAGATACTATTTTTCGTTTTTTATTTCCTGACTTCCCATAGGCTTGTATAATAAAAGAAAAAATAGAGTCCGATGCGGCGCGCTCCCGTGCGCGGGTTCCTTTTCGCGAAGGCGGAGCGAGGGCAATCGGGCCGGGGAATTTAGAGTAAAGGGTAAGTGTATGAGAGAATTTACAACGGTATCCGTGTTGCATCAGGGAAATCTGGCGCTGGCCTTGGCACCGGCGCTGACGCCGAAGGGCTTGGAGCAGAATCCGCTCTTTTTTAGCGGGCGCATCAAGAAACCGCTGATTTTGGCGAGGGGACTCTTGCTTCTGGCCGACATTGCGGCGACCCGGTACTTTCAGTATCAGCCGGTCGTCCTGAGGGACCCTGTGCTGTCTGCGCAGGGAGATCGGCTCCGGGCGGAGTGTTTCTCCGCTTGTAACGGGGTCTATGCGAGAATGGATCTCCTGCAGGATGCGCTGGACGGCGAGATTGCTTATGGAACCACGAATGTGGACATCGGACTCGAGCTCAGAAAGTCCCTGATGCAAGTCGGGCAGGAGGACGCGCTTCATTTACAGATTGGAGATGACGGGCTCCGCGCCTTTCACACCGCCAAGGAGAAGGACGCCTTCTCCAAACTCACGAAACTTGTCCGGGAGAGGCCGGTCGAAATGCCCGATAGATGGATACGCGCCCTGGGAAACTGTGTGGAAATCCATAAAAGCATGCAGAGGGTATTCGAGCTGAAGGGGATGCCCGCGAAGCAGTTTATCGCCTCTCTTCCTCCTGCGACCGGCAAGGAACAGGCGGGCTGGTTGAGCTATTCGAGGAGCGGAGCCAAACTCTCGTTGGTCAAGAGCAAGGACAGCGTGTATATCAGCGGTTTGCATCGATTGAGCGCCCTGAAGCGCGTCATGGGCGATGCCGAAGAGATCGCCTTTTACGCTCCGAAGGACGGAGAAAAGGGACCCGTCTTGCTGGAACTCAAGCTGCCGGGGGCCAAACTGGTGCTCAGTTTAACGGCGCAAAGCTATCAGGCTTATTCCGGAGAAGGCGCTCTATTGGAACATCTGGCGAAGCAAGAAATTTTGGAACATGCGGACTCTGTGGCCTCCCTCTTACAATTTGAATCAAAGATTGACTGTGGGCAGCTCGCGAGAAACCTTCAACTGTCCGGCTCCGAGATGGAGTCGGCCCTGAGCGTCCTTGCGGTGTCCGGCAAGCTGGGCTACGATGTGGAGGAGGGCTCCTACTTTCACAGGGAACTTCCGGACGAGCCGGAGCGGGTTTTGAAGGACAATCCCAGATTGATTGGCGCGAGGAAGCTATTAGACAAGGTTTCCGATTTGGGGGACGGCCTTTGGATCGTGAAGTCCGAGGACTTGGAATATCGGGTTCACTACCGGAGGGAGGAGGCCCTGCAGGAGGCAAAGTGCAGCTGCACCTGGTACTTGAGACACCAAAACGGCAGAGGGCCTTGTAAGCACATCTTGGCGGTGAAACTCAAGGACGGCGGTGAGGACGCCCTGTAAGGGAAGGCGCCCTGTAGGCGAAGGCGGCTATAGTAAAGGCTCTATCAAGGAGAAGAACAATGAACGAGAAATTGGAGAAGGCACTCGAGCTTTATAAAAAGCTGGGCTACGAAGAGACGGCGTACGAGGACATTCTTTCCCTCGGCACGGGGAGCAAAGAGGAACAAAAGATTGCCAAGGACGGCTTGAAGACCGGAGAATGGACGGAATTTCGAGAGATTGGGAAAAACACTTACGGGAGCGTCAATCTGACCGGGGTCGACTTGGATAAACTCGCGATTTTTGCGATTCGCGTGGGGGTCGATGTCAGAAGAACCCTGCAGATACTCTTTCGCAGCAGCTTTGTCGTGCTCGATGCGATTTCCGAGCGAGGGAAAACCTTTGCGTCCGACTTTGTGCAGGCGTCCTGCAAACAGAACAGGAGGTCTTGGGAACACGAAGCATCGGTATTCGGTGCCCTCTGCGTTCGCCTGGTTCACAGGCATAGCTTGCCGATTCCCGAGAGCGTGAGCTACATGAAGGATTGGGCCTTTTATGCGGAAAAGGCGCTGGAAATCACAGCTACCCTGAGGGGGCGGGAGAAAAATCCGTTTCACCCCGACCTTGCTATGATAAGAAGCCGATTTCAGGAACACATTGAGACCGGAATTGCGGTGAATATGCCGGCGACCGGCCCGTTCAGCAAGGTTCTGGCAAAGGGTGTACAGGAGGGACTGATTCAGAAAGAATATGCGAAGGAAAAGGTCTTTTTCGCGCTGGATGTGGCCTCGCGCCCGGGGGACAGGAAGGAATGGATGGCCGTTCTTCGCGAACTGGATCTGACGGAGCGGGATGTGCTGAGCCGGGCGGAGAGTCTGATTCCTCTTTTATCACACGGAGAAACTCCGGTCATAGAGGCCTTTGCACCGATTCTGATTCAGAGCGTCCCGGAGGAGCGCTTACTCGAAGTCTTACTCAACGCGTTCAGCGCCAAGGCAAAAAAAGTTCGGCAGGAGGTCTTAAAATGTGCGCTGGGTCGCAAATTGCAGAGTCGGAGAACGGAGCTTGCCGAGTGGTTCGCCTTCATCAGAGCAAGCGAGAACAAGAGCATGCAATCGCTGATTGACAAGCTCGCTGCAAATTGGAAGCTCGCTCTTGAGGAAGGGCCGAAAGAAACGGCAAGCGAGCCGATTGCGGAGTCCCTGTGGAGAAAGCGCCCCGATTTGTGGACGGTTCCCGATTTTGATTGGAAGCAGAAAGGCTCGGAAGACTTGCTTGCCCTGGCCGCCGAGCTCGCTCCGCGCAGGGCGGATGTGCCGGATATTCGGTCCGAGGAATTTTTGGCCCTTGCCAACAAAATCGCCGTGCAGGATGCGGAGGAGGCGAAGCGCTGTCTGGTCGGTTTGAAGAACCAAACTCAATTGTCCGCGCAGATTCTCGGCTCTTGGGCGAGAAACAAAGAATTTTTAGGCAAAATCGATGCCTACCAAAGAAGCGTCGGGGATGAAAAAGAAACAGTCTATAGCGACCTGATTCGGGCGCGCGACTATGTGGTCAGCCGAAACATCGACAGACTGCCGTGCCTCTTGTCGACCCCGAGCAGGCTCGACCTTTCGATTCGCTTTTCAGACCTGGTAAATCGCCTGTTTCAATATCAAGCATCAAAGCTTGGCTTTGTGTATGAGGCGGACCTGCAACTCGCCCTCGCGAGGCTGGATTTGAGTTCTGTGGAACAATCCGAGCGAAAGCGACTGAAAGACTGTACCCTGCACATTTTGCTCCCGAGCGGGGAAGCGATTCGCGGGAAAGCCGGGAAGCCCCTTTTGGTCTCAAGCGTTGTGGAAGCGTACCTGAAAGATCCTTTTGTGGAGCCGGCCTTTGATAGAAAGACGATGAACTATTGGAATCTCAAGGTGGAGATGCCGCGCAGTCTGGCCTTTTTGCCGAATCGTTTTTCCTACAATCACGATGATTTTTTCTCGATTTTTCCGCTTTGGGGAGACAGCTCTCTGGTTTGCGTCAGGCGCGATACCGAGGTCTATCACGGACAGGGCTTGATTTTGAGGCAAGTGGCCCGAAGGGCAAACCCGCCGGGAAAGGCGGCGCTGATGAACCTCCTTGCGATTCCGAGCATGCTCTCGGACGAGAACGCCGAGGATGTGTTGATTGCCGCGGAAGAGGCCTGGGAGCGAGGTTTGCTGGAGCCGTCTTTGGCGGACATCAAAAGCTTGGATTGGAGCGAAGGCCCCCTCAGCAGGCTCGCTTCTCTGGCAAACGGATTTGCGCTCTTGGCGGAATCGGGACTTCTCCCTGTCTTGTGGCATGTGTTGGATGATATTGTGACGGAATCCCTGCAGGCGCCGAGGATGTACGCGGGAACCGATGAAATTGTGAAAGTCGCGCAGAACTGTCTTGAGCATGTCTTTGTCGCGGTGAAGGGCGGCATCGCAGGCCAAGAAGTCCTGGCATTGAGCGGGATTCGCAAGCTTGCCGAAAAGTCGGGGACTTCTGCGGCTGTGACGAGGGCGAAGGAGCTCATTCGTTCGGTCGATGCCTTTTTGGAATCGCAGGGAAGCTCGCAAGATGCTCCAAAAACCCTGAAAAAAGCGAAGAAGCCGGCCGAGAAAGAGCCGGATACCAAGAAAATCGCCCTTCCCTTTGAGGAAGTTTGGCAGGACTTTTCGGAGGCGAGCGAGATCATCCATGACGGAATCACCATGCGGGTGGACCTATTGGAAGCCGATCGGAGCGCCAAGCCCTTCGTCTTTACCCTGCAAATTCCGGGCGTGGAGGAGTATGAGTATAAGGCGGTCGTAGAGTGGACCTACGGACTCGAATCGGAAGGGCAGATTTCGGTCATCGAAGTTCCGCCAAACGCTCCGAACAGCGCAGCCTATCTGCGTTCGGAGGGACGGGAACTTTGGATGCACTGGGATGAGGAAGAGAAACAAATTGCCCTTTCTCCACACCGAAATTGGAGAGAGGGGAAGACGGGTCCGCTAACGGGACCTGAGACGCCGCTCTCCTCGACTTTGCTGAGCATAGCCCTGGCCTTACTCGCCCAGGATGGGGATGCTCTCTATTACGGTCCGGCCCTGGTGAAGCGCCTGATGGCGAGGGAAGAACTCTCGCACCGGCTGATTCGGGAGGCGATGCAGTCTCTCCTAACTATGGATGCGGTAAGTCCGGCAAAATTGGTGCGCGTCCTCGAAAAGGATGCGAGCTTCTTTTCCCTTCTGTGGGTCATGCTGCCGGAATCCGTGAAGGTCGCGGGCGAGCTGACAAAGGAGAGTGGAAAAGTGCCGCTTTGGGCGAACCGGGTGCTCGATCTTTGTCTCTATTATGTAGATATTATGAAGGAAGCGCGAAAGAGGGGGCTCATCGCAAAAGAAGACTTTACTTGGGCGGGTTTGGAAGAAATTGCGAGCTGCAAGGCGAAGTCGGCGGCCAAATCAAAGGCGGCACAGTTTTTGCAGGCGATTCAAGAGTAAGAAGCTCCGCGAAAAATGGAGTGGCGTTTCGGCTGCAGGCAGGATCCGTTCGGATAAGAGGAGGTGAGGACATGAAATTAAGTAAATTCTATGCTTCTCAGTTGAACCTAAGGGAGCGCAAGGGATTGGATGCGGCGTATCAGAGTAAAATGAGGGCCCTGATGCGAGACGTGCATGAGGGGGATTGGAGCGAGGAGCAGAAAAAAGTACAAAAGGTGAGTATTTTATCGAACATCGCCTTGTATCAGGTTTTTTTGGAGCGCGGAATCGAGAAGAAGCGGGCGCTGGAACTCGTCAGAATGAAGGCGTATCGGAAGGCACATAGGGCGCACAAGGTACTTTCGACATTCTTTATGATTCCGGGATTTCCGGAGCTGTTTCGTAAGATGATGAGCAAGCAGATAAAAAAACGAGACCTATGGCAGAGTGAGGTGCTCGCGGACAGCAGGCACGCCTATTCGGTCGACATCAAAAAATGCTTATGGGCGGACACCTGTGCCCACTTTGATTGTCCGGAACTGTGTGAAGTCTTCTGTCTCAGCGACCCGATTATCTTCGGCAATTTGCGAAGAATGAACTTTCAAAGGACACAAACCCTCGGCATGAGCGGTAACAAATGTGATTTTCGTTTTCATTTCAAATGATGATTGTTCTCTTAAAACACTTGATTTCTAAGGAAAGTGATCCAATTTCTTTGAGGCAATCTCAAAAAAAAATGAGTCAATAGAACTATTGACCGAGTGGGGATATTATAGGTAGGCTAAGCAAACTGGCAAAGTTTTTTTATAAAAAACCGTAGGAGGTATAGTAAAACATGACAAAACATTTCTTTTTGGCATCCAAGCGTCTGATAAGCAGCCTGATAATCCTCACTCTATTGATTACATCAGACCTCAGCATTTTTGCATCTACGCCGATTGTACCGCCGGTACAAGAGCAAACGCAGGCGATTTATCAGATTGACTATGTCAATGAAGCGAACGGGGAGAAGGTCCACGATTCGGTCAGAAAAATTGATTTTTTAGGAAATGAAGTTACGGAAGAAGCGATTGATATTCCGGGTTACAAGTTGGCGGACGAGGCCGCAAAGACCCTTCTACTCGATGACGCGGCTAATCTCACAATATCATTCAAATATACACAAATTGATTTAGAAAAACTTCAAGCACTAAAAGAAGAAGTGATTGAAAAGATCAAGGCCCTCAAAAAGGCGAGCCTGAACGAAAAGTATGAGTACATAGAACGCATTGAGAAGGCGGGTACGGAAGAAGAAGTAAACAAGCTGTACGAAGAAATCGTCGCCCTCGATGCGAACAAGAAGGTGACGGTCAAGTACCAAATCAAGGGTGTGGACGCGGACAGCGGTAAGGTTCTTTACAGTTCGCTCAAGACCTTTGCGTTTTCAGGAGACCTCATCAAGGCGACTGCAGAGACGATCGAGGGTTACAAACTCTTGTCGGA
>JAUMXH010000007.1:48702-91233 GCA_030529225.1 Bacillota bacterium | reverse complement strand
ATTGCGATGAACGAGATGATGTGGGCGCTCGGAACGGCTTTGATCGGACTCAGTTTCTCGAGGTATTCGACCTCGGCCTATGCCGCCTACCAAATTTTTAATATTATCTTCAGTATGGCCTTTACCTTTGGAATCGGCCTGGCGATTTCGGACAGCATCCTGATCGGAAATATGTTGGGCGAGGGCAGACTCGAAGAGGCGACAAGGCTCGAGCGCAAATATACCAAGTTGACCATCCTCGTTTCGATTGTATGCGGAATCGGCATTTATCTTCTGGCGGATCTTTTGGTCGGTATCTTTACCGTAGGCGACTATGTCTCTTACAACGCCAAGATGATGATTCGGGTCGGGGCCCTCTTTATCCCGCTCAAATTTTATACTTTGTTGCACCTGGTCGGAACCCTGCGCGCCGGCGGCGATTCGTTGATGGGCGTCATCATCGATGTCGGAACCCTTTTTTTGGTGGGTGTGCCGATGGCCTTCTTGAGCTTACACTATATGGAGCTCTCCCTCTATCTCGCGCTCGCGACCGTCTACTCGGAGGAGATCTTTAAGACTGTGCTCTCGTTCCTGAGGGTCAAGCAGCGAAAATGGGTCAGAAACTTGGTTTCCTAAAGGCAAAGCCGGACGGAACCAAGTTTTTATATTTTGGCTGCCCGGAAAGCGGGGAGCAGACAAGCTCAAACCCTTTAAAAATAGACCCGAAACTCCAAAAAGAAAAGATTGTTAAATTGAACTCTAAAAAATTGATTTTAGAGTATAATTATGTTATACTTCCTATAAGAATTACCATCATCATGACGAGAACATCAGGCAAGGTAAAACAGAATGGTTCAACTTCGTAGAGTGTAGAGAGTAGCGCATCTGCAAGGAGGAATTGAGGATGTTTCCCGCAAAGCATTTATTGATGTCCATCATAAAACGAACTTATTTTCCTATTATCATTCAAACTAATTCAATAAAAAAATCAATAAAAATTCATAGCGATTCCATATTTCATTGCACATTTGCAGGTCGGAAAGAGGACACTGCCGTTTTGGCATGCCCTTTTTGATAGCAACTTGCTGTTCCTACAAAAAAAACCGAGCCGATTAGGTTTTCGCTTGTGTGACTGTAAGGCTTTTTGTTGGAGTGTCTTGTTTCTGTCTCTTTGCAAACCGACAGAAGAGCAAAGTGAATGCTAAAAAAAGGAGATTGCAATGAAAAGAAAACTGTTTAGCGGACTTCTCGCCCTGATTCTGACGCTGGGCTTGGGATTTGGCGTGCTTTCGGCGGACGTCAAGTTCACGGACGTAAAAGAGAAGGACTGGTTCTACAAGGATGTAAAAATCGCGGTAGAAAAGGACTTGGTAAACGGGAAGTCGGATACGATTTTCGCGCCATATGACAGACTCACTTACGCCGAAGCGGTAAAACTGGCGGCCTGCATGCACCAGAGGCAGCACTTGGGCAAGGTGACTTTGCAAAACGGAAGTCCCTGGTATCAGCCGTATGTGGACTACTGCAAGGACAAGAAGATCATAGATAGGAATTATCCGTGGAACCTGGATGCGACCCGTGCCGAGTATATGGAGATCTTTTCTCGCGCGCTTCCTGAGAGCGAGCTGAAGAAGATCAACGAGGTTCCGGACAATGCGGTTCCCGATGTTCCGGCTTCACACCCGCTGGCAAAAGGAATTTACAAGCTCTACCGCGCAGGGATCGTAAACGGTGTGGATGCGGCGAGAAGCTGTAAGCCGGATGCGAACATCACCAGAGCCGAAGTGGCGGCGATCCTAACGCGCATGATGGACAAGGATGAGAGGGTGAAGTTCAGTTTGGGCGCGGCTCCTGCTCCAACACCGACTCCAAGTCCCGATTCACCGAAAGAGTTCAAAATCATTACGCAACCTGTCACCGTTACCGTGAACGCCGGAGAGACAGGGAAGTTCACTGTTGAAGCGCAAGGCGAGGGATTGCAGTATCAGTGGGAGCGATATAACGGCACAAACTTCGTTGCGATTCCCGAATCTTTGGATCATACCGGCACAAAGACAGCGGAGCTCAGCATCAGGACCGCGCTTGATGAAGAAGGCGCACTCCTGATCAGGTGTAGGTTGAAGGACAAGAACGGGAAACAGCTGAATTCCGCTACGGCTCATTTAAAAATTCTGCCGGTAAATGTGGACCTTAAACTCACACAGGATCTGGATGAAGAAACCTTAACCGTTAAGCCGAATGAAACCGTAACTTTCGGAATCAGAGCGGTCGGCAAAGGACTGAAATATAAGTGGTCTATGGTCGATCCGATCGGTGTCAGCGTGCCGCTTCCTTTTGCGATCGGTCAAGGATCGGACACTCTTACCATCAGGATTCCGAAAATCGCTCCTATGGAAACTTACAAAATTCGCTGTGAGGTGACGGACGAGAACAACAAGAAAGTCGTGACGAAGGACAAACCGATCTTTGTGGAAAGTTATATCAAGGAGATCTTATTTATTTCGAATAGTAGTTTGGAAAAACTGAACGTTCATGCGAATTCTATAGAAAGTAATGAATTTTATCGCGTCATCAGAGTTGATTTGAACAAGGGTACCGGCGGAGATTGCATGTATGCTTGTGTGGAGCAAACCGGAAACATCGATGAGGCGATTACCGATGTCTTTGTCAGGACTAACGATCCGGGCGCGTCGTTCCCGTTACAGGGAGAATTCGATCATTACGGAAGATCATGGTTCCATAGGTGCAATTTTAATTTGAACAGTGGGATTGACAGCAAAATCATCTACCTCTATAAAACCTATGACAAAGGGGGAAATAGACATCCTATGACCCATCTTAATGTTCTCGTTTCCGGTGCAGCTCATGACGGGTTCAATTACAATGACTATGAGGTCGCGAAGCTCGAGAACTCTTCTGTCAATGCAAATCTGAATGAAGGAACTGCCGGAAATTACCTCTACTTCATTATGAAAAGAAAGTAAGAAGGGCTGCTCGGATGCTGTCTCTTAACAAAACGGACAGAACAGGAAAGTGAATGCTTAAAATAAAAGGAGATTGCGATGAAAAGGAAATGCTTTAGCGGACTTCTGGCCCTGATCATGACGATGGGCTTGGGATTTGGGGTCCTTTCGGCAGACATCAGGTTCACCGATGTGAATAAGAACGATTGGTTCTATGAGGATGTGGAAGAGGCGGTCGAAAAGGGATTGGTAAACGGGAAATCGGAAACCCTCTTTGCGCCACATGAGAACTTGACTTCTGCGGAGGCCGTGAAACTCGCGGCGGTCATGCATCAAAAATACAAGACAGGTTCCGTGACACTCAAAAACGGGAATCCATGGTATCAGAGCTATGTAAACTACTGTAGGGAAAACAAGATTATCCGTCAGGATTATCCTTGGAATCACTACATTTCCAGGGCTGAGTATATGGACATTTTCTCTCGCGCGCTTCCTGCGAGCGAACTGAAGAAGATCAACGAGGTTCCGAACGGGGCGATTCCGGATGTTTCGGCTTCTCATCAGCTGGCGGAAGGAATCTACAAGCTCTATCGCGCAGGAATTGTAAACGGTGTGGATGCGGCGAGAAATTGTAAGCCGGATGCGAACATCACCAGAGCCGAAGTGGCGGCGATCCTAACGCGCATGATGGACAAGGATGAAAGGGTGAAGTTCAGTATGGGCGCGGCCCCGACTCCTGATTCACCGAAAGAGCTCAAAATAGTAAAACAACCTGCGGACAAGGCAGCTAAGCTAGGAGAACAAGTGCGTTTCAAGGTCGTCGCGGAAGGCGAAGGCATGCAGTATCAGTGGCAGAGATTGGAGAGAGGAAGCTTTCGAGATCTGGCTCCCGCACCTGTTTTTGACGGGATTCAGACGAGTGAACTCACCGTCAAGGTTGAGGGCGGTGCCGAGGGTGCGACTCAACTAAGGTGTATCGTCAAGGATAAACACGGAAAACAAGTGGTTTCGAGTATTGCCAAGCTGATGGTTCAGAGCGATGAACTTAAGATTACACAAGATTTGGATGAAACAAGCTTAACCGTTAAACCGGGTGACACAGCGGAATTTAAGATCAAAGCGGTTGGCAAAAAGCTGAAATATAATTGGTCTATCATTGCTCCGAACGGTGTCAATGAGGCGATTGTTTTTGAATACGGTCAGGGCACGGACAGCGTTCGCATCTGGGTTGCGAAAAACGCCTCTATGGAAACTTACAAAATTCGCTGTGAGGTGACGGACGAGAACAACAGGAAAGTGGTGACGAAGGATAAGCCGATCTTTGTGGAGAGCTACATCAAAGATATCGTCTTCTTTTCGAGTTATGATTCAAGTGATCTCAGTCGCATGAGAAAAATAATATCGCTAACGCATCGCGTCATCGAAGTGGACTTGAACAAGGCTACCGGCGGACCTTATATTTACGCTTGTGTGGAACAAACCGGAGACATCAATGAGGCGATTACCGATATTTTCGGAAAGACGTACAATCCGGGTGATCCATTGATAGAGTGGGGCGACATGGAGCACTACGGAAAATCAAAATTCTACAAGTCGCAAGGCAATCTGAACGAGGGGCTGGACGGCGCCAGGGAAGTTTACCTCTATAAAACCTACGAGCAGGGCGGAAGCAGACATCCTCTGATATTCCTCGATGCCATTACTCCGGACAGTAAGCTTGGCGTATTTAACTATGGGGGATATGAGGTGATGAAATTCCAAAACTCGTCTGAGAATGCGAACCTGAACGAGGGTGCTAATCCGGGAAGCTACATCTACTTCATCATGAAAAGGAAGTAATTGATCCGTCTCGATAACGATGTGGGAGAAAACATAACGTATGAGACAAAAAAAGAGCCCGTCCTTTTGGACGGGTTCTTTGCTGTGTCTTGCTTACTCCGCTTGGAAGGTCGTGTTCACCTGGTCGAAGAGAAACTCCGGTTTGTACTCCGGAAACTCGCTCTTTCCGCTGAGTTTAGCGACGGCGTCGCTCAGGTTAGTGCTTGTAGAAATCGCGACCGCATCGCCTGTCGAGCCGTTCGGGAAGAGGTATTCCACTGTGGCCCCGTTCTCGTCCTTCGCGATGATGTAAATGTTTTGATCCTCCCATGCGTGGTAGACGATCTCGTAGCCCTCCGGAAGCTTGCTCGTGATGTTGTTCCTGTCGGCGGTGCTCAGGATGCCCCTCTTAAAGTCCGCCATCTCATACTTCGGCAACAAGGTAGGGCTGAGCTCTCCGACCGTGATTTCTTCGGTGAGTTCGTCTCCGATAAACTTGGTGTCATCGAAGCTGTCGATTACCCTCCAAGTGCCGCCCTTCTTGTCAAAGAGGAAGTAGCGAGGTGCGAGCTCGACGCGGTTTCTCAAGAATCCGATCGCGAG
This sequence comes from Bacillota bacterium, assembly GCA_030529225.1. Classification (GTDB taxonomy): domain Bacteria; phylum Bacillota; class Clostridia; order Peptostreptococcales; family Acidaminobacteraceae; genus JAUMXH01. The sequence continues at coordinate 85,870 of JAUMXH010000007.1, read as the reverse complement.
CGCATAGTCCTTGGTATAAGCCAGGTACTTGATGCCCAGCTCATCCGACTTGCCGAGGCGCTCTTCTCTGATGATGGCATTTGCGAACGGCTGAATTTCCAAGGCGTCGAGCTTAGGTACCATCGCCGAATCCGTTTCCGGACTTTCCGAGTAGTTGATCTTCTTCAGGAAGAGCTTTTTGTCTTCCTTCTCAATCTTCTTCTCGCCCTCGGTGATGTACCAGATTTCTTCCTCTACCTCGGTGGCCAGAATCGCCTTCCTGCCGTAGCCGTAGAGGGTGAACTTGTCCGCGTTTTCATCGGTAAAGCCCAGATCCTCAAAGTCCAGATACATCTGTAAAGTTCTTGAGTACAAGTGTCCCTTGTCGCCAAAGTAAGAAGTCGGCACGCCGTACTTATCGTGCAGCTTGCGAATCGCGTCGGATGCGTCCTGTGACCACTGCGTCAGAGCCTTTTCCGCCTCCTCGCTGACGAACTTGTCGTAGTCCTTGGCGAGGCCCTTCTTCCTGTTTTTCAGCTTCTTCTCGGCGTTTGCCGTATTCTCTTTTCCGTAGATGGCGTTGGAGAGCGCCAAAAACTCGTCCTGCATATCCTTCGGAACCACCAGGGTCCAGTTGATGATGTCGGCCGGGCTCTCGCTGAATTCTTTCAGAATGGCGCGGAGCTCCTTGTCCTTGAAGCGGTGGTTCTTGTCCAAATCCTTATCAAAGATAATCTTAGAAGCCGGGAGCTTCATTTCCGTATCGTTCATGTAGGCGAGCATCTCCGGATCGAGCTTTGATCTGAGTTTAATCAGCTCGTCGTTGACCTTGTCGGCATTGAAATCGTAGATGAACTGCACGCCCTCTTCCTCAAAGTCGATGTCCTCAATCCTCACCCAAGCGAGGTCAGGGAGCACCACTTCTTTTGTGATCGGCGCATGGACGGCAGAGTTCGGGAGCGGGAGCTTCCAGTTACCGAGCTTCGGATTCTTGAGTTCCAGGTTCATCACGCCTTCGCTCACCTGCGGCTTGCCGTCAAAGAGGAGCGAAGTTTTGCCCAAAAAGCTCTCCAGCGTCAGTACGAACTTCTTGTCGACCGGGCTGTAGTAGCCCTCCGTCACCTTTGTGAAGCGAATGAGTTGCTGAGGGGCGAAGTCCACATTGTTGTTCAGCACACTGTTAAAGTCCTCGTAGCTGAGAATGACCTTTCTGTCTTTCTCGTCGTCATTTGCGATCGCCTTCACCAAAGTTTCTACGCTCTTGTCGTTGTGCTCCGGTTTGTAGGCGATTTGGCTGTGGCCCAGGTACCAGGCGCTTGCACCGATTAAAATCAGAACCAGGAAGAAGATGATCCAAAGTGCCTTTCTGAGCTTTTTAAACTTTCTTCTGGCCTTTTTTTCGGCCTTCAGGCGCTTCATCTCTTCCTTTGCCTTCTTCTTGTCTATCTTTGCCTGCTCCTTCTGCTGTTTCAAGTCCAGAGCGGCCTGTTTTCTCTCTTCTTTTGCCTGCTTAATCGCTTCCTTCTCCTGCGCGCGCGCGAGCTTCTCGGCTTCCTTCGGGCTCAAGTTCTCGCTCGCCGCTTGCCCGGCGCTCGCCGCGGCCGTCAGTTCCGCCCTCGCTTCCACGACTTCCGCCCGGACCGCTTGCTCCGCGCCGTCCGCCGCCTCCATCGCGTCCTCGGCCAAGGCGTCCGCTCCGTCGGCGGCCGCGCGCGCCCCTAGCTCGGCTTCCGCCACTGCGGCTTCTCCCTGCCGGGCTTCCGCTACGGCCTCAGCGCTGCCCGACGCTCCCGCCCCCAAATCCTCGGGGTCGATCGCGCCGGTCTTTGCCTCTCCTAAATATTTATCCGTCACGTCGCTTTCATCGACCGCTTCGGCCGCCTGCTCCATCTCCTCGATCTCTTCGAGTTTTTGGCCGCACTTGCTGCAGAAGATGCCGTTTTCCTTTTGGATATTACATGATTTACATAACTTCATAGTCTCACTCCTTATCCTGTATAATAGCATCATGATATCATTGATAACGTCTTAACATATCCTTCCTTATATGTTTAGTTTAAACCAGCAACCTTTAAAAGTCAATGATTTTACATTATTTAAAATCTTCTTAAATGGGGTATAATAAAGAAAGACATCGCACAAAGATGGGAAAGGGGAGAGTATAATTATGAGATATTACGGAAACATTTTCAGACCGCCGAGCGAGAGGTACAGCCTTTTGCTGCAGGTGACCTACGGGTGTTCGCACAACAAGTGTACCTTCTGCGGAATGTACGCGGACAAGGAGTTCAAAATCAGACCCTTGGAAGAGGTGCTCCAAGACATCGAACGCTTTCCCGCCTTCCAAAAGCCGCTGGTGCGCAGGGTCTTTCTGATAGACGGAAACCCCCTATGCATCGGAACGGAGAGCCTGGTCACCATTTTGGATGCCCTCAGGGCGACCTTCCCGAACCTGGAGAGGGTGGGGGCCTACTCCACATCCAAGGACATCGCGAGGATGAGCGTGGAAGATTTAAAACTTTTAAAATCAAAACAACTTGACATCGTTTACATTGGGGTGGAATCGGGCTCGGACAGGATTCTGCGCATGGTAAAAAAGGATAGTTATTCAAAGCATATGTTGGAGGCCGCGCCCAAGCTCAAAGAGGCGGGCATCATGCTCTCCACCATGATCTTGTCGGGGCTCGGGGGATCGGATAACTGGGAGGAGCATGCCCTCGAGTCCGCGAAGCTGATCAACCAGGTGCAGCCCGAGTACCTGTCGCTGCTGACCTTGATGGCGCGGGAGGGAACCGAGCTCGAGCGGGATGTGCTCTCGGGCAAGTTCAAGATGGTCTCTCAGGTGGAGGTCATGAAGGAAACCCGGCTCTTTGTCGAGAACCTGGAACTGGAAAACACGATATTCAGAGTCTCGCACCCGTCCAATCTGATGAACCTGGGCGGCGTGCTCAACAAAGATAAACAGGAAATTTTGGACGCGCTTTACAGCGTGAGCGACGAGGAACTGATGCAAACCGAATTTGCGCAGATTTACTAAATTTTGGTACTTTTCCGGCATAAAACGACTTCTTGAAAAATGCAGACAAGTAGTGATATAATCGTAACAAAGGGAGGGCTTTTATGAATAATAAAATATCAAAAGCGGTAATTAACAGGATGCCTAAGTATTATAGGTATCTGGGCTACCTCAAAGAAAAGGGAGTGGAGAGAGTATCATCAAAGGAACTCGGAGAAATGCTCGATTCTACAGCCTCTCAAGTTAGACAAGACTTCAATAATTTCGGTGGCTTCGGCCAGCAGGGATACGGTTACAAGGTCAGTGAACTTCTGATAGAGATAGAGAGAATCCTCGGTTTGGGCATCGAGTACAACACGGTCATCATCGGGGCCGGCAACATCGGTCAGGCGATGGCCAAGCACCAGAGCTTCAAAAACAGCGGGTTTCACCTCATGGCGCTCTTTGATAAGAATCCGGAACTGATCGGCAGTACCTTCGGCGAGGCCGAGGTTCTCGACGAGTCGGAGCTCGAAGACTTCTTACAAAACAATAAGATTGACATTGCTTTTATTTGTGTGGGAGAAAAGTCGGCGCAGAGAATTGCCGAAACGCTCGAAAAAGGCGGCGTGAGAGGGCTTTTCAACTTTGCGCTGGTGGATTTGAAGGTTGGAAAGTCGGTCGCGGTGAAGAATGTTCACCTGGTCGAAGATTTGTTCTTGTTATCTTACTATTTGAACGGAGAAGCAAGGTAAAAGAATGCAGGAAGAAGTAAAAAAAGATACAAAATCTACCAAGGTACTGTTAAAAGAAGCGATGCTGAACTGCATCCTGAGCATCCACAAGGTGCATCTGGAGCGACCCTTCGGCAGCGGGCTCAGCGAGCTCGATTTTTTGCAGTGCCTCATTTTGTCGTTTATCGCCAAGGAACCTACCACGATAAAGGACATTTCACACGCTTACAACATCAGCAGGAGGACTGTGGAATCCAACGTCCTCTACCTGATCAAGTTGGAGCTGATAGACAAAAAGACAAAGAAAATAGGCGGAAGGGGCTCTCTGATTTCGATCACCGAGCGCGGAGAGGGCGTCCTGTCCTCGGTCGAGAAACAGCTCGATGAAATCTTCGCCTTCACGGACGACAAATACTCGATCAAGCAGGAACGAACCATCATCGGATTCCTGGATGAAATGTGCGAAGGTCTGGAACGGGCCGGCAGGGAAGAATGATGTATACCGTTCAGAACCTGCCCTCGCCCCTCAGAATCGACAGCTACATTTTTGAAGCGCTGCGCGCCGAGCACCCGGACTTGGCGGATCAAATCCCCTCAAGGGCTTTGGTGCAAAGTCTGATTGAATCCGGAAACATCCTGTTAAACGGAAAGACCGTAAAAAAGAACGCCAAGGTGGCAAACGGCGATCGCATTCAAATTACCGTAGTGCAGAGGCCGGCCGCGCAGGTGGAGCCGGAGGAGATTCCAATCAAGATTGTCTACGAAGATGAGGACCTGATGGTGATCGACAAAGAGCGGGGCATGGTCGTGCATCCCGCGATCGGCAACTACAGCGGAACCCTGGTGAACGCCATCCTCTATCACATCAAAAACAAAGCGGAAGAAGCTTTTTTTCAGGACCATTTGAACATAGAAAACGAATCTGTACGCCCTGGCATTGTCCATCGAATCGACAAAGACACGACAGGGCTTTTAATGATTGCAAAAAATGACAGAGCGCACGCCAAACTGGCAGAGCAGCTCAAGGACAGGACTGTGACCAGGCGCTATGTTGCGCTGGTGCACGGGGGCTTTAAGGATGACGAGGGCTTCGTGGATGCCCCGATCAAGCGGGATAAGCGGGACGGGCTGAAGATGGCGGTTGACCCTGCGGGAAAGCGGGCGGTGACCCGCTACAAGGTCTTGGAGCGCTTCCGCAACTCCACCCTTTTGGAGCTGCGGCTCGAGACCGGCAGGACCCACCAGATTCGGGTGCACATGAAGCACATCAAGCATCCGGTGCTCGGCGATCCCCTCTACGGGGCGAAGACCTGCAAGTATGCGGGCATGGGCCAGCTGCTGCACGCCAAGACCCTGGGCTTTGTCCACCCTACGAGCGGTGAGTACCTGGAGTTTCACGCTCCGATACCGGACGACTTTCAAGCCGTCATCGACAAGGAGAGAGAATATGCTAAATAGGGAAAAAATACTGGAGTACTTGAGAACGGAAGGAAAACCCGTCTACGAAACGCAGATATTCAGTGACCTGAACATCACCAAGGAGAACAGTTCGCTCTTCAACGAGATAATGAACAGCCTGGAGTACACCGGCAAAATCATCAAGACCAAAAAGAATAAATACGCCCTGCCCGAAAAGATGGGTCTGACCCTGGGCAAGGTGATCACCACGCCCAAGGGCTTCGGCTTTGTCCGCGAGGAGGGTGTGAGGAGCAGCGAGCACGATATTTTCATCCCGTCCGGCGAGATGAAGACCGCGATGGAGGGCGACCTGGTGTATGCCCGCATCCTGGAGGAAGCGAGGGCGGGGAGGAGTCGCGAGGGCACCATTGTTAAAATCATCAAGCGCAACAACACCACCGTGGTCGGAACCTTTGAAAAAAACCGTAACTTCGGCTTTTTGATTCCCGACAACCCGGCGATCTACAACGACATCCTGATCAAAAAGAAGGACTTTTTGGGCGCCAAGAACAAGGACAAGGTGGTTGTAAAAATCAGCAAGTGGGGCTTCGGCAGGAGTCTTGCGGAAGGAAAGATCATCGAGGTCATCGGAAGCATCAAGGACAGCGGCGTCGACGTGCTCTCGGTGATCCGCAAGTACAAGCTGAATGAAGAGTTCCCCAAAAAGGTCATGGACGAGGCCTACCGCATGCCGGTCAAGGTTGCGGACCGCGAGTTTGCGGGCAGGGAAGATTACACGGAAAAGAACATCGTGACCATAGACGGGATCGATACCAAGGACATTGACGATGCCATCGGGCTTGAAATCGACCAAAACGGCAACTTTGTGCTCGGCGTCCACATTGCCGATGTGACCAACTATGTGAAGTACGAGAGCAAGCTCGACAAGGAGGCCTTCAGCAGGGGGAACTCGGTCTATTTGATTGACAAGGTTCTGCCGATGCTGCCCAAAACCCTCTCGAACGGGATTTGCTCGCTGAACGAGGGCGTGAACCGCCTGGCCGTGAGCGTGATCATCACCCTGGACAAGAACGGCAAGGTGCTGGGATCCGAGCTCAAGGAGTCGGTGATTCGCAGCAGGTACAAGCTGAACTACCCGGAGGTTTCGGCAATTTTGGATGCCGGCGTGCCGGACCCCGAGAGCAGGATAGATGAAAAGACTCAGCACATGCTGCTGAACATGCACGAGCTGGCGCAGATCCTCAGACAAAAGCGCGAGGAGCGGGGCGCTCTGGACTTTGATTTTAAAGAGCCCTACATCGAACTCGACCTTTTGGGAACCCCGGTCAACATTCGCGCCAGGGAGCGCGGAAGCGGGGACAAGCTGATTGAAGAGTTTATGATCAAGGCGAACGAGGTTGTCGCGGAGTATGCCTACGCCAAGAACCTGCCGTTCGTTTACAGGATTCACGAGCAGCCGGACATGGAGCGACTCAGCATGCTGAACCACTTCACCGCCCGCCTGGGATACAAGATCAACATCAAAGAAAACAAGGTGGATGTTAAGGATTTGCAAGGGCTTCTGACCAAACTCAAGGGAACGCCGGAGGAAAAGGTGGTCAGCAGGATGCTCCTTCGCTCGCTCAAGCAGGCGCGCTACAGCCCGATCTGCATGGGCCACTTGGGGCTCGCCTCGCAGTATTACTGCCACTTCACCTCGCCGATCCGCCGTTATGCGGACCTGCAGATTCACAGGATGCTGAAGATGAGCATGCGCGGAGAAGTGAAGGAAGAGATGCGCGCAATCCTCTACCACAGGATGGAGATGGTTTCGGAAAACACCTCGGAAACCGAGCGCATTGCCGAGAGCGCGGAGCGCGAGGTCGACAAACTCAAGATGTGCCAGTACATGGAGGAGAGAATCGGCGAGGAGTACGAGGCCGTGATTTCCACCGTGAACAAGTTCGGCATCTATTCCGAGCTGGATAACACCATCGAGGGCTTCACCAAGGTGAGCGCGCTCGAGAGCGACTACTACATCTTTGATGAAAACAGCCTGTCCTTTGTGGGCGACAGGACCGGAAAGCGCTACGGAATCGGCGACAAGGTCAGGGTGCAGGTCGAATCGGTGGATGTGGACAGGCGCTTCATCGACTTCCTGATTCTGGATTAGGTTTACGGGCAATGTTTGAGATGGCGGAAATAAGGAAGTGAAAGGTAAAAAAAAAGCGCTTAAAGGAATTTAAGCGCTTTTTTATAAGTGATTCAAGAAATTCAGCTTTGTAAAATCTTTTTTGCCTGCGATTCCGGCAATACCGAATTCATTAAAGAAAGCGGTTGGTGTTTTAAAATATCGTTTGCTTTTGCGAGTGTTTCGCTATCAACGCTAACGTACTTATATTGATCCAGGTTGATGGTGCCGTCCTCGTTTAAAGTGGTTTCTATAAAGCGATACTCATTCATCCCTGAGCATAGCAAAGTATCTACCAGAAGTTTTTCAGATTGAGTAGAGGTTATCTTAATGGACTTTAAACATCTTGATATTTGAGTTTGATAATCTAACAATGTTATAATTGCGTGAAATCCGCCTTGATCCAATTCATTTATCAAATATTGTTTCACAGTACACTACCTCCTTTTAGTTGCTGTAAGGCATCAAGGCAACAACCCTTGAGCTCTTGATCGCTGTAGTCAATTTACGCTGGTGCTTTGCACAAGTGCCGGTCTTAAATGCGCTCAAACATCGTTTTTGCATAGTTTTTTATGTCGCCGGGCGACTTCATGGCATATTCTTCTTTGACCCCTTTAAAAAATGCACCAATCTTTGCTTTCGGAATCGGACGATTGGATGGGTCATCCGCGCCTAATCCTTCTCTCGTGCTGCTCCAAGGCATTTCCTGATGCGTAAACTCCTCGAGTATCTTTCCGCTATAACAGCAAATGTGCCTGATGACGGCATCCAAGACTTCGCTCTCCTCTCTGCTGAAGAGGTTCTCGTTCAAAGGCAATCTTCCTTCAATCGGGTTAAATTGATACCTGCGGTAGGTCTCGTAAACCTCGCGGTATACGGGGCCATGAACCCAAGCCTCGCAATCCTCTTCAAAAAGAAAGGCGTCAAAAAAAGCAAAGTAAAATCCCTGAATATAGTAGAGTGCTTTTTGGAGTGCAAGGGGCGTGATGTCTCCATGTCGGTGCAGCAAATACGAAATCGCCGAATAGATTTTTGATTTCTTCGCGTTTGCACCGGTAAGTGCAGCAAGGGCTCGTCTACTTTTATCATAACTCTTTTGAGAACTCAATTTGTCTTTGTTCTTTTCAAGAAGTTCCGAAAAGTACAGAGGGTCCTCGTAGATTCTTTTTAGCGTATTTGAATATTCCGAGCTCGGAACATCTCCGTCATAGTAACGAGAGAAGGTGAGTTCTCCCCAGCCGAGTAAAACGGATAACGGTCGCTTTCCTATTTTGTATTTTTCAGGAATTTCGCGAACCTTTTCCAATGAAATAAGCCCTCGCTTTTCTCGATACACCTTGTAAAGCGATTCCAAATTCTCGTCATTCAGTTCCGACACAAATACAAGAGAGGAGCAACGATCGCAAGTGGCTTCCTTGCCGCTAAACTCATACGATTCTCCCTTAATGCTTCCCTTCATGACCTTTTCTGTTACGGTGTAGGGCGTTTTTTCTCTACATTCTTCACAAAAAACGCAATTTTTCATACTGGTGCCTCCTAATATAGGTTACAACCTCCTTGTGTAACAACAGATTAGCACCTTAGCCCGATATTGTCAATCATTTTGTATCAAATGATACAAAAAAATGCTCAACAAAACAAAAAGGGACTGTTCGCAGTCCCTTCTCTTGTTTCAGTCGCGCTACAGCTTAGTTGCTGTAAGGCATCAAGGCAACAACCCTTGAGCTCTTGATCGCTGTAGTCAATTTACGCTGGTGCTTTGCACAAGTGCCGGTCACCCTTCTTGGAAGAATCTTTCCGCTCTCGCTTGTGAACTTCTTTAGAAGAGGCACATCTTTGTAATCGATGAATTCAATTTTTTCTTGGCAAAAACGGCACGCTTTTTTTCTATTGGTTGTATTAGGTTTCTTTTTAAAAGCCATCATTTTATCCTTTCTATACTCCATATTAAGCTAATCAGAAGGGCATATTGCCGGGGTCGTCCAAAATTGGAAAATCGTCGTCATCAAAGTCCGCCGACATCTCATCAATCAACCCGGAATCATTAGACGCGTACATTGCCTCCACGCGCTCCAAAAACTCAACATTTCTTGCCACGACATCGGTAAAGTACTTTCTTACGCCGTGTTCATCCGCGTACGATGAAGTGGAGATACTGCCCTGTATGGCAACCTTGGCGCCCTTTTTCAGGTAGGTGTTGCAGATTTCCGCCTGCCTGCCCCAAACCACGATTCTGATAAAATCGGCGGTCGGCTTGCCGGTCGCTTCAAACTGCGCCCTCTTTTCGCGAGAGAGCTGCTTGTCCACCGCGAGCCTAAAGTCGCAGACCGTCCTTCCGCTCCCTTGCAAATGCCTGATTTCAGGGTCCTTTACCAATCTTCCGATCAAAGTAACATTATTCATTCTGAGATCCTTTCGGTGTGCTAGTCTCTACTTACTGTCATGTATCTTAGCACGTTGTCGTTAATTCTGAGATTTCTCTCAAGCTCCTTAGGGAGACTAGGTGTAGCCTCAAACTCATAAAGAACATAAAATCCCTCTTTCAGCTTTTCGATCTCGTAAGCCAACTTCTTAACGCCCCATTGATCTACCTTTGTTACTGTGCCGTCCTTTTCGATTACACCCTTGAATCTCTCGATTAGCGCGTCTCTGTCAGCATCTTCAAGCGTGTTTCTCAAAATGATAAGCGTTTCATACTTCCTCATTATTTCACCTCCTGCGGTCATCAGACTTTATGGCCTATCCATAAAGTAGGAAGCCTATATTCCAAGCACTAAGTATAACACCTTAGGCTCTCTAAATCAAGTTTTTTATTCAACTGTTACGGATTTTGCCAAATTTCGCGGCTTATCCACATTGTTTCCGCGGAACACCGCGACATAGTAGGCCAGGAACTGGGCCGGAACAATGCTCAAAAACGGCATCAGATAGTCCTCGGCCTCCGGCAGGTAAATCACCTCGTGAGAGACCTTCTGTAAGGAGTCCTCGCCCTCCTTGCAGACGGAGATCACATGCGCGCCCCGCGCCTTCACCTCCATGATGTTCGAGAAACTCTTTTCCAAGAGGGCGCTCTGTCCGGCAAAGGCGAGCACCAGACTGCTCTGTTCAATCAGGGCAATCGGCCCGTGTTTCAGCTCCCCGCTGGCGATTCCGAACGAGTTGATATACGATAATTCCTTAAACTTCAGCGAGGCCTCATAGGCGATGTCCACATCCACCCCGCGGCCCATAAAGAACACATTTTCCTTTTCAAAGTTTTCCTTGGCAATCTTCTTCACGGCTTCCTCGCAAGCGAGCGCCTTCTCCAGCAAGCCGGATACCGAATCCAAGTCCGCAATCCTCTTCTTGTAGGCCGCCTCGTCCATGCGTCCGCGCAGCATCGCAAAGTGCGTAGAAATCATATACATCGCCATAATCTGAGTGGTGAAGGCCTTGGTAGATGCGACCCCTATTTCAGGGCCCGCCCAGGTGTAGAACACATCGTCCGATTCCCGCGCGATGCTCGAACCCACCACGTTTACAACAGAAATCACCCGCGCGCCCTTCTTCTTCGCTTCGCGCAAGGATTGCAGGGTATCTATGGTCTCGCCGGACTGCGACACCGTGATAAACAGCGTGTGCTCGTCTACAATCGGATCGTTGTAGCGGTACTCGCTGGCGATCTCCACCGTGACGGGAATCTTTAAGTCTTTTTCCAAAATTCGTTTGCCGATCAGGCAGGCGTGGTAGGCGGTTCCGCATGACGCCATCTGAATATTGGTAATCTTTGAGAGTTCCTCCGCGCTGATGCCGATTCCCTCCAAGTGCAGCCTTCCGTTTGCGTCCAGTCTTCTCTGCAGGGTCTGCTTGAGCGCCTCCGGCTGCTCGTGAATCTCCTTTATGGTAAAGTGGTCAAAGCCCTGTTTTTCGGCCGCGTCCACATCCCAGTCCACCTGAAAGACCTCGCGCTTCACTTCGTTTCGGTTCTCGTCAAAAATCTTCACGCTGCCGGCCTTCAGTTCCACGACCTCGCCGTTTTCAATAAAATAAACGTCCTTGGTAAACTTTAACAGGGCCGGAATGTCAGAGGCGATGTACTGCCCGTCCCGGCTCAAGCCCACCACCAGCGGGCTGTCCTTTCTGACCGCGATTAAGCGATCCGGCTCGTCCTTGCAGATGACACCCAGTGCATAGGCGCCGCGCATCTGCTCCACGGCTTGAAAAACCGCATCCAGGATGTCGCCGTTATAACATTTAGAAATCAAGTGGGCGATCACCTCGCTGTCGGTCTCGGATTTAAAAACGATCCCGTCCTCGGCGATCAGCCTGCTCTTCACTTCCTCGTAGTTTTCAAAAATCCCGTTATGAACCAGGGCGATGCGACCCTTGCTGTCCGCGTGCGGGTGGGCGTTTTCATCTGACGGCGACCCGTGCGTCGCCCATCTGGTGTGCCCGATTCCAATCGTAGCATCCACCTTGACATCCTTTAAGTGCTCCTCCAAAACAGACAAACCGCCCTTATATTTGCAAATGTTCAGGGCGCCGTCTTCCACATAGGCGACTCCTGAAGAGTCATATCCCCTGTATTCCAACTTTGACAAGCCGTCCAGCAAAAATGGAATCGCTTGTTTTTGTCCAATGTATCCAACTATTCCGCACATAGCCCTGCTCTCCTTTAACGTAGTTCCGTGTTCGCCCGTCCCGCAATACGCTCGCAATGCCCGCAGGCAGGCGCTGAGCCGCGGCATCCTTTTCGCCAAACGCCTTCTTATATAAAGGAAAGCTTTTTTCCTTTTTTAGGCGCTCCCTCTGCCCGGCTCCTCTTCTCATAAATTCATAGATAAGTACAATTATATCGCTTAATGGTCAGTAAGTACAGTACATTTTTAAAAGTCACGCAAAAGCAGTGTTTCAGAGAGATTGCAGAACTGTTTCAGAATCGTGCATACTAAATTACACTACTATTACAAATCAAAACCCGCACTTGAAAAAAGCGTCGAAACAAACTAAACTTAGTCCAAAGCAAGACCTGCCATGCCCACGTTCATGTGCAGTCAGGTTTTGTAAGTGCAATGACCCTTGATTGGGGTGAGGGCGTTGCATCGAAACGGACGGCCCCAACAAATAGGAGGAAATATTACTATGAAGAAAGCGCTATCGATTTTATTAGCATTAGTAATGGTAATAGGTGTGTTCCCTACATTTGCAGACAAAAAAGCTGATGACAAAAAAGCTGAGAAACCTGCAGTTGAAGTGAGCGCATCTGAAAAAGCTCTTGAAGCTCTAAAAGGATATGGAGCAATCAAGGGTGATGGCACTGCAGATCCATTCAAAATGGAATCTGAGCTAAAAAGACAAAACGCTGCAGTAATCTTGGTTAGATTGCTAGGCGTTGAAAACGATGCAAAAGCAACTGAAGTGAAAGAAAAACCTTTCACAGACCTTCCAAATGACGATTTCTACAAAAGCATCATTCAGTATGTAAAAGCAAAAGGAATCTTCAAAGGAACTTCAAGCGAAAAATTCGGCTTCAACGAAGCAATCACTGCTCAGCAGTTCGCAACAATCAACCTAAGAGCATTGGGTTATGAAGTTGACACTGACGAAGCTTACGGAAAAGCTCTAGAAACAGCTAAAAAACTTGGCTTGTTGAAAGATGCTTCTGCGCTTGAGAACAACACTAAGATCTTGAGAAAAGACGTTTATGTAATCATGAACAACACTCTGGATACTCCTAAAAAAGACGGCAAAAAAGCTCTTAAATACGAACTAGGTTATGCAACTGAGCCTGTAGTAGAAAAACTTGAAGTAGTTGACGCTATGGCTAACGGTCTAAAAATCCTTAAAGTGGAATTCACTAAGGCAGTAGACGAAGAGTCTTTGAAATCAATCGAAATCACTGACAAAGACGAAAACGATGTGAAGTTCGAAGTTTACTTGGCGGAAGACAGCAAAGTAGCTAACCTTGCGCTAGATAAAAAAGCGGATCAAAATGCAACTTACAAAGTGGTTGTAAAAGACGTTAAATCTGAAGACAGAAAAGAAAAGGTTGAGAAGTTCGAGAAGAAAGTTCTTTTCGTAGATACTGAAAGACCTTCAATCAGCTCTGTAGAAGCGCTTAACCCAAGAGAAATCGTGATCGCAGTCAGCGAGCCGATGGATCTTGAGTCTAAGTCTTACAAAAAAATCAAAGAAATCAAAATTGACGACAAAGAAGCTTACGCAAAAGTAGAAAACAACTTTGACGGCAAATTGATGCTTACACTTTACAAACCTCTAAAAGAAGGCGAACACAAAGTAGTGATCGAAGGACTAAAAGACTTTGCAGGTCTACCTTCAGCAGCTTACGAGCAGGACATCACAGTCGTAGATGACAAAGAAGCTCCTGCAGCTACAGAAGCAAAACTTTTGACTTCAAAATCAATCAAAGTTACTTTTAACGAAAACCTTGAAAAAATCGGTGAGTTCAAAGTAAACGGTGAAAAAGCAAAAGGTGAATACCACAAAAAGAATAACAAAAAAGACATCGAGCTTACTCTATCTAAAGAGCTTGGAATGGGCGCGATTGTAGAAGTTAAGGTTGAGTACAAAGGTCAGAAAGACATCATGAACAACGAAGTGAAAAACTGGGAGAAAATTACTTTCAGTGTAGCTGACGATACTGACCTTCCAACAGCAGAGTTCAAAGGCTTTGACAAAGACGACGCTACTAAAGTTCAAATTCAATTCTCTAAGGCTATGAACAAAGAGGGTGAGTTCAAACTAAAAGACGCTAAAGGTAAAGTAGTTCAATCAGGTACAGTTGGAAAAACTACACTTGTTAACTACGAAGATGAAGGCAAGAAAACGGTTGATAAGTCAGTACTTGTATTCGAACTAAAAGAACTGAAAGACAAAGACCCTAAGGATTACACTCTAGTTCTTGAAAAATTCAAAGATGCAACTGTAAGACACAATGAAATGCCTAAAACTGAAATCGAGTTCAAAGGCAAAGACACAAAACTTCCTGAAGTTGTAGACAAAGGATATGATGCTGAGCATAAAGACGGAGAGCACATCTTCACAATTGCGTTCACTGAAAAAATGAACCAAGATACTTTGAAAGATAAAACTAACTACACTGTTAAAGATGTAAGATTTGATCAAATCAAAGATACAAAAATCAAAGTGCTCGAAGACGGCAGAAAAGTGCAGTTGATTATCAAAGCGGATGCTGCTACATACAGCAGCCCAAGCTACTCAGGAGTCATAGTTAAGCTAATCGGATTAAAAGATGAGAATGATCAAAAACTTCTTCCTGTAGATTTGACTAAAAAGGCTGATGTAGCTCCTCAAGTAGTAGGAAAACCGGAAGTAACAAGAAACGATAAAAACGAAGAATCAATCAAAGTGAAGTTTGACAAGAAAGTCAGAATTTTGGATGCTTCAAACTTTGTTCTTGCAAAAGGTTCATTGGGCTTTGAAGGCGATGTAGACAACTACGCTGACGAGTTTACTTTTGTAGTAGACGGTTATGAGTTTAAGGATGACCTGGCGGATGCTCCTACATTCACAATTAAAGAAGGCGCAGTAGTGACTGCAAGAGGAACTAAGAACGCTGTAGCTACACCTGGTCTAAAAGACGGCATCGCAGCTAGAATCGCACTTGACAAAGACGATCAAAAGATGATTGAAGTAACAAATCCTGAAACAATCAAACTCACATTTACGGAAGAATTGAGTGCAGTGGTTGCAGCTACAGTATCAAAAGAGAACCACAATGTACCGGCTACAGCTACAATTGATACAGACAAGAAGATTGTGAACATCAAAGTACCTGCAATGAAGACCGGCGAAGAGTACACAATTTCAATTGTTGTGAAAGACAAAGTAAAAGACGGAAACTCTGTTGAGTCTGGAATTATCAAAGAGTCAATCACTGTAACTTCATTGGATTCTTTTGAGCAGACTCTTAAAGCTAAGCTTGTAAAAGGTACAGTAGCAGACCAAGTAAAAATTGTAATTGAGAATCCTGTAGGAGATTACCATTACAAACTTGGAAAAGAACTTCCAGCAATTGGTCACGCTGTTGATTCACCGTTGGCAATCACAACACCTGACGGATTTAACGTAAACCCTGCTGGTAACGCATACATCACAGTTTATAAACTTGCTGCAGATAACAAAGTTGTTAGCTATAAAGTGCTAGAAACTGCAGGTTTTGTTTACAAGCCTGCAACTGCACCGACAACTATGGATATCAAAGATGGTACTACAAATGGTTTAACTTTCAACGGTGGTTCAGTTAACTTCTTAACTTCACTATTGAGCAACCCGGTAGATGCTACTGCTACTTCTGCTTTCGGAGGATCAAACAATACATTCACTGTTGAAGCAACTCAAGCAGGTGCAACTACAGCAAAAATTGTACTTGTTGGTGAAAGCTTAGAGGGTGCAACTGCAGAAAATAATTACACAATCGAGAAAGACGGTTTCAAAGCTGAGGACATTAAAGTTACAAAGGCTGGTACAGTTAAGGTCTCTGTAATAATCTCAGAAACTAACAAAGATCCATTGGTTTATACTGCGAACGTTGTTGTAAACTAAAACTAAACTAATAATCAAGCCTAGCTTGATGCATAGAAAAAGCCCCAATTAGGGGCTTTTTCGCGTTTCAAAATAAATTCATACTAATAGAATCAGTTTTTTGTTGAATGGGGGATAGCTTGGGTATATAATTACCAAGATTATTTCGCAAAGTAAAAGGAAAGACTACAATCATACCAGAAGGGAAATTAGGAGGTAGAAACATGGCGAAAATAGTAGTAGTGGGAGCCAACCACGCGGGTACAGCTTGTATTAACACCATTTTGGACAACTACAAGGGCCACGAGGTCGTTGTATACGATAAAAACAACAACATCAGCTTCTTGGGCTGTGGGATGGCGCTTTGGATCGGAAAACAGATTTCAGGTTCTGACGGACTCTTCTACGCGACAAAAGACGGCTTGCAAAACAAGGGCGCGCAGATTCACATGGAAGCGGAAATCACATCTGTTGACTACGACAAAAAAGTAATCCGAGGTCAGTTCAAAGACGGTACACCGATCGAAGACACTTATGACAAGCTGATCTTGGCGACAGGTTCTTCACCGATCGAAATTCCGGTTCCGGGCAAAGACTTGGAGAACATCCAGTTCGTAAAATTGTTCCAGAACGCACAGGAAGTCATCGACAAGCTAAAGCTTCCTGAAATCAAGAGAGTTGCGGTTTTGGGTAGCGGATACATCGGCGTTGAGCTTGCAGAGGCGTTCCAGCTACAGGGCAAGGAAGTTGTCTTGGTAGACATGCTTGAAACTATTTTGGGAACTCATTTTGACCACAGCTTCAGCATGCGCATGCAGAACTTGATGGCATCTAAGGGCATCCACATGGCGATGGGCGAAAAGGTGCAGGAGTTCGTAGGCAAGGACGGCAAAGTTTGTGCGGTGAAGACCGACAAAGCGACGCACGAGGTGGACATGGTTATCTCTTGCGTGGGCTTCAGACCGAACAACGGCCTTGGAAAGGATCACTTGGAGCTATTCAGAAACGGCGCTTACCTGGTAAACAGAAAGCAGGAGACTTCTGCAAAAGACGTTTACGCGATCGGCGACTGCGCGACTGTGTATGACAACTCAATCGACGATGTCAACTACATCGCCCTTGCTACCAACGCGGTTAGAAGCGGTATCGTTGCAGCCCACAACGCGTGCGGCACAACTTTGGAATCAATCGGCGTACAGGGTTCTTCAGGAATCTCTATCTACGGCCTAAAAATGGTTGGTACCGGTTTGACAGAAGCGAAGGCGAAGAACTACGGCATCGAGACCTTGACTACAAGCTTCAAAGACATCCAGAAGCCTGCCTTTATGGAAGATGTTCCGAACGGCGAAGTGGAGATCAAGATTGTTTACCGCAAGGACAACAGACAGATCGTGGGCGCGCAGATGATTTCAACTTATGACATGAGCTCTGCGATTCATATGTTCTCACTCGCAATCTACAAGAAGCTTACAATCGACGAATTGAAACTGCTCGATATCTTCTTTATGCCGCACTTCAACCAGCCGTATAACTACATCACAATGGCTGCGCTCGCTGCGGAGTAATGAAAATAGAAATAGTGTTACACTATTTTGGAGTAATGTTCATTGATAAATTGCCTGTACGGGCAAAAGAAAGACCCTGTAGCGATACAGGGTTTTTCCTTGCCTAAAAATAGATAAAATCGTGATTTGTTTTTGCTTAGTTGGCGGCTGCGAGGACTTCCAGCGGGCTGCTGCTCGCGTAGAGCTCGCACATAACCTCTTCCAAGGCCTTGTCGTACTGCTCCCACTTTACCAGGGTGTTCGCGATGTCGGTGTAGGCCTTCCAGTAGCGGGATAACTTACAGGCGCTGGTGTTGCCCTTTAGGAACATTTTTACATCGCTCAAGGGGTAGCCCAAAAAGAGTCCGACCTCATCCGGACAGTCCTTTTGGAACCTGGATTTCAGCTGATGCAGGGCGAAGTCCACCGCCTTGCAATCCTTGAATCCGCGGTCTCTGAGAAAACACTCGTTTTCGTTTTCGCAGAGGATGCTGCGCATCATGTCCTCGTTGTAAAAGAGGACGATCACGCCGTTTTCCTTTTGCTTGAGCTCCTTGAACTTGATGTGCAGCCTGTCGGCCAAAAAGGCCTTGTTGCGCTTCCAAATGTCAAAGAGCTTGATGTGGTTCATGTTCGTAAAGTTGAGTAGAGTAGAGGGTTTTAAGCCCTTTACCGTAGGTGCCGCATTGAAGTAAATCTTGTAAATCAGGTACTCGAGTTCATTCAAGTCCCTGTTAAATTCCATTTCTTTCACAAACTGTGCCTTGTCCATCTCAGCCCTCACCAAAAACAAATGATAAAAGTTAACAACTAAAATACTATCATAGGTACACAAAAAAATCAATCTTAAAAATGTTAAAAAAGTTTAGTCTGATAATCAGTTGGGTAATGGGGGGGGCTAAACCAAAAAGTGGGATTTTGAGCAAAAACGCCAAAACAAAAAGCGGGATTTTGAGCAAAAACGGCAAAAAAAATTTGGGGATTTTGAGCAAAGGTGCTATAATACTGGTATAACAGACCGTTAAGGAGGCAAGAAATGGCGGATATCTTTTTCAAGAGAAAAATATATGACCGGATGTTGAGATGGAAGGAAGAGTCAAGTGGAGATACCGCTCTTCTTATTAAGGGTGCAAGACGGGTAGGTAAATCTACGGTGGCGGAACAGTTTGCACAAAACGAGTATGAGCGCTACATCCTGATAGACTTCGCGAAAGCATCGGCAGAGGTGAAAGCCCTGTTTGATGATATTTCGGATCTTGATTACTTTTTTCTGCAATTACAGATTTTTACAGGCGTGCAACTCATTGAAAGAAAGTCGCTCATCATATTCGACGAGGTGCAGATGCTGCCGGCAGCAAGGCAAGCTATCAAACACCTTGTGAAGGATGGTAGATATGATTACCTCGAAACAGGCTCTTTGTTGAGCATAAAGAAGAATACAAAAGATATTGTTATTCCAAGTGAAGAGACAAAAATCACGATGTTCCCGATGGATTACGAAGAGTTCAGATGGACCCTGGGGGATAATGTGACTTCATCGTTAATCGCCAAAGCATTGAAAGAAAGAAAAGCGTTAGGCGATGGGGTCAATAGAAAACTGATGCGCGACTTCAGACTCTACATGCTTATCGGCGGCATGCCGCAAGCTGTTGCAACGTATCTTGAGACAAACAATTTCAGCAAAGTAGACAGCAAAAAGAGAGAAATAATAGAACTTTACGAAGAGGATTTTAAAGGGTTTGATTCGACGGGCCGTGCCTCAAGGATATTCAGCGCAATCCCTGCGGAGCTTTCAAAAAACGCTGCCAGATATCAAATATCGAGCGTGGATGCCCACAGTAGAGTGAATCGCGTGGCCGAAACGATTGAAGATTTATTAGACTCTATGACGGTTAATATCGCCTTTCACGCAGATGATCCGAATGTGGGGATGGCACTTACCAAGGACTTGGATAGATATAAATTGTTTCTTGCAGACACCGGTCTATTTGTGACGCTTGCATTTAAAGATAAAGACTTTACGGAAAATATCATCTATGAGCGCATACTGGCAGATAAACTTCCCGCTAATATGGGCTACGTGTATGAAAATGCGGTTGCGCAAATTCTGAGAACGTCGGGAAATGAACTGTACTACTACACGATGCCGAGCGAGACGTCGAATCGCAATTATGAAATTGATTTCTTGCTATCAAGAGGCGGAAAGATATGCCCTATTGAAGTAAAATCTTCAGGCTATAAGACGCATAAGTCATTAGACGTGTTCTGCGAAAAATTCAGTAGGCGGATTGGTGAGAAGTATTTGGTATATACAAAAGATTTGCGGTTCGAAAACGGCATCACAATGTTGCCGGTGTATATGTTGCCGTTCCTTGATTAAGAGAGAAGGGGAAATACTTTTCATACACAGATAGAGTTATTTGTGTGTGAAACATTTTTGTAGTGCCAATCCGACAATTACACTACATGCGTCCGCTTTATGTAGTGTAATTGTCAAGAACCCGAAACTGCGGGGGATAAGCTCACGGCGGGGATTGCAAAAATCCGCAAAAAAAGAGAGAGGACTTGCATCCTCCCTCTGCTTAACAAAATGTACGACTCTTACATTTTGATACTGCCATACTTATTTCCAGTAGTCGAGCTTGCGGTCGTCCAATCCGATCGACTTTGCCACAAATACCGGATTCTTGCCCTCTTTTCGCTGCGCTTGGTAGTCCTTGAGCGCGAGGACCGCGGTCTTGCCGAGCACCATGATGGCCGGTAGGTTGATCAGCGCGATAATGCCCATCAACATATCCGCCACGTCCCAGGCAAACTGCTGCTTGCTGACGGTTCCCAGGAAGATGACGGCCAGCGCCAGCACCCGGTACACGGTCATAAACGCCTTGCCCGGCGCCTTGCCGAAGAGGTAGTTAAAGTTGTTCTCCACATAGAAGAGGTTTCCGATCAGCGTGGTGAAGGCGAACAGGATCAAGGAAACGGTGATAAAGTGGTTTCCGTACTCGCCCATAAAGGTTGAGAGCGCGCTCTGAATGTACGGCGCACCCTGGAGCTCCTCGGTCGCTTCAATCCCTGAAATCAGGCACATAAACGCCGTCGCGGTACAAATCAGCAAGGTGTCGATGAACACCGACAGCATTTGCACCAAGCCCTGTTTAACGGGGTGGCTGACATCTGCCGCCGCAGCCGCGTTCGGCGCCGAACCGATACCGGCCTCGTTTGAGTACAAGCCCCTCTTAATCCCGTACATCATGCTCGAGCCTGCGATTCCGCCAAAGATGGCCTGAAAATCAAAGGCATCCGTGAAAATTTTAGAAAACACGGTCGGGATGTACGAGAGGTTCATCGCGATCATGAGCAGGGCGATTAAAATATAAACCACGCCCATCAGCGGAACCAAGGCGCTGGTGAAGCGGATGATTCGCTTGCCGCCGCCAAAGATACAGTAGCCTGTGACCAGTACCAAAACCAGGCCGATCAACTTAGGCGTGAAAGACGGGTCGTAGAACTTGTAGGCCATAAAGCTGGTCTGCAGGTTGAACGATGCGAGCATGTTGAAGCCCACCCCGTAAGTCAAAATCAAAGAGATCGCAAAGACGATCGCCAGGAATTTGCTTCTGAGCGCCGTTTCAATATAGTAAGAAGGACCGCCGTAGCTGCCGTTTTCACCCTTGCGCTTGTAGATTTGCGCCAGGGTCGATTCCACAAAGGCCGACGCGCCGCCGATGATCGCGAGCATCCACATCCAGAACACGGCACCGTAACCGCCCAGGCAGATGGCGCTCGATACGCCGACGATGTTGCCGGTTCCCACTCTGGAAGCGGTCGAAACCATCAGGGCCTGGAACGATGACACAGCGCCCTTTTCGTCCGGTTTTTCCATGACGACCCTGACCGATTCGCCGAAGAGCCGGAACTGCAAGAGCCCTGTTCGCAGGGTGAAGTACAGACCGACCACGGTGAGCAAGACGATCAGGATGGGGTAGTAGATGACGCCGTTGATCTGTGAAATAATGCCGTTAATTGTCTCTAACATGTAGTCCTCCTCAGTCATTCTTTCCGTTCTGTTGGTGATAGTCCCTAAAAAATTCAGAATTTTGAAGGGTTTGCGGGCTCCTTTGGAGCCTTTGTTAAAGGTATCACCTTGTAAAGTATACCAAATACAATATACCAAAACAAGCCCAATTTTTTGGACGCCCTCCTCGCGCACGGGGCAAATCGCAAAAAATTGCCGTTTCCGCCCCAAGCTGTTTGACTCCGGGGCCGTTTTGTGCTAAATTATTTCTATAATTATGTAAATTCTGTCACCCCACCATGTCGGGGTTATCTGCATATAGGGAGGAACGTATGCTCAAGAAACTCGAGGAACTCAGGTCCAAGGCGGACGCGGAGATTTTGAGTGCCAAAACCTTGGAAACGCTCGAAAAATTAAGAAACAGCCTGATGGGAAAGAAGGGGGAACTGACCGCCGTGTTAAAGGGGATCGGTTCTTTAAGCCCGGAAGAAAAGCAAAAGCTCGGTAAAATAGCGAACGAGCTGAAGGCGATGTTCCAGGAGCGCTTGGAGCTCCAAAAAGAGAAGATCCTGTCGGACAGCACGGTGCTCGATTATCCGATCGACCTCTCAAGGCCCGGAAACAGGGTGGAGGGTGGCGGACTGCACCCGATCACCCAAATGTGCTACGATTTGAACGATGCCTTCCGCTCTATGGGCTTTGAGATTTTTTCCGGCGACGAGATCACCAGCGAACGTTTCGCCTTTGACAACTTGAATTTTCCGCCCGACCACCCGGCCAGAGAATCGATGGACACCTACTGGATTGAGGGAACCGAGGACAAGAAGGGCGCCGAGAGGCTCTGCCTGAGACCCCACCTAACCGGGGCCTCGGTCAGATACTTGCAGAAGTACGGCGCGCCCGCCAGATTCGTCTACCCGGGCAGGGTGTTTCGAAACGAGGCGACCGACGCCAGACACGAGAGAGCCTTCTTCCAGTACGAGGTGCTGATGGTGGAAAAGGACTTTTCGTTCTCCGCCGGTAAGCTCTTCATTGACACGATTTTGGAAAAGGTCTTCGGCGAGAAGGTTGAGACCAGGATGAGGACGGGCTTCTTCCCGTTCGTGGAGCCGGGCTTTGAGATTGATATGAAGTGCAGGGTCTGCAAGGGCAAGGGCTGCAAGGTATGCAAGCAGGTCGGCTGGATTGAGGTCATGCCGGGCGGAACCCCGCACCCGAACGTGCTCAAGGCGGCGGGCCTGGACCCTGCCGAGTACACCGGATTCTATGTGAACATCGGCCTGGACAGGATGGTCATGATGCGCTACGGAATCGACGACGTGAGGCTCTTCCACAGCGCCGACCTCAGGTTTCTGAACCAGTTTAATTAAGGGGGATACGAAGATGAAACTTTCATTGAATGGATTAAAACAATATATTGACATTCCGGCGGATCTCCCTTTGGAGCGCCTGGCGCATGACCTTACCATGAAGACGGTCGAGGTGGAGGGCTGGGACGACCTGGCTTCGAGCTTCGATAAGATCATTGTAGGCAAGGTGCTGGATTTGGCGCCTCATCCGGATGCGGACAAGTTGCGCGTCTGTCAGGTGGACATTGGAGAAAAGGACTCCGTGCAGATCGTCTGCGGCGGAAGTAATTTATATAAGGACCAAAAGGTCGTGGTCTCGCTCCCGGGCAGCTTCGTGGTTTGGCACGGGGAGGGCGAGCCGGTCGAAATCAAGGAATCCAAGTTGCGAGGGGTTCCTTCCTTCGGGATGATTTGTTCCTCTGTTGAGGTGGGCCTCGCGGACAGGTTCCCGCTCAAAGAGGAGCATGAAATTATAGATTTGCAGGGGATTGACTGCGAGCCGGGGCAGAACATCGCCGATGTGCTCGGCATCAGCGACTGCATCCTGGAAATCGACAACAAGTCGCTGACCAACCGCCCCGACCTTTACTGCCACTACGGGATGGCGCGCGAACTTTCGGCCATCTACAGCCTGGACTTAAAACCTCACTGCAAGGGCACCGCAAAGGTCGAGACCCTTGCAAACCTGCCGAAGTTTCCGGTGCGGATTGCGGCCGAGGACGCTTGCAGAAGGTATGTGGCGCTGGAATTTGAAAATGTAACGGTACAGGATTCTCCGACTTGGCTCAAGAGCTTTCTTGCCAATGTGGGAATGAGACCGATCAACTTGGTGGTGGACCTCACCAACTATGTGATGCTGATCACCGGCCAACCGACCCACGCCTTTGATCGCGAAAAACTGGACGGCGGCATCACGGTGCGCTACGCGGCGGAGGGCGAGAAGCTCGAACTCCTGGACGAGGCCGTTTTGGAGCTCAGGGCAAACGACTTGGTGATTGCGGATGAACAAAAGGCGATCGGCCTGGCGGGCATCATGGGCGGCAAGCACGATTCGGTTTCGGAGAGCACCAAACACATTGTGTTTGAAATTGCGAACTTCTCGCACAGCGTGGTCCGAAACACTATGAAGCACTTTGATTTGAGAACCGAATCGTCGATTCGCTTTGAGAAGAACCTGGATACCGCGCGGGTGGACATGGCGATTCAGCTCGTGCTCGAACTCTTTGCGGAGTTGATGCCGGAGGCGAAGCTCACGGCCTACAGCGACACTTACCCTGTCGATACCGGCACGCTCGAGGTTACGGTGTCTAAGCAGTTCTTAGAGACGCGCTCGGGCAGGGAGCTTTCGGACGAGACGATTCGGAATATGCTGGAGCCGCTCGGATTTGCGCTCGCATTTGCGGGCGATGAGATCACGGTCGGCGTGCCGACTTGGAGGGCGACCGGCGACATCTCGATGCAGGACGACATTCTGGAGGAAATCGCCAGAATGTTGGGATACGACAGCTTTGAGGCGGTTCACCCGGTGGTTCGCCTGAACGATGCGATCAACCAGAAGGATCACGATTTGCAGCGAAGCATCAAGGAATACCTGGCCTTCCGCTGCGGGTTCCGAGAGCTCTTCACCTATCCTTGGGTTTCGGACACCTATATCAAGGCGGCCGGCATGGAAGGCGTGGAGCACATCAAGCTGGCGGCTCCGCCGGCGCCGGACATGGCGAATATCAGAAGCTCGTTGCTTCCTGGCATGCTCTCGGCGATCGAGCAGAACCTGAAATACTTTGACGAATTCCGCATTTTTGAGCTCACCCAGGTCTTCAAAAAGGGCGAGTACAGCCCGTCTACTAAGGACGAGGTGCTTCCGGTGCAGGACAATCACTTGGTTGCGGCCTGCGTGGGTCGCGATGCGGCGAAGATTTTTTATGACTTGAAGGGCGTGGTGGAGGACTTCTCGACCCACCTGATCGTGGAACCGCTCCGCTTTGAGAGACGGGAAAAGCCGACTTGGGCGGACAAGGACGCTTGGCTCAACATCATGACCCGCAGTACGGTCTTGGGTTCGATCGGCCTGGCCTCTAAAAAGACCCTTTCGCTCGCCGGCATCAAGCACGCGAACGCGGCGATTTTTGAAATCAACACCGACGCGCTGATTCCGCTGAACTCGAGGACCAACAAGTTCGCGAGCCTGCCGCAGTACCCGTTCGTGGAGCAGGACTTGTCGATTCTGGTCAACGATGATGTGAAGTGGTCGGCGATTTACAAGGCGATTTACGCGAGCGCCAAGGGCATTGTGTTTATGGACGAGTACCGCGGAAAGCAGATTCCGGAAGGAAAGAAATCGGTCATGTTCCGCGTATCGATGGGATCGGACAGCGGCACGCTGAAGTCCGAAGACGTGGAAAAGAACATCAAAGAGATGATAAGCAGACTGGAGAAGGCGGTCGGCGCCGAAATCAGGCACTAGGCTTTGGCGGGCGGGCTGATCCGCGAGGGCGGGCCCGAAGCAAATTCGGGCTTGCCATGGAATCGCCCTTGGGGCGCAAGTGAGCCCGCTGCGAAACCGCGACCTTACTTTTTCAGAGGAAGAATAGATGATGTGCCCCGCTCGGCTTCTCAGGGGGTTTGAGGGGGCAAAAGGAGGAAACATTGAGTAACAGAAGAGGAAACAGCAAGTTTACGAAGGCGGTCGCCTGGGTCTTGGTGGTCATGTTGATATTGACCCTGCTTCCGGCTGCCTTTATCGCGTTCTTTTAGAACGGGCGGGGAAACACTATGAGTAGGCGCAGGCTCATCCTATTTTTGCTCCTCTTCGCGCTGCTGATCAGCCTGTATTATTATGCCGTCAAGCCGCTCCTGCACACCGGGGAAAACGCCTTGTACCAAGACGACTTTTCCACGCTGAACAGCGATTTTTGGTATGTGGGCAGCATGCAGACGGACGCGGAGATCAAATCGCAGGCGAAGCTGGATGGCGGAGCGCTGATTTTGGAGAAGACGGCGAGGGGGGAGGATCTTTACTTTCTCACTCGTCCTTTAAAGATGAGTAAACGGCAAATCCTGACGGTGCGCAGAAAGTTGAACGTGCATCCCGGGAAGGACTATTTTTCGGGCGGACTGGTGCTCTACCAGACTGACTCGGTCAAGCGCTTTATCAACCCCTCGGACGAGATGCCCTTCGGCAAGCCCTTGCTGATGGTCGAGTATGTGAAGGACCCGACCGGCAAGAGCAAGCGCCCCGGCAAGAACAACATCCGCATCCTGCCTCCCAACTGGAAGGAGGACGAGAGTGCGGTGCTGATGAAGTCGATCTTTGATCGGGACTTTGAGGAGGAGCTGACCTACCACGCGGACACCGGCTTGATTGAGTACCGGGCGGGCGGGGCGAAAGAAACCCTGCAGGGCGAGCCTTTGAAGAACAAGAACATCAGGGTCTGGATGCACGCCTACGGGAACTCGGCCAAGCAGAGAATTCGCGTGGACGAGATGGAAATTGAAGTCAGGAACATAGAAGACAGTAATTTGGAAAACTAAGTGGATCAAATAAAAATCAGTTTACAAAAGGCGCGCCGCGGCTATGAGCTGAGCGCGGAGGGTGAAACCTACACCATTTTGGCGTACACCGCCGAACGCTACTCCCTCTTTTCGCGGGAGGAGACGGATGCCGAGACGCTCGCCGAACTCCTGCGCTTTGATGAAATCGAGAGGGCGAAGGAGCAGGCGCTGCGTTACCTGTCGCTGCGAGACCACTTTGAGGCCGAGCT
Source organism: Bacillota bacterium (assembly GCA_030529225.1). GTDB lineage: Bacteria > Bacillota > Clostridia > Peptostreptococcales > Acidaminobacteraceae > JAUMXH01. Next base: position 59,360 of record JAUMXH010000007.1, on the reverse strand, counting down.
CCTGGAAAAGCTCAGGCAGAAGGGCTATCGCAGGGAGCTCTGCGAGGAGGTCCTGGACTTTTTGCGGGAGCAGGGTCTGCTGGATGACGAGCGCGTTGCCGGCGCCTATGCCAAGGTCAAGCTGGTTTCGGAGGGCAGGAACAAGGTGCTTTACCGGCTCCGGCAAAAGGGGGTGGCCGGCTCCGTTGCGGAATCGGCAATTGCGCGGGCGGACGTGGACGAGGTGGCGGTCTGTGAGGAGCTCCTCGCGCGAAAGTGGGAGTCTTTGGGCAGCCCCGAGCGCATGGAGGAGGCCCTGGAGCGAAAACTGGTGAACTTCTTGAAAAACAAGGGCTTTGGGATTTCCGTCATCCTGAAAACTGTAAAAAAATTAAAAAATGAGTCTTTTATTCGTTAGATTCTTATTATCGTTTGTAAAAATGCCGATAACTGTGATATAATCAGCTTTAGAAAGGGGATTCTTATGCTCAAACAGATCATGAACAACATAGACTTTCAGAAGCGCGCGATGGACGCGAGCAGCTTAAAGCACGAGGTCATATCCAACAATATCGCCAACATCGAGACGCCCGGCTACAAGCGAAAAAAGGTCGTTTTTGAGGCCCTGCTCTCGGACTCCTTGGAGCATATGAAGCTGCGCATGAAAAAGACCGACGCGATGCACATGGACAGCGGGATCGAGTCCGCACCGTTCTATGTGGAAACCGATCACGGGATGAGCGAGAGAATCGACGGAAACAGTGTCAATATTGACATCGAAATGGCCGAAGAAGCCAAGAACAATATCAAGTACAACGCGCTGATCAACCAGACTTCGGGACAGATCAGAAGGCTGCGAAGTGCGATTCGGGGAGGAAAGTAAGAAATGTTTAACTCAATCAATGTCAGTGCGAGCGGCCTGACCGCTGAGCGCCTGCGGATGGACGTCATTTCAAGGAACATCGCCAACGCCAATGTGACGAGGACGGCGGCGGGTACCCCGTACAGAAGGCAGATTCCGATTATGAGGGCACAGGCGCCGAAATCGTTTAAAGAAGTGTTTGACACCTCGCTGGCCTCGCAGCAGCGCTTTGAGGGCGTGGAAATTGTGAAGGTCGCGGAGGACAAGAGCCCGTTTAAAGAGGTCTACAACCCGTCTCACCCGGACGCGGACGAGAGGGGAATCGTGTTGATGCCGAATGTGGACACGGTGACCGAGATGGTCAACCTGATTGCGGCGAGCAGGGCCTACGAGGCCAACATTACGAGTTTGAACACCGCAAAGAGCATGGCGATGCGGGCGCTTGAGATTGGGAAATAAGTATGAAAATTCATGGAGTGGAAAGTCCGGTCAAGTTTATACCGGCGGCGAGCGGCGGGGCGGAACAAGTTGAGAAGTTCTCGTTTTCGTCTTTTTTGTCGAGTGCGATCGACAAGGTGGATACGGCCGAAAAGGTGTCGAACGCCTTGGACCGGCAGCTCGCGGCGGGCAAGCTCGACAACCTGCATGACGCGATGATCGCGGCGCAGAAGGCCGAGCTGACGCTGAACCTTGCGCTGGAGGTCAGGGCCCAGGTCCTGGATGCCTACCGGGAACTGATGCGAATTCAGGTTTAAGATCGGATAAAAGAAACGGGTAGTAGGGGAAGATGATATGGCTGAACGGCTTCAGCAGTTAAAGGACTGGTTTAAAGATCGCGCAACGACATTGAGCAGACGGGCTAAAATCCTTTGGATTCTTGGTGCCGTCTTGTTTGTTTTTTTTGTTGCCTTAATCATTATGAATATGGTTCAGATTGAGTACGTGGTCTTTAACCGCGGGCTCACGCCGGAACAGTCGGGCGAGATCAGCGCAAAGCTGACCGAGCTCAAGATTGAGCACAGGGTCGAGGACTCCGCCAGCACCATTTGGGTGAACAAGCAGAAGGTGGACGAGGCGCGCATGGAGCTTGCGATGGCAGGATTCTCGCGTTCGCAGGCGCTGACCTACGATGACTTGCTCGACAAGATGGACTTTACGACCCCGGCGGAGACCAGAAACAAGCTCTTTTTGCAGGCACAGAAGAGTTCGATCGAAAATTCTTTAAAGCACCTGGAACCGATTGAAAACGCTTCGGTGGAGCTCTACATCAAGGAATCGAGCACCTTTTTGAACCTGGACGAGGACGTTTCGAGGGCATCGATCGTCCTGACCCTAAAGCAGGGCAAGAAGCTCAGCAAGGAGCAGGTGGAGAGCATACTCAGCTTTGTGGTGACCTCGGTGGAGGGGCTGGACCCGCAGATGGTGACCATCATCGACCAGAACGGGGTCAAGCTGAACAAGGATATGAGCGGAAACGCGAGCTACGACTCATCCACGCAGGATGAGCTCAAGGTCTTTATTGAGAACCGCATCGACACCGGCGTGACCGACTTTTTGAGCACGGTCTACGGGGCCGGCAACGTCAGGGTCAAGTCGTCGGTGAAGCTCGACTTTAACTCGGAAGTGACGGAAATCGAGCAGTTTTCGCCGCCAATCGAGGGCTCGCAGGAGGGGATGATTCGCTCCATCAACGAGCTCAGGGAGAATGTGGTGAACAAGGAGGCCGAGGGCGCTCCGGGCACGGATTCCAACACCACCGAGACGCCGCAGTTCCCGACCGAAGATTCCGACGCTTCGGGCTACAAGAAGGCCCAGACCATCAAGAACTACGAGCTGAACAATGTGAAGAAGAAGCTCGAAAAGGAGAAGGGGCAGATCAGCGACATCTCGGTCGCGGTCATCATCAACAAAAAGAGCCTGGTCAACGAGACCCTGAGCGAGGAAGACAAGGCAACATTGATCAGCCTGGTAAAGGCCTCGACCGACGATTTTAAAAAGCAGAGCAATATCACGGTGATGGCGACCGACTTCTTTGAGGAGAAGCTCGAGCCGCTGAGCGCTACCGCGCAGGGTGTCCTGGGCGTGCCGACCTGGGTGCTGGTTCTGAGCGGACTCGGCATCCTCGTAGTGATTGGAATCGCAATCACGCTGCTCAAGCGTCGCAAGAAGGAATCGGAAGAAATCATCGAAGAGATACAGACCGAGCAGGAAGAGCTCGAAGAGATACAGACCAACTTTGAAGACAAGTCTTCACCGAAGTATCAGATTGAGAAATTTATCGACTCAAGGCCTGAGATTGTAGCCCAGCTCATCCGGTCTTGGATGAACAGCGACTAGCGTGGACGGAGAGCGAGGAGAAAGGAAGCGCCATGGCAGAACACCTTGATGGCAAGGAAAAGACCGCCATCCTCTTTATCAGTTTGGGCCCCGAGAGGTCGGCCAAGATTTTTGAGCACCTGTCGGAGGAGGAGATCGAGGAGATCACTCTGGAAATCGCCAATGTGAGGAAGGTCAGTCCGGAAGAAAAAGATAAGATTCTGGAAGAGTTCTACGAGATTTGTCTCGCCCAGGAGTTTATGTCCGAGGGCGGCATCGGCTACGCGAAGGACGTGTTGGAAAAGGCGATGGGAAGCCAGAAGGCGACCGAGATCATCAACAAGTTGACGGCCTCCTTGCAGGTCAGGCCCTTCGATTTTGTCAAGAAGGCCGACGCGAATCAGCTGCTCAACTTCATTCAGAACGAGCACCCGCAGACCCTGGCCCTGGTATTGTCCTATTTGAACCCGCAGCAGGCGGGCATCATCCTCTCTTCTCTGCCGCAGGCCAAGCAGGCGGACGTTGCGATGCGGATCGCGACGATGGAGGCGACCTCTCCGCAGGTCATCAAAGAGGTGGAATTTATCCTCGAGAAGAAGCTCTCTTCTATGGTCACCAAGGACTTTGCGAGCACCGGCGGCATCCAGGCAATCGTGGACATTCTGAACTCGGTGGATCGGGCGACCGAAAAGTTCATCATGGAGACCCTGGAAGTGGAAGAAGCCGAGCTGGCCGAGGAAATCCGTCAGAAGATGTTCGTCTTCGAAGACATCCTCAACCTGGATTCGGTTTACGTGCAGCGCTTTATTCGCGAGGTCGAGAACAACGACCTCACGGTGGCGCTCAAGGGTTGCAAGGAGGAGCTGCAGGAGTACATTTTCTCGAACATGTCCAAGCGGATGGCCGAGATGCTCAAGGAAGACATGCAGTTTATGGGGCCGATCAGGCTGAAAAACGTGGAAGAAGCGCAACAAAAGATAGTAGGCATCATAAGAAGATTGCAGGATGCGGGTGAGATCGTCATCTCCAGAGGCGGTGACGACGAAGTCATCATGTAAGTCTTTGGGGGGACAGCTTGTCAAAGATTATCCGATCGAACAGGGTGAACTTGTCCGAAGGGGCTTACAAACTCAGTTCGGATGTGTTTATCAGCAAGGAGCGATATGCCGCTAAGAGAGAGACGCATGACAGACATGAGTCTTTTTCGCGTGCGGAAAAGCAGGCGAAGAAAGCCCCGGAGCCCGAGGAGGAGTACGGCCCGAACTATCTGATTGAGAAGGCGGAGAAGGCCGCGCTCGAAATCATGGACAACGCCCAGGCGGTCGCGGACCGTTTGATCGCCGATGCCAGAAGTTCCGCCAGAGCCCTGGAGAACGAGGCGATGCAGAACACCGGCGCGATGTACGAGAACGCCAAAAAGAAGGGCCACGAAGAGGGCTTTGAGGCGGGTTTTGACGAGGGCTACGCCGAGGGCGCGAGGCAGGCCGAAGAGCTGATCGAGCAGGCCAACCTGGAACTGGAAGAAGCCCTTGAAATCAAGCGGCAGCTTCACATTAAACGAAAAGAATTCTATATCCAAAACGAGGCTGAGATCATCAACCTGGTTTTGGCGATCTCCAAAAAAGTCATCGGACGGGAAATTTCAGACGGAAACTATATTGAATCGCTGATTGAGGGGGCGATGAGCCAGCTCAACTACGCGACCGAAATTGTGCTTCGGGTATCCGAGCACGACTTCGATTCGGCGACCCTTGCCAAGCCCAAGATTTTGGCGATGGCCGAGCGGATCGAGAACCTGGAAATCAAGGTCGACTACGCCCTGCCGCAGGGCAGCTGCATCATAGACACCGACACCGGCAGCATCGACTCGAGCATCAAGACCCAGCTCGAGGGCATTGAGGCGCTCTTCAACAATATTTTGATGGCCAAGGACCCGGAGGGCGAGCAGGGCTTCGCCGACGACGATGCGGAAGCTGCGGACGAGCTCCTCCCGGCGGACGAGCGGGATGCGGGCGCGGATGGGCCTGCGGGCTTTGCGGACTACGAGGAAGAGGAGGACGCCGAGCGCGGCACCGGCTACGAGGGGCTGGAGAACCGCTACGATGAGAGCGACTTTGACATCGACAAGAACTTCAGCCTGGACAGCGGGCTGCGCAGGCAGATGGCGAGCCGTATGTACGGGTACGAGGAAGGCTACGCCGAGCTGGCGGAGGAGGAGCTCGCGCCGGAGGCGGAGCAGGACTCACCCGAGGACTACCGGGACGAGGATCTGGAGCGCGACATCGACGCCTATATAGAGGGGCTTCGCGACGAGGGCGAGGCGCAGGACTACCCGGAAATCGAGGACGTGGATGGACTTGACGGCTAAGCGGATGTTTGAGAAGTACCATAGGAGTCTGGAAGAGGCCAGCACGGTCCGCTTCATCGGACGGGTCAGCAAGATCATCGGTCTGACCATCGAGTCTTTCGGTCCCCAGGTGAAGATTGGCGAGGTCTGCCACATCTACCCCTTGGGAAACAAGGAGCCGATCCACGCCGAGGTGGTGGGCTTCAGTTTTGAGAAGGTACTTTTGATGCCGCTCGGCGACATGGAGGGCGTGGGGCCGGGATCCAAGGTCTACGCGACCGGTCACCTGCTCAGCGTAAAAGTGGGCGAAGCCCTTTTGGGGCGCGTAATTGACGGGGTCGGCGACTTTCTGGACGACGGTCCGATTCTGGACTTAAAGCAGCGCTACCCAGTCAACAACGAACCGCCGAACCCGTTAAAGAGGATGAAGATAGACCGGCCGATTTCGCTCGGCGTCAGGGCCCTGGACGGCTTGCTGACGGTGGGCAGGGGGCAGAGGATAGGCATCTTCGCCGGCAGTGGCGTCGGGAAGTCGACGCTGATGGGGATGATCGCCAGAAATACGCAGGCCGACGTCAACGTGATCGCCCTGGTCGGTGAGCGGGGCAGGGAGGTCAGCGAGTTCATTGAGAACGACCTGGGCTACGAGGGCCTTAGGCGCTCGGTTCTGGTGATCGCCACATCCGACAAGCCGGCCCTGGTGCGGGTCAACGCCGCCCTGGTTGCAACATCCATCGCCGAGTTTTTCAGGGACAAGGGCCTGAATGTGATGCTGATGATGGACTCTCTGACCCGATTTTCGATGGCCCAGCGGGAAATAGGGCTTGCGGTCGGGGAACCGCCGGTCGCGAGGGGCTACACGCCTTCGGTCTTTACCAAGCTGCCGGCCCTGCTGGAGCGTGCCGGAAACTCGGACAAGGGCTCGATTACCGGCCTCTACACGGTCCTGGTGGACGGGGACGACATGAACGAGCCGGTCGCCGACGCGATTCGGGGTATCCTGGACGGCCACGTGGTTTTGTCCAGGGCGCTGGCGCACAAGGGGCACTACCCTGCGATCGACATTTTGCAGAGCGTCAGCCGGGTCATGCCGAACATCGTCAGCGGCGAGCACATGAAGATTGCGCGCGGCTTTAACGAGATTTTTGCGACCTACAAGGGCTCGGAAGATTTGATCAACATGGGGGCCTATGAGGTGGGCTCCAATCCTAAAATCGACTACGCGATTCGGCGCATCGACGAGCTGAACGCCTTCTTGCGGCAGGGCGTGACTGAAAAGTCGAATCTGGAGAATATTACGAATTTGATGTTGGAAGCGACGGGAAGATAGTATGGCAAATTTTAAATTCCGCTACAGCAAGATCCTGGAAATCAAGGTGCAGGAGGAGGACGACAAGAAGCAGCTCCTGGCCACAAAGATTTCGGACATGGAGCGCATCCGCGGCAAGCTCGAGGAGGTCAAGGCGCAGAGGCTGGCCTACGAGGAGCGCATCCTGAGCGAGATGCGGGGCGGCGTCAGCGCGCAAAAGATTTCATCCTACAACCGCTTTAAAAAGTGGTACCGCGACGAGATAGAGAATTTTGAAACCAGGCTCGACATGGCGCAGCGGGCGCTCTCAATCGCCAGGGAAGAACTCCTCACGGCGACCCAAGAGGTCAAGAAGATCGAAAAGCTGAAAGAAAAAGCATTCAACGAATATAAATTCAAGGAAGAGAAGGCGATGCAGGAGATGATAGAGGAAACCATCAACTTCCAAATGGCCAAAGAGAGGGAATAGGAGAGGACTTGTGAAAAAGGTTTTAATCATATTGATGATCCTGGTGGTGGTTCCCCTGCTTGCGATGACGGCGCTCTACTTCACGGTCGACCCGTTCCGGGAGATGGCCAACAACGTCCTGGCCAAGCTGCCGGGCTCGTTCGGCGAGAAGTTCGCCAATATTCCGGGCGACGGGGAGATTGGCGAGCAGATCGATGAAATCGCCGACTACCTGCTTTCCGCGGACACCGACCGCGCGGTCGACAAGCTCCTGCTCGCCGAGAGCAACGACAAGGCGACCTATGAGCTCCTGTTAAAGCAGATGAACCGCACGGACCCGAACAAGACGGCCAAGCTCTTGGAGGCGGTCAGGCAGAGCAAGCTGCAAGAGTCGCCGATCATGGACACCTTGAGCAAGATCAAGGAAGAGGAAGAGAAGGAGCACAAGCTCAGCGCCGAGTACCTCTCGGGCCTAAGTCTGTCCAACCAGCTGCAGGAAGTGAAGAAGATTCTGGACGAGGAGAAGGACGCGCATGAGAAGCTCGCGAAGGTCTTTGCGAGCCTGCCGGAAGGCGCGGTGCTGAACCTCCTCCCCTTGCTGAAGGAATCGGACAAGGATCAGATCATCTCGCATTTTGAAGCCGACAAGGCGCTGAACTTCAAGAAAAAGCTCAAGGAAAAAGAGGAGCGCCTGGACAATATCAAGACCGTCGCCGCGACCTTTCAACCGATCGAGGCCAAGGAACTCGCCAAGACCCTGGGCCCCGACTCCGCCTATGAAAAGGAAGAACTCGCGATGATCTACACCGAGCTCGGGCCGAAGAAGGCCGGTGAAATCCTTTCCAAGGTGGACGATGACGTCTTTGTCAAGGACATGCTCAAGAGGATTCGCGACCGCGAACGCTTGGGCAAGGGAGAGGGCGCCTTCAGCGAAAATCTAATCGAGTCTCTAAACATTTACAAGAAGTATGACGATAAGATGGATGAACTCGTGAGCATTTATATGGAAATGGATGAGGACAGGACTGCGAAGATGATTAAAACCCTGTATTTGAACGCTTCGGAGCCCAAGGTTTACCCCCTCAAAAATGGGGAGCAGATCGTGATTTCCGATGAGGATTTGGCGCTGGACCTACTCAGAAGTTTTTCGTATAAGAAGACTGCCGCGATTTTATCGCACTTTGACAACAGAATCGCTTCTGATATTTTTACCAAACTTGCCTTGCCGGAACCCGAATAAGGGGAGGTACGGATGTATGTAAGTGTTAAGAGAGAGGAAACGCAAGCGTCCTTGACCAAACTCGCCATGCAGCGCTACGCTACGGACGGCGCGAGCGGGCAGGAGAGGGCAAGCGAGGCCGGGTTTTCTAAAACTCTAAAAAAGAAACAAGAATTAAATAACATAAAAAGAGGGGATTTTCAGGTTTCTAACAACGGAAGAGATGCCGGCGGCATCGGAAAACCGGATGTTAAGAAACCTGATTTTCATTCCGCAAAAAATGCCCGGGAGCCGGGAAAACCGATTACCAAAAAGGCTGAGAGCCCGGCCCTGAAGCAAGGGGACGAGGGCAGGCGAATCGGCGAAAGAGCCAAAACAGGCGACTCGTTTGCGGCGGATGCCGTGAAGCAGAGGGAAACGGCCTATGCGAAGGAAGCTGTAGAAAGAGAGCCGCTCGCTGAGAAAGAGAGGCTCCCGAAGGAGGAGACCGAGAAGGACGCTGCCAAGCTCCAAGAAGTGACGGCGCTTCTGCAGGGACTCTTTGCGCAGCAGGATTTCACGAAGCTGCCGCAAGAGGACTTGAGTCCTGCGATCGGCGAACTTGCGCAAGCCCTTTCGCAACTGACGGAGGCCAAGGCGCTCCAAGACGCCAAGGCGACGGATCTGACGCAACTCTTCAGCGCGGAGGAACTCGCCAAGCTGATTGCGCAGGCGGAGAAGGAAACGGAGATTGACGGGCAGACCCCGGGCAAGATGCAGGCCCTCCTGAAGGATTTGGCGGAGAAGCTGAAGCCGGAACACAAAGGGACGCAGGGAAGGCTCGAAGAACTTTTGGACAAGCTGAACGCCCTTTCCCTCCAAGTGAACAGGCCGGCTATAAGCGCGTCAAGCGAAGGAGCGCAGGCGAGCCGGGACACGCAGGAAGCCGCGCTTCCAATCGAGGAGCAGAGCAAGCAGACCGAACAGCTGCAGCTGCAGTCAGGCGGCAGCGAATCTCGCGAACAAAAGGGTGTGGCGGACTCGTCAAAATCGCCTGAGAGCGCTGTAAAAAGCGAAATCAAGGCGGTGGAGAGTGAATCGTTCTCAGCCAAGCTCGAGGCGCAAGATGTCAAACTGCAGGCGACCAAGGCGGAACTGAACGCCGGAAAAGAAGTAAAAACAGTGATGAAGACCGAGGTCTTTGAACAGATCAAGGATCATTTGGCCAAACAGAGCATCAAGGATGACCATTCCGAGATGATTATCAGATTGAGACCTGAGGAGTTAGGTAAGGTTGAGTTAAAAATAGAAGTGCACAAGGATCAGGTGATTGCCAAGATGAATGTGGCTTCGCAAATGGTAAAAGAAGCGATCGAATCAAATTTAAGCGATTTAAAGTCGAGTCTGAAGGACAAGGGCTTTGAGGTAACGAGTTTTGATGTCAACTTGAGCGACAATTCTCCAAGTTTTGAACGAAGGGGCGAAAGCCGAAGGCAAAACGGAAGAAGGGGCGCGAGAGAACTGCGTGTTGAGGAAACTTTTGAGGGCGCATCCCGGGTCTACACCGGAACCTTGGAAGGATTGGAACAGGGGTCAACATTTGAAGAACTGGCTTAGAGAACGGTTCAAACAAGGAAGGAGAACGTATGGCAAGCACGATTGCTGCAGCGGGACAAGCGAACATCTATCCCGTAAGCACGGCGAAAAAACCTGAGAAAAACGGTGTGCAGCCTCAAGAAAGCAAGCCGGCTCCGGGATCCCACAACGACCCGAATCGGGTTTTGGACGGGGTGTTTACCGAGGAGCAGATGAAGTTCTTGGAGGAGATTAAGAACGATCCTGCCAACAAGAGGATGATCGACAATCAGGCGCTGGGAAAAGACCAGTTTATGCACATTTTGCTCAAACAGCTGGCGAACCAGAACCCGCTCAACCCGATGCAGGATAAGGACTTTATCGCCCAGATGGCGCAATTCAGCTCTTTAGAAGGGATGCAGAAGCTCAACAAGACCTTTGAAGGCCTGTCTAAGGACATCAAGAGCATCAAGGATTTGTTGGGGGCGCAGGGTGCAGGCAAGGCTGATTTTTCAAAGATTCAGCAACTGTTGGAAGGCATCGCGAAGAAGCTCGGCGTAGAAATCGCTCCGGAGAAGCCGAAGGAAGAAGGCAAGGACAAGAAGAGCGAGGAAGCGGGCAAGG
>JAUMXH010000007.1:0-48602 GCA_030529225.1 Bacillota bacterium | reverse complement strand
CGGAAAAGCCGGAAGCCAAAGAGGGCGCTTCCAAACCGGCCGATCCCAAGGAGGAACTGAACAAGGGAATCGCCAAGCAGAACGCCGTGAGAGCGTATGAGTAAGGGAGTTTAGAAAGGTTCAAGGATGAGCGGAAGAATTACCAACAATCATTACCTACTCGAGAGGATAGGCAAGAGCCAAGCGGACAAGGGCAGGGTGCAGACGAAGGCACAGAAGCCTGCGAGCGGCTTGGAGTTCAGACAGGTGCTGGACCGCGCGAAACAAGTGTCGACGGAGCCGGTAAAGATCAGCAAGCACGCCGAAAAGAGACTGCAGATGAGAAATGTCAGCATCTCGGAAGAGAAACTGAGAGAAGTCTCGGAAGCGATGGACCGGGCGAGCGAAAAGGGAATCAAGGATGCCCTGATCCTGGTCGACGGAAATGCCTTGATAGCGAGTATCCAAAACAGAACCATCGTCACTGCGGCCAAGCAGGACGGATTGGATTCAAAAATTATAACAAATATAGACGGTGCGATCGTTTTATAGCCGGACCTAACGGGGGCTATTGATTTTTGACTGATTGAGAAAATCACGCACAGGAAACGAAAAGAGAAACGGAAAATAGAAAAGACTCGGAGGTCATACTTATGATGAGATCAATGTTCTCAGGTGTATCGGGACTTAGGGTACACCAGACAAGAATGGATGTAATCGGTAACAATATTGCAAACGTAAATACAGTGGGATACAAGTCGTCTTCGGCGCAATTTGCGGAAAGTTTTTCGCAGATTTTGCGGGGCGCGGGATCTCCACAGGGCGGACTCGGCGGAACCAACCCGCAGCAGGTGGGCTTGGGCGTGCAGCTTTCCGCCGTCGATGTCAACTTCAACAAGGGCTCGGCACAGAGAACCGACAAACCGCTCGATTTGATGATAGACGGTAACGGATTCTTCGTGGTCACCAACGACCCCAACTTCGAAAACAAATACTATACCAGAGCGGGAAACTTCACGACCGATGAACTCGGCTACGTGGTGACGCCTTCGGGATTCAAACTCTTGGGGCAGGACGGCAAGCCGATCCGCGTGGACAAGTCGACAACAAGAACCGGTACGGCGACCACCCAGGTGGAAATCGCGGGCAACGTCAACAAGGAAACCAAGCTTCCGGACGATGCGCCGGTGGGCTACGACAAGCCGGTCTACAGCACTTCCATGAGGGTCTTTGACAGCCTGGGAACCGCCCAGACCGTGGGCATCAACTTTGGACAGAGAATCGAGTATTCAGCCGGCGGCGCCAGAGGGTTTTTGAGACAGATCAACTTTGAGAACCCGTACATCACCGGAACGCCGCAAGCGGGCAAACTCGGCATCATACAAAAGCAGGATTTGACCAAGCCGGGCGCTCTTCCAAACACTTCTTACTACGCAAAATTTGATGAAAAGGGAAAATTTTTGGATATCGTGACCACGCCTACGATCGATGCGGCGGGCGTTGCGACCAACCCGGGAAATCCGACCGAGCTCGTGCTCAACATGCAGGTTCCGGGAACCGATCCGATCAAGGTGGACCTCTACAAACCGGCTGCGGCGCCTGCGCCTAAGTTCAGCGTCTTTGACCAGCTCACGCACTACTCTTCGGAGAGTTCGGCGCTCGGCAAAAAGATAAACGGAAACAGTTCGGGATTTTTGGATAAATTCAACGTCTCTGCGACCGGCGAAGTGGTGGGAATCTTCACCAACGGCGAGAGAGAGGTGATGGGGCAGCTGATGCTCGCAATCTTCGACAACAATGTGGGATTGCAAAAAATCGGAAACAACATGTTTGTAGACAGCGTAAACTCGGGCGCGCCGAAGTTCGGAACGCCGGGCTCGGGCAGCTTCGGACAGATTGCTCCGGGTGCGCTCGAAATGAGTAACGTGGACCTTTCTGCCGAGTTTACCGATATGATTACAACGCAGAGGGGATTCCAAGCGAACTCGAGGGTGGTAACGACCTCTGACGAAATGCTCCAGGAACTTGTAAATTTGAAAAGGTAAGTAAGGAGGGGCGTTTGACGCCCCTTTTATAAGGTAAGGGTATGATAAAATTGACGAGGTTGAACGGCAAGGAATTCTATGTGAATTGTGACCTGATCGAGTTCATCGAATCCACTCCGGATACCGTGCTCTCGCTCACTACGGGCAAAAAAATTATAGTTGTGGAAAGTATTGACGAATTGATAGAAAAAATAGTAAAATATAGAACTGAAACTGGTATTTTACCCAATTCGAATAGGATTTACAGAGGCGAGGTGTAATTTTGGATATAGCTACTTTAGGAGGTTTAATTGCCGGTTTTGCCCTCATTTTGTGGGGGATTATCTCAGGTGGATTGGGCTTGGGTCCGTTTATCGACGCGCCTTCCATCATCATCGTTATAGGTGGAACCTTTGCGGGCTTTTTCATCGCCTTTCCCCTGCCTAAGGCCTTGGGCATCGGCGGCGTCATCGGAAAGTCTTTTAAGAATCCGGGTGACGATACCGCAAAGATCATCGCAAAAGTGTTAGAACTCGCCAACACGGCACGAAGAGAGGGCCTCCTGGCTCTGGAAGAAGCCGTGGGAAATATACAGGACGACTTTCTGAAGAAGGGCGTGGGCTTGATTGTCGACGGCACCGACCCCGAGCTCGTCAAGAGCATTTTGGAGACGGAAATGAGCTACATTTCCGACCGCCACTCGGAGTCGAAGGGCATGCTCGACACCCTGGGAGCCTTCGGTCCCGCCTTCGGTATGATAGGAACCCTGATCGGACTCGTTCTGATGTTGCAGCAGCTCGATGACCCGTCTTCGATCGGTCCGTCGATGGCGGTTGCCCTCCTGACGACCTTTTACGGTTCCCTCATCGCGAATCTTATCTTTATCCCCATCGCAAAAAAGCTTGAAGTCAGAAACAACGAAGAGATTTTGGTAAAGGAAATCATGATGGAGGGTCTGCTCTCGATTCAGGCGGGCGAGAACCCGAGAATCATTGAAGAGAAGTTGAAGGCCTTCCTCCCGTCGAAGTTGAGAAAGAGCATTTCAAGCGACGAGAAGGGCGAGGGCGGCGAGTAGGCTCGCCCGGACGACGAACGAAGGATAGGATAGAGAGATGGCGAAAGGAAAAAAAGAAGAGAAGGCTCCTGAGGGAGCGCCGGCGTGGATGGCGACCTATTCCGACCTGGTGACCCTCCTGATGTGCTTTTTTGTTTTGCTCTTTGCCTTTTCAAACATAGATGCCAAGAAGTTTGAAGCGGTCATGAACTCGTTTCAGGGAGGCTCGGGCCCCTTGAGCGGCGGAACCAGCTTTTCGGAAGAGGATTCCAATATGGACGGCAAACCGGAGCTCCTGGAGCAGGAGTCGACGGAACCGACCTACCAGCCGGTCATGCTGCGGGTCGATGAAGAGAGCAAGGAAGAGGAGTCCCCGCAGGGAAAGAGCGAGGACAACAAGGTGGTCAAACTCGTCGCGACCAACGGGGAGAGCAAGGACCCGTCGGACTATGAGTGGCTGAGCTCCAACCCCGATGTGGCCGAGGTGGACCGCAACGGCAAGGTGGAGGTCAAGAAGGAAGACCAACAGGCGATCATCTACGCCAAGGACAAGGATACCGGCGTGGTGGGAGCCCTGCACATCAACTCGAGCGCAAAGAATGCCGAGGTTCCGGACATCAACAACCCGTCCAAGTGGGCCGAGCGGGAGCTCAATGAGGCGCTCAAAAGGGGCCTGATTCCGGACAGTTTAAAGACCCTGGATATGAAGGCGGAAATCAACCGGAAAGAATTTGCGGCGGTTTCGCTGAGCGTCTATCAGGCGCTGACCAAGGAGCAGGTGGCGCTCCCCGCCCACAATCCGTTTTTGGATACCGAGGACGAGGACGTCTTGAAAGCCTTTGGAATCGGCATCACCAACGGGGTGGAGCACGACTTGTTCGAGCCGTATTCCCCGCTCGATCGGGAACAGGCTGCGACCATGCTGACGAGGGCCTACAAAAAGGCGAAATTCAAGGACTGGACGCTCGAAAAGGACGCCGATCCGGCCTACCGGCTCGAATACAGCAACGTGCAGGTGTTTAAAGACGACAAAGATATCTCCGATTGGGCAAAACCCAGCGTGTATTTTATGGTAAAAAATGGTATAATCGAGGGAGTGGGCGGAAATATGTTTGCTCCTAAGAGCTATGCGAGCTCCGAGCGGGCGATGGCGTATGCGGATATGACCCGAGAACAGGCGATTGTGATGGGCCTTAGAATCGTGGAAAGTTTAGGAGAAAAATAACATGAAGAAGCAGCTTATCATCATTATCATCGTTTTGCTGTTGATCCTGATCGGCGGAGGCGTGGCGCTCTTTTTCTTATTCAAAGGCGACAAGGAAGAGAAACCTGCCGAGCCCGAGGTCTTTCAGCTGGAACTCGGCAAGACCATGACCTACCTGGCGGCCGATAAGGACAGCAAGGCGAAGAAACAGATTTATGTGCAATATACACCGGTGATTTTTTATACGAACGAGGACACCCTGGAAGTGCTGAACGAGAACAAGACCCTGATTATGGGCGAGATCGAAAAGTACTTCAATACCAAGACGTTATCTAAGGTGACCAAGATGCGCGGAAAAAACATCGAAGACGATAAGGACAGGATCGAGCTTGACCTGGAGGAGCGCATTGCCGAACTCCTCGGAGAACCGGGGAAAAACATTACCAGGGTGAGTTTGTTGGGCTTTGTAATCAACTAGCTCTGCTTGCTCGGCCGCTTTTGACGAAGGGAAAGGGGGTGCTTGAGAGTGGCTGATAAAATGTCCCAAAATGAGATTGATGAACTCTTGAGTGCCTTAAGCTCGGGCGAAGTAGACGTAAAGGAAATCGAGGAAGAACAGAATAAGAAGAAGGTCAAGAAGTACGACTTCAGGCGGCCGGAGAAGTTCTCCAAGGAGCAGCTCCGCAGCATCGAGGTCATCCACGAGAACTTTTCCAGACTCGCGGCAAACTTTTTGTCGGGCTATCTGAGGAGCGCGGTCGAGATCAAGGTGATTTCGATTGAAAGTATGGTCTTCAGCGAGTTCAACAACTCGATTTCCAACCCTGCCGTGATCGGCATGGTCGACTTTTCCCCGCTCGACGGCCACGTGCTGATCGAGGTGGGAAGCAATATCACCTTTGTGATGATAGACCGGCTCTTGGGCGGCATGGGAAAAAATTCGGTTCCGAAGGAGCCGAGGATCATCACTGAGATTGAAGAGGTCCTGGTCAGGGGAATCCTGAACAAGATGGTTACGCTGATGAAGGACTCCTGGTCGGCGATCATTGAACTCGAACCCTCGTTGGGGAACATCGAGACCAACTCGCAGTTTGCGCAGGTCTTCTCGCCTTCCGAATCCATTGCTCTGATCACCTGCAACATCCAGGTGGATGAGAACGAAGGCCTGATGAACATCGCGATTCCCTTCATCGTGATAGAGCCCATCCTCTCGAACCTGAGCTCCAAATTCTGGTTTTCGAGTTCGAAGAAGAAGGAGCAGAGCGAGAGCGAGTACAACGCCCTCGAAGAAAAAATTGAAGAAACGGAAGTGGAAATCAAGACCGTACTTGGTACGACCGGACTCACCGTCGGGGAGCTTCTGACCTTGGGAGTGGGGGACATCATCGTCCTGGATGCCGAAGTGACGCGGGAACTCAGCGTCTTTGTCGGCGGCAAACTCAAGTATTTCGGAATCCCCGGCAGCAGTAAAAAGAGAATGGCAGTAAAAATTACGGAGATAAATGACGATAAGGGAGGAGGTAAGTAGTGTCAGGGATCTTGTCACAAGAGGAAATTAACGCTCTGTTAGCCGGAGCCTCTGTCGATGAAAATATGCCTCAGAACGGTGGCGGAGAATCTTCCCTCACCGAGCAGGAAAAGGACGCCTTGGGAGAGATCGGTAACATCAGCATGGGTACCGCTGCGACCACTCTATTTACCTTGCTCAATCAAAAAGTTACGATTACGACGCCGAAGGTGACGGAGACGTCCATAGAGGAAGTCTTTCGCGGATTCGACGACCCTTGTGTTGCAATCGATGTCAGGTACACGGTCGGAATCGAAGGCACCAACCTGATGATACTCGACTCCAAAGACGTGAAGGTCATCACCGACCTGATGCTCGGCGGGGACGGAACCAACATAGAGGGCGAACTTTCCGAGATGCACCTCAGCGCAATCAGTGAGGCGATGAACCAGATGATCGGTTCCTCATCGACCTCTCTGTCCGAGATGCTCGGAAAGATGATCGATATTTCTCCGCCGGTTGCGGTATCGAAGCCGGTCGAGGAGATGCTGGAGGAGTTTTACGACTATCCGAAGAACGAACCTTCGGTCGTGATTTCCTTCGATATGAAGATCGGGGACCTGGTGGATTCTGAAATTATGCAGATGATGCCGCTGAGTATGGCCAAGGACCTGATCGCTACGATGATGGGCGGGATGAACGTGAGTGAGCCGGAACCCGCTCCCGAAAAGGCTCCCGAGCCTGCGCCGATGCCGACGCCGCCACCCCTTACACAGGAAGTGCCAGTGCAAGCGCCGCCGATGCAGCCGCAGGGAGACTATATCAGGCAGGAAAAACCGAGCCAACCGGTTTCCGCACAGCCTGTCAGCTTTGAGAACTTTGACCAGCGGGTCGACCTCGCTTACATTTCGAGCGACATCGCCCTAATCAAGGAAGTGCCGCTGGAGATTTCGGTGGAACTCGGTAGGACGGTCAAGAAGATCAGCGACATCCTGGACTTTTCCGCAGGGTCGATCGTGGAGCTGGACAAAATTGTTGGAGAACCCCTCGATATTTTGGCCAACGGAAGGTTGGTTGCCAAGGGCGAGGTGGTCGTGATAGAAGAGAATTACGGCGTGAGAATTACGGAAATCGTGATTCCGGAAAAAGCTTAACATAAAGAATGAACTTGAACGATGCGTGGAGAATTAGGAGGAAGAAATGTCAAAGAGAATTTTGGTTGTAGATGATGCGTCTTTTATGAGAATGATGGTAAAAGATATTCTTACAAAAAACGGATATGAGGTAGCGGGCGAAGCGGAAAACGGTCAGAAGGCGATCGAGAAGTACAACGAGCTCAATCCGGACCTCGTAATCATGGATATAACCATGCCGGAAGTGGACGGAATCGAAGCGGTGAAGAGAATCCGTGCGAACGATCCGGAAGCGAAGATTGTCATGTGTTCGGCGATGGGTCAGCAGGCGATGGTCATCGAGGCGATTCAGGCCGGCGCAAAAGACTTTATCGTGAAGCCGTTTCAAGCGGACAGAGTCTTGGAAGCGGTCAAAAAAGTAATTGGCTAATCTTCTCGCCGCCGTCGGCGAAACCTCGATTTCGCCCTTTGCAACAGTAGTATCCTACCTGTTTGCGGTCGTCCTGGTTCTGTTTCTGGCCTATGCGAGCACCAAGTTTTTGTCTCGCCTGAATTTCGGCAAGGTGCGGAACAGGCACATCACCCTGCTGGACAAGTTCTTCATCAGCGCGGACAAGTCCCTCTTTCTGATTCGCATCGAGAAGCGGTTTTACTTGATTTCTTCGGATAAGGGAGGTCTGAAGGTCTTGGATAAACTGCGGGAAGAGGACCTGCCGAGCTACGGGAAAGAGGCGGCCGAGGAGCGAAGCAAGGAGGGGGTTGCGAGCCCCAAACTCGGTTCCTTTGCCGAAAAGCTGATGTCAAAGCGCAGAGATTGATGCCCGGGGATCGAACGGGAGGATAGGAAAACGGATAATCCATGAAAAAAACATGCTTACTACTCTTGGGTCTTGTCGCTCTCGGAGCGCTGATCGGAGGACTGCCGAATCTTTATGCCGAACCGATTCAGGTTCCGGACATCAACATTACGGTTGGCGGAGAGGAGGCGGGACTCAGTTCCACCATACAGGTGATCCTGGTTTTGACCGTCCTTGCCATGGCGCCTTCTATTTTGCTTATGATGACTTCTTTTACAAGAATACTCATCATTTTTTCTTTTTTAAGAAGGGCGCTTTCGCTACAGACCACGCCACCGAATCAGATTCTGATCGGCTTATCTTTGTTTCTGACCTTTTACATCATGGCGCCGGTCTTTCAGGAGGTCTACAGCGAGGCCTATGTGCCGCTGAGCAACAACGAGATCACGCAAGAGGAGGCCTTTGAGAAGGCGAGTCAGCCGATGAAGGACTTCATGCTCAAGCACGTCAGAAAGGCGGACCTTGCCCTCTTCATCAAGATCAGCGACTCGGAGCTGCCGGAGGACATGAAGGACGTTTCCCTTTGGGCG
The DNA here is from genome assembly GCA_030529225.1 of Bacillota bacterium. Classification (GTDB taxonomy): domain Bacteria; phylum Bacillota; class Clostridia; order Peptostreptococcales; family Acidaminobacteraceae; genus JAUMXH01. The sequence goes on along the minus strand of JAUMXH010000007.1, from coordinate 40,314 downwards.
CTGATTCCGGCCTTCATCATCAGCGAGATGAAGACCGCCTTCATTGTGGGTTTTATGCTCTTTATTCCGTTTATGATCATCGACATGGTCGTCGCCTCCACGCTGATGGCCCTGGGAATGATGATGCTTCCGCCGGTTATGATCTCCATGCCCTTTAAGCTCCTCCTCTTCATCATGGTGGACGGATGGAACTTGATCACCGGCGCAGTCGTGAAGGGGTTCGGCCTATGAACAGCGATTTGGTCTTTGACATTTTTAACAGGGCGATCGGCCTGATTCTGATCACATCGGCGCCGATGATGATTGCGGCCCTGGTGGTCGGTCTGATTATCTCCATCTTTCAAGCGACCACGCAGATTCAGGAACAGACCTTGGCCTTCGTGCCGAAAATCATCGTCATATTTTTGGTTTTGATTTTAACCGGGCCGTGGATTATCACGTCCCTGGTCGAATATACCGAGGAACTTTTTAACGGGATCGTGGACTTGATGATCCTCAAGTAGCTCCCGCATCGTACAGTAGAAAACAGGGGTTGGGATGACATTTCAGGATGTAATTATAGTTTGGGTACTCATATTTGTTCGCCTGACCGTGATGTTTTCCTTTCTGCCGGTCTTTCGTTCGGACAACGTTCCGATGACCGCAAAAATCCTCTTTTCTTCCATCTTTTCGTTCGTATTTTTAAGCACCGGTGCATTCAAGTACAGTCCGCAGAGCTTCGATTTGGTCTCGATGCTCGTCAACATCGTCTTTGAGGCGATCAACGGATTGACGCTTGGATTTGCGGTGCTTTTAATCATGAACGCGATCTACCTGGCGGGCCACATGATAGACACCGATGTGGGATTCTCTATGGTCAACGTAATCAGCCCGCAGGACGAGTCTTCTATGCCGATTACCGCGAACTTTTACTACATGCTGATGCTGGTCATCTTCATCGGCATCAACGCCCATCACACGGTCATCGACGCCTTTGCCCTCAGCCTGAACAAGGTTGCCCTGGGCTCTTTGGGCTTTAATGTGACCCACCTCTCGGCCTTCACCGAGCTGATGAGCCTGACCTTTGTAATCGGCTTTCGCATGGCGATTCCGGTTCTGTTCACGATTTTGGTTTCCAACCTGGTGCTGGGCCTTTTGTCCAAGGCGATGCCTGGCATGAACGTGTTTATGATCGGGATGCCCTTTAAAATCCTGGTGGGCCTGCTGACCCTGCTTGTGATCCTGCCGTTCACCTACAGTTTTATGGTGAGCATCCTGGAAACCCTTGCGGACTTTCTCTACGGGGTGGTGGGGAGGATGTACCTATGAGAAACTACGCGCTACCGTTCGACCTCCAGTATTTTCAGGGCGAGAAGACCGAAAAGGCGACTCCCAAAAAGCGCAAGGACGCCAGGGACAAGGGCCAGGTGGTGCAGACCAGAGACATCGGCTCCGCCCTCAGCCTGCTCTTGGTCTTTTATGCGATTTCGGCCTTTTCCAAGTTCATCACGACCGAACTTTTCAGCGTCTACCATGTGGTCATGGACTTCTGCTCAAACCCCAAGCTCGTGTTCCCGCAGGAACACTACACACTGGTTATGAAGATGACCCTGCTGAGCATCCTCAAGCTCTCCCTGCCCTTCCTGCTGATCGCCCTGGTGGTGGGCGTGGTGGTCAACTACTTTCAGGTAGGATTTTTATTCACCGGCGAGCCGCTGAAGTTTAAACTCGGCAAACTCAACCCGCTCAAGGGCTTTAAGCGGATCTTTTCGATGAAATCGCTGGTCGAGATGCTAAAGTCGATATTAAAGGCGACAGGCATCCTCTACCTATGTTATAATTACATATCGGGCAAGCAGAACGTGCTGATTGAGTTGATGAACTATGAGCTCGCCCAAGCCTTTGCGGTGATTTGGGACATGATACTGGCGATCGTGATTCGCTGCTCGATCTTCCTGCTGGTGGTCGCCATCTTTGACTATATGTATAAAAAATGGGAAAATGAAAAAGAGCTCAGGATGTCCAAGCAGGAAGTCAAGGACGAGTACAAACAGATGGAGGGAGACCCCTTCATCAAGGGTAAGATAAAAGAGAAGCAGCGGCAGATGGCGATGAGCCGGATGATGCAGGAAGTGCCCGAGGCCGACGTGGTCATCACCAACCCGACCCACTACGCGGTCGCAATCAAGTACGACCAGGACAAGAACGAGGCCCCTCAGGTGGTCGCAAAGGGCAAGGACCTGATAGCGGCCAACATCAAAAAGATAGCGAGAGAGCACGAGGTCATCATCGTCGAGAATCCGCCGCTGGCCCGGGCCCTCTACAGCGGGGTCGAGATTGGCGAAGAGATTCCCTTCAACCTCTACGAGGCGGTCGCGGATGTCCTCGCCTATGTGTATAATGTAAAAGTGAAGTCAAAGTAAAAAAATGAAGTCGAAGCAGCGATGCAAAGGGGAGTTCAGACAGGATGAATCCTAAGATTTACAATGTGGCCATTCCGGTGGTCCTGGTATTTGTGGTCTTGTTGATCATCATCCCGGTTCCGACCGGTTTGATCGACTTTTTGTTGTCCGTAAATATCGCGATGTCACTCCTCATCCTGCTGATTGCGATGTTCAACACCGAGCCCTTGCAGTTCTCAATTTTCCCGTCCCTGCTCCTCATTTCTACGGTGTTCCGCCTCTCGCTGAATATTTCGACTACGCGGGGTATCTTGATGAAGGCGGATGCCGGACGGGTAATCGAGGCCTTCGGGGATTTTGTTATTCAGGGGAACGCGATCGTCGGATTCATCATCTTTCTGATCATCATCATCGTGCAGTTTTTGGTTATCACCAAGGGTTCCGAGCGGGTTTCGGAAGTTGCGGCAAGATTTACCTTGGATGCGATGCCCGGTAAGCAGATGGCGATCGACGCGGACCTGAACTCGGGGCTGATCGACGAATCCCAGGCCAGGGCAAGGCGGGAGAAGGTGCAGAGAGAGTCGGACTTCTACGGGGCGATGGACGGAGCCTCGAAGTTTGTAAAGGGAGATGCGATTGCCGGCATCATCATCACCGTGATCAATATCGTCGCGGGCTTTGCGATCGGAAGTTTTATGAACGGCATGGGCGTCAGCGAATCCCTGGCGCGCTACACCATCCTTACGGTTGGGGACGGTTTGGTCAGCCAGATTCCGGCGCTGATGATTTCGGTCGGCACCGGTATCGTGGTCACCCGGGCGGCATCTGATGGAGCCCTCTCGGACGACTTGATCAACCAATTGATGAAAAACTATACGGTGCTGATGATTGTAGGCGCGGTTTTGATCGTGCTCTCACTGACCGGCCTTCCGACCATTCCGTTGATGAGCATAGGCCTGCTCTTTATCTTTTTGGGATGGCGCTCGCGGACGGCCAAGGAGAGGCAGCCCGGCGAGGAAGTCTTCGAGGACGAAGCGGAGGAGCAGGAATCTGAAGATATCAAAAAGCCCGAGAACATCATGCCCCTCCTGCAGGTCGACCCGATCGAGCTCGAGTTCGGCTACGGTATCATCCCGCTGGCCGACCCGAACCAGGGCGGTGACCTCTTTGACCGCCTGGTCATGATCCGGCGCCAGGTCGCCTTGGAGTTCGGCGTCATCGTGCCGATGATCCGCCTCCGGGACAACATCCAACTGGAACCGAACGAGTACAGCATCAAGATAAAGGGCAGCCTGGTCGCCAGGGGCTCGATCATGTTCGACCACTTCCTCGCGATGAGTCCGGGGGACACCGAGGAGGAAATCGACGGAATCGACACCTTTGAGCCGGCCTTCGGTCTTCCCGCCAAGTGGATTCTCGCGGATAAGCGGGAGGATGCCGAGTTTTTGGGCTACACGGTGGTCGACTCTTCTTCGATTATTTCGACGCACTTGACTGAAATCATCAAGCGCCACACCCACGAACTGCTGACCAGACGGGATGTGAAACAGCTGGTGGACAACATCAGCGAGCAGAACCAGACCCTGATTGACGAGTTGATTCCGGCGCAGATGGGCTACGGCGACATTCAAAAGATTCTGGCCAACCTGCTGCGCGAGAAGGTTTCGGTCAGAGACCTGGTGACCATACTCGAAACTCTGGCCGACTACGCGAGCGCGACCCGCGATACCAATGTTTTGACCGAGTACGTGAGGCAGGCGCTGAAAAGGCAGATTTCCAACGAACTCTTCCCGGACAAGTACGCCGAGGTCGTGGTCCTGGACCAGGAGCTCGAGGAGGAGCTGATGGGTTCCATCAAAAACGGAGAGAACGGAACCTACATCGCCTTCAGTCCGGAGCGCACCGACATGCTGGTCGAGGCGATCAGCGCGGAGGTCAGAAAACTTTTGGAATCGGGCTTCCAGCCGGTGGTCATCACGATTCCGATCGTCAGGTTTTATTTAAAACAGCTCACCGAGGCGCAGGTCCCGGATTTGATTATTCTCTCCTACAATGAAATTGATAAAGATGTGCAGATACAGGCGACAGGAACGGTGGTGGTCTAATTGAAATTAAAGAGGTTTACGGGAAAGACCGAGTTTGATGCGATGGAGGCAGTCCGAAAGGAACTCGGTGATGAAGCCATAATTATGAATACAAAGAAGGTCAAGCCCAAGGGGCTCTTCGGCTTTCTCAAAAAGCACGAGATTGAACTCCTGGTCGGGATCGAGGATGAGAAGCCGGAACCTGTCGTCAAGCAGGACGAGTTTCAGGCCCTCCTGAAGGACAACCTGGACACCAAGCGCGAGCTGCAGGACATCAAGGACTACATCAGGAAGATGAACGAGTACCTGGAGGAGCGCGACAAGAAGGAAAAGGAGCAGGAGGAGAAGGCCGAGAAGGAGGCCAAGGCGAAGAAGGCCGGCAAGGCGGCGGGCCGCAAAAAGAAGCGAGCCCTTCCGAGCGAGGAGGCCCTGCAGGGTGCAGGCGATTCCGAGGACTTCGACCGATTGGAGGACCCGGAGGAGCTTATCGACGAGGACTTTGAAGACTTGGACACGGAGGAGGGCGAACTTGCGGAAGCAAAGCCGGACCCGAAGGCCAAGATCAGGGAGCTTGCCATCTACAAAAAGCTCGTCTTAAAGGGCGTGAACGAGGAGCTGGCGAGCGACCTCTGCGAGCTGATTTTGCGGCAACTGGGCGAGAAGGAAGCGAGCGAGGAGCAGATGGAGCGCCTGGCGAAGATTGCAATCAAGAACATGCTCGGCAACCCGTATCAGATTCCGAAGGAAAAGGGCAAGCAGTCCGTCTTTTTCTTTGTCGGCCCGACCGGGGTCGGCAAGACAACGACGATCGCGAAGATTGCGACCAAACTCTCGTTCATAGAGGGCAGGGATTTGGCCCTGATCACCACCGATACCTTCCGCATCGCGGCGGTCGAGCAGCTCAAGGTCTACGGAGACATCTTGAACCTGCCGATTTCGGTGGTCTACAAGCCGATCGAATTCAAAGAGATTTTGCATAAATATAAAGATAAAGAGATTATACTCATCGACACGGCCGGAAAAAGCCATTTGGACGAGGGCATGCAGTCCTACATCGACTCCTACCTGGAGTGCGCGCCGGACTCGGAGAAGTTCCTGCTGATCAGTCTGACGACCTCGTACCGGGACATCGAGAGCATCGTCAATTCCTACGGGTTCATGGACGACTACAAGCTCATTTTTACGAAGATCGACGAGGCGAGCCTGCCCGGAAACATCCTGAACATCAAGCACAAGACCGGGCGCAACACCTCTTTCATCACCAACGGACAATCGGTGCCGGATGACATCATCGTGGCGGATCCGGACGAGATAGCGAAGATCATTCTGGGAGACTAGTATGCAGGACCAGGCGCAAAACTTAAGGAAACTGATAGAGGACGCAAAGAAGCGCAGGGAACAGGACGGCGAGGAGCTCTTTGCCAAGGCTTCGGCATCGGATGCCAGAATCATCGCCGTATCGAGCGGAAAGGGCGGGGTCGGCAAGACCAGCATCACCGTGAATCTGGCGATTTCCCTTGCCAAGCGGGGCAAGCAGGTCACCATCATCGACGCGGACTTAGGGCTCGCGAACGTGGACGTGCTGATGGGTTTGATTCCCAAGTACACGCTCTATCACCTGATCAACGGGGATAAGAGCTTGGATGAGGTCGCTGTGGAAGGCCCCTGCGGGGTCAAGGTCGTATCCGGCGGCTCGGGGATTCGCGAGCTCGCGAACCTCCCGCAGGAGAGGCTGCACAGCTTCATCAAGACCCTGCAACTCTTGAACGATCGGGCCGACTTTATCTTCATCGATACCGGCGCGGGAATCGGCGACTCGGTGCTCAGCTTCATCAAGGCCGCGAACGACTTGATCGTGGTGGTCAGCCCGGACCCCGCCAGCATCACCGACGCCTACGCCCTCTTAAAGAACGTCAAGGACAAGCGGGAGGAGATCTCCATCATCGTCAACAGCGCGGGGACCAAGGTCGAGGCCGATGAGGTCTTCGAGCGCCTGCAGATCGTCTGCAAGCGCTTCCTGCAAATCGAACTGCACTATATGGGTCACGTGCTGGAGGACAGCCATGTTAAAAAGGCGTCCAGGGCGCAGCGACCGTTCTATTTAGAGTATCCGAATTCACCGGCTTCCAGCTGCGTCAATCTGATCACGCACAAGCTCGAGAAGAGCGAGGACGAGGAAGCCAAGGAAGTCAAGGACAAGAGATTCCGAAATTTTATAAGCAAACTTTTACACAAATAGCGATGTTTTTGTAAAGTTTTCTGTACTTTTTGGCGATAAAGGACTAGAAGAAGGTGGTACAGAATTATGTCTATTAGAGTTTTATTGGTAGATGATTCTTTCTTTATGCGAAAATTGGTTTCCGATATCATAAAAAAGGATCCGGAACTCGAAGTAATTGGAGTTGCAAAAAACGGGAAAGAAGCGATCGAATTGAACCGCAGTCTGGAGCCGGACGTCATCCTCCTGGATGTCGAAATGCCGGTCGTGGACGGACTGGAAGCCTTGGAGCAAATCATGGCGCAGAGGCGTTGTCCCGTGATCATGTTCAGCTCCACCACCGTCAGCGGTGCGGAAAACACGGTGAGGGCGCTCGAATTGGGCGCCTGCGACTTCATTCCCAAACCCTCGTCATCCACGTTTAAGTTGGAAGACGAGGTGATTGACGAGATCATAGCCAAGTTGAAATTTTCGAGGTGCACAGAGGCGCTCTCGATTAAAAAGAAGGCTTCGGCAGTCCCTGCGGCATCCCCTGCGCCGGCCGCGCGGAGGACGGGGACAGGCTACGGAAAGAAGAGCTTTAAAAAGCTGGTCTCAATCGGCATCTCGACCGGAGGGCCGAAGGCGCTGCAAGAGGTGATGGAGGATTTGCCGGGCGATTTGAACGCGCCGATCCTGGTGGTGCAGCACATGCCCAAACTGTTTACCAAGGCCTTTGCGGATAGGCTCGACACCCATTGTCAGATCCGCGTCAAAGAGGCGGAGCACGGGGATGTGCTGGAGGCGGGAACCGTCTATATCGCACCGGGAGACAAGCATCTGAGAGTCAAGGAAGGCCCCGGGGAGCTCAAGATCCTCCTGGATGAGGGCGAGAAGGTTTCGGGTCACAGGCCGTCGGCCGACGCGATGTTCGAGTCCTTGCTCGAGGTCAAATCGGTGCAGATCGTCGCGGTCATCATGACCGGCATGGGCAGGGACGGCGCCGAAGGAATGTTGAAACTGAGGAAAAAGGGAGCGAAGACCATAGGGCAGGATGAGAAGACCTCGGTGGTTTACGGAATGCCGAAGAGCGCCTTTGAACTGGGCGCGGTCGAAGTCGTTTGTCCGTTGGACAAGATAGCGGATGAGATCATTCGCTCGGTGGAGGAATAGAGTATGGATATGAGTCAATATTTGGAGGTCTTTATAGAAGAGTCTAAGGAACACTTGCAGGAGATGAACGACATCCTTCTCAAGCTTGAACAGGACTTTTCAGATATTGACCTTCTGAACGATATTTTCAGGGTCGCTCATACGATCAAGGGCATGAGCGGAACCATGGGGTTCAGCAAGGTTGCGAGTTTGACGCACGAGATGGAAAACGTGCTTCACATCTGCAGGAGCAAGGAGCTCGCGGTGGATGACACCATCATCGACACCCTCTTTGAGTGCTTCGACGGCCTGGAGGAGTACATTGACAACCTGAGTGCCAACGGAAGCGAAGGCGATTTGGACACCTCGCAACTGGTCAAAAAGCTGAACTACATTGCGGAGAACAAGAGCACCGAGGGCCTGCACAAGCTGATGAACGGCGAAGAGGCGGGCGATTCGGGCGAGGTTGAGAGCGAGGGCGAGGCGCAGGAAGCCGAGTCAAGTGCCGCCTTCAGCATTGATTTGAGCGTGCTTCCGGACAGCTTTTTCCGAAGCATCAAGGAGCAGGGCATGCTCCCGTTCCAAGTCAAGCTCTTTTTGTCGAAGGATTGCGCGCTCCGTGCGGCCAGGGCCTTTATCGCGATCAACACCCTGGAGCAGTTCGGGGAAATCGTATTGATGAGTCCGAGCTCACAGGACATCGAGTCGGAAAACTTTGACTACTCGTTTGAAGTGGTCTACCTGTCTAAGCTCGATGCGAACCTGCTCAAAGACGAGTTGATCAACATTTCTGAGATGGACGACGTGCTGGTGCACGAAATCAGCGCCGAGGAAGTGGAGGAACTCAAGGGTGAGAGCGCGCCTCAGGTCCACGCCGAAGAGGGCGAAGAATCGACCGGGGAAGAGGGCATTCTGAAGAACTCGAAGCGCTTCGCGAAGAAGGACGAGGGCGAGAAGGACTCGAAAAAAGAAGAGGACGAAGAGAAGGCCAAGGCCAAGGGCAACAAGACGGTCAGGGTCGACATCGACAGGCTGGATAACCTGATGAACCTGGTCAGCGAGCTGATCATCGTCAAGACCAGACTCGACGACAACTCGTCTACCGGCTCGGAACAGGGCATGGGCGAGACGATAGAATATTTGGAGCGCATCACGACCTCCCTTCACGACGCGGTCATGAAGGTGCGAATGGTTCCGGTGGAGCGAACCTTTAACAGGTTCCCGAGACTGGTGCGCGACCTTTCCAAGGACCTCGGCAAGAAGATCAGGCTGGTCATGACCGGGGAGGAGACCGAGGTGGACAGAACCGTGATCGATGAGATCGGCGATCCGTTGATTCACCTGATCCGAAACTCGATCGACCACGGAATTGAGAATGAACAGGCGAGGCTGGAGCGCGGAAAACCGGCCGAAGGTACGGTGCACCTGATGGCCTATCCGGACGGGAACTCGGTCGTGATCGAGGTCAAGGACGACGGAAACGGCATCAATGTGGAAGCGGTCGCGGCGAAGGCGATTTCCAAGGGCTTGGTGACCGAGGAGCAGATTGAGGCGATGAGCGACCATGAAATCATCAACCTCCTCTTTATGCCGGGCTTCTCGATGGCCAAGAAGATCACCGACATTTCGGGCAGGGGCGTGGGACTCGACGTGGTAAAATCAAAGATCGAGGCGCTTTCGGGCAACGTGGAGGTGGAGAGCCGTCACGGACAGGGCTCGACCTTCATCATCAGACTGCCGCTCACCCTGGCGATCATCCAGGCTCTGATGGTCAGACTCGGAGAGGAAAAGTACGCGATTCCGCTCAACAACATCAAGATCATCATCAGCATCAAGAAGGAACAGATCAGCATGGTGCAGAACCAGGAGGTCATCCTTTACCGAGACCAGACCCTGCCGATTATCCGGCTTGCGGATGAGCTCGACGTGCCGAAGGGCGAGGAAGATCCGGATACCATGACGGTCGTCATCGTCAAGAAGGGCGCCGTGGAAGCGGGCCTCGTGGTGGACGGCCTGATCGGCCAGCAGGAGATCGTCATTAAGTCTCTGGGTAAGTATCTGGGCAGCGTCAAGGCGATCGCCGGTGCGACCATACTCGGAAACGGCGGCGTGGCGCTGATCGTAGATTCTAACCAGTTGTTATAGGAGGCTTCGCATGAACGAGAGAGAATATGTCATCTTTCAAATCGAGGGTGAGTATTACGGAATCAACATCCACAATGTGGAAAATATAGAGAAGCAGGCGGAAATCACCAGGGTTCCTCATGTGAAGCCCTACATCAAGGGCATCATCAACCTGAGGGGTAATGTCATCCCGGTGGTCGACCTGCGCAAGCGCTTCGGTCTTCCGGAGAGGGACTTTGACGATGAGATGCGAATCATCATCGTGAATTACGAGGACTTCCAGATCGGCATGATCGTCGACTCCTCGTCGGAAACCTTGCAACTTTCGGAAGAGAGGGTGGACAAGGCGCCGAACATCAAGACCAACATCAACGAGGAGTATGTGAAGGATGTCGGCAAGCACAACGACAGAATCATCATGCTTTTGGATTTGGCGAAGGTCTTCGGTATCGTGGAGGAAGATTAACGCTTGAAGAATTAAGTGTCGGATAGTATAATAAAGACCGGTAAGGCAAGGATTTGTCTGTGGATTCATAAAGGGAGAAAGGTGCGCTTGGATGGCAAACTACTTTGACGCTGGAAACGAACTGATCATTGATGTTTTAAAGGAAATCGGAAATATAGGTGCAGGAAATGCCGCAACTTCTCTTGCCAATATGATCAACAAAAAGATAGACATGAGGATACCCAAGGTAAGTGTTTTGGACTTCCAGGATGTTCCTACGCTTTTGGGCGGAGAGGAGATTCCCGTTTGCGGGATCATCTTCGAGCTCAGCGGGGATATGGCGGGAACCATCATGTTCATTCTGTCTCTGGACTCGGCCAAGCGGCTCGTCGATTTGATGATGCCCGGCTTGATGCAGGGAGAGATGGACGAGATGAGCCTGTCTGCGATCAAGGAAGTCGGAAATATTCTTTCGGGCTCGTACATCAGCTCCCTTTCCGGTCTGACGAATTTAAAGATTAACATGTCCATACCGCTGGTTGCCATCGACATGGCGGGCGCGATTTTGAGCGTTCCGGCGGTGCAGTTCGGGTTGGTCGGGGACAAGATTCTCATCATCGAAAACCAATTTTTTGAGGAACCTTCCGATGATGCGGTGCATGGCTTTTTCTTCCTGATTCCCGATATTGACTCGTATGACTCGTTGTTTGGCAGTTTGGGAATCAGCTTATGAGTGAAGTGATAAAAGTCGGCATGGCGGACTTGAATACCTGCGTGGCTCCGGATCGATTGACCACACTGGGCTTGGGTTCGTGCATCGGGATTTGTCTGTACGATAAGAGTAAAAAGATAGCGGGGATGGCGCACATCATGCTCCCTTCCAGCGAGGCGGTAAAGAATAATTCCAACAAGGCCAAGTTCGCGGACACCGCAATCGACGCCCTGATCGAGAAGATGGAGTCGCTCGGCGTAACGAACAAACGCTCGCTCGTATGCAAGATTGCGGGCGGGGCTCAGATGTTTGCGTTTCAGTCCGGCAACGAAACCATGCAGGTTGGAAAAAGAAATGCCGATGCCGTGAGAGAAAAGATGAAACAATTGGGTATCAAGATATTGGCCGATGAAACCGGCGGTAATTTTGGTAGAACCATAGAGTTCAGTGCGGAAACAGGTATTTTGTCCATTAAGACGATAGGACATGGAACGAAGGAGCTGTAAATGAATGCAGTCTCAATTGAGGAATTGTGGAAGAGTTACAAGTTGCATGGAGACCAAGAGGCCAAGGATGAGCTGATTGTCCATTATGTTTCGCTTGTAAAGATTATAGCCGGGAGGTTGTATGTAGACTACAACCACAACGTCGAATACGACGACATCGTGAGTTACGGTATTCTGGGCTTGATCGACGCGATCGAAAAGTATGACATCGACAAGGCGAACAAGTTCGAAACCTATGCAAACTTTAGAATCAAGGGGGCGGTCATCGACCAGCTCAGAGCCCTCGACTGGATTCCCAGGAGCCTGAGGCAAAAGTACAGGGAATATGAAAAAGCGGTTCAGGAGATGCAGAGCAGGAGCTCGGGAGAGTTTACGGATGCGGAGCTCGCATCGCTGATGGGGATTAGCGAGCAGGATTTGTCCAAGCTCGAGAGTTCTTTGAGTACCTTCTCGGTGGCATCCCTGGAGGAGAAGTTCGAAAACCGCAAAGAGATCGATATTTTGGACGATCCGAGCATCGATTCCAACCCGGAGCGGGCGCTCCTGGACAAGGATACGAAGGATCAACTGGCGGCCGGCATCGACAAGCTCGGCGAGCGCGAGAGAACGATTATTTCTCTTTACTACTACGAGGAGTTGACCTATAAAGAAATCGCGGAAATTATCGGCATTTCGGAATCCAGAATCTCACAAATTCATACCAAGGCGATCACAAAGCTAAGAAATTATCTGTCATAGAGTTCTTTTGTAGGAGGATGCGGGTGAGCGACAAAACGATGGATCATCCAATGCAGAACGCTGCCGACGAGAATCAAAACGATGCAAATTCGATGAGTGCTTGCGACATAAAAGTTGCCATTTCATCGGATTATTTGCGTGCAAAAATCAGCATACATTACAACGACCCCAAGTATCGATTATCCAAAGAGCGCATCATGGATGCGTTAAAAGAAAAAAATGTGAGCTTCGGCATACATACTCACATCGTGGAGGAACTGGCGCGCTCGGCTCAGGACGTAAGCGAGCTGGAAATTGCGGCGGGCATCCCGATTGAGAACGGTGAGAACGGCGTCATTACATATACCTTTGATTTGTCGAATGTAAATAAACCCAAGATCAACGAGGACGGGACCGTGGACTTTAAGAACACGAACTTTTTGCTTCCGGTGAAAAAGGGCGATGTGCTCGCGGAGCGCAGCATGCCGACCGGCGGCAAGGACGGGACCCTGGTGACCGGAAAGGTCATGCGCGCCAGGCCCGGCAGGATCGTGAACTTTAAGGTCGGCAAAAACGTCGCGGTGGACGATGACGGACTGCGCCTGATCGCGCTCAGCGACGGCTGCATCCAAATGGACGGCGACAAGATCTCGGTCATCCAATTTTTGGAAATCAAGGGCGACGTGGGCATCGCGACCGGCAACATCGACTTTGCCGGCAAGGTTCTGGTGCACGGGAATGTCACCAGCGGCTATCGCATCAAGGCGACCGACGACATCACCATCTACGGCCTGGTGGAATCGGCGACCGTCGAGACCGACGGCAACCTGACCATCAACCACGGGGTCCAGGGAGGCGAGGCGGCCCATCTCAAGGTTGGCGGAGAACTGGTGACCAAGTTCGTGAACTCGGCTACGGTGGATTGCCGGGGCCCGATTCGCATCGATGCGATTATGCACTCGGATGTGATCTGTGACGACGACATCATCGCCGAGGGCAAGAACGGCCTGATCGTGGGCGGCAAGGTCTACTCCAAAAAGAATATTGTCGCCAAGTGCATCGGCTCGAGGATGGGAACCACGACCTTTGTGACCGCGGGAGTTTCTCCGGAGATGATCAAGAACTACAAGGATCTGGAAGAGGAGAGAAATCTGCTTTTGGAATCCATCGCCAAGATAGACAAGTTGCTCCAACTGGTCGAAGCGAGGAAGGATACCGGAGGAGAAGAGAACGAGGCGATTGGGCAAAAATCTTTGGCGCTCCGAACGGAGCATGAGCAGAAGCTAAAGAACATAGAGGATACGATGCGTGAGATGGGAGCCTTTATTCGGGATGCCGGAAAGTCGATCATCAAGGTCGCGGACGTGTATCCGGGGGTCAGGCTGAAAATTGACAGCACCTACCACAGCATCAAAGAGCAGATCCTCGAAGTCATCTTCAAAAAAGAAAAGAACGAAGTCGTGATGGTTCCATGGGAGGAATAGGATATGGCAATCAGACCGATCGATATGCAGGTCACCCTTCCCAGGGTGTCCGAAATCAAGGAGAGCAAGCCCGGGTTTTTGCACCGGGACGACATCTTGCACGACCATGCGAACAAGTCGATGCGAGAGGAGACGATCAAAAAGCAAAAGACCGTGAACAAGGCGGAGGCGAGTGCCAAGGCCAAGGTGGACCGGGACCGAAAGGACAAGGAGCGGCAAAATAAGAAAAAGGGGAAGGATGCGGAAGCGGGAAGGGAAGACGAGGAGCGCATGAACGGCCCGTATCGCAGCATCGACATCAAGATATGACCCCGATTGTATTGATTTTGCTGGGGCTCGCCCTATCCTTTTACTCTGCGATCAAACTCCTGCAGTTTTCTTCGCAGCTCTCGGACAAGATCGAGGAGATGAACGCGCTCTTTTCTTCGGATGCCTTTGAGGTTCACAGGGAGCTCAGGCGCGAGATGGACGAGCTCAACTACAGCTATTATGAAATTCTGGAACGACAAGACGAACGAATCAGCGGATTGGAGACGAAACTCGATCAGCTGGCTTCCTTCGGTCTTTTTGATTATAAGGAGAAGGACGGAACCGTTAATAAAATATCGATTTCGGAGGCGGAGGACGGGCTCGGAACGGGCGAGCGGGAAGCTGCGGAGGGCTTGCTGCAAAGCGCTTCTGCGGAAGCGGCCGAATCCGCCGAGCGGACGGAACCCTCGCAGCCGCCCTTTGAGGACGGTGACCTGAACTCCAAGGTGCTCGCCCTGTACCAAAGCGGTCTTTGCAAGGAGGAGATCGCCGGCGAGCTGAATATCGGCATCGGTCTGGTGGAGACCATATGCTCCATCTACTGCAAATAGGAGGCGAATGTGGAAAAGATGAATGTTCTGATTTTGGGGAGCGGCGGCAGAGAGCACGCCCTCGCGTGGAAGATAAAGCAGAGTCCGCTTCTGGACACCTTGTACGTGGCGCCGGGAAATGCCGGAATCGCTGAACTTGCAGAGATCGCGCCGGTCGACATGATGGACGCCGAGGCGATTGCAAACTTTGCCGAGGCGAAGAAGATCGGCTTTGTGGTGGTGGGCCCCGAGGCGCCCCTCTGTGAGGGCATCGCGGATGGGCTTAGGGAGCGCGGGATCGAGGTCTTCGGTCCGTCCAAGGCGGCCGCGACCTTAGAGGGCTCCAAGGTTTACGCGAAAGAATTTATGATGAAGCACGGGATTCCGACCGCCAAGTACCAATCCTTTTCAAATAGCGAAGAGGCGATTGCCGCCCTCGACAGCTTCGGGCTTCCGGTGGTTATCAAGGCCGACGGACTGGCTGCCGGCAAGGGTGTCATCATCCCGAGCACCAAGGAAGAGGCGAGCCTGGCGATCCGTCAGATCATGGACGAAAAGCGCTTTGGAGATTCGGGCAACGAGATCGTGCTCGAGGAGTTTTTGACCGGGATCGAGGCCTCTCAGCTCTGTTTTGTGGACGGGAAGCGCATCGTGCCGCTGGATAGCGTCAGGGATTACAAGCGGGCCTATGACGATGACAAGGGGGAAAACACCGGCGGTATGGGAACCTTTTCCCCGAATCCGATCATCAATGAGGCGATGAAGGCGCATATTTATGAGGAAATTCTGCTTCCCTTCCTGAAGGGCTTGCAGGCGGACGGCCTCGATTACAGGGGTTTGGTCTTTGTCGGCTTGATGATTAAGGACGGGGCCGCCAAGGTGATTGAGTTCAATGTCAGGTTCGGCGATCCGGAAACCCAGAGCCTGCTTCCAAGGCTGAAGTCCGACCTTTTGGAACTGATGCTGAAGACCGCATCGCAGGAACTGGATTCGGTACGCTTGGAATGGGATGAGCGGGCTTCTGTGACCGTGATCGTGGCTTCGGGCGGTTACCCGGACGCCTACGAAAAGGGCAAGGTGATCAGCGGGCTGGATCAAGTGGAGGGCGTTCGGGTCTTCCACAGTGCGAGTGCAGAGCAGGGAGGAGCCCTCGTGACAAACGGCGGGCGCGTGCTCGGCGTCAATGCGCTTGCGCCGAGCATAGAGGAGGCGCGAAACAAGGTCTATGAAGAGCTGAAGAAGATTCACTTTGAAGGCGCCTTCTACCGGAGCGACATCGCGGCCAAGGTCGATTTTTAAGGAGCGGCTGCGCCCGGCGGAATCGTGCGAAAATTGTGTGGGAGAAAGAATGAAACAACTAAAAATCAACGTTTTATAGAATGGAAAATCGTGCGAAAATCGTGCGAAACGAAAAAGTGTTCAGAATAGTGGTAACCCATTTTATGTCAATTACAAAGCGAAGGGACAATGAAAAGTGACTGAAAAAGATGTATTAGAATTAATTGAAGATAGAAATCTTGAGTTGAAGAAAGCTAGGAATACGATTCCGGAATCTTTTTGGGAAACATACTCGGCCTTTGCTAATACAGATGGCGGCTTAGTGGTATTGGGCGTGGATGAAAAGAAAGAAAAAGTCGTAGGTGTAGAAAACCCGCACAAATTGAAAGAGGATTTGTTAAATCAATTGAATAATCCACAAAAAGTAAGTGCAAATATCTTAGATGAAAATGATATAAAAATTATTTTATTGGATAACAATCTTACCATTATGACGATTAAAGTTCCGGAGGCTCCGTATAGACTAAAACCTATTTACTTAAAGAACAATCCTAAATTGGCGTATGAGAGACTGGGGGAAGGGGATAGAAAGCTATCGCCGGAGAAGTATAAAGAACTGATTGTGAATTCTAAAGAAGAAACAGATCAAGAGCTATTAAAAAATTACGATTTAAGCGATTTGAATGAAGAGGATCTGAGACGATACAGGGAAGAATTATATCGTCAAACGGGAAATGAAAAGTACCAAACGATCAAGTATAAGGATATGCTCATTGAAATAGGAGCCCTGCGAAGAAATAGGCAAGAAGGGGGAGACTACTGTTTAAGCGGACATAGGAAAATCATTTGAAGCATTTGACGAAAATCAGCAAAAAATTCTCTTTTATTTAATTGATCATCCCTCCATTAAAAAAAGTGAAGCCATTGATAATCTTGGGATGGATAATTACACATTCAGGCAAGTGATAAGTGAGCTTTTAAAACAAGACATGGTGGTAGTAGATGGTAAGGGAAGAGCTACCAATTATAGGCTAAAAAGGACCTCTTCAGAGATGTCATTCGGTTTGAAAAAACTGCTTCGCCTACTTGAAGATAAGATAAGATCAAGAGAGTAAGAAAAAAGAATAGTGCTATTTTAAAATCTCTCCATCCACCGGCAGATGGTATCCAGTGCCGGCTTGGTGTTTCCGGCGTTGCAGTGATTTTGAGCCTGCTCTTTATCGGTGAACAGGCGAAAAGTCAGACTCTTAACACCGGTGAGCATCTCGATCTCGCGACCGATCATTCTGTAGTCGATGAAGTGATCCTCACTTGCGCCCAAAATGAGCATGTCTTGAGTGATGCGCCCTGCGATCGGCTCCAGGTCATATCGTTTCAAGATCTTCGCATAGGTATAAGGATCCTCGGCTTCATAGGCGTACATACCGTGTTTGAGACCCCAGTCAATCATGGGGTCTTTTTTTGCCTTCTGGTAGAACACAAAATTGATGACTCGTTTTGCGCCAAGTTTCATCAGGATGCGAAACAGCTTTTGTAAAAAAGGCTTTTGTGTGCCGAGAATGACGTCCTGAAAGCAGGGGAAAATCGACCAGGCCACGACCTTTGTTATGCACTTTTCAAAGGCGGCAGCCCTCGGCGCGAGGTAGCCCCCCAATGAGACCCCGATGATACAGACGTCTTCTAAAGAAAAATAGTCGAGAACAGCCTTGACCGGTTTTTCCCACTCGTGGGTAAAATGTTTTCCCTGTAGGCGGACGACACCACCCTGTCCGGGCCCTTCAAACAGATAGACTTCAAAGCCTTGTTCTCTCAGGTACAGGACGGGAAAGAGAAACTCTTCAAAGTAGCTGTCGTTTCCGCCGTGGAGCAGGATGAGTCCCTTGCTCTCTGTCTCCGGTTTCAAGTGCCAGACCGGCAGTTTCACTTCTTCATAAGGAATCTCATACCTTGTGATGAGGGCATCTTCGCCCTCAAAAAAATCTGCATAATAGGCATAGAAGAGCTCGGTTGCAAGCTCGTAGTAGTGTTTCTTGTCGGGGTCGCCGTCGTACATAAAAAACTCGCTCATTCGGTAGTAGGCGATTGCGTTTTTCGTTCTGTTTTAAGTATTATATCACACTCTCTCCCTTTGTTTTCCAAGTTTTTTTGTGTAGCGAAAGAGAAAGTGTATTGACTTAAATAACTGATTAACTTGTGATAATACTTGAAAAACATTAAATAGTTACGGTCCTATTAAATGTTCTTTGTAATGTTGTTTTTTATCTTGCATTTCGAAAACTATCGACAGGAAAATCAAATGTTGGGCATAGAAAAAGAGACAACATTTCTGCTATCTCTTTAAGTAAAGTCTTTTATATCTATTGTTTTTAATTCATAATTTGTTCTAAGGACAGAGTTTCTGAAGAACGCTTATTATAGGTTTATTTCATCTTGCGGGTGAAATTTCATGACCGGATATCTCTAATGTATAATTTGTATCATCACCAACCTGTCCAATGACTGCAATATAATATTTTCCTTGTTTTTTTTCATTATCGGGAATCGTTAAATGAGTTTGTGGTATTCCGTTAGTGTCCCGTTTTAAATAGGTAGATGCATCGCCATTATACGGATTTGTGCCCGGTTCCCAAACGGCAATCATTACTTTATTATATGGAGCGTTAGTACTCTCATCTAAAACTATAGCACTAATATTCAGGTCAGCATCGTTTGACGAAGACATAATTTCATAAACTCTTGCTTGATTTTTTCCTATATTATTAGACGGATCAACAATATAATTTCTATAATTATTAAATGTATAATTATTATTATTTCCCAATCCGGCAGCGTTTTTAATCGAAGTATAAGCCGCGACCCTTCCTCCACCATAATTTTTATCAACACCATCTTCGCCCATATCTACTGCTGTAAATGAAATTGTTCCTCCGCCATTGTTATATGCGGCGTTATACATCAAAGCATAAATACCGGTTATTGATGGAGTTGCCATAGAAGTTCCACTTTTAATTGTATATTCATCACCTGTGTTAGCATCTACTGCTCTTATTTTCTCTCCACAACTTAAAATGTAAGGATGGTTTACTGTTCCTGTTCCGCGAGATGAAAAATCACTCAAACACCAACCTCCATTATATGGATCCCTGACAGAACCTACACTTGTACTAACATATTTAGCATATGTGCTTAACGAATTATAATAAGGTGCATCATTTCCTTCATTTCCTGCGGAAACAAAAACAGGAACACCTTTGTTTCTTATTTTATTTATCATATCAATAACTTCTCTTCTGCTATCATATGGTGCTTGTGTTCCTATGCTCATATTGACAACATCTATATTATATTCATCAATATTTGCATAAATCCATTCTAATCCCTTTAGAGTATATTCAGCGCCAGAATTATTTGGAGCAGGCAATACTTTCACTCCAACCAATGCTGCTCCTGGAGCTGTTCCTTCTTGAATTCCAGGGTCACCTTCTCCAGTTCCTGCAGCAATGCTTGCAACATGTGAGCCATGTCCATGATTATCATATGGTGTTGTTTGTCCGGAGATAGCATCATACCAACCTATAATTTTTCCGCCGTCTAAATCAAGATGGTTCCCATCAATTCCGGTATCAATAACACATATTACAACATCATTTTTGCTGTATGATGTTTCGTCTCCGTCCAAGTTACCTGAAACATTAAAATCCTGCCTTGCTTTCTCAACACCTAACATTTCAGTTGAGGCATTTAGTTTCATGCCGCTATCATTATTTTTTAAAGTTGCAACATCAACTTCTCCCCTTGTCTCTGAAATTAAACATATCTTTCTTATTTCCTTAAGTTTTGCAAGTTTTGTGATTTCGTTTAATGATAATGTTGTAGTTAAAGAATCAAATGTCCTTTTTTGTACATTTACCCTAAATGATAGATCATTTAATGTTTTAATAACATCCTCTACTGGCGATGAAAAATTCGAGTAAATAACAAATTCATATCTTTCTGTATTATCTTTTGTTCCTTTTCTAGCAATAATGTCTTGTAATCCGTAACTAAATTTACTTTCCTTATCATATTCAAAATTGGCTTCTGTAAAAGCTCCATTTGCTTCTTCACCACACTTTGATATAGCTTTTTCGCCTTTTATCTCCAGTATAGTTAAATTGTTTAATTTACTTGTTCTTTTTTTCGCTTCTTCCAAACTGCCTTTTAGAACTTTGTAGTTGTCTAAAGTAATGGATTTTTCTAAATCGTCAGCATATACATCGCAATTCATCGGTAGAGCGGCAACCAATAAAATTAAAATCACTAAAATCCTTATAATTTTTTTATTCATTTTTAGCCTCCTAATTCTAAAACCTTATAATTCAACGAAATTTAAATATGCTACTTTCACTAGTTAAAAAATTTCTGCGCCTATTTTTAACTTATCGCTCCTCCTTTCTTTACAAATAATTTATAAAGATATCAATATAAAGCTTTTGATATCTTTGTTGCCACATCAAGTGTAGGATAAGATTGATAATTTTCATAACTCATTATAGTATGTCTTTTTAAACCTGCACTTTTAGATAGCCTATGTTGTGCTAGTCCTAAGGATTTCCTAAACTTTGCTATTCTATTTTATTCATCATCTTTATACCATTTTAATTTTTTTTTTACTTATTTTAAGCATACCATTTTTTTGTTAAAGTATCAATTATATTTATATTCTGATTATTATTTATATAAGTCTTGATTTTCCGCTATCTTAACCACATCTCAATCCATTGCAGAACAATTTTTCTCTATTGAATCAAAATTTAAATAATTGTTTTCGCCTTATCGCTTCGGACTGTTTAACATCGCCAGGTCTCCCAGCCCGATGAGTTCTCTCTTCCAGTCGGCACTGTTCTCAATGCGGGGGGGCTTCCTGATCGGCGGATAGAATCTCAGATTCGGGAAGGAGTGAAAGCGTTCACTCCTTTTTGGTATCCACCACCGCGTCAATGTAGACATTGTGCGCCGACTTCTGCACGTTCTTTTTAAAGTTCGGGATCTCCTTGCTGAGGCTCTCAATCATGCGCTTCACATCGTACCTCGCGCCCACGGTCTCGTCTTTCAACGGACAGTTTTCGCGGATGGACTCGACCTCTGCGCCCTTCGCCCACCTGATGATTTCGCTCTCTTCTATGTAGTACATCGGGCGAATCAGCGAAATGTTCTCGAAATTCTTGCTCTTGATCTTCGGCATCATCGTCATGTACTTTCCCTGATACATCACATTCATCAGGATGGTCTCAATCGCATCGTCCATATGATGGCCGAGCGCGAGCTTGTTTGCGCCCAGCTCCTTGGCCCTCTCGTAGAGGAAACCCCGCCTGATTTTCGAACACAGAAAGCAGGGCGACTTGATGCCGGTGCTCTTCACAAAGTCGAACATGTCGCTCTCAAAAATGTGCAGGTCAATCTTCATCTCCTCCGCGAGGCGCTTCAGCTCCAGTGAGGATGAAGTCGGCGTGCCGTCGAGCTGCTTGATGCCCGGGTCGATGGAAATGTAGCAGAGCTCAAACGGAAAATCGCTGTGGCTTCTAAGTTCTTCGAAGAGAAAACTCAGGAGGATGGAATCCTTTCCGCCTGAAAAGCCGATTGCGACCTTGTCGTTTTCCTCCAGTAACTTGAATTCTTTCAGCGCCTTGATGAACTGCCTCCAAATGGTCTTATTGTAACGCTTTCTGAGCATTTTTCTAATTTCCGATAGGTCTCTCATGGGTCTCCTTTGCGTGTGCTTTCTAGTTTTATTTTATTCTCTTAGCTATCTTTTTTTTCCGAGCATGTTTTTCCACCCGCTTCCAATATTATATCACAGGTTCTTCCCTTGTTTTCGATATTTTTCTTGCTTGCTTGCTTCTTCTTAATGGAGTTACAAAAATGTTCCGTCCTTCGATACTGAAATATTGATTTTCCAATTCTCTATCGTGTAAAATAAATAGGTAGGACAAGTGAGGAGGCGGCATGCTTAAAGATAACAGAGAATTGGTGAGTAAGGAACGAAAGAGTCGAGAGAAGGAAATCATCCATACTTCCTTGATTGCCCTTATCGGCAGTTTGCTGCTCGCGAGCATCGAAATCACGGTCGGCATCTGGTCGAAGTCCGGCATCCTGATTCTGTACGGGGTGGAAACGGTTAGTACGGGCCTCGCCTCTCTGGTCATCATCACCGGAATCAAGCTCTCCGGCAAGGAGCCTGACAGAAGGCACCCTCTGGGCTACGGGAGGCTGGAATATATCTCCGACATGGTCGTCGCGACCATCATCGTAAACATCGGTATCACCGCGTTGATAACGGCGGTCAAGACCATTATAGCCGGCCCTATCATAACCGAGTACAATCTCACCAGCTATACGGTTCTGGTCGTCGCGATGGTGACCAAGTTTTTGCTTGCGGTCCACGAGAGAGAAGTCAGCGCGAGAACCCATTCCAGGGCTCTGGCGGGCACGGCGATCGACTCCTTTGCCAACTCCTTTGTCAGTTTCTCGATCATCGTTTCTTCGGTCATATACGCAAAGTATGGGAAAAATGTTGAAAATTACGTTGGTCTACTGGTTGCCTTCTTCATCATCCGTAACGGCTATGAAATCTTTTTGAACACCCTGACCGAGGTATTGGGAAGGCGGGCGAGCAAGACCCTCATCCAGGAAATCAAAGAAACCATCATGGGTTTTGAAAATGTAATCGGGGTCTACGATTTTGTCCTGCACAGTTACGGCAGAGACAAGTACGTGGGCTCGGTGCATATAGAAATTCTGACGACTTTGCCGATTCTTGAGGTCGAAATTATGCAGCGCAGAATCAAGGACACCGTCTATTTGAATCACGGGGTCATGTTGACTGCAATCGGGATTTACGCGACCGATGAAGAAGACGAAGATTTTATGAAGATTTACAACTACCTGAACACCTTCGCGAAACATTGCAAGGATATTGAGGAGGTGCACGGACTCTTTTTGGACAAAGAAAACAAGCAGATCAGCTTTGACATCGTGCTCGACCACTATGCCGAGGACAAGGATATTTTGGTCGAGGCCTTTAAGACCGAGATTCAGGACGAATACAAGGATTATACGGTGAATGTGAATCGGGATATGCCATTGTAAGAAGGGGATGTGTTCGCACAGGGTTCTGTGTATCAGTGCTTGCAGACATCAGCGCGGTGCCCGGCAAGCCGGCGGAATCAGAAAGGATGTGTTTGGAATGAAACGATAAGCGCTTCGATGGCATGATGCAGGATCCGAAGATGAAACAGGCGATGGAAGACTTTTTGGAAGGGAAGCGGCAAACACTTGAAGAATACAAAGAACAGAACTTGGCGGTTTCTGAAGCGGCGATAGAGCGCTTTGAACCATAAGTTTCCGCCGAAATCCCACCTTCAAAATGAAACTTATAGTTTGAGTAGATCCAGACTATGCATAGAAATCCCCATAATCTGCAAGATGTCATCAAACTTTACCGTTTTAAATCTTCCTTGGTACTTATCCAACATTGCAGTCAATTCTGAATGAAAACTCTTGTAGTATTTTTTATCCAAAAGAACTTTGAGATATAAGATTGCAACAAATAGTGAGTTATTCTTGATGCTTTTCAATCCAAAGTGAGAGCTAATAGTATGAATTCTCACATCTTTAAATCTGGAATTGTATAGTCGTTCATCGTGAGCACATTGATTCCTAACCAGATTTAAGATTTTAACTCCGGACTTAAAATCTTCGCTACTTATTTTTAAAATTGGATTTGGATTGTTCTGTTTATTATATTTGTTAGAATAGTATTCAGCAATCGTATTTCTATCGGCATCTTTCATAACACTATACAAATGTGCTAAATTTCCAATCGTTAGGTAATTTACGAGAACCCAAAGCGGCACTGCGCCATATTCCTCAATGTAATGTTTAATTGCGCCTTCCTTATCAATCTTATCATGAATAGTCTTTGTGAGAATGGAAATTTGATGCAATACTTTTTTTGGGTCGTTATTTACATAATTGTGGATGTCCAAATAAGAGTTTTCTTTTGGATATTTTTTAGTAAATTCGTGAGATATTAGAGTTTTCAGAGAGTTTTCAAAAATGAGGATGTGCTTTAAAAAGAGGATGCGCAGTTCGCGGTCGAATAGAAAAAGTAATTTCAATTCATCAAAATGTGTATTCGGCAGGTAGCTTTCCGGAATGTTTACTCGATTTTGATTATCTTTTTGTAAAAACAAATCTTTGTACCCGTTGATTACATTGTAGTAATTTTCTTGCTCCAAAAATCTTTTGGGCTTCCCGTCAGTTGGAACAATAAGACCTCTTTTTCGAAGAATGGCTAATTGTTGGTTAAATGTTTTGTACTCCTTCATAGAAAACTCCCAAAATATGAAATAAAAATTGGCCAGGGCGTCGTACGCTTCCTGACCTAATCCTATATCAGTAGTATAAGGAAAAAACGCTTTTTTGTCAAGTAATCAAAAAGAATATTTGGTGGTGGAATAAGTTTTGTCATCCAAGACTATTAAACAGGAGGAGTAAAAACATTAATTGACATTTAATATTAAATAATATATAGTATTGTTATTATCTAAATTAGCGTTCCTAATTATTATTTTAAAAAATGCAAAGGAGGAAAAACATGAAAAAACCAATGAAGTTATTGTCCTTAGTATTTTTTCTTCTATGTATACTCACTTCGGCCAATTCATATGCTGAGGAAGTAGAGAGATCGAGATATTCTCAATACAAGCAAGCGGAATCTGATAGAACTGTGTGGTTTAGTATTCCTCATGAACTGGGTATCCAACCATTCTGGGTAAGGCATTATTCCAGATACGAGGAAGTTTACAAAATTGGATCTCAAAATATGGAGTCGGGTGTAAGAAGCGCTTTTTCTATATCAAGGACTGGACCGGATGGGGATTTTCAAGCATTGACTTAGTTAAGCATAATAAGGTTAGATATTATTCAGGCAGTGCTCAAATTGATGAAAATGCAATGTTACAAAATGAGCATATTTGGATTGATTCTACCTGGTTGGATCATTATTCTATAGTTTCAACTGAAAATGTGACTTTTGAAAAAGGGACTGTGTATGGGAAGGTTATTTTTGGCGTTTTTTGTGAAGGCGCATTGTATGGTGCCTCTAATGTAACATTGTCAATAAAAATATCTAGCTAGAAGACGAATATAGTAGTCTATCATGGAGAAGCGAGGGGGATCAAATGAAAAAAAAATCAAAAATTGCAATAGGGATATTGGTAATGACTTTTTGCATAGGCGGGTTCATTTATGCAACAAAAGAAAGACCATATTTTGAGTGGGGTAAACAGTTGGCTGGCGAAGAAAAAGCATTCAACAGCACAAAAGTTATCGCAAAAGTAAATGGGATTGATATTTCAGAAGAAGAATTCGAAAAAACAAAATTAGCTCACTCAGTAGTTAGAACAGATGCTAGTGATGATGATATTATGAAAGTTTTGATCAGACAGAAGGTGATCGCATCGGAGGCGAAGAAGCGGGGAATCACCGTGACGGAACAAGAAGTCAAGGAATTCAACGATCAGCGCTTCGATGGGATGATGCAGGATCCGAAGATGAAACAGGCGATGGAAGACTTTTTGGAAGGGAAACAGCAAACACTTGAGGAATACAAAGAACAGAGCTTGGCGGTTTCTGAAGCGGCTTTGATTGCTATGAAGTTGCAGGAGCAATTGATAAAAGAGAATCAGGTAAAACCGGAAGAAGTGACCAAGTTCCTGAACGATACTGTTGAGACCTTGATTGAAAACGCTGTGATCGAGCGGTTTGACGAATAAACCTTGAATTTGACGGCAAAACAGGAAAAATTTAATCCTCTAACCCTTGTAATCGCAAGGATTAGAGGGTTTTTATCTTTTTTTTTGTAGTACGACGGGGCTTTCTTGTGTTCGCAAATTTTTTTTGCTATAATAAGGGCACATTTATAAACTTTTTGTAAACAAGGGGGCTACTATGAGCAAGGGTAAGTATTATTTGACCACGGCGATCGCATATACATCAAAGATTCCTCACATCGGAAACGTCTATGAGTCAATTTTGAGTGACGCACTCGCAAGATTCAAGCGCGAGGAAGGCTACGACGTCTACCTCTTAACGGGAACTGACGAGCACGGTCAGAAGATAGAGCAGATTGCCCGAGAAGAGGGCAGAGAGCCTCAAGAGCATGTGGATTATATAGCCGGAGAGATTAGAGGGATTTACGATAGAGTCAATATGAGCTACGACCAATTTATCCGGACGACTGACCCGATGCACGAGAGAGTGGTCCAAAAGATTTTTAAGAAATTATATGACAAAGGCGACATTTACAAGAGCCAGTACGAGGGATGGTACTGTATTCCGGACGAGTCGTTCTGGACCGAAACCCAGCTCGTGGACGGCAAGTGTCCGGATTGCGGAAGAGAAGTGAAGAAGGCGAGCGAAGAAGCATACTTCTTTAAACTCTCGAACTATGAAAAAGAGATTCGCGAATTTTTGGAGACCAGCGTCTTCCCGAAATCGAGAAGAAACGAGATGATCAACAACTTTCTGGATGTCGGCTTGGAGGATCTTTGCGTGTCAAGAACCTCGTTCAAGTGGGGCGTTCCTGTGGACTTTGACGAGGGGCATGTGGTCTATGTTTGGATCGATGCGCTCTCTAACTACATCACCGCAATCGGCTACGACCCGGACGGTTCTTCTGAAAAGTTTGATAAATTGTGGCCTGCCGATGTCCATGTTATCGGGAAGGACATTGTGAGATTCCACACCATCTACTGGCCTGCCATCCTCACAGGAATCGGCGTTCCGCTACCGAAGGCGGTCTTCGGTCACCCGTGGCTTCTAACCGGAAAAGAAAAGATGAGTAAGTCGCTCGGTAACGTGATTTACACCGATGATTTGCTGGACTTGTTCGGCGTGGATGCGGTCAGATACTATGTTTTGAGGGAGATGCCGTTCGCACAGGACGGAACGCTCACCTACGAAGCGATGATTAACAGAATCAATGCGGACCTGGTAAACACGCTCGGAAACTTGGTTTCAAGAACGGTTTCGATGGTGCAGAAATACAATGACGGCGTAGTTCCGGCTCCGGCACAGGCGACCGAGCACGATACCGAACTGAAGGCGACCGCTTCTTCGCTCAAGACCAAGGTCATCGCGAGAATGGCGGATTACGAAGTCGCAAACGCGTTGGATGAAGTCTTCAAATTCTTAAGAACCGCGAACAAGTATGTTGACCTTACAGCGCCTTGGGTGCTCGCGAAGGACGAGAGCAAAAAAGGAGAGCTCGATACCGTACTTTACAACCTGTTGGAGAGCATCCGCGTGGCGGCGGTTCTCTTAAAACCGTTCATTCCGGCGAGCTCGGAGGAAATTTTGAGACAGATCGGCGCGGAAAAGACCGACTTTGACAGTTTGGATCACTTTGACGGCATCGTGGCGGGCTCTAAGGTAAACGGAGGAGACATCCTCTTTGCCCGCATGGACTTGGAAAAGAAGATGGCGGAAATCGAGGAATATTTGGCGAAGAAGGTCGAGGCGTAAACCGGTCTCGGCGTGGTCCGGCTTGCCGATTCGCAAACAGGTTCGGGAGCTTAGTCTGCACCGAGCGTTTGGATCGCAGGGGGCGGAAGGCGCCCCTTGCCTTGTAAAAAGAGAATCCGCGGATGCATAGAAAGCATCCGCATGGAGAATAGAGGAAAGCATGTTTTTAGTAGACACCCATACCCATATAGAAGGCGAGGACTTCGCTTCGGAGATTCAGGAGCTAATCGGGCGCGCCGGAGAGGCGGGCGTCAAGGTCATTATCAACGCGGCCTTTGATATGCAGAGCTCCCTGGCGGCGCTGGACTTGGCGAAGCGGGAGGCAGCCGTCTATGCGTGTATGGGATTTCATCCCTGCGATAGTGCAAAGTTTGACGAGGGGGCGGAGGCGGCGCTCGAAGCCCTCTTTTTTGAGAACGGCGGACACGAGGGAAAGATCAAGGCGATCGGCGAGATTGGGCTCGACTACCACTATGACGATACCGACAAGGAGAAGCAGCATCAGGTTCTGGAGGCCCAGGTTAAGCTCGCAAAAAAACTGGATTTGCCGATTGTGATTCATTCGCGGGATGCCGATCAGGACACCTATGAGCTCCTGGAGCGCTTCGGCGCCTTTGAGCAGGGCGTGCTGATGCACTGCTATTCGGGGAGCGCCGAGATGGCAAAGCGCTATGTGAAGAAGGGCGCCCTACTGGGGATTGGCGGGGTGCTCACTTTTAAGAATGCGAGAAAATTGGTAGAGGTCTGCGAGCAGGTTCCGCTCGAGCACCTGGTCTTTGAGACCGACGCGCCCTATCTGGCGCCGGTTCCGTTCAGGGGCAAGCGAAACGAGCCCGCCTACATCGCCTACACGGCCGAAAAACTCGCGGAAATCAAGGGCATCAGCGTGGAGGAAGTAGCGGAACAGACCACCAAAAACGCCCTGCGCTTTTATCGTTTGGAACAGTTATTGGAACAGGAACAGGCTTAAGAATGAGTAATTTTGACAACATGTATCGATATACATCCAAGAAGTTCATCTACAGCATGCTCGAGAGGATGGGGAAAAAACCGACCAAGGGCTTGGGGCAGAACTTCTTGATCGACAGCGGCGTGATTGAGGACATCGTCGAGTACGCCGGGCTGAACGAGGACATAGCGGTTTTGGAGATAGGCGCCGGTTTAGGCGCTTTAACTTACGCCCTGATTCAAAATTCGGCGCACACCACATCGATAGAAATCGACAACAAACTCTGGGACTACCTGGAAGAGGAGTTCGGGGAGTGGCAAAACTTCACGTTGGTGAAGGGCGACGTGCTGCGCGTGGACTTAAAGCAGATTTGTGAGGATTTGCTGAGTAAGGCGGACAAGATCTACCTGGTTGCAAACCTCCCCTATCACATCACCACCCCGATCATCATGAAATTTTTAGAGGAGAACCTGCCGATCGATAAAATCATCGTAATGGTACAGAAAGAGGTCGCCCTCCGCATGTCCGCAGAACCCTGCAGCAAGGACTACGGGGCGCTGACGGTGAATCTGAACACCTTTGCCGATATGAGAATCCTCTTTGACATCGACCCGAGCTCGTTCATGCCGATGCCGAAGGTCGATTCCTCGGTGATTGAGATTGCAATCAAAGAGGAGAAGCCGATTGCGGACGCGGACAGGGACTTCTTCCTAAAGCTCGTGAAGGCGGCCTTCCATTCCAGAAGGAAGAAGCTGGCGAACTCGGTGAACCTTGCAATCGGGATTCCGAAGGAAAAGGTGCAGGCGGGCTTGGCGTCGATCGGAAAGGACATGGAGGCGCGGGCGGAGACGCTCAGCCCGTCGGAGTTTATTGCGCTCGCAAGGGTGCTCTCATGCTGAAGATCAGGGAGAGCATCGTAGTGGAGGGAAAGGGCGATGCCCGCAATCTCGCGCGTTACTGCGAGGCGACCTTCATTGTGACCGGCGGCATCCACATCAGCGCCAAGACCTACGCCGAGATCGAGCGCGCGATTCGGAGCTGCGGGATCATCATCTTTACCGATCCCGACAGCGCCGGCCGGGCGATCCGGGCGAAAATCGCGAAGCGATTTGAATCGCTGCAGGACGGGATCCGGCACGCCAACATCACGCCCAAGGAGGGCAGAAAAAACGGGGACCTGGGCGTGGAGAACGCGGGCGAGGCAGCGATTCTGGCGGCCCTGTCCGAGTTGAAGGCGGCCGCCCTCGACCGGGAAGCCGGCGGCGGGCATCGATACAGCCTCGCGGACATGATGGAACTCGGCCTGGCCGGCTCCGCCGAAGCGGCAAAAAGAAGGCAGCTCGTCTGCGACAAGTTGCGGCTGCCCTATGCAAATGCCAAGCAACTGGCGAAGAAACTTACCCAATATGGAATCGAACAAACAGAACTGTTACAAATTCTGCAGGAAGCACCGTTATCTTAGGCGTCGGAGCCGCGGATAACGGCTTTTTTTTGCGGAATGGAAGAATGGTTACAACTTTTTCATCAATAATATCTTTTTTCATTTGCTACTTGACGATCAGAATATTTAATGATATAAATGATATGATTGTTTGAATCTCCTAGAAGATTACTTGGAATTGATGGAGTTTTCTCTTAAAACTCTCTTCTTATTTGGAGGAAATGATGCAAATAACAATGAGAAACAATGCTGCAAAGAGAATGGTGGCACTTCTTTTTGCCTTAGCGCTCTTGCTTACCGTTCCCGTTGTCGGCTTTGCCGATACAAAAAAAAAGAAGGAAAAATTTGATTCATGGCAGGCGGTCGCCCTCAGAATGGCGGAAGTCTTTGACGAGGCTGTCGACTTTGTCGAAAAGGACGACTACAAGGCGGCTTACGACAAGATGAACGAAGCCTACTTCTC
The DNA here is from genome assembly GCA_030529225.1 of Bacillota bacterium. GTDB lineage: Bacteria > Bacillota > Clostridia > Peptostreptococcales > Acidaminobacteraceae > JAUMXH01. Next base: position 9,974 of record JAUMXH010000007.1, on the reverse strand, counting down.
TTACTACGAGGTACAAGGCTTTGAAGCGACCGTGATGAACAGTATTTCCAGAAACCGGGTCGGCCACATAGAAGGCCTGTTCCGAGACACCAAGCACGTGCTGCTCGGCAACATGGACGGCTCGAAGGAGGACATCATTGCGAGCATAGAGTCCTTAAAGGTAAAGGTTTACAGGGACGCCATGGTCCTGGACGGCGTGGTCGATGAGGAGTCGGAAGACGTGGTCGGCGAGGCGGTCTACGGTGAGAGGGGCGCTCCCAAGCTGGCGGGTCAGCTGAAGTACGAAAAGGGTGACGGCAGCGCGCAAGGCGAGGCCAAGGGCGAAGAAAGCAAGACCGAATCCAAGCCGATCATCCAAGAAGTGGATCCGAAGACCAAGAACCACAAGACCTTTATGACCACCTACATCCTCCTGCTCCGAGAAGGTTTGGAAGCGATTCTGGTCATCGTCGCCATCATCACCTACCTGATTAAAACCGGCAACGCCCACCTTTGCAAAAAGGTATACAACGGTGTGTTTTTAGCGATTATCGCCTCTATCATCCTGGCGGTCATCATCGAGCTGGCGGTCGAAAACAGCGGCGTGGCCAGAGAGTTGATCGAAGGATGGACCATGTTCATCGCGGTGGCCCTCCTCTTCTACGTGAGCAACTGGATTCTGTCGAAGTCGAGCGAGGAGAAGTGGGACGACTTCATCCAGGGCAAGGTCAAGAGCTCCATCGACAAGAAGAGTCAAAACACCTTGGTGTTCGCGGCCTTTCTGGCGGTTTTCCGAGAGGGTGCCGAGCTGATCCTCTTCTACAAGGCGGCCTTTGCGGGCGGACAGAACAGCGTGCCTCACATTATGTACGGCATCCTGGCGGGTACCGTGACCTTGATTGTAGTCTACGTTCTCTTCAGATACACGACAATCAAACTGCCGCTCAAGCCGTTCTTCCTCTTCACCAGCGTCCTGCTCTTCCTGATGTGCGTATCGTTCATGGGTAAGGGCGTGATCGAGCTGACCGAGGCGAACGTGATTACCGGTTCCACTACCATCGAACCGATCAAGAACTTCTCGATCGAGCTGTTGAATATGTATCCGAGGGCGGAAATCCTGATCCCTCAGATCATGCTGATCATCGCAGCGGGATGGATTTTGTTGAAACATATCTTCAGTTCAAAGGGCCAAAAGCAGAAATAGGCCGGAGCGAAGGATTTGCGGGCTCAGTGCGGAGCTCGCTTACATAGCTTCCCTTGTGAGCGTATGGGCGCTCATACAAAGTTGGGGAAGCAAGGTCAAAGAATAAAGGAGTATTGCATGAAAAAATTACTTTATCTGGCATTGTCACTTGCGTTGGTGATTTCACTTACCGCTTGTGGCGAAGAGAAGAAACCTGCTGACGATCAGAAGCCTGCTGACGACAAGCAAACAGAGGAGCAGAAGGACAAAGAAGGCGAAAAGCCTGCAGAAGGCGACAAAGAAGTTGCGAAGCCGGGCGAAGCGGGATTCACTGAAATCCAAATCGGCGAAGAGCAAATCGTGGGACCTTTCAACGTAGCTGCTGTCTACTTCCAAGCGGTTGATATGTACCCTGCAGGAAAGAACCCTTCAAAAGAAGAGGCTGACATGCACATGGAAGCGGACATCCACTTCTTGCCTGAGTTTGCTGTAAAATACGGCTTCGGTGAGGGAGATAACGTATGGCCTGCATACTGGACTGTAAAATATGAAGTGAAGGACATGGACGGCAACGTGGTTACAGAAGGTAGCTTCATGCCTATGAACGCAAGTGACGGTCCTCACTACGGCGCAAACATCAAAAAAGGTGCATTGGCTACAGGTAAGTACAAATTGAAGCTCATCATGGAACCTCCAACAGACTATCTTCTACACACAGATGCCGAGACAGGCGTAGAAGCGGGTGAGGGTGCAAGTGAATACTTCAAGACTTTGGAAGCGGAGTTTGACTGGGATTACACAGGCGCTCAACTTCAAAACGAATAATTGAATTGCATACTGTTTGAATAGATTTTGGACTTAGGGGGATTCGTCCCCCTTTCCGAATTTTTGCCTTTGTCCGGAAAAGACCGAGGCGAATCTTGTTGGGAGGTGTTGAAAATAGATAAGTTTCTAGTGAGTTCTACGGAACTTTTTCTAAGTGTATTCGTCTTTTACGGAATGGGACTCGCATTTCTGAAAAAGACGGAGGCTAAATTCAGTAGATGGATATTACATAGCGGAGTCGCGCTCGCTTTGATCGCCGGGCTCATCCAATATATTATAAGGCTGAACAACGCAAAAAAAATGAATCTTGCACTGATCAAGTTTAACCGGCAGTTGATTCTGGTCATTGCCGCAGTTGCAGTGCTGACGTTTGCATTTCTAATACTGAGGCTCTTGTTCAAAAAGACGGATAAGAGGCCGTATGATTACCCGGTTTCCGCATTGGTGGCTCTCACCTTGTTTTTTGCCTTTTTTTATCTTTCACCCATCGCCTACAAGATGACCGGCGAATTTGTTTACTTCGGTGAGGACACGCTGAGCACGATGTCCTTTTTGCGCGCAATCGGATTTGTCCTGGGCATCCTGATCGGTATGGTCTGCCTCTTCCTGATCGTCAAGGTATCCGAATTCCTAAACAAAAGGCAGGTTCTGTTCTTTTTATGCCTCTCTTCCTTCGTCTTTGCGGTCGACTACCTGCTCAGGTCGGTCTCGGCGATGCAGAGGATGAACCTGATTCCGCTCAGCGACTTGGTGTTCAGTATCATGATCTTCGGCGATAGGCACGGAAAGTTCCTGATTTACGGGATGCTCCTGGTCGCCTTCCTGATGCTCGCCTATGTCTTCTTGCAGAACCTCAAGGTCAGCGGCAGCTTTGAGAACAACGCCCTGTTTAGAAAGGCGAAGTCCTATGCGAGGAGCGCGAGGCGCTATGCGGGGGCCCTCCTGTCGGTCATGGTCGGCGCGGTCCTGATTTTAACGGTTCTTCACTACTATTCAACCAAGGAAGTGGAGCTGACGCCGCCGCAGGAGTACACGCTCGAAAACGGCAAGATCATCATCCCGCTGACGGACGTGGATGACGGACACCTGCACCGCTTCTCGTACAAGACCGAGAACGGCTACGATGTCAGGTTCATCGCGGTCAAGAAGCTGACCGGAAACGCCTACGGGCTCGGCCTGGACGCCTGCGAGATCTGCGGGGTGGCGGGGTACTACGAGCGCGGCGACGAGGTTATCTGCAAGCGCTGCGACGTAGTCATGAACAAGAACACCATCGGCTTTAAGGGCGGTTGTAACCCGATCCCCTTCCCGTACGAGATCATCGACAAGAAGATCATCATCGACGTGCAGGATCTGATTCGGGAAGAAAAGCGCTTTAAATAAACGGAAATTTGGAGAAAAATTATGTTTTGGCGAATGGTTTTTAGCACCTTATTCAAGCAGAAGAGCAAGATGCTCATGATTGCGGTGGTCGTGGCGCTCGGCGTCTCACTCTCGACTGCGATGATCAACGTGTTGCTCGGGGTCGGAGATAAGGTCAACAGAGAATTGAAGATATACGGAGCCAATATCACCGTGATGCACAAGGACGCGTCCCTTTTGGGCGACCTCTACGGCATCGACGACGGAGCGGGGGTTTCGGACAAGTTTTTGCTCGAGGAGGACACCCTGAAGCTCAAAAAGATCTTCTGGGGCTTCAACATCGTGGACTTTGCACCGATTCTGGAGAGCAAGGTCGAACTCGAGGGCGTGGACGGCAAGGTTTCCATGTTTGGAACCTGGATCGACAGGCACCTCGTCCTCTCTACCGGAGAGGAGCTCGACACCGGGCTCAAGAGGCTCAGGAACTGGTGGCACGGCGAGTTGCAGGGCGAATGGCTGAGCGAAGAAGACAAGGACAAGGTCATGGTAGGTTCCCTCCTCGCGGGGAGAAACGGGATCAAGCTCGGCGATTCGATCCGCGTGAAGTTCGGGGATGCCGAGAAGGACTTGATTGTAAAGGGCATCTTCATCGACGGAGGCAAGGCGGACGAGAGCATCGTCACGAACTTGGAGACCGCGCAGGAGCTGACCGGTCTGCAGGAGAAGATCTCCAAGATAGAGGTTTCCGCCCTGACGACGCCGGACAACGATTTGGCGAAAAAGGCGGCCCGGGATCCCAAGAGCCTGACGATTTCGGAGTATGAGACCTGGTACTGCACGGCCTATGTCAGCGCAATCTGCCACCAGATTCAGGAGGTGGTCAAAGACGGCGTCGCAAGACCGGTCAGACAGGTCGCGGAATCCGAAGGGACCATCCTGAACAAAATCACCCTGCTGATGCTCTTAATCACGGTGCTCAGCGCAATCTGCTCGGCCCTTGCCATTTCCAACCTGGTGACGGCCGGCGTCATCGAGAGGGCGCAGGAGATCGGCCTGCTCAAGGCGCTCGGCGCCTACGACTTCCCGATCATCAGACTGCTTCTCACGGAGATTGTCCTGACCGGCATAGCCGGCGGCCTGGTCGGCTATTTCTCGGGGCTCGGATTTACCCAGATCATCGGCTACAGCGTCTTCGGATCGAGCATAGAGATTTCGATGCTGACCATCCCCATCATCTGCGTTTTGGTCATCTTTGTCAGCGTGATCGGAAGCATCCCTGCCATCAGGTATCTTCTGAATCTCAAACCGACAGAAGTCTTGCACGGAAAGTAGGGGGTAGCTATGACAAAAAATAAGATGTTTATGAGCATGGTCATGAACTACCTGATTCGCAAAAAATCGAGGGTCGTGATTGCCATGCTGGCGATTGCAATCGGCGCGACCATCCTCTTCGGTCTGCTCACGATTTACTACGACATTCCGAGACAGCTCGGGAAGGAATTCCGCTCTTACGGGGCAAACCTGGTGATTCTGCCGAGCGGAGACGAGGCGATCAACCTCGAGGAGTTCAACGAGATCAAGGCGCAGATCGGCGAGAAGAAGCTGGTCGGCATGGCGCCTTACCGCTATTGGACCTGTAAAATCAACGAACAGCCTTATATGCTGGCGGGAACCGATTTGGAACAGGCCAAGGAAAACAGCCCGTTCTGGTACATCGAGGGAAGGTGGGTCGAGAACGGCGAGCATGACAAGGTCATGGTCGGAAAAGAAATCGCAAAGAAATTGGACCTCAGAATCGGAGACAGCATCACGGTTCAGGGCGTAAAATACGGAAAGACGGCGAAGAGCTCCTCACAGGATGCGAGCGCCGAGGAAAACAAGGAGAAGGACCTGGGGGCCGACAACTTTTCACAGAAGTTGATTGTGGAGGGCATCGTCAGCACCGGCGGGGCCGAGGAGGGCTTCATCTTCCTCGATACCAACACCCTGTCTGAGATCATCGAGGGCGACTTCGAGGCTGACATCATCGAGTGCAGTATCGAGGCGAGCGGGCAGGAACTCGACGACTTCGCCGGCAAAATCAACGAGAAGAACGGCAAGGTCATGGCGCGTCCGGTCAGACGGGTGACCCAATCTCAGGATCAGGTCTTGGAAAAGCTGAATTCTTTGGTGCTTTTGGTCACCGTGGTCATCCTGATCATCACGATGATTTCGGTCAGCACGACCATGATGGCGATGGTTGCCGAGAGAAAGACCGAAATCGCGCTCAAGAAGGCGCTCGGCGCTGAGAATAAGCGAATCATCAACGAATTTATGGCCGAGAGCGTCATCCTCGGCATCCTGGGTGGTATCCTGGGCATCGTGCTGGGTTACTTCTTCGCAAAACACGTGAGTTTGAGCGTCTTCGGCAGGTCGGTCGACTTCCAGTTTCTGCTGGCCCCTCTCGCCCTGCTGTCAAGTGTGATCGTAACGTGTCTGGCGAGTATTTGGCCGGTGAGAAAGGTGCTCGAGATCGAGGCGGCCGTGGTATTGAAGGGAGAATAAGACTATGCAGGAAAAAATACATGAAACGCAGAGGGAACAGAGGGAGGCGCTGCTCGAATTGAAGGGCGTTTCCAAGATATATGAATCGGTCGATGCGCTTTCGGACATCAATCTGACGGTGAGAAAGGGCGACTGGCTCTCAATCATGGGTTCTTCCGGCTCGGGAAAGACGACCCTGATCAATATCATCGGCTGTATGGACAGGCCTTCGGTCGGCGAGGTGATTTTGCTGGGCGAGGACATCGCCAAGAAGAAGGAGAAGGAGCTCACCGAAATCAGGCGCGAGAGAATCGGGCTGATTTTCCAGCAGTTCCACCTGGTCAACTACCTGACCGCCCTGGAGAACATCATGGTGGCCCAGTATTACCACAGCATGCCGGACAAGAACGAGGCGCTCGAGGCCTTGGACAAGGTCGGGCTCAAGGACAGGGCGAACCACTACCCGAACCAGCTTTCGGGCGGGGAGAAGCAGCGTGTCTGCATCGCCAGGGCCCTGATCAACCACCCGGAGATCATCCTCGCGGACGAGCCGACGGGGAACCTCGACGAGCAGAACGAAAAGATGGTCATCGAGATCTTGAAGCGCCTACACGCGGAGGGCTCTACGATCATCGTCGTGACCCACGACCCGAGCGTCGGGGATGTGGCCGAAAGAAAGATCGTTCTAAACTACGGAAAGATCATCGAGGATTCGCTACGTTAGAAGAGGCGGCCGGAGGCGCTATAAGCGCGTCACGGAAAGTCTCAAAGCAAAGAATCAAAACGCAAGATCAATCGAACCAAGCAGGAGGACCTATGTTTGCAAATAGAGTATGGAAGAAAATCGCGCGGGCGGGGCTCAGCCTTTCCCTCGTAGTCGCGCTCGCTGCCTGCGGCTCCGTCACATATAAGGACGGAAGCTACGAGGGCGAGTATACCGGCGAGGACAATGACTATAACACGGTGAGCATCGTGATTAAGGACGGCAAGATCGAATCTTGTGAGGCGCTCTTCTTTGATGCCGACGGCAAGATCAAGGATGAGAACTACTCCAAGGATTCCAGCCCCGAGAGTTACAAGAAGGCGCAGATTGCAGTCGAAGGGATGAAGGAGTACGCGGGCATGCTCGTGGAACTCGGATCGGTCGAAGACATCGAGGCGATCAGCGGGGCGACCATTTCCTGGAAGGCTTTTCAGGAAGCGGCGAAGGATGCCCTCGCCAAGGCGCAGGAATAGGCTGCGGTGACGGACAAAAACGACGGAACATAAGACAAACGGAAGAGAGGCAACGCTATGAAACGCATCAAAAGTAACATCCTGACACTGCTCATCCTGATCATCGGCGCGGTGACGGCCCTGACCCCTTGGCACCTGTTCAAGGTCTGCGGGGCGGTCAATCCGATGGCCAAGCACATGAAGTGCTACTACACCGGAAAGCTGGTCCTGGTGACCGGAATCGTCATTGTCATCCTATCGCTGCTCTGCATCATCTTCAACCGAAGATCGTGGAAGCTGATGACCGGCTTTTTGACCATGCTGCTGGCCGCAGCCAACTACCTGTTAAGCAATGAGATAGTAAAACTCGGAGACTTCGGATTCGGAGAACACAAGATCGGCTTCTGCATGATGGAGAACATGTCTTGTGTGCAAAACACCAAGCCCGCGCTCGGCTTCCTCCTGCCCGCCCTCTTTGTGCTGGGTCTGGCGCTGCTGATACAGGGGTTTTTAACGCGAAAAGAGAGAGGACGAAGGGGTTTTTAAGTGAGCAGACAAGTTAAGATTGGGGCAAGGACCCTGGCGATGGAGAACATTCGGAGAAAGCCGGTCAGAAGCTTTGTGCTGATTCTGTTCATCCTCCTCTTCACCTTTGTGCTGGTCCTCGGCTCCCTGGTCAGCAGGAGCCTCTCATCCGGAATCGAGAGCCTCTCGAACCGCCTCGGCGCGGATGTGATGGTGGTTCCGGCCGGCTACGAGACCGGGATCGACTCGGTGCTCCTGACCGGAAAGCCGAGCGAGTTCTACCTGCCGGCGGGCGCAATCGAAACGCTGAAAACGATGGAGGGCATCAAGAACATCAGCCCGCAGACCTACATTGCGACCCTGAGCTCCTCTTGCTGCTCGGCACCGCTGCAGATCATCGGGATCGACTACGAGAGCGACTTCATCATCAAGCCTTGGTTGAAGGAGAGCCTGCAGACGGATCTCGCCTTCGGCCAGATCATCGTGGGCAGCAACGTGAACGGCGAGCCCGGAGAGTCCCTCTCCTTCTTCGGCAAGCCCTACAAGGTTGTGGGGGCGCTGGAAAAGACCGGCATGGGCTTTGACAACACCGTGTTTATGACCGCGCAGACCGCCGCGTCTCTGGCCAAGGAGGCCGAGCGAAAGAAGAAGCACCCCTTGTCGGAGGACGGGAGTCTGATCTCGATCGTGATGCTGAAGTTGGAGCCGGGCTACGACTCGGTGGAATTTGCGAATCGCATCACCGAGCGGTTTTCGGATCAGGGCCTCTTCGGGATGTATTCCAAGAAGTTCGTGAATACGGTTTCGTCCAACCTTTCCGTGGTTTCGTCCTACATCAAGCTGATCATCGTCGCGATGTGGATGTTATCGGTCGCGGTCATCTCCCTGGTCTTTGCGATGATCTTCAACGAGAGAAAGAAGGAGATGGCGATTTTACGCGTGCTCGGGGCGAGCAAGAAGAAGCTTGCGAGCATCATCCTGGCGGAGGCGACGATTCTGAGCGCCTTTGCCTCGGCTCTGGGAACCGCAATCGCCCTGATTGTCCTCCTGGCCGGCAAGCCGGCGATTGCCGAGCGCCTGCAGATTCCGTTTTTGCTTCCGTCGATCGGCACGATGAGCCTGATTGTCCTCTCGTGCTTTCTGCTCGGCCTGATTGTGGGTCCCCTGTCGAGTCTCTTTGCGGTTCGCAAGGTGAATCGCTACGATATTTACAGCAGTTTGAGGGAGGAATAGATGGCGTTTTTGGAACTTAAGAACCTAAGTAAGGAATATCTGCGCGGGCGCGCGGGCTTTAAGGCTGTAAACGGCGTGAACCTCAGCATCGGCGAGGGCGACTACATCAACATCATAGGCCGGAGCGGGAGCGGAAAGACGACTCTTCTGAACCTGATGAGCGGCATGGTCAGCCCGAGTGAAGGCGAGGTGCTGATCGACGGCGAGTCGCTCTTTGCCAAGGACGACGAGGGTCTCTCGCGCATCCGCAACGGGAAGATCGGCTACATCCCGCAGGGAATCTCGACCCTGCCCAACCTCAATGTGATCGACAACATCGTCCTGCCCTTCTTTTTAAACAAGCGGGAGGGAGACGTCTACGGGCGGGCGAGGAAGCTGCTCGCCCTTCTGAACATCAGAGACCTGGAGTACGGCTATCCGAACGAGCTCTCGGGCGGGGAGCTGCGCCGCGTTCTGATCGCCAGAAGCCTGATCAATCAGCCCAAAGTCCTGATGGCCGATGAGGCGACCGCCGACCTTGACGTGCACAACACCAAGGAGGTCATGGAGCTCTTCAAACGCATCAACGAGGAGGAGGGCGTGGCCCTGGTGCTGGTCTCGCACGAGCTGGACCTCCTGAGCTACGGCAAGGCGATTTACACGATGGACGGGGGCGTGCTGCGGGAGGGAAACCTGCTGACGGGACAATGAGGATTGCGAAAGCCCGGCTCCACCCCTAAGCGGAAGGCGAGCAGGGGCAAGTTCTTCCAATCCTAAATACAAAAGGACGGCATTGGTTACAAGGTTTTAATAAATGCCGCTTTTTTTTGCAGATTGTTTGACTCAAAAAACGAATGGTGATATAACTGATTTGTGTTTGAAATACGGTTCAAGCGTAATAGCAGTTTCCCGCAGGGTCGGGAACGGAAAAAAGGAGAATTTGAAATGAAAAAATTAGTTTATTTGGCACTTTCTTTGGCTTTGGTAGTAACACTGACAGCTTGCGGCGGAGAAAAGAAAGCGGAAGAGAAAAAGGTTGATGACCAGAAGAAAACAGAGGCAACTGACGACAAAAAAGCGGATGACAAAGAAATGAAAGACGCTGACATGAAAGAGGACGAAGCAAAAGATGCCGACATGAAAGAGGACG
>JAUMXH010000006.1 GCA_030529225.1 Bacillota bacterium | reverse complement strand
AAACTTTCCATTGAATCATTTTTACGACTCTTGCATATGGATAACATTTCGTTTATAATGAATTGATAGTTGAAAGACTAAGAAATGATAGACAAATGTATGGATAAGGATAGGGGAATGATTATGAAAAAAGCGCTAAAATTTGTAGGCTCTATTACCTTGCTTGTGGTGATGCTTTTGACCATGGTGAAGTTGATTAAGTTGATTCGAAAACACAGCTTGCTCAGTATCTTAAAAGGGTTTGGACTCTTGTGTTACGGAGGAGCGGACCTGGTCGAAGTTTCGGAGAACGGCACCAAGTTTTTATCAAAGAAAAGCCAAGAGGGAATCGAAGCTTTTGATGAGTATTTGGACGAGATGGGATATAAGTTTATCGGCCAGTTCGGCTCTTCAAACTTGTACGAATTCGACGGTGTGGAAGTAGTAATCAAGAGAACCAAGATTTTCAGAAAGTTCTACTTGTATGAGATTTTCAATGAACGCTATTTTGAAGAGGTGGAAGACTACTCTTTAATGTAGAAGCTTAAGAGCTTTTCCATTTTAAACTGCACTTTTTTTGAAAGCGGTTTGTGATGCAAATTTTTTTTAAAAACATTTGCATTTATTCTTTTTTTTTGCTAATATGGTACAGTACATTAAAATTGATGGGAGGATATGATGAAAAAGGACATACATCCAAATTATCAGCCTGTCGTATTTGAAGACACCAGCTGTGGTTTCAGATTTTTGGGCAAGTCTACTATGCTCCCAAAAGAAACTACAACTTGGGAAGACGGCAATGAATATCCGGTAATTAAAGTGGGTGTTTCATCAGCGTCACACGTTTTCTATACAGGCAAGAAAAAATCTTCTAATGCGGAAGGTAGAGCTGAGAAATTCAATAAAAAATACGGATTATAGTATTTGTGAGCTAAAGACCGCCTTAGAGCGGTTTTTTAGTTTATCTGTCTTGCGGTTTCATGACGGGGAATAAGAATCAGAGTCATGATGGAGAAAGGAACATAAAATGCACTTGAAAAAGAGACCTCTAACGTTGATTGTTTTGGACGGCTACGGACATAATCCCGATGCCTACGGTAATGCTGTCGTTGCGGCCAATCAGCCGCACATCGACCGCTATTTCAAAGACTATCCCAGCACCTTGATCGAGGCTTCCGGTATGGATGTCGGTCTCCCTCACGGACAGATGGGAAACTCGGAGGTTGGTCATACCAATATCGGGGCCGGAAGGATCGTATACCAGGATTTAACCAGGATCACCAAAGCCATCGAGGACGGAGATTTTTTTGAAAATGAAGTATTGAATCGCGCGGTGGATCACTGTATCGAGAAAAACTCGTATCTTCATGTGTTCGGACTCTTGTCGGACGGTGGCGTACACAGCCACAACACCCACATCTACGCAGTAATTGAGCTTGCGAAGAGAAAGGGCTTGGACCGAGTCATCCTGCATGCCTTTACCGACGGTAGGGATGTTTCGCCGACCAGCTCGGCCGGATTTGTCGGGGACTTACTCGAGAAGATGGAGGAAATCGGTGTCGGACATTTGGGCACGGTATCGGGGAGATACTACGCGATGGACCGGGATAAGCGATGGGAAAGAATTGAAAAGGCTTACGATGCCGTCGTCAGAAATATCGGTGTGAAGGAAACGGATCCGGTCGCGGCCATCCGGGAGAGCTACCAGAACGGCGTGACCGATGAATTCCTGGTTCCTATGGTCTTCGAGCACAACAGGGGGCTCTTTGACGGAGACGCGGTGATTTTCTCCAATTTTAGACCCGATAGGGCCAGGGAACTGACCAGGGCGATCGTGGATCCCGACTTTGACGGATTCGACCGCGGGAGAGGCGAGTTTGATGTCAATTATGTCTGTATGACACAGTATGATGCGACCATGCCCAATGTCTCGGTTGCTTTTAAACCGGAAGACTTGACCAAAACCTACGGCGAAATCGTCGCCAAACATGGCTTGAGGCAGCTCAGGATTGCAGAGACTGAAAAGTATGCCCACGTCACCTTCTTCTTCAACGGCGGAGTCGAAGAAAAATTCGAGAACGAGGACAGAAAACTCATTCAGTCTCCGAAGGTCGCAACCTATGACTTGCAGCCCGAGATGAGCGCTTACACCCTGACCGATGAAATCTGCGAGAGCATTGAATCGGGCAAGTACGATACCATCATCGCAAACTATGCAAACCCTGACATGGTGGGACATACCGGAAGTATGGACGCGACCGTCGAGGCGATTGAACACGTGGATAAGTGCATGAAGCGATGCGTAGAGGCGAGCCTGAAGGTCGGCGGAATCGTGATTATCACAGCGGATCACGGAAACTGCGAGACGATGATGGAAGAAGACGGCAGCCCGATTACCGCGCACTCTACCAACCCGGTTCCCATCTGTTTCATCGGAGAGGGGCTGGACTTTAAACTGAGAGAAGGCGGCAGACTGTCGGATATCGCGCCGAGCATGCTGGACTTGCTCGGAATCGAAAAACCGATTGAGATGACCGGACAAAGTTTAATCCTTCACTAAGATGGAACGAAAGAACGATACCGGCAAGATTGCGGAAGACTTCGTGTGCAAAAAATTGTCCCGTGAGGGGCACTGCATATTGGCCAGGAACTATTCCACCAGATATGGAGAGATTGATATCATCTATATCGAAAAGGATAGCGGAGATTTGGTCTTTGCGGAAGTCAAATACAGGCAGGACGCATCTTGCGGGTATCCGTATGAGTATGTCACCGAGCGGAAGCTGAATCGAATCGAACAGTGCGCCGAATCCTTTCTGCAGTCCTATGTCGGCGAATTGCCGGAGTATATGCGAATAGATGTGTTCAGCGTGTTGGGCGACTTTGACAACATCGAGCATTTTAGAAATGTCAGCGGTTAAAATACACTTTTAAAATGCCTTCTTTTGTGTTAGAATTTTTTATCGAGAATCAGGAAAACAGAGATTGAGGTGCCGGTTTTGAGAAGTATGACTTCATATGGCAGGGGCTTAGGCGGAAATGCCGAGTTTAAGGTCTTATGCGAGATAAGAGGCGTCAACAGCAAGTACTTTGATGCCAAATTTTTTCTCCCGTCCAAACACATTGGAGTGGAGACCGATCTGAGAAAACAGTGCAAGGAGAAAGTTGCCCGAGGCAGATTGGAAGTCTTTTTTAGATATGAGGACTTGGGTGAAAAATCGATTAGCGGGAGGACCAAGGATGAAATCTCGAAGTTGGTCGATGAGATGATTGCGTTTTCGGAATCCAAGCAGGTCAAGCTGACCCTGTCGGCCGGGGACCTTTTGAGGTTGGTGTCCTATGTCGGGGAGAAGGCCGGAATTGAACTTTCCGACTACGAAGAGGAATTTGCCGCTTACAAGGAGGCCCTCGACCATGCCCTGGAGATGTTCCTAAGGGTGAAAGAAGAAGAGGGCGCGGCGATGAAACTGGAGCTGCACAATCTTTTAAGCAAGGCGAGAGTCTGCATGTCGGAAATCGAAAAAAGGGCGCCGGAAATCGCAAGCATCTATCGAGACAAGCTCTTTGAACGGGTGGAGAAACTCTTAGAGGGCAGGGATGTGAACGAACTGAGCATCATCAACGAGGTGTCCGTCATCGCGGACAAAAGTGATGTCAGAGAAGAAATCGTCAGGTTTTTGACCCACGCCGAAAAATTCGGCCGGCTGATTGAAAGCAAGGGATTGATGGGGAAGAATTTGGACTTTTTGGCGCAGGAGATGCACCGGGAGGTCAATACGATCGGCTCAAAGACCCAAGATATTCAAATTTCAGCGATGGTGGTCGAGTTGAAATCCATCGTGGAACAAATCAGAGAACAAGTGCAAAACATTGAATAGAGTCGGAAACGGAGATCAATATGAAGAACCAGGGGACGCTAATAGTATTTTCGGGGCCATCCGGAGTCGGAAAGGGTTCCATCTGCAGAAAATTAAAGACGATTAACCCGAATGCGATGGTCTCGGTTTCCGCCACTACCAGAAAGCCCAGAGAGGGTGAGGTAGACGGCGTCGACTATTTTTTTCTGAGTCGGGAAGAGTTCGAACAGAAGATTGAGGAAAACGCATTTTTAGAATATTCTTATCATTTCGGGAACTACTACGGGACGCCGAGGGCCGAGGTGGAGAAAGCGCTCGAGAGAGGCCATGATGTAATCCTCGAGATTGAGACCAACGGAGGCGCCCTCATCCGAGAGCAGGGCGAGAATGCCATCTTTGTCTTCGTCCTGCCGCCGAACCTGCAGGAGCTTCGCAGGCGGATTGAGAACCGGGGAAGTGAAAACAAAGAAGAAATCGTCAACCGCTTAAAGAGAGCCGTAAAAGAATTGGATTACATCAACTTATACGATTACAGCATCGTGAATGACGATATCGATGAAGCGGCGGAGAAGCTAAATATGATCCTGAATTCGGCAAGGCTCAGACCTTGGAAGTATCAGGACCTTTTGGATGAGATTCGGGACGACCTGTTGAAGGAGTTTTGATTCGTGCCTGCCCGCCTTTGTAGTGAGCGGGCGAAAGGCAGTCGAACGGATAGACGGTAACGTTACTATTTATAATTATAAGAATTATAATTATAAGAAAAAATGCAAACGGAAGGAAGTGAGAGGACCCATGAAGAGACCAACAATTGATGAAATGCTGGAGATTACCGACAGCCGATACTCGCTGATTGTAGCGATTTCAAAGAGGGCAAGAGCCATCGTCAACCCGGAAAAAAAGAGTGACGAGGATGTGACCGATGAAATCTCGCAAATCGCGCAGGATACTCAAAAGCCGGTGATGCGAGCAATCTCGGACATTTACGAAGGCAAGTATAAGATCGTCAGCAAGCAATAGTTTTTCTGAAACGCCTTTGAAATGTACGTCAATCTAATCATTGATAGCGCAACGGGTCAGGAAGATAAACTCTTTACGTATGCTTATTATGGGGAGGCGGAGATCGCGCCCGGAGACAGGTTGGTGGTTCCCTTCGGAAAGGGAGATAAGCCGACCTGTGCTTTAGTTTACACAATTTTGAATGAAAAGCCTCCCTTTCGGTGCAAGGAGGTCATCGAACTTCTGCCTAAAAAGTATTCCTTCACCAAAACTCAACTGTACCAAATTTATTTGTTGAGAATGCACTACGCATCGACCTACAGAGCGGCGTACCGCACCATTCTGCCGGCCCCGCAGGAAATCTTGATGGTAAGAAACTACCTGGTGAAGACGGCGGGTTTCCTGCAGCTGGACTTGGCTCAAATGCTCAGCGAGAGGGAAATGAGAAAACTCTTGAGTAAAAAACAGCTGAAAGAGGCGATCAAAAAGGGAGACTTGGAGGAACTGATCCGCTATGACATCCGAGTCGTGCCCTCAAAACTCGAGTATGTGAGCGTCCTGTTTGACGCGTTGGAGGAGGCGCTCGAAGAGATTAGGCCGAGCGCGGTCAAACAGATTCGTATTCTGAAGTATGCCCATTCGCAGGGAGTAGTTGAATACAAGAAGCTTTGTACCGCTTGCTCTTGCACCAGACAGGATGTCCTTAGCCTTTGCAAGAAGGGCTTGATTCGTCTTGACAGCGTAGATAAGGATGTGGAGCTGAACAAGTACTTTCGCCCCAAGAAGCGACAGGGTGAGTTGCCGCCCTTGAGCGAGGAGCAGGCGAAGGCGTTTTCGTTTTTTTTGGAGCACAAAAAGCGTGCGGATTCCCCAAACGGGAAGGCGTTTCGCGCGATTGTAAACGGGGTGACGGGAAGCGGGAAGACCAGGCTTTACTTTGAAATGGCGAGGCAGGTGCTGAAGGAGGGCAAGCAGGTTCTTTTTTTATTGCCTGAAATCGCTTTGAGTATGCAGGTCTTATCCGCCATTTATGCGCAACTCTCGGAGCGGATTGCGATCATACATACCCACGTTTCGGATCGTGACAAGGCGGCCTACTATCAAGATATTCAGTCCGGAAGGGTGGATGTGATCCTCGGCGTGCGCTCCGCTCTGTTTGCTCCGTTCAAGGACCTGGGCATGATCATCATAGACGAGTCTCACGAGAAAACCTACAAGTCCGATCAAGTTCCCCGCTTTGATGCGATTCATTTGGCGATGGAGCTCAGTGAACAGCTCCCTTGCGACATCGTTTTGGGCTCTGCCACCACAAGTCTGGAACTCTTTAAGTCGGCACAAAAAAAGAACTACCATGTTTTGAAACTGGAGAAAAGAATCGGTGGAGTCCCCTTGCCGGAACTCTTTCTGATTGATATGAAATCCTGTGAGAAGAAAACATCGCAGATCAGTACGATTCTGTATGAGAAGCTTGCGGAAACCTTTGAGAAAGGCGAGCAGGCGATGATTCTTCACAATAGAAGGGGTTACTCGTCCTACCGCCAATGTTCGGCCTGTCTGCATATTGAAACTTGTATGAACTGCGACTTGTCCCTTGCGGTCGCGAATAAGGGCGGCGATATGTATTGTAAGTATTGCGATTACAAGATTCCCGCCTACAGTAGCTGCTCCCTCTGCCGGGCGCCGGTCCTCGACAAAATTCCGGCGGTGAAATCGGTCGAAGAAGAGTTGAAGGAGCTCTTCCCGAATCGCAGATTCGCCTCGATCGACAGCGACAGTACGAGGGCCTCGGAGGAGTATTTGCAAACCATTTCGGATTTTGAGTCGGGCAACTTGGACGCGATATTGGGAACTCAGGTCATCGCAAAGGGATTTGATTTTGACAGGGTGACTCTGGCCGCGGTCGTCAATGCCGATCAAATTTTTCACTCCCCCGATTACAGCTCCGCGGAGACTGCCTTCAATTTGATGTACCAGCTGGCCGGAAGGGCGGGCAGACGCAGCACCCGTGGACGGGTCTACATCCAATGCCTGGACACGGAGCACAGGACCTTAAAGTATCTTTTGGCGAACAACTTTCCCGGATTTTTACGAGAGGAAGACAGGTTGCGGCGATTGGCACTCTTTCCTCCCTATTCCAAGTTTGTGAGCATTCGAGTGGTCTCTGAGCACAACGGAATCGCCAGAGAGCAGGCTCGCAGAATCAATGACCTGCTCGGGAGTTTTGTAGCCAAGACAAAGCTCAAGGTGAGCATCTACGACTTCAAAGAACAGTATCATCTGAGAATCAAGAATAAATTCCGGTATCAAATCCTCATTAAGAACTACGGGGAAGATCCGCTTAAGATTGTAAACCTGCTCTATCATGTCTGCGTGATAAACAAATATAAAATCATCGGCAAGGATGTATCGGTATCCTTGGATTTCAATCCTCACGTTCTCTAGGACGGTGCCTGGCGGCTCCTAGCCGAGCCGATCCCCGTTTTTCACATCTTTGTCCGGTCTGATTAAGATTACGCCGCCCTCGCTGTAGGTGCCGAGGACGAGAACCTCGGACATGAAATTTGCAATTTGTCTGGGCGGGAAGTTCACGACGGCCAGAACCTGCTTTCCAATCAGGTCTTCCGGGCGATATCGTTCGGTGATCTGTGCGGAGCTCTGCTTGATGCCGAGTCCTTCTCCGAAGTCCACCCGCAGTTGATAGGCGGGTTTTTTCGCTTTTTCGAAAATCCTCGCCTCGATGACGGTTCCAACGCGTATATCCAATTTTAAAAAATCTTCAAATGTAGCCATATCAAGTTCCTCCCGGTCTCCTTTTTCCTGTTCGGAACGGAGCGTTCCTGTTAAAAAGTATATCATGTGAGCGGAGCCATTGAAACAGGAACTTGGGTAAACTCCACATAAATAACTGGTTAAGGGGGGCGTTTTTGTGTTATAATAAAGCATATGTATAGAAATTTATCGAAACACGGAAGAGACAAAGGAGAAAGGATAGGAACATGGCACTGAGAAAAATTAGGGTCGAGGGAGATGAAATCCTCGTCAAAAAATCGAAACCGATCAAGGAAATGACGCCGAGAATCCTTGAATTGATAGAAGACATGAAGGATACGATGAGAAATGAGAACGGGGCCGGAATTGCAGCCGTTCAGGTGGGAGTACTAAAGCAGGTTTTTTTGGTGGATGTGAACGCCGGAAATCCGGAGCTTGGAGAAGAGATTAAGGTCTTCATCAACCCGGAAATTCTTGAAATGAGCGGGAAGGTCCAAGATTTGGAAGGCTGCTTGAGCGTTCCCGGTCAGACCGGCATCATCACGAGGGCGCAAAAAATTAAAATGAAGTACCTTGACGAAAATATGGCGGAGCAGGAGCTCGTCGCGGAAGATTTTTACGCAAAGGCGCTTCAGCACGAGTACGACCACTTGCAGGGCATTTTGTATAACACGAAGGCGGACGCAACAAATTTGACCGACGAAGAGATTGAACATTTTTTGAAATCCAAGAGATAAAAAGGGAATAACAGGTACGATGAAGATAGCTTTTTTTGGAACGCCCATTTTCTCCGCTAAAATACTCGAAGCCTTGCTCGGAGAGCATGAGGTAGTCGCCTGCGTGACGGCTCCCGACTCCAAGAGCAAGAGGGGGAAAAAACTGAACCCTTCGGAAGTCAAAAAGGTGGCTTTGGAGAAGGGTTTGGACCTGTACCAACCGGCCAAGTTAAATCAGGAATTTTTGGAACTTTTTCAAGCCGTGGACCCGGACCTTGCGGTCGTCGTGTCCTACGGCAGAATCATTCCGGAAGCCTTGCTCAAGCTTCCGAAGTACGGATTTATCAATATTCACGCTTCAATCTTGCCCAGGTGGAGGGGAGCTGCCCCGATACACCGGGCAATTTTAAGTGGGGACAGGGAGACCGGCATTTCCATCATGCAGATGGATAAGGGACTCGATACCGGTGATGTCTTTGACATTTTAAGATGTGAAATCGGTGAAAGGGAGACTACCGGAAGCCTGCACGATAAACTTCTGGAGCTCGGGACCAAGGGAATCCTGGACTTCTTGAGGGAACTGGAAGAATGCGACAGGAGCGGCGGAAAGATGAGGCTTCCTTGGAAGCAGAACGATGCCGATTCCACCTACGCGGACAAGATTCACAAGGATTTGTCAAACATTGACTGGTCTAGGCCGGGCGCGGAAATTGAGAGGCTGGTTAGGGCTCTGAATCCGTATCCTTCGGCCAGAACCGCCCATCAGGGGGAACTCCTTAAGATTCACATGGCGGACTTTCTTCCCAAAGAGCACGCATTGGAATTCGGGGAGATTGCGGAATCCGGCAAAGACGGGATTTATGTCGCCTGCTCGGGCGGGCTTCTTCGCATTACCGAAATTCAGAGGGCCGGTTCCAAGGCGATGCCGGTCGGCGACTTTTTGAGAGGAAAGAAACTTGACAAGGGTGATCGGCTGTCATGAAGCAAAATGAAGTAATCGTTTGCGTCCTGGAACTCTTATACCGCGTCGTTCACGAGGACGCCTATTCCTCGATCATCTCGAGCACCTTGCATCGTCAGCCCTTTTCTCCAAAAGAAAAGGCTTACGGGATGCGAGTCGCCTTCGGGGTACTGGAACACCTGATTTTGCTCCGACACTACCTTGACGAGCTCGCCAAAAAGAAGGTGAACAAAAAGCTCAAACTGCTGCTTTTGATGGCCCTTTACGAGATTGAGTTTATGGACGGAAACGCCGACCATATCAGCGTGAATGCCTATGTCAATGTGACAAAGACGATCTATCCTTACGCGAAGAATTTTGTGAACGCGATTTTGCGCGAACACATCCGTAGGGGGACGGGCAGGTTTCGGGCGGAAACGTTTGAAGAACAGGCCATCCTGCTTTCGCATCCGATCGAGTTGGCGAACCTGTTCCGGGATGCCTACGGGGAAGAGAAGGCGCTCGAACTGATGCGGGCCAATCAGAGCAAAGCGGCTTTACACTTGCGGGTGAACCTGACGAAGTGCACGGCGCAAGACCTGATTCGAAATCTGAACGAAGCGGGAGTAGAGGCCGAGTTAAGTCCTTTGTCGGATCGATCTGTGGTAGTGAGATCCTTGCAAGAAAACGCGATTCAAGACTTGGATGCCTACAAGCAGGGGTTCTTTTATATACAGGATGTTGCCTCCGTCCTCCTGGCCGATGCCCTTCATATAGAAGGAGACGAGAAGGTTTTGGACCTCTGCAGCGCCCCGGGAGGCAAGGCACTGGCAATCGCTGAGGACATCAAGAGGAAACGGGGAAGGGGGCGCGTCGTCGCCTGCGATATTTACGAGAACAAGTTGCAACTGATTCGAGACAATGCGAATCGCCTTGGCCTCGACATCGAGATTCTGTGGAATGACGCGACAGTCTTGAATCCCGCGTTTTCGGATGCCTTTGACTTGGTGCTCGCGGATGTTCCCTGCAGCGGGTTCGGAATCATTCGTAAAAAAATTGAAATAAAGTATAAAAAACTGGAGCATAATCCGGAAACTATGATAAAATTACAGGATGAAATATTGCGAACTGCTTCGCGGTACGTCAAGCCGGGTGGGCGTTTGGTATACTCCACCTGCACGATGAACCCGGAAGAAAACGACCTGCGGGTAGAGTCGTTCCTGAAAGAGGACCGCAGGTTTCTGTTTGATTACATCGATACCAAGGAGTATGCGTCCGAGTCCGGTTTGCAACTCTTCACATCGGAAGAAACGGACGGCTTTTATATAGCGATACTAAAGAGAATAGCGTAGCGGGGGGATAATGAAATATACTTTTATCTCAGATAAAGGAATATCCAGAGACAACAACGAAGATTTTATTCTAATCAGCGAAGAATTATCGCTCTTTTTGCTTGCTGACGGCATGGGAGGGCACCTGGGAGGAGAAATTGCCTCCGAGCAGGCCTGCAGATTTATTATGGACGAAGTATATGCGGATAAGAAGGGTTTAAAAGAAAATCCGGTGCGCGTATTCGAGTCTGCAGTACAAAAGGCCAACGCCCAACTGCTGGAGATGGCGGTTGTAAACCCCGAATTGGAGGGGATGGGAACGACCATCGTCATCCTACATATGGAAGAAGATGACTACACCATTTGTCACTTGGGGGATTCCCGAGCCTATAAGTTTGACGGAAAAAAATTGATTCGATTGACTAAGGACCACAGTTTTGTCCAGCAGATGATCGATGACGGAATTATCACGGAAAAAGAAGCGAAGAACCACAAATATCGAAATGTCATCACGCGTTCGCTCGGATTCCCGCTCGAGTACAATCTTGAGTTTACCAAAGGACAGTTGCAGGAGGGGGAGATACTCCTGTTGTGTACCGACGGGCTGCACGATTATGTCGATTTGAAAAAAGTGGAAAAATTACTGAAAAAGCATGGGATAGAGGCTATCGACGAGATTGCCGGACTGGCCAACGAAGCCGGCGGCAAGGACAACTGTAGCCTCGTTTGTGTATCTAAATAGGGTAAAATTGAGGATGAATATGAATAAAACAATAGATAAGAGATACAAACTGATTGAAGTGGTCGGCGAAGGCGGAATGAACACGGTCTACAAGGCGGAGGACCTCAGAACCGGAGAACTGGTCGCGATCAAGATTTTGAACGGGGAGTTCAACAAGGATGAGGAAGTCGTGAAGCGATTCCATTTGGAATCGGAAGCCATTCAAAAACTGAACCACGACAACATTGTGAAGGTCTTTGACATCGGTGAGGAGGGCGGACAAAATTACATCGTGATGGAGCTGCTCAAACCTCATACCTTGAAAGAAGTGATCTCTTCGAGTGAAAAATATTTCAACAATGAAGACATCGTCCACATGTCCCTGCAGATATTGAGAGGGATAAAAAATGCGCATGATAACAAAATCGTTCACAGAGATATCAAGCCGCAGAACATCCTGATTGATGAGGAAGGGCGTTTAAAGGTATCGGATTTCGGAATTGCCAGGGTCGTCAACTCGGACACCATGCACAATTTAAGAGACGCGATCGGTTCGGTCCACTACGCCTCGCCCGAGCAATCGAGAGGCTCCATCGTGGATGAGAGATCGGATATCTATTCCTTCGGAATCGTACTGTATGAGCTTTCTACGGGCAGGCTGCCCTTTGACGGAGACAGCGCCATCGCGATTGCGCTGAAGCACACCAAGAACAGGATGGTGGATCCCTCGCATTTGAATCTGAACCTGAATCCGTCGATTGAACTGATCATCAAAAAGTGTATTCAGAAGGAGCCTTCGCAAAGGTTTCAGAGCGTTGAAGAGATCATCGAACTCTTTGAAGAACTGAAAAAGAATCCGGATGAGGAACTCGGCAAGGAGTTCAGCCAACTTTTTGTGGTTCCGACCGAGACCATAGATATGAACTCGATCGCCCCATACCTTGACGGAGAAAAAGAGGATAAGAACAGGGTTGACGTGAGCGAGGACAAGAATAAGATTAACATGGTCCCTATGATTATCACGGTTTCCGCGGCGATTCTGATCGGCATCCTGGTTCTGGCGTTCATTTTTGTGACGCCTAACCGAAAGGTCGAATCTATGAGGCCGTTCGAGTTGGACGACTTGGAGGGAATGAGTTACACCGAGGCCAGCGAACTGTTGGCATCCAAGAGGCTTCGCATTGAGCAAATTGAAGCGGTCCACCACGATGAAATCAAGGCGAATCACATCATTTCTCAAATTCCGAAGGCCAAGGCAATCGTTCAGGAGGGCAAGACGATAAAGGTCAAGGTCAGCCTCGGTAAGAAGGAGGCCAAGGCGCCAAAACTCGTCGGGCTCTCGATTCAAGAAGCGAAGGTTCAACTCAGAAACGAAGACATCAGTTTTGAGATCGAAGAAGAATATGCAAAGGAAAAGAAAGGCACTGTTACCAAACAGTGGCCGAGGGAGGGTTCCAAACTGGGTAAGAACGACAAGGTGACTCTGACGGTGAGCTTGGGCTCGGAACCGAAAATGCACCTGATGCCGTCCTTGACCGGAATGCACCTGGACCTTGCGACCAAGACCTTGGCGAATTTGAATATGGTGGTGGGAAGTACCGAGTACGAATTTGACAACAATTTCCGAAAGGATGTGGTCATCTGGCAGAGTATTTCTCCGAATGTGAGCGTCGAGGAGAATACCGTGGTCAACCTCAAGATTTCAAAGGGCCGGGATGAAAGTCAGGGACAGACTCCGGAACCGAGTCCGGAGGACGGAAATACCGAGAATCCGGGAGGAAACACCCAGGAGCCCGGGGAACAAACGCCGGCTGACCCGAGCAATCCCGGAAACGGAACTGAGACTCCGACGCCTCCTCCGGGAGACGGAGAGACGCCCGGCATACCGGAAGAGTTGCAATAGGAAGTATCTATGATAGGTAGAGTTGTGAAATTGGTTCCCAGAATGCACTATGTGCAGGTGGGAACCGTGCTTTATAAATGCAAGGCAAAGGGCAAGATGAGGCTGGACAGGCAGAAGGCTCTGGTCGGGGACATGGTCGAAATCGAGCAAGATCCGCTGGAGGATGATGTTGCACAGATCAAGGCGGTTTGCGAGAGGAAGAACTCTCTGAGAAGACCGGAGATTGCCAACATTGATAAGCTGATCATCACCTTTGCGATGGAGATGCCCGCTCCGAATTTGGAGCTTTTAGACCGCCTGCTGATTCAGGCGGAAAAGCGGAATGTGAGGCCCGGGATCTGTTTTAACAAGATTGACCTTGACGCAAAGCAGGTGATTGAGAACGTCAAGCGAATCTATTCGAAGACCCCGTATGATTTGATCTTTGTCTCGGCCGAGGAGCCGGATGAGGGCACCCTCGCCACGCTGAAGTCCGTCCTGGATCCCGGCGTAAACGTGTTTGCGGGACCTTCCGGCGTTGGCAAGTCGACCATTATCAACCTGCTGAACCCGGAGGCCAAGATGGAGACCGGAGAAGTCAGTGAGAAGTTGAAGCGGGGGAAGCATACCACCCGTCACAGTGAGCTGATTTATTTGGGAGATGAGATCTTCCTCTGTGATACGCCCGGTTTCACCGGCTATGAAAACGAGGATGTGGACCCGATCAGCTTGCAAACGTATATGCCGGACATCCTGGCCTTTTCAGACGAATGTAAATTTAGAGATTGTAAGCATATTGGAGAACCGGATTGCGCAGTCAGAGACGCCGTGGAAGAGGGAAGGATAGCGAAAGAGCGCTATCATTCTTATACGGTCTTTTTGGCCGAGGCGATCGAGAGTAAAAAGAAACGATACTGATAGCGTTTCGTGAAAGGAACGGATATGATAAAGCTAGCACCCTCTCTGTTGTCTGCAGATTTTTCCAATCTGAGAGAAGAAATTCGTGACGTGGAACTTGCCGGAGCGGATTGGTTGCACCTGGATGTGATGGACGGTCACTTTGTGCCGAACATTACCTTCGGTGCGCCGATTATAAAGGCGATTCGAAAACACAGCAAACTCTTTTTTGATGCCCATCTGATGATAGAAGAAGCGCCAAAGTACGCCAAAGATTTGGTGGATGCGGGCGTCGATTTGATCAGTGTTCACTTGGAGGCCGAGAGACACTTGCATCGAACCGTTCAGTACATTAAGGACTTGGGTGTAAAGGTTGGAGTGGCCTTGAACCCTCATACCTCGATTACTCTGCTGGAAGAGGTGATCGGAGAGATTGATCTTGTCCTGGTGATGTCGGTCAATCCGGGCTTCGGCGGACAGAAGTTTATTGACAGTTCTGTCGCAAAAATCAAGCGTCTCAGAAGGATGATTGACGAGGCTTCTTCTCAGGCCCTCATTGAGGTGGACGGCGGCGTAACGACAGATAACTGTCGCCTGCTCAAGGAAGCAGGTGCCGATGTCCTGGTTGCCGGATCCGCGGTGTTCGGCGCCCCGAATCGGGCGGAACGAATTGCTGAGTTCAGGAGCTTGCTCAATGACTAGGGCGCTCCTCTCTTCGAACGGGGATTTTTTCGGGACGAATCGCTCGGACTTGGAGCCCTTTGATTTCGTGATTGCGGTGGACGGTGGCATTCGCCACCTCGAGAAGCTCGGTATTCAGCCCGATCTTTGGGTGGGAGACATGGATTCTTCCAAGGCGCTCGGAATCAGCGAGGACTTTATCAAGGGCGTGAACATGGAGCGGCTCTCCGAAAAAAAAGATATGTCGGATACCGATTACGCCGTCTCTAGAGCCTTGGAACTGGGAGCCGGGGAGATTACCCTAATCGGAGGAATCGGTTCCAGGCTGGATCACAGCCTGTTCAACCTCAATTTGATGTTCAGCCTGACCCGCGACGGGATTCCTTGTAAAATTTTGGACGGCCGGCAGGAAATCCTCTTTTTTTGCATAGAGGAGGGGGACGATTCCGGCTCCGAAGCTCAGGTCTTTGAAATTGATTCCGGGCTCGGAACGACCTTTTCGATCGTTCCTTTCAGCGATATCAAAGGATTGAGCGCGGAGGGGGTAGAGTATCCGCTCAGCAAAAAAGATCTTTCCAGATACTCGAACCTTACCCTATCCAATGTAATCACATCCGAAAGGGCATCGATCAGCGCGGAGAGCGGGATGTTTTTGATTATTTTTTCGCAAGGTTACTGATCAAATCCGGACTGATGGTTCCCATGGAAACGATGCACTTGATTGCTTCCTCGATTCCGATATCGAGGGGAACCAGCTTTTCCATGCTCGTGTAGATTAAGAAGCCATTTCCGGGATTGGGGGTGGTCGGAATGAAGACCGCCGCCTTTTCTTCTCCGTTGAAGAGGATGGTTTCCTTCGTGACAAAGCCGATGGAATCGACCTCGGAGTTTGGAAATTTCAAAGAGACCACCTGGGTAAACTTTCTTTTTTCAGTGCTGCTGAAGAGCCCCGCGAGCTCTTTTAACCCGGAGTACAAAACTTGCACCAAGGGAATCTTCATCGCCAGTCTTTCCAAGAGCTCCATAATTTTTACGATGATGTAGTTCTTCGTCAACATTCCAAACAGGACAATCACGGACACGGTCAGTAAGAATCCGAGCCCGACGATGTTCTTATCAAAGATCTTTACAATCAGCCATGAAGAGATGTTATCAACAAAAAGAAATACCTTGTAGAGTACATATATGGTTAAGGTTATCGGAAAGAGAGAACTCAATCCGGTCACAAAATAATTAAAAATCTTCTTCAGTTTCATAGTTCCTCCTCGCATATTTACCTATAATTTAGCAAAAAAAAAACTTGAATTCAAATATATTTCCTTATTTTTCATCCTTGTTAAAGAGCTTCTTCGACGTTTTTTAACATCTCTCCTTGAGCCTGATTCCGCTTGCCTTATGCGCGGGTTTAGTAAGGGAGAGGGCCTCAAGCCCTGCTTGAACAAGGCCCGAGACTCATGGTAAAATACTATAGTAATTTATAAAGAAGTGTTGGAAAAGCAGTGGAAACAATGAGGATAAAGGAAGAAAACCATGGAACTGATGTTTGAACGATTACCGCAAACTCTTGAGGAACTCAAAACCTGTGAGTTCGGAACTTTGGAAAAGCCGGAGTACACGGCGGCACTCTTTGTCGCGGCAATGACCAAGTATTCCGAGAATCCGGAACTCTGTCTGCAGATGGTGGATTACCTGAACGGCCCGACTGAGCTGACCGCTTACGACAAGCAGTTTTTAAGGGATAGGATGAGGGACAAGGATTACCTGCCTTGGAGCTATTTCAAAGGAGCCACGCCTGAAAACGACTATCGGCCTTCAGAGCCTTACACCGTCACGGTGGAGCGAAATCCTTACAGCGAGGTCAGCCCGGAGCACGTGAAGCTCTTTCTGCAATCGGGAGGGG
The DNA here is from genome assembly GCA_030529225.1 of Bacillota bacterium. Lineage (GTDB taxonomy): Bacteria > Bacillota > Clostridia > Peptostreptococcales > Acidaminobacteraceae > JAUMXH01. The sequence continues at coordinate 76,402 of JAUMXH010000006.1, read as the reverse complement.
CGGACAGCCCGAGGCCGATCGAGTTCCGACTGAAGCCTTCGACCGGACAGTGGTTTATGATCAACCAGCTCCTGCTCGCCGGCATTCGCTTGCCGAAAAGCCGGGACGAGTGGGCCTAGGAGGCGCAAGATGTATCTCTTGGGAATCCTCTTGGCGCTATGCGTCGTCTTTATTATGTTGATGTATAACCGTTTGATTCGTCTCAGAAACAATGTGAAGGAAGCGTTCTCAACGATGGATGTGTACCTGAAGAAACGCTTTGATTTGATTCCGAACCTGGTCGAGACGGTCAAAGGATACAGCAAACACGAATCGGAGACACTGGAAAAGCTTGTTCAGGCCAGAAACGCCCTTCAGAGCGCTTCGAGCGCGGAAGAGAAGGTGCAGGGCGAGGCGGCCCTGAGTTTGGGCTTGAAAAATCTCTTTGCCTTGGCCGAGGCCTATCCGGATCTCAAGGCGAACGAAAATTATTTGGACTTGCAAGCGCGTTTGGCTTCGGCCGAAGCGGAGATTGCGAGTGCCAGAAAGTATTATAACGGCAGTGTTAAGCTATACAATAACGCGGTGCAGAGCTTTCCGGGCAATCTCGTTGCCGGACTGTTCGGGTTTGGCGAGATGCCGCTGTATGAACTCGAAGATGTTTCGGAAAGACAAAATGTAAGGGTTCAGTTTTAGAGGAGAGGCTCAGTGAAAGAGGTGTTCGTCACTCGGATAAGACTTGCAGTTCTCGCCTGCGTCTTCCTATTATTTTCGTCGATCTTAGCGGCGCAGGAACTACACGCCTTGGCAGGTTTTGAGACCAAAGAATTTCTTGTTGACATTGTCGCAAAGGATGATTTCAGTTTTGAAGTGGTGGAGACCATCCGCGTGAATTTTCCGGAAGAGAGGCATGGAATCTATCGACACATTCCCTACGAGTTGGGTAGGGTCATCGTGAAAGATGTTCAGGTAGACGGGGATCCTTACAAGGTGAGAAGGACCAATCAGAACGGGACGAGTCAAATTTTGTTGATCATAGGCGATGAGGACGAGACCCTGGTCGGCCCCAAAACGTATCGAATCAGCTATACCCTGCAGGGATCGGATCTGATGCATGAAGGCTTTGACCTCTTGCATTTGGATTTGATTCCGCCCATGTGGGAGACGGAAATCGATTACGCAAGGGCCCGCTTACAGTTGCCGGAACCGATCAACTGGGAAGGAGCCGAGTACTTTTCGGGTGCCTACGGATCGGAAGAGAGTTCGCAAAAATTCAATATGCGCGCGGAGGGAGCTCTCTTTGAGATGGAAGCCTACCAAGTCTTGCCGTATGAGGGCTTTACCCTCTATCATACCCTGCCGGACGGCTATTGGAAAAACATCGAAGACCGGAGCGGAGTCTTCTTTTACTTCCTCCTTCTTCTGATTCTGATTCCTTTACTCATTTTGGGACTGTGGATCAAGTACGGCAGGGATTTGAAAATCGTTCCCCAACTTGAATTTTATGCGCCGGAGGCTTTGACACCGACGGAAATCGGCATGGTCCTGGACGGCAAAGTGAGCAAAACGGAATTCCTTGCCCTGATTCCCTACCTGGCGAACAAGGGCCACATTGTGATTGAAGCGGACGGCGAACGGGATTCGATTCTCTACCTCCTAAGCCCGGTTTCGGAATTGGAGGAGAAAGCATTTGTGAAATCCTTTGTCGAGGCTCTGTTTCCGAACGGTAAGACGGAACTTAGGACCAAAGATTCTCGGGATAAGAAAGATACAGAGAACCGAAATGAGCGGACGCGTAAGTATCAGGAGGCCGAACAGCTGCTCGAGCTGGAGTACAAAAAGGGGCCGAGGGCCGTGTTCCGAAGAGCTTCGCGTTTTGCCAAGTATTTCAGCACCGGATTGCTGTTCCTTCTACCTCTTTCCGCTCTGCTTTTCATGGGCGTTTTCTTGGGAACGTTTTTGGATCCGCCTTTCTTTGTCATCCTCCTGCCCATTCTGTGGGGGGCGATCGGCATAATGAACTTGGTTCAGGAATACCATGCAAAGGGTTTTGGGGTAAAACTCTTTCAGTTTATCCTGTATTCCGTCTTCCTCTTGCCGGGGCTGTACGGGCTCTACCGGATTTTCGATCAGTTTTATGAAAGCTCTTATTTTTGGTATCTCACGCTATCCTTTTTCCTGAGTCTGTTTATCGCCTCTTTTACCTTGTCCAGAAGCAAGTACAGCACGGATTTGATGGGGAAGATTCTGGGCTTCAGGGCGTTTGTCAGAGTTGCGGAGCTCGATCGAATCAAAACTTTGGTTCGGGAAAATCCGAACTACTTTTATGACGTGCTTCCCTATGCCTACATCTTTGATCTCACGGACCTTTGGATCAAGCAATTCGAACAAATAGGCCTTGATACCCCGACTTGGTACACGGGTAAGAGCGACTCTTTCTCTTCTTCTCTCGGGATGGCTTCCTTTATGACCAGTATCGATTCTCTGCAGGCCGGCATCTCAGGTTTCGAGAGCAGTGGCGGGGGCGCTTCGGGAGGAGGTTCCGGCGGTGGCTTCGGTGGAGGCGGTGGGGGATCCTGGTAATCCGGCGGAGATCCTCGCAATCTTGAGAAAGGGAACTTATTTATGAAAATACGAATCCTCGGGCTCGGCAAATTGAGCGAGAGCTATCACATGGACTTGGTGTCGGACGGCAAGGCTCAACTGATGAAAAGGCTGGGCAGGGGCTGTGAAATAGAGGTGATGCATCTCAAGGAGGAGCTCCTGCCGACTCGTTTCTCCGAATCGGATATCAAAACCGCCCTCGATCGGGAGGCCGAACGCATCCTTGCAAAGCTCGAAAAGGATGATTTTTTGGTCTGTTTGGACATTGAGGGAAGGGTACTGAGGGACCCCCTCTTGGAGCAAATCTTGGAACAAATGGAAAAGAAGAATAAAAAGAATCTCTTTTTTGCAATCGGCTCGTCCTACGGCCTCTCTCAGAGCATAAAAAAAAGAGCGGATTTGCGTCTGAGTTTCGGGAGTCTAACCCTAAATCATCAAATCGTGCCCGCTCTGCTTCTCGACCTACTCTCCCGAAGTCATGGAAAAGGCTGAGTCTTCTTAGTTATACATATGGAATCCGTCAAAGACCGTGCCGTTCGTCTCTTGGACCTTTACGCAGGAGACGCCGGAGTACAGCTCGTTGACGCTGAGTTCTTTAATGAAGTCATCAATCAGAGCCTCGTCCGTACTGGCCAGAATCAGAATGGAACCGTCCGACTTGTCCTTGATTCTGCCTGTGATGCCCCTGTTGATCGCCAAGTCGTACACAAACTTTTTATAGCCGATTCCCTGTACCTGTCCAAAAATTTTTATAATATACGTTTTATCCATGTAACCACAACCTTCTAGTAGAAACCTTCAACTAATATATACCAAAAAAAATAAAAAATATTCAATTTTTCGAATAAGATTGAAAATAATTCAGCTTCCAATAGGCGGTCAAAGCAATTACATTTAGGAATCTATGGGTTTTCCTGCTCGAATTGACTCTTGTATAACTTAGCATAAAAAGTATCTTTATGAATGAGTTCCTCATGGGTACCCTGCTCGATGACATTGCCTTGGTCCATGACGAGGATGCAATCCGAATTGCGGATGGTGGAGAGTCTGTGGGCGATGACAAAGGTGGTTTTGTCTTTCATCAAGCGGTCCATGGCTTCCTGAATATGCAGTTCCGTCCTGGTGTCGACCGACGAGGTGGCTTCATCCAGAATCAAAATCCCGGCATCGCTCAAGAGGGCTCTGGCGATGGTGATCAGCTGTTTTTGTCCCTCTGAAAGATTGGTGCTCTCCTCGTTCAGTTCCATCAGATAAGAGTGGGGAAGGGCGCGAATGAAGGCGTCCGCATTGGCCTGTTTGGAGGCCTCTATGACGGTCTCGTCGCTCGCTTCCAAATTCCCGTAGCGAATGTTTTCCATGATGCTTCCGTTAAAAAGCCAAGTGTCCTGGAGGACTATGGTGAACTTGCTGCGAAGCTTGGAACGTTGGAAGTTCTTGATGTCGATTCCGTCAATCAAAATCCTCCCCGCATCGACATCATAGTAACGCAACAAGAGTTTGACCAGGGTCGTTTTCCCGGCCCCGGTCGGCCCGACGATGGCGATTTTGTCTCCCTTTTGAAAGGTGGCCGAGAAGTGTTTGATGACCGGCTTATCCGGTTCATACCCGAAGAGGACATCTTCAAAGACGATGTTTCCCTGAATTTGTTCAGGGTCCTCATCAAAGGGGGATTCCGCTTCCTCCTCTTCATTGAGAAAATCCGTGATTCTGGCGGATGCCGCCGCGGTCTGTTGCAACATGTTACTGATGCCCGCGAGGTTGGTGACCGGCTGATGAAAGTTTCTGAGGTATTGCAGGAAGGCCTGGATATCGCCCACGCTGATCATAGAGAGGATGGCGAGGCTCGCGCCCATAAAACATACAACTACATAGCCGATGTTTACAATGACCGTCATCATCGGCATCAACATGCCCGAGAGGAACTGCGATCTCCAAGAGGCTTGAAACAAGGCGTCATTCTGTGTTTCAAATTTCTTTTTGCTCTCCTCTTCGAAGCGGAAGGCCTTCACGACAGTGTGGTTGCTGATCATCTCCTCCACGTGTGAATTGAGCGCGGCGAGGCTTTTTTGCCTGCCGATAAAATGTTTTTGCGACTTTTTAACGATTGCAACGCTTATCAGAACGGCGAGGGGCACGATGATGAGCGCGGCGATTGCCATCTGCCAACTGATGGAAAACATCAGAATCAGAATGCCGATCAACAAGACCAGGGAATTCACAATCTCAGGCAGGCTCTGACTCAAGCTTTGATTGACGGTGTCGATATCGTTGATTACCGTGGAAAGAATCTCGCCATGACTCGTTTTGTCAAAGTAGCGAAGGGGAAGCGCATCTATCTTTCTCGCCAATTCTTCCCTCAGCTTCTTGGAGCTTCGATGGGCGATGCGAATCATGATGTCGCCTTGTAAGTATTTGAACAAGGCGCTACACAGATAGAGGACGACAAGGACCGAAACACTTTTTGCAATCACTGAAAAATCAATCGTGACGGGACCTTCTGCGATTACGCTGTTGTAGATGCTCGTCGTGATACCGCCGAGCAGTTTAGGCCCGAGGATCCAAAAGGCGCTGCTGAGTACGGAGAGCAGGACTGCCAAAAGAACGGACGCCCGGTATTCCCTGATTAAGTGGAAGGCGGCCTTCATCGACGCTTTGCCCCTTCCGGTTTCTGCGCTCATATGGGGATGTCTCGCTCTCATCACCGCACCTCCTTTTCACCCTGGGAGTAGGCGATCTCCCTATACGTTTCACAAGTTTGTAAAAGGTCTTCGTGTTTGCCGATGCCGACGATCCTTCCTTCTTCCAAGACCAAAATTTGATCGGCATCTTTAATGCTTCCGACTCTTTGCGCGACAATGAGAAAGCTGCTTCCTTTCCGATTTTGATTCAGGGCTTCTCTGAGTTTTCGGTCGGTGCGAAAATCCAAGGCGGAAAAGCTGTCATCCATCAGGATGAGGGGGGCATTTTTGCACAGCGCTCTGGCGATGCAGAGCCTCTGTTTTTGCCCTCCTGAAAAATTCTTGCCGGCCTGAGAGACCTCGGCATGGATGCTATCTTCGAGTTCCTCTACAAAGTCCAAAGCCTGGGCGATTTCCAGCGCCTCGTAAATCTGCTCGTCGGACAGATCGGAATTCGCCATACAAAGGTTGTCCCTGATGCTGCCTCGGAACAGCTGTGCGCTTTGAGGGACATAGGCGAGATTCTCTCGGAGGGATTGTAAGGAGATTCGATCGATCGGCGTCTCATCAAAATAAATCATACCCGAGCTTTGCTTATAAAATCTTGTAATCAGGTTGAGAAGGGTTGTTTTCCCGGATCCGGTCGAACCGACAATGGCGAGTTTGGACCCGGGTTCCATCGTGAAGCTGATTTCCTCCAGGGCATTGGAATCCGCTCCCTCGTACGCAAAGGAGACCTTGTCAAAGATGATTTTTCCGGAAAAATCTTTCAAATCAACGGCTTCTTCGGGTTCCTTCACGACAGGGTCGGTATGCAGGATCTCCGCAATTCTCACTGCAGAAACGCTCGCCCGCGGAAGCATTACAAAAATCATCGACAGGATGATGAAGGCCATGATGATTTGGGTTGAGAACTGGAGAAAGGCCATCATGTCACCGACCCTCAGTTGAGAGGCCGCAATCTGTTTGGCTCCGAACCAGATGATGAGAACCGCGCTCAGGTTCATAATCAGCCCGATCAAAACCGGCATCAAGAGCATGGTCTTTGTGACAAACAGACCGGTTTCGTTGAGTTCCGTGTTCAGTCGATCGAATTTCTTCTGCTCGTGTGCCCGGGTGTTAAACGCTTTGATGACCGGCAATCCCTTCAAATGCTGGCGGACGATTTGGGTGAGGCGATCTGTCAGGGTCTGAATCTTCTTAAACTGCGGCATGCTCAGACGGAAGATGAGGGCGACGAGTCCCAGCAGACAGGCGATGGAAAGCGCGATGGTCCAAGAGAGGCCGGGAGATTTGTTCAAGGCCATGATCAGCCCGCCCACGGCCATAAACGGAGCAAAGAAGCCCAGGCGAATCAGCATAACCAGCATCATTTGAATTTGGTTGACATCGTTGGTGCTCCGGGTAATCAGGGACGCCGAGGAGAAGCGGTTCCATTCGTCATGATGAAACGATGTAATCTTGGAGAAGAGAGCCTCCCTCAAATCCCTTCCTAAAGAGGCGGCAATTTTTGAGGCGATCAGCACGATCAGAATCACGGCGGCTGCGGAAGCCAGGGAGACCAGCAGCATCTTAAATCCGGTCTTCAGGATGAAGGCTCTTTGGATGGCGGCAGGGTCGATTCCCCGGGATTGGTAATTGAGGAGGATCTTTGCAAAGTCCTCGGATTCGATTCCCTGCTGTTGGATTCCGATATTCACGATGTCGGACAAAAAGTAGGGGAGGAGCAGGCTTGTGATTGCCTGCACAAAGATTAAGGCGAGGACCGCCAGCAATTCGACCCGATACGGTTTAAAAAAGGATTTGATTTGTAACATAGGAGCCTCCGCTTTGCGTTTTGCTGTCGTTTTACGAGATTCAAAAAACGCTATGAGTTCGGCATAGCGTTTTTGTATCGTTAAGGTCTGATTCCCAAACTTACATTAGGTTATCCAAGTGTCGTATGACTTTGTCCATTTTCACCGGCGTCTTGCGTTCGTCCGCCTGCCTTTTGATGAAGGCGTTGATGACAAAGAAGCTTGCCACACAGATTACGATGGCCAGGAGAGGGGCGAGAAAGGATTTTTCAAAGACGTTCTCGAGTCCGATTCCCGCCAATACAAGAACGATCAACGGAACGCCGTAGAGGAGGAAGGTCATCTTTAAAAAGTCTCCGCCCTCCATAGAAACTTCGACTCGGTCTCCCTTTTTCGCATCCAAACTGTTATATACTTTGACGAGGTGTTGTGCGGCCTTACAACCTTTTGAGCAGCTCGCGCAGCTGTCCCCGCAGGCACTGATACGTTCAAAATTGACGTAGGCAAAGGCGTGGTCGGTGTAGGCTACGGTGCCCATATTGTCCATCACACCTTGATCTTTTTCTTTTTTTGCGTTGTTCATTGCGGTTCTCCTATTGATATCATCATCGACGGAAGCAAGACTCCCTATCTTATCCGGCCAAACGCTCCACCACAATCAGGCAGATGTCGTCCTGGTGCTTTCCGTCCTTCAATCTCTCCTTGATGTCCTTTTCGATCTCGTTGATCAGTCGTTCCGTATCGGATCTCCATTCCTTTTTCAGCAGCTCCATAATTTCGGGCTCGTAGCCGGAGTTTTTGGTGCCGGTGTCGATGAGTCCGTCGGTATACAGGATGAGCCTGCTTCCCTTTTCGATGTAGATGGTTTCCTCTTCAAACTTGGTGCGCTCGTCGGCTCCCAGAAGGATGTTGTTCTTGAGTCCCATCGTCGACACGGAGTTTCTTCTGAGAAGCCAAGGCTTGGGATGGCCGGCTCTCACATAGGTAAAGATGCCGGTTTCGGTGTCGATCACCCCGTAAATCATGGTCACAAAGCAATCTCCAAAAATCTTGATGATTTGATTGTTCATATACTTCACCAAATTTTTTGGTGAAATCGCCATGCTCTTTGACGATTCCAGCATCGCCTTTATCATTGTCGTGATGAGGGCCGAAGGTACGCCGTGACCCGCGACGTCACAGAGAAGGACGCCGATGTGTGTCTGGTCGATGCGGAAGAAATCAAAAAAGTCCCCACCGATCTCCCCGAGCGGAAAGTATCTGAAATCAATCTTGAAATCTTCGCTCTTGAAGAGCTTCTTGGGCAGGATGGAACTTTGCACCCTGCTCGCCATCTTCAACTCGCTCTTGTAAAGGTCGTTGAAACGCTTAATCTTGATGTTGTTTTTTAAAAGGTCTATCTTGGTGGTCTCAAACTCACTGATGTCGTCTATCATCACCAAGACGTAACGCTCTTCTCCGACTTTGAGAGGCTTGACGGAAAACTTTAGGAAGAGTTGCTTCGGAACACCGTCTTCATAGTATTCGTCGCCCACAATGCGGTTCTCGGTCGCCTGGTTTTTGTTGAGAGCCTGGTTGACGGCGTGGTTGAACACACACTTTCTCGACTCTTCGTCCTCATCTTCCTCTCGAAAGCGCAGTTTGATGTATTCGACGCCGGTCACCTTGGAACCGATGTTGATGGACTTAAAACAGTTGTTTTCACTCATCTTGCAGTCCAAGCTGAACATGTCAAGAAAGGCTTGATTGTACTTCAAAACTTCCTTCGAATCATCAAGCAAAAACACGGCGGAGCCGATGCTGTTCAGAATCTCTTCTACCAGCCCGTCACTGTTCTTAAATCCATCATGATTACGGTTTTTCTCCATCTTTTCCTATTTGCCTCTATTCTTCCTGTTCTCTGATTCCCTTTGCGCTGCTTGAGCCCGTTCAAGCCGTTACGATTTCAGTTTGACGATCAGGTTAAAGGTCAGCCTGTCTCCGTCGCTCTTGGCTTCGTCATAGCAGTAAAATCCGTTTCGAATAAACTGGTATCTTGTCTCTTTCGTTACGTCACAAGCCTCTTCGACGAAAGCGTTCTCAAAGACCTCCAGAGAATTCTCATTGAATTCCTGATTTCCTTTTTCGTCCTCGTTCATCAGGTAGCTGTAATTCATCGCTTTGATCTTTTTGTTTCGCTCCGCGTGCACCCAGTGGATGGTTCCTTCCGGCTTTCTGCCTTTAAACCCTCCGCCGCTCTTGGTCTCTTCGTCATAGGTGCAAATGACTTCGGTAACGGTTCCGTTTTCGTCCTTGATGACGTCGGTACACTTGACAAAATACGCGTGGCGGAGCCTCACTTCCTTGCCCGGCGAAAGCCTTTTATAATCCGGCGCGGGTTCTTCTTCAAAGTCGGAGCGCTCAATCAAGAGGTGCTTTCCGAACGGAATCTCACGCTCTCCCAAGGCTTCATTCTTTGAGTTCAGGGCGCCTGACAGCAGCTCTATCTTGTCTTCCGGGTAGTTGCTGATGGTCAGCTTAATCGGGTCGATGACCGCCATAAGGGCCGGAACATCGTCCTTCAAATCTTCTCGGATGAAGTGTTCCAAGTTGCTCACATGGATCAGAGAGTTCGCCTTGCTCACCCCTGCCTCTTCGACAAAGTTGCGGATGGCCTGCGGTCTGATACCGCGCCTTCTGAGCCCGCAAATCGTAGGCATCCTCGGGTCGTCCCATCCGTCGACGATTTTCTCTTCGACCAACTTTCTGAGGTATCTCTTGCTCATCAGGGTGTTGGTAATGTTTAGCCTCGCGAATTCGTATTGGTGAGGAAGTCTCTCGAAGTTATCTTTCAGCTGTTCCAGATACCAGTCGTAAATCGGTCTGTTGGCTTCAAACTCGAGGGTACAGATGGAATGCGTGACGCCCTCGATCGCGTCCTCGAGCGGATGGGCGAAGTCGTACATCGGATAGATGCACCATTTGTCGCCGGTGTTGTGGTGGGTCGCTCTCTGTATCCTGTAAATGACCGGGTCTCTCATATTCATGTTCGGATGATTGTAATCAATCTTCGCCCGCAAGGTCTTGGACCCGTCGGCAAATTCACCGTTCTTCATTCTCATAAAGAGATCCATGTTTTCTTCGATGCTTCTCTCTCTGTATGGGCTCGGTTTTCCGCTGACGTTGTAGTCACCCTTGTAAGCTTTGATTTCTTCCTGGTTCAGGTCACATACGAAGGCCTTTCCCTGCTGGATCAGTTGGCAGGCCATATCGAACATCTTGTCGAAGTAATCCGATGCAAAGAACATCGCGTCCCACTCGAAGCCGAGCCATCTGATATCTTCTTTTATGGATTCCACGAATTCCGTATCTTCTTTGACAGGATTGGTGTCATCGAATCTTAAGTTGCATTTTCCGTTATACTTTTTTGCGTAACCGAAATCCACACAGATTGCCTTCGCGTGTCCGATGTGTAAGTAACCGTTGGGCTCGGGCGGGAACCTGGTCTGTATCTCGCCGCCATGTTTGTTTGTTTTTAAATCGTCTACTATGATTTGTTCAATAAAACTTAAAGATTCTTTTGTTTCCATATAAGTCTCCCTCATCTTACAAATATCGCAAGTAGAATTATACCATAAAACGAAAGGGAATTAAAGAGCTTACTATTGTTAACGATTCTTGTTTATGAATCTACAAAATTTGGCGCCGGAACAAACTTTATGATTGCTCAATTTGTAACAAAAAATGAGGAAATAATAACGATTTAGTCCTTATAATTGATAATTATTTATTTTTGATTTTATGCTCACTCTTGCTTGTCTTGAGACATGGAATATGGTAAAATGTGAATCACTAGCAAATCGCTAGGAATAAGAACGCTTTGTTTTACAATATAAACGACGTAATGCATAAAGGAGATGTATATGAAAGACATTTTTGTATGTCGAGAAACGAATGAAAAGGAAACCCGAGTTGCCTTGGTCCCGCAGGACGCAAAAAAGCTGATTTCGCTGGGCTTTTCGGTGACTTGCGAGTCGGGTGCCGGCTTACAGGCGGGCTATCGCGATGAGGAGTATGTTTCGGCGGGCGCTCAAATAAGCTCCGATTCCGAATCCGCAAAGCAGGCGGACATCGTGGTCAGGGTGCAGAAGCCCGATTCGATTGCAAACATAAAGAAAGGCGCTCTCCATTTGAGCTTTTTGGACCCTTTCAACAACAGGGAAGACCTGAATCGCTTTGCCGAGGCGGGCATCAAGGCGGTGAGTCTGGAAATGATTCCGAGAACTTCGCTGGCGCAAAAGATGGACGTGCAGAGCTCGCAGGCCTCATTGGCGGGCTACTATTCGATGATTCTGGCGGCGCAAAAGTATGATCGCATCTTTCCAATGATGATGACACCTTCCGGAACCATCCAACCTGCAAAGGTCTTTATCATCGGGGCGGGTGTTGCAGGGCTCCAAGCGATTGCGACCGCAAAGCGCATGGGTGCCAGGGTCCAGGCCTTCGATACGCGACCTGTCGTGGAAGACCAGGTAAAGTCCCTCGGCGCAAAGTTTGTAAAAATCGATTTGGGTGATACCGGGCAAACCGAGGGCGGTTACGCGAAGGAGTTGACGCCTGAACAGGTGAAAAAGCAGCAGGAGCTCCAAGCGAAGGTCTGTGAGCAGTCGGACATCATCGTGACGACCGCCAAAGTATTCGGAAGAAAGGCGCCCCTATTGATTACAAAAGATGTCATTGAGCGCATGAAGCCGGGCTCTATCGTCATTGATATGGCGGTTGCGACCGGCGGTAACGTCGAAGGAAGCGACCCGAATCGTGATGTGATTTCAGAGAACGGGGTTCACATCGTCGGAGGAGATCAGTTGGAAAGACAGATTCCCAAGGACGCCTCAAACATGTTTTCTTCGAACATCACGGCATTTCTGACGCATTTTTGGGATGCCGAGGCCAAAGATTTAAATCTGGATCTGAAGGACGAAATTCTGTCCGGCTGTCAGCTCACCAATGACGGCGCTGTGATCCATCCAAGTTTTGCACAAAAATAAACTCGATGAGAAAGGATATATTATATGGAAATGATGTTGTTATTGTTCGTGTTTGTGATGGCGGCCTTCTTGGGCTTTGAGTTGATCTCGAAAGTGCCTTCACAGTTGCACACGCCTTTGATGTCCGGCTCGAACGCGATCTCGGGAATCACCCTGGTGGGTGCATTGATCGTGATGAGCGTGCAGGCGAGCGTCTCGAACCCTACAGGTATGATTATCGCCTTTGCCTCTATTGTTTTTGCAAGCATCAACGTGGTAGGCGGATATATGGTTACGCACAGAATGCTGGAAATGTTTAAACAGGAGGACAAAAAATGATCGAATACATCGTGTATCTGGCTTATATGGTTTCTTGTATCCTATTTATCATAGGAATCAAAAAGATGGGAAAAACCCCGACCGCAAGGCAGGGGAACATCATATCGATGTACGGGATGCTTCTGGCTCTCATCGCAACCCTGATGAATGCAGAAGTTATCGCGACCTGGAACATGACGGACCTCTTGAAGAACGGTTATCTGTGGAGCGTTCTGGCGGTCCTCGTCGGAGGCGGAATCGGGATGTATTTGGCAAAGACGGTCAAGATGACCGGGATGCCGGAGATGGTTGCCTCGTTTAACGGGTTCGGAGGTCTCGCTTCCTTGTTGGTCGCGATCGTCGAGCACATCAAGAACGGCGGTCAGGTCTTGAACAGTGTAAACGGAATATCGCTCGGACTGACCATCATCGTCGGCGGCGTCACCTTTACCGGTTCGATGATCGCCTGGGCGAAGCTTTCGGGAAGAATGAGCGGAAATCAAATTCACTTCCCGGCACAAAACCAGGTGAACGGGCTGATTATCTTAGTCGGCTTGGCGCTTTCGGTCCTCTATCTGAACCCTGCTTGGCTGGGAGTTCTGTCTGCCGATGCCATCGTTTACATCGTCGTGGCCCTCTCACTTGTTCTGGGAGTCACCTTTGTCATTCCGATCGGAGGAGGCGACATGCCGGTTATCATCTCCTTCCTGAACAGTTTGTCGGGAATCGCCGCGGCCATGGTCGGTTTTACCATCAACAACGTGGTTCTGATCGTAGCGGGCTGTTTGGTCGGCGCTTCCGGGGTCATCCTCACCGTCATCATGTGTAAGGCGATGAACAAGAAACTTGTGAAGCTCCTCTTCGCGAAGCCGGTCAAAGCCGGTGCCAGAAAGAGTGCTGGCGTCGAAAAAGAGCCGCAAAGTATCTCGGCGGAAGATGCGTACTTGATTTTGGAAGCGGCGAACTCTGTCGTCTTTGTTCCGGGCTACGGAATGGCGGTTGCCCAGGCCCAGCACGCGGTGAAGGATTTGACCAATGCTTTGGAGAACAACGGCTGTGAAGTCAACTTCGCGATTCATCCGGTTGCGGGCAGGATGCCGGGCCATATGAACGTTCTCTTGGCCGAGGCGGACATCGACTACGATAAATTGAAGACCATGGATGAAATGAACCCGATGATGGGAACCCAGGACGTTGCGGTCGTCATCGGTGCCAACGACGTCGTCAATCCGGCTGCGGAGCACGATGAAAGTTCGCCAATCTACGGAATGCCGATCATCAAAGCGTACGAAGCGAAGAACGTCTTCGTGCTGAAGCGGGGAAAAGGAAAGGGATATTCAGGACTCGAGAACGACCTGTTTACCAATGACAACACCCTGATGATTTACGGGGATGCGAAATCGACCATCAGTTCCCTGGTTTCGGAATTCCAAAACGCGTAAACGTAAAAAGGATGCGTCTCCTGTTCGATTCCATCGCGGGGGAACGAATCAGACGATATATGCACCCAGCGAGAGGCCGGCATCGTTCCGGCCTTTTCTTTTTTGGGGGAAGCGGGCGGTCTTGCTCCGCTTTTTGCCTCGCGCTTCCTGACGTTCTTTTGGGAGCGGGGGCGTGAGACGGCTTAGAAAGCACAGAAAATGCGCTTTTCTCTCGCTGTGAAAAAATTTCGGAAAAGGGTTGACATTCAAAAAAAATTGGGTATAATGGTATTAGCACTCGATAAATTAGAGTGCTAATAACGAAAGGGGAACGATGTGAAACCGGAGGGTAGAAAGTTAAGTATATTAAAGGTGATCATTGATGACTACATACAAACCGGCCAGCCTGTCGGTTCCAGAACGGTTTCAAAAAAGCCCAGCATCGCTGTCAGTTCGGCGACGGTGAGGAATGAAATGGCCGATCTGGAGGAGCTCGGATATCTTTTACAGCCGCACACCTCGGCCGGGAGGATTCCTTCGGACATCGGTTACCGCTTATATGTGGATCTGATCGACGAGAGTTTCAAAATCGGTAAGACCGAGCAGGACCTAATCAAGACCATACTGTATGTGAAGTCTTGTGAGGTCGAGGACATCGTCAAACAGGCGCTCAAAATCATCACGCAGATGACGAGGTTGCCGACGGTCGTCAGTTTACCGCTCTTTAAAAAAAGCTACTTACAGAATATGAAGCTGATCAAGGTCAATGACAACAGGGTGCTTTTAATCCTGGTCTCGGACACGGGGGTTGTAAAGAACATTTCTCTGCCGATTCTGGAGGCCGATCAGGACGCTCTGGATGCGATTGCCGGCGCTCTTCTGGATAAATTCAGGAATACGACGATCGGTGAGATCAGCGTCAAGGAGATCAACAAGCTGAGGACCGAATTAAAAGACCACAGCAGAATTATAGAGTATTTGATTCCGATCTTAAGAGATTCTCTGAAAGAGATCCGTGAGGTTGAGCTGTATGTGGACGGAATCAATCACATATTTGAAATCAATGAGTTTTCGGAATTGTCAAGAGCGAGACAGTTCCTGGACCTGATTTCCAATGAGAATTTATTGTACGAGGCGCTCAATGAGGCGAAGGACGGGATGACGGTCTGTATCGGAAGAGAAAACAAACTTCCTCAGCTCCACAGCCTCTCTCTGATTGCCGCACCGTACAAGTTTAACGGATTGAATGATGGAAGGATCGGTGTCATCGGACCTACCAGGATGGAGTACGATCGCGTTATTTCAACGGTAAGGTTCGCTGCAGATACGCTGAGCAGCCTTTTTTCAGGAATAGATTTGTAGATGGAGGGAGAAATGGTGGAAGAGAACAAGCAATCTGCCGAGATGGCGGATGGCGAAGAAGAAATGAAGGAAGAACGGGAAGAAAAGGAGCGCTCTTGCGAGAAGGAAGCCTCTCAGGAAGCGAAGGAGGCGAGCGAAGGGCAGGAAGCGACTGCGGAGGAAGAAAGCTTCGAAAACAAGTACATCCGACTTTCCGCAGATTTTCAAAATTATAAAAAGCGTACGGAAAAGGAAAAATCGGATCTGTTCAAGTCGGCGAACGCCAGGCTGATTACCGAACTTTTGCCTTTGATCGATGACTTTGACAGGGCGATCGCCCACTCGTCGGAGTCGAGCAGGGAATCCTTTGCGGACGGAATGGAGATGATCATCAAACGATTTTTGGAAATCCTGCTGAAAGAGGGCTTGGAGTACATCGACACGACAGACGCCGTCTTCGATCCCAACCTGCATCACGCGGTCTTGGCCGAGAAGGTGGAAGGCGTGGAGAGCGGAACCATCCTGATGGAAATGCAAAAAGGCTACAAAGTGAACGGGAAAGTGGTAAGGCCCTCGATGGTCAAGGTGGCCGAGTAAAAATCTTCTATCGGTGTCAAGAAGATGAGACTAAGATGAGAAAGTGGAACAAAGATTTTAAATAAAATAACGGAGGAATGAACAATGGGTAAAATTATCGGAATAGACTTGGGAACAACAAACTCTTGCGTATCTGTATTGGAAGGCGGAGAGCCCGTCGTAATACCGAACGCGGAAGGAAATAGAACGACTCCTTCCATTGTAGCTTTTACAAAGGACGGAGAGAGATTGGTCGGAGAGACTGCAAAGAGACAGGCGGTAACCAACCCGAACAGAACCATCTCTTCGATTAAGAGAGAAATGGGAAGCAACCACAGAGTGGAAATCGACGGACAGAGTTACACCCCGCAAGATATCTCGGCGATGATCCTTGCAAAGTTGAAGTCGGACGCGGAGAGCTATCTTGGGGAAAAGGTGACCGAGGCGGTCATCACGGTACCGGCTTACTTCTCGGACGCGCAGAGACAGGCGACAAAGGATGCCGGAAGAATCGCGGGCTTGGAAGTCAAGAGAATCATCAACGAGCCGACTGCGGCATCGCTCTCTTACGGTTTGGATAAGACGGAAAAACAACAAAAAATTATGGTATATGACCTGGGCGGCGGTACCTTTGACGTCTCGATTTTGGAGATCGGCGACGGCGTCTTTGAAGTCTTGGCCACCAGCGGAAACAATATGTTGGGTGGAGACGACTTCGACAAGGTGGTGCTCGACTTCCTGGCGGAATCGTTCCAAAAAGAAAACGGCGTGGATTTGAGAAAGGACAACATGAGTCTCCAAAGATTGAAGGAAGCGGCTGAGAAGGCGAAAAAAGAACTTTCTTCAACCAATACAACCAATGTAAACCTGCCGTTTATCACAGCGAACGCTGACGGTCCTCTCCATTTGAACATGGACATCACAAGGGCGAAGTTTGACAGCTTGACCGCTCATTTGGTAAATGAGACTGTGAATCCGATTGAAAAAGCGATGAAGGATGCCGGTGTAACGGCGGGAGACCTGGATCAGGTTATTTTGGTCGGCGGATCGACCAGAATTCCGGCGGTCCAAGAGGCTGTAAAGAAAATGACCGGAAAAGAACCTCACAAGGGCATCAACCCGGACGAGTGTGTGGCGATCGGTGCGGCGGTTCAGGGCGGCGTTCTGACCGGCGAAGTAAAAGATGTATTGCTGCTTGACGTGACTCCTCTTTCATTGGGAATCGAGACACAAGGCAGTGTATTCACGAAGTTGATTGAGAGAAACACAACGATTCCGACCAAGAAGAGCCAGGTCTTCTCGACTGCGGCCGACAACCAGACTGCCGTTGACATCCACGTTTTGCAAGGGGAGAGAAGCATGGCGGCGGACAACACCACCTTGGGCAGGTTCCAGCTCGACGGCATTCCGCCTGCAAGAAGGGGAATTCCTCAGATCGAAGTAACTTTTGACATCGACGCAAACGGGATTGTAAACGTATCGGCGAAGGACTTGGGTACCGGAAAAGAGCAACACATCACCATCACTTCTTCTACTAACATGAGTGAAGAGGAAATCAAGAGAAAAGTGGAAGAGGCGGAGCGCTTCAAAGAGGAAGACGAAAAGCGCAAAAAGTTGATCGACGTGAAGAACAGTGCAGAGGCCTTCAGCTACGAGATCGAGAAAAACCTGGATGAACTCAAGAACGAAATTTCGGAAAAAGAGGCGGATGCGATCAAAGAAAAACTTGAGGTATTGAAAAAAGCCTTGACAACTGATAATATTACAGAGATTGAAACGGCGCAAAAAGCGCTCGCGGAAGCCTTCCAACCGCTTGCAGCAAAGCTTTACAACAAGCAGCAGGCCGGCCAGGGGCAGGGTCCTGACGATGCGGGTCCGGCTCAGGGAGCGGGAGATGACGTTGTCGACGCGGACTATGAGGTAGTTGACTAAGAACTAAGGTAAGGATAGTAACTTGAGTGATAAAAGAGATTATTATGAGGTTTTAGGGGTGGAGCGGTCCGCCGACCAGGCGACTTTAAAAAAGGCTTACAGAAAGTTGGCGATGAAGTACCACCCCGACAAGAACCCGGACGATAAAGAGGCGGAACAAAAATTCAAGGAATTGAATGAGGCCTATGAGGTGCTTTCAAACGACGAGAAGAGAAACATGTATGACAGGTACGGCCATGACGGCGTGAATCCGAATATGGGCGGTGCCGGTTTCAGCGGTTTTTCCGGCGGTTTTGAGGACATCATCAACGAGTTTTTCGGGGGTGCGTTTTCAGGTTTTGGCGGAGCTTCTTCCGCCAGAGCGAGTCGACCGGCTAAGGGAAAGACCATTCAGATGGGAATCGACTTGGAGTTTTCGGAAGCGGCCTTCGGGTGCGAAAAACAGATCAGTTTTTTGAGGACCGAGCACTGTGGCGAGTGCTCCGGCGTCGGTGCGGCGAAGGGGACGGAAGTAAAAACTTGTGCAACCTGTTCGGGTACCGGAAAAGTCAGAACTGCACAGAGGGGGCTCTTTGGTCAACAGATTATTGAAACCACTTGTAACACTTGTTCCGGAAGAGGAAAGACCTTTGATAAGGCCTGCGAAACTTGCAAGGGAAAGGCGATCATCAAGAAAAAGAGAACGCTCGATGTCAAGATTCCTGCAGGTGTCGATGACGGCCAGGTCATGCCTCTCAGAGGGGAAGGAAACCTCGGCAGCAATGGCGGTCCGAGAGGGGATGTTCACCTGCTTATGCGGGTGAAGAGTCACCCGGTCTTCGAACGGGAAGGAATCAATATTTTCTGTGAAATACCGGTTACTATCGTGCAGGCGGCTCTGGGGGACGAACTGGTGGTTCCGACTTTGGACGGCAAGGTCAAATATCAAATGGGAGAGGGGACTCAAACGGGGACCGTCTTCCGCCTGAAAGGCAAGGGGGTTCCGAGGTTGAATTCCAATTCCAGAGGGGACCAGTACGTGAAGATTATTGTAGAAACCCCTCGAAATCTAAGCATGGAGCAAAAAGAACTTTTGCGGGAATTCGGAAAAAGCATGGGCGAGGACGTCAATGTGAAGCAGAAGGGATTCTTCGAGAAATTCAAGGATATGTTTGATTGATGCGCTAAAACTCTCGGCTCAGCGGCCGGGAGTTTTATTGTTTTTATAGTGAGGATGATATGGCAAAAAGTAAAACGCACTTTATCTGTCAAAATTGCGGCATGATGCACGCTTCCTGGCTCGGGAAATGTTCGGGATGCAACGAGTGGGGTACTCTGGTCGAGGAGTTGATTCAGGAGGCTAAGACGCTCTCTCGGGAGCTTCCGGCCGGTGCTGCGGAACCGATTCCCATTTCGGAGGTGAAGTATGAAGATTATGACAGACTGTCGAGCGGATTCAAAGAGCTCGACTTGGTCCTGGGCGGAGGCATTGTAGACGGCGCCTTGACCTTGGTCGGCGGGGACCCCGGCATCGGGAAATCCACCCTTCTCTTACAGCTCGCTTCGAATGTATCGAAGCAAAGAAAGGTATTGTACGCCTCGGGGGAGGAGTCGCTCTCTCAAATCAAGCTTCGTGCCGAACGAATCGGGATTGGAGACTCCAATATCTCGCTCTTGGCGGAGAATGAAATCAACAGGGTGCTTCACACCGTGAAGAAAGAAGGCTATGAGGTGTTGATCGTCGACTCGATTCAGACCATGTTTGATGAAAACATCAGCTCCGCTCAAGGCTCGGTGTCACAGGTGAGGGAGATTACTTCCCGGCTGATGCGCCTTGCGAAGTCGGAGAACATCGTGGTCTTTATCATCGGGCACGTGACCAAGTCCGGTTCGATTGCGGGACCGAAGGTTCTGGAGCACATGGTCGATACCGTGCTCTACTTTGAGGGAGAGAAGAACAACCTTTATAAGATCATTCGCGCGGTCAAGAACCGATTCGGATCGACCAACGAGCTGGGCATCTTTGAAATGAAACAGAACGGCTTGGTCGGGGTGGCGAACCCGTCCGAGATCTTTATCTCTCACCGGACCGAGAACGAGGCTGGCTCCGTCATCACCGCCAGTGTCGAGGGTTCCAGACCGCTCCTGATCGAGGTTCAGGCCCTCTGTTCGGTCACCTCCTTTCCATCGCCCCGAAGGATTGCTCTGGGGATGGACTACAATCGGCTCAACATCCTGCTGGCGGTCATGGAGAAAAAGCTCGGCATCAATATGAACAGCTTCGATGTCTATGTGAACCTGGTCGGTGGGGTGACGGTGAATGAACCCGCCATCGACCTTGCGGTTATATCGGCCATCATTTCGAGCTATCGGAACAAGCCGGTCAAACAGGACCTTCTCCTCTTCGGAGAACTCGGTCTTGCAGGGGAAATACGCCCGGTTTCCAACACCGAAAAGAGAATGAAGGAGGCGGTAAATCTGGGCTTCAAAACTTTGATTGTTCCCAAGTCTGCAGCAAAGGAAGCGTACCGCTTCGGGCAAGATTGTGAAATCCTTTACGTGGATAAATTGTATGAGTTGACGGATCTTCTGTTTTGAGAAAGGCATGCTTTTCTTGTAAAACCGGTATGCATGGAGTATACTGGATATGGCAACGATAGGAAGCAGTATCATTGAGAAAGGAGACAGTCGGATGGGAAATATTCCGAGTGAATGGATCTGGATCGGACTTTTCATAGTGTTTATCGCCATTGAAGCCTCTTCCAGTGCTTTGATCACGATTTGGTTTGCCGGAGGAGCCCTCGTTTCGGCCTTGCTTGCGTTTGCGGGCGCGGGTATGCCGGCTCAGATGATTTCTTTCTTTGCGGTTTCCATTGCTCTCTTGTGCTTTACTCGGCCGCTCGTCAGAAAGTATTTCAAAAAGAACGCGGAGAGGGCGAGGACCAATGTGGAAACCATGTGCGGAAAAATCGGCATCGTGACCAAGGAAATCAGTGAACACGAGTACGGTCTGGTCAAGGTGGACGGACAGGTTTGGACCGCGACCCTGGAAGACGGGAAGGAAAAGATTATTGTCGGAGAAGAAGTTTTGGTTTTGGGTGTCTCAGGGGTAAAGCTCATTGTCAAAGCGAACTGAGTAAGTAGGAGGTATTGAAATGGGAGTTTTTATCATTCCGGTCATTATCATTGTATTTTTGTTTCTCATAGTAACAAATATCAGGATTGTTCCGCAAGCGAACGCCTATGTAGTAGAGCGTCTGGGGGCCTACTTGGCGACCTGGAGCGTGGGTCTTCACGTGAAGGTTCCCTTCATTGATGTTGTCAGAATCAAGGTTTCGCTCAAGGAGCGGGTCGTGGACTTTCCGCCTCAACCGGTCATCACCAAGGACAACGTTTCGATGAACATCGACACCATCGTGTATTATCAAGTGACGGACCCCAAAGCGTATGCATACGGGGTGGCCAACCCGCTTATGGCAATCGAAAACCTGACAGCCACAACGCTCAGAAACATCATCGGTCAGTTGGAGCTCGACGAGTCCTTGACTTCCAGGGACCACATCAACTCGCAGATGCGGGTAATTTTGGACGAGGCGACCGATCCGTGGGGAATCAAGGTGAACCGCGTTGAGGTCAAAAATATCCTGCCTCCGGCCGACATCCAAGAGGCGATGGAAAAACAGATGAGGGCTGAGCGGGAGAGGCGTAGAGCCATCCTCGAGGCGGAGGGGCAAAAGAAGGCTTCGATCCTGGAAGCGGAAGGAGAAAGAGAGTCTCGAATCCTGAAGGCGGAAGGAGAAAAGCAGGCGGCGATTTTGGCTGCGGAAGGTAAGAGAGAAGCGGAAATCAGGGTTGCGGAAGGTAAGGCGCAGGCGATTCGCATCATTCAGGAAGCGGAAGCTTACGGAATTCAAAAGATCAATGAAGCGAAGCCGGATCGGGAAGTCCTGACCTTAAAGAGCTACGAGACGATGGCGAAGGTTGCCAACGGACAGGCGACCAAGATCATTATCCCGTCGGAAATGCAAAACTTGGCCGGCTTGGTTCAGACGGTTAAGGAACTGTAATCCGCATCCGACAGGGCGCTTTCGATACAAGAAACGAGGAGGGTTTTCAGAACCCTCTTTCTGTTTTCGCAGCTTTGCGGGACTGTCGCGAAAGCCTTTTTCAGATTGAAAAAAACGCTTGATTATGCTAGACTGTAGAGAGTCCGAGGCTCTTTTCCGGTCGGGTCTGCAGCTCTGAAAAGACGGTAAAGCAGCTCGAAAGGGAGCTTGAAAGACAAAAAAATAACAAAATAAGGAAAATAGATGAAACGTTTATTAAAATCATTTGTCGTACCCCACGCTCCGGTCTTGATTCCGGAGATAGGGAGGGAAGAAAACAGCTTTTGTGCAAGAACGGTCGATGCCTTGCGTCAGATGGCTCTTGAAATCGCAACCTTGAAACCCAAGAGAATCGTCATCGTCGGACCGCACGGCGTCGTCTTTTCAGATGCCTTTTCGGTTTACTATAAAAAGAAAATCAGGACGGACTTTGACAATTTCACCTTTAAGAATATAGACCGCGACTATAAGTTGGATCTGTCTTTTATCGATAAGTTGTCTTTTCTGACCGGGAAGCGGGACATCACCATCGCGAAAATTGATGAATCTATGGCGGATCATTTTAATGTGGGGCTCGAGCTCGATCGGGGTGCCGGAGTCCCTCTGCACTTTATTTCCGAAATCTATGATGTGTTTGAACTCGTTCCGCTTACCTACGGATTGCTGCCGGTATCGGAGCTCTATGAATTCGGGACGGTTTTGAAAAAGTGTATCGAAAGTTCGGACAAGAGCACGGTGTTTTTGGCGAGCGGAGATCTTTCTCATTGTCTCTCGGGGCCGGGATCGGGGGCCTACTCTCCGAACGGGAAAAAGTTCGATGAGATGGTGATGGAAACGCTGAGGACGAACAAGCCTTACGAATTTCTGACCTATTCAAGCAAGAAAAAGGATATGGCGCAAAGCTGCATTTATCAGAGTCTCTGTGTGTTGTACGGGATGTTTGAGAGTTCCTATTACCAATCCAAACTATATAGCTATGAAGCGCCCTTCGGCGTCGGGTACATGGTCGCCTCGCTGGATGAAGTGCCGGGAATCACTCCGCCGCTTCTGAGTTCCCTGCTTGAATTTGAAGAAAACAAGTTTGTTCGGGTCAGGGACAGCGAGGATGATTATATTCGCTTGGCGCGGGATACCATCGAGTATTACGTGTTGAATAAAAGGATTCCGTTCTGGGATCGGACAAAGTACGACATCAAGGCTCAAAAAGCGGGCTGTTTTGTGACCATTAAGACCTCGAGCGGACTTCGGGGATGTATCGGAACCGTAAGGGCAAAGAAGCAGGATATCTTCCAGGAAATCGTGTCGAATGCGGTGCTCTCCTGCTCCGAGGACGACAGGTTTGAAGAGGTCGAAGATTATGAGTTGGACGACCTTTATATCACGGTGGACATCCTTTCGGAACTTGAGCCGGTACTTAGCGTCGACGAGTTGGATCCCGACAAATTCGGCATTGTGGTGAGTTCCGGAGAGAAGATGGGTGTCCTTCTTCCAGCTTTGGAGGGGATTCATTCGGTCTCCCGCCAGATTGAGCTCGCCCTGGAGCGGGCGAAGATCAAGCCAGGGGAATCATACTCCATCCATCGCTTTACGGTGGAGCGGCATGAGATTCACTATTAGGGTGTCGTATGTTAAAATTTAAAAGCTTTGTGTTCCCTCTTTTGGGATTGTTCCTCGGGATTGTCCTGGTCAGCATCGGGTTTGTCCTCTTGTTCATCTAGCTTGTGCGTGGAGTTTTATTATGGATCATTATTGGAATTCGGACATCGGGGAATCGTTTCATCCGGAACTCTTCAGTTTTGTGTTTGAGAATCGTTCCTTTACCATGTACTCTTCTTCTTCGGTCTTCTCTTCTTTTAAGGCGGATGAGGGCTCCCTGATTTTGGCTTCCTGTCTGAGGGAAGGGATTACAAGCTATCTGTCCGGACGGAGTCCGGAGGAGAAGTTGCAGTTTCGGGCGCTCGATGTCGGTTGCGGGTACGGGCTTTTAAGCATCTTGCTCGCGGAATTGATTCCCGCTTATCGGGGCGATATGATCGATGTCAGCCAAAGGGCGATTAAGCTCGCGCAGATGAACGTGCAAAAGTTTCAAAAAGAGGAGCGTTTGCGAGTTTTTGAAAGCGATAAGTACCAAAACGTCAGGGAGCGCTATGATATTGTCTATACCAATCCCCCCATCCGAACCGGAAAGGCCAACGTGCATGCGATTCTGGAAGGGGCCGGGGAGGTCTTAAAGCCGAACGGGGAACTTTATGTAGTCATTCGAAAGAGTCACGGTGCTCCCTCTGCAGCTAAGAAAATGCGGGAACTCTACGGGTCCTGTGAGATATGGAAACGGAGCAAGGGGTACTATGTCCTCTATGCCAAACGGAGCTAGCCTGCCGGGCGCCTTGCCTGCAGGGAGCGTACGCGAGGAGTTTGTATGAAGAAAAAGACAAAAAACGGGCTCTCATTTCTTCTGTTCATGATTCTCTCCTTTGTGGCGAGCAGGTTCCTGACCGGGACCGGAGAAGCCGAACTGGAACAACTGATTGCACAGGCATTCAGCAAGGAGTTCTTTGAGGCGCATGAGCGGATCGAGGTCGACGGGGGAGACCTGTCGGGGGAGAGGAGAGCCAAGGTCGTGGTGGACATCGGTTATGGCGATCGGGAGTATTGGGGCTTTACCAACGAGTACGGTCAGCTCGTCACGGTCATCGCCAGGGAAATCGTTCTGCAGGATGAACGCAGGGAGGGGGTCACCTCGTCCGGAAGGTATTATCCGGATGAGGCGCGGGTTCCGGGAACCCGGTTAAAAGAGTATGATCAGGGTCACGTGATAGCGGATTCTCTGGGCGGCGTCTCGAACGCCTACAACATTACACCACAGAGCAGCTATGTAAATCGCAAGGGTCCGCAGGCGGAGATGGAAAAGCGGATTAGAGACAACAAGGGTTGTACGGACTTTGTTTGTTTCATTCGCTATCCGGATGAGAACACGCAGATTCCGGAGAGCTATGAAGTGATTTATCGGATCGACGGCAAGATATTCAACAGCGAGTTTAAGAATGAGAAACAGAGAGTAAAGTGAGGGTTAGGGGGAAAAGATGAAAAAAATAATGAGTATTTTCGGGACCCGCCCGGAGGCGATCAAGATGTGTCCTCTGGTGCTGGAGATTGAAAGGACGGAAGGCTTGCAGAACGTCGTAGTCGTGACTGCCCAGCACAGAGAGATGCTCGATCAGGTGCTGGAAGTCTTTGACATCAAACCGGACTACGATTTGAACATCATGAAAAAAGGGCAGACGCTGAACAGCATCACGGTTTCGGTTTTGGAAAATCTGGATGAGGTGATCAAACGGGAGCGCCCCGATATGATCCTGGTGCACGGGGACACGACCACCACCTTTGCCGGCGCCTTGGCCGCCTTCTACAATAAGGTTCCGGTCGGTCACGTCGAAGCGGGTCTCAGAACCTACGACAAATACTCCCCTTATCCGGAAGAGATGAACCGCGTTCTGACGACTCGTCTTTCCGACCTCAATTTTGCGCCGACCGAGATTTCCAAACAGAACCTTTTAAAGGAGAATGTCCCGGCGGAGAGCATTTTTATCACCGGAAATACTGTAATCGACGCCCTTCAAACCACGGTCAAAGAGGGGTATCATTTCAGCAATGCGCTTCTCAATACCCTCGACAGGACTAAGAAAATCATCACCATGACGGCACATCGAAGAGAGAATCTCGGGGAGCCGCTCGAACAGATCTGCGAGGCGGTCAAGGAGATTGCCGAAGTGAGAGAGGACGTCCTCTTTGTCTACGCGGTGCATTTGAATCCTGCGGTTCGGGATACGGCGGAGCGCATCCTGTCCCCTGTCAAAAATGTGCTCTTGGTGGAACCGCTTGAATTGATGGACATGCACAATTTGTTGAATATTTCCTACATGGTTTTGACAGATAGCGGCGGCTTGCAGGAGGAAGTGCCTTCTTTGGGTAAGCCGGTCCTGGTTTTACGGGATGTGACGGAGAGGCCGGAGGGTCTCGCGGCGGGGACCTTGAAACTGGTCGGAACGGACAAGCGGAAAATCATTCAGGAAAGCATCAGGCTGCTGGATGATGCGGAGGAGTATCAGAGGATGGCAAGGGCGGTCAACCCTTATGGGGACGGAACCGCGTCCAAACAGATTGTCAGCGTTATAAGGGGGTTAAAATGAAAAAAATAGCTTTGCTTATGGCTTTGCTGCTCGCGTTGAGCGGCTGCGTCGGATCGGATCCCGGAAAATCCGGTGAAAACGAAGAAGGAAAACAAGGGCAGACCCGGGATGAGGCTGCGGAAGAGGAAAAGGTAGTTTTCTCCGACATCAAGTACGAGGATGTCAAGAATAAAAAACAGTTTAAGGGATTCTCGGAATCCCAAATCAAGGAACTGAATGAAAACGGATTCCTGGTTTTGGAAGCGCCGGACAACGGATACATCCAGAAACTTTACCACTCGTATTATGAGATGGCGAATTATTCAAGCAAACCGACCTACATCAGCAGTGATGCGGTTTTGAATGCGTTCAGTATTTTTTACAACGGCAGCATGGTCGAGTTTGAGGTATCCGAGTTTTATCTTGCGTCCGCCGAGATGGCAAACAGGCTCTCCGATCAGTTGATGAAGGAGTATAAGGCGGAGACGAACCCGGAGCTGAAGGCCCTGCTCGGAAAGGCTCTGACCTACACCTATACCGCTTCCGGACTCTTCTTTCATGAAGTCGAAGACATCGACGTTGACAGGTTATTCAATGCCAAAATTGCGAATAGGTACAACGCCGAACTCGCTAAGCACGAGACGCTGAAAAACGCAATGCCGAGCGAGATCAAAATCGAGAGCGATTTGGAATACGATAAAATCTCAAAGGCCGAAGGCTTTGCGCCGTCCAAGCTCTTCGGTTATGACATCGACTACTCTCAATTCAAGCCGAGGGGGCACTACACTATGGGCCCGAGCATGAGAAACTACTTCTTGGGGCAAATGTGGCTCTCGAATCCGGGCTTTGAACTCGAAGGTGACAATGAGGAAAACAAGAAGGTCGCTTTGATTCTCGCTGCAAGCATCCACAGTGACGAGTCGCTAAAGTCGCTTTGGAAGAAGATGTACGATGTGACCTCTTACTATTCTTCGGAGTCCGACGACATCACCTTTATGGACTTGGAGCCAATCATTGTGGATGTTCTCAAGTTTCAAGATAAAAAGTATCAGGGAATCCTTGACGCGGGATTGATGAAGAAGGTGGATGCGGAAATTGCCAAGCTTCCCGAGCCGAAGGTCGTTCCTGTGACCTATGAGGGGAGTCGTTTGGATCTGTCAACAAAAAAACAGTTCCGATTTATGGGACAGAGGTACAATGCCGATCAATTCATCTTTACCGGTTTGAGCAAGCCGCTTGATAAACCCGAGGTTTCGAGTTTTGAATTCTTTGATGTCTTGGGAAACAGGAAGGCCGGAGAAATCGCGGAAACCTTGTTGAATCCGTATGAACGATGGGACGGCTACGAGAAGAGACTCAAGGAAGTCAAGAAGCTCTATGCGGAAAACAAAGAGAGCATCTTTAAGAACGACTTGTATCACGAATATTTGAAGGCGATCGAGATCGCTCTCAATCACAAGGTGGATAAGAGCAATCCGAACGTGCCGAATTATATGAAGTCGGACAAGTATCCGTATTTGAAGATCAACACCGCGTTGGGCGCCTTTGCTCAGCTAAAACATGCCAACGTCCTGTATTCTAAACAGATGATGGCCGAGATGGGTGCGCCCGAGGAGCTCGTCAGTCCCCACTATCTGGATCCGAATGTGGAACTCTATGAGCAGCTTTCCAAGATGGTGGACGACGCGATTGTCAGACTCGAACAGTTTGAAATCGACGAAGCCGATTATTCGGCAGAGAATCAAAGGGCATACTTGAAGCAGTTTTCGGAGACTTTGAAGCGATTTGTCGAAATCTCGAAAAAGGAGCTCGCGGGAGAGCGTTTGACGGATGAGGAATTATTGTTTTTGGGACACTTTGGAGGTCTCTGTGACGCGATGTACAGCAATTATCAGCACCTTGACCTGCGCTACGGGTTGGAACTGAAGGAAGCGGTATACGGACAGCCGTTGATCAGCGATATCGCGACTGTAGAAAACCGCTACTTGGAACTCGCCACCGGGCTTCCGCTCGAAATTTATGTGCTGGTGAATCAAAACGGTGAGAAGGTGCTGGCAAAGGGGATCCTCTTCTCTTCTTATGAATTTTACAGCGATAAGAGGATGAACGATGAGGAATGGCTCGACGCCCTGGTGGTAAGGGACGAGTACAACGGAATCGTCAAGAAAAAGAAGGCGTTCCGCTTCCTCGATGTGATACCGTATGCCAAAGAGTTTGTGAATGCAGAGGAAAACAAGGTTGAATTCGACTATGAAACAGAGTTTAGATGGTAGTTTTTTCTTTGTGGTAATCGTTACGGTGCTCCTTTTGCTTCTGCTCCCGATTCGGATGAAAAAGGAGTACCATGTTTTGGATTACGATTTCTATCTGCGGGACGGAGTTCTTTACGCCTTTGTCATAGAGGGTGAGGGTGTGGAGAAACACAATGCAATCAATGGGAAAACGTACCGATGCGGGAAGCGGGTTCTGGTGTTCAAACGAAATTTGGAGGAACCCGTTCCTTGTTGAAGCCCGATCTACGGGGAAGAAGCAGTTGCTTCTCAGGTAGCGCAGGAGAAGATTTCCGATAAGGAAAAACGAAGGGCCTATTTTGTGCCGGACGGGCAAGTCGGCAAAGTTCTTTTGGGAATGGAGCAGGTGCACGAACAGGATTTCTCGGCGGTTCATCCCTGGATGATTACGGTGGCTCAGGTCGATGAGGACGAGGCAATCGATTTCTTTGTCGGCGCTTACCGTCCGACAGAGTTTTATAAAGACAATACAAGGCCTTATTTTCTAAAATACAAAGACGGCGTCTTCGTGCGTCAGTGGACGGGTTCTTACCTGGATCACCTGTGCTTTAGCGGCGGGTCTTATGTGGACGAAGATTTTGACGGAATCAGCACCTTAAAACTGGACGAAACGGTCCTGGATAAGGGTGTTTTAAAGCATCAGGTTGGCGAATTTACGATAAGGGGCTTTTCTCCGATCCGCCTGGCGCCGTAGCGGAGAGGCGGGGTTGAGCGGGTCGAACCTGAAAAAGGAAAAAAAATAGAAAAGCTTTTAATTTTATCCTTGAAAATATCCTTTTTAAGTGGTACAATTCTTGAGTATGACTCGCATATTGTATTTGTGTGCGAAAAAATTAAGATGCAGGAGGTGAGCTGGATGGCAAATATTAAATCAGCTAAGAAGAGAGCGAAAGTAATCGCTAAAAAAACTGAAATTAACAAAGCTAGAAAGTCTGAAATGAAGACAGCGATAAAAGGCGTGAATCTTGCGGTTGGTCAAGATGACAAGGCATTGGCTTCCGAGAAGTTGAAGAATGCTTCAAAATTGCTTCATAAGAACGTTTCTAAAGGAACAATCCACAAGAACAAAGCTTCTAGATTAGTTTCAAGAATGGCTAAAAAAGTAAACAGCTTGGGCAAATAGTCTGGGATTATTTGCCTCGCTACAGTCATGTAGCGCATGTACCATTAGCTCAGCTGGATAGAGTGTTTGGCTACGAACCAAAAGGTCGGGGGTTCGAATCCCTCATGGTACGCCAATTTTTTTAAGTAACAAGAGGGATGAGAACGCAGTCACGAGCGTTTAGAAAAGCTTGCCGGTGGCAAGCTTTTTAGTGAGTGGTTCGAGCGAAGCGAGAAGGGTTTCGCGCCGAGCGAAACGGAATCCCTCATGGTACGCCAATTTTTTAAGTAACAAGAGGGATGAGAACGCAGTCACGAGCGTTCAGAAAAGCTTGCCGGTGGCAAGCTTTTTAGCGAGTGGTTCGAGCGAAGCGAGAAGGGTTTCGCGTCGAGCGAAACGGAATCCTTCTTGGTACACCAATTTCTGTGTCGCTCTGTTTCATGTCATTGAAACAGGGCTTTTTTTATTCCTGTACCAAAACGGAATCCGATTTATCTTGTTTTTTGATTTTGTAGCATGGAGAGGGGGAGCCTACAAGGGAAATCCCCCTTTTTTTTATTTCTTACAAATTTCTTACTGAAACCATAAAAAAGCTTGAAATTTATGGTTGTTTGGAGTAAACTTAATGGAAATTGGGACGATAATACCATTAACTGGGATGAAATGGTAAGAAAAGGTAAAAAATGTTCTACGGAGAAAAGCAACATAAGATTGATAAGATGGGAAGGGTCAGCGTTCCTTCCAAATTCAGGCAGAAGATAAGTCAGTCAATCATCGTTACAAAGGGCGACGAGTTATGCCTTTTAGCGTACCCAATGGAAGAATGGCAGGAGTACGATGCCAAACTGAAGGCGTTACCGGGCAGTGACAAGATAGCACAGGCTTACATCAGAGAAATCTATTCTTATGCGGAAGAATGTTTCGTAGATTCTCAGGGAAGAATCAAGCTGACTGAAAAACTGATGGACTATGCCAAAATTCAGGATGAGGTCGTTTTTATCGGAAAGCCCGGAAAATTTGAAATGTGGTCCAATCATGTCCTCGATGCGTACCGAGCGGAGAATCCGATCAACAGTCAGGAGATGGCGGAACACATGGCAAGGTTGGGAATATAGATGGACTCTATAAAATTTGAACACAAGTCGGTTCTTCTGGACGAAGCGATAGAACAACTGAAGATAAAACCTGACGGAATCTATGTGGACGGAACCTTGGGGAGGGGAGGCCACACCAAAGAAATCTTAAAACGGCTTAAAACAGGAAAGGTAATCGGAATAGATCAGGATGAAAACGCCATTCGGGCAGCCGGCCAAACGCTCGCGGAGTACCGGGACAACTTGTTTATCGAGAGAGACAATTTTGCCAATGTGGCGGATGTCCTGGATCGCTTGCAAATTCGCCGCATTGACGGATTTTTGTTGGATCTTGGCGTCTCGTCTCACCAGTTTGATGAGCCGGAGAGAGGCTTCTCTTACCGCTTTGATGCCAAGCTCGATATGCGTATGGATACTCGACAAGATTTTAGTGCTTGGAATGTCGTAAATGAGTACTCTCAAGAGCAAATGACAAAGATCTTTTGGGACTTTGCCGATGAAAAGTGGGCAAAGAGGGTTGCGGAATTCATAGTTGAGGCCGGAAAGGCAAAAAAAATTGATAGTACTTTGGAATTGGTCGATATTATTAAACGGGCCATCCCGCAATCCGCGAGAAAGGACGGGGGGCATCCCGCAAAAAGAATTTTTCAAGCGATTCGAATGGAAGTGAATGGCGAGCTTGCTAAAATCGAACAGGCGATCAACAGCGTCGTGGAGCGTATGAACCCGAAGGCCAGAATCGTAGTAATTACCTTTCATTCCATCGAGGACGGCCTGGTCAAGAACCTGTTCAGAAAGCTGGAGAACCCTTGCGTTTGTCCGCGTGATTTCCCGGTCTGTACCTGCGGGAAAAAACCCGTTTTAAGCGTGATCAAGCCCATCATAACGCCCTCTAAAAAAGAACTTGCGGAAAATCCCAGGGCAAAGAGTGCCAAATTAAGAACTGCGGAGTTGAGGTAGAAAGAATGAACACAGCAAGAAAACATGAGTATACAAACTTTGTTGATACCGGCTATGACGGAACTTACTACGATGATCTGGCAATCAGCTTAAAAAACAACGCTCAGGAAGAGGCGGAAAAGAGGTATAAAAAGCAGAATGTGCAGTCTGCCCGAAAGAGGATTCTGACTTCGGGAGTCATCATTATGCTGTTTTTTCTCGGTATTATGCCCGCCGCCTTCATCGTGTTCAGAAATGCGGCCATTCACGAGGCGCAGAATGAGATTTATAGAATCAACCTTGCCATCAAGGATTACGAGACCAAGACCAATGAGATCAAGGAACGTTTGGAGTCGAATACCTCTCTGGATGATTTGGAGCTCTACGCCAGAGAGCAGGTTTCCATGATTAAGGCAAGCAGTTCCAAGGTGATTATATTGCACGATGTGGAGAGTCAGGTGAAGATGCCTGAACTGAAGTTCTCCATTGCAAAGCTTTCACAAGACCGGCAAAAGTGGTAGACAGAGATTGTGAGGCGGTACTTTGAACGGAAGAGATAAAAAAACATTTGAACAGACTAAGCGAGCAAGGCTACTATTCGTATATGTAGTGCTCGTTTTATTTTTTGCGGCCTTTGTTGTGAGGGCCATCCGCTATCAGGTAGTCGATCGTGACATCATTAAAGCGCAGGTTGAGACCCAGCTCACGCGAAAAATTCCGATTCGCGCGATGAGGGGGCAGATTCTGGATCGCAACGGCAAAGTCTTGGCGTTCAGCCGAGATACCTATGATATAGAACTCTCCCATGAGAGCCACCAAGTAGACACCGAAATGCTGGAAAAAATCCAAAAGGTATACCCGAAGGCCAACATGGAAGACATGACGGACAGGATGAAGAAGAGCAGCAATCGATATGTCACCATCATGGAGGACCTGCCCGTCGAAGTGGCCGAGACCATTGGAAAAGTCGATTATTCCAAGGTCGGGGTGATTAAGAGGTTCAAGAGGGTTTACCCGAACGGGGAGCTTGCGGCAAAGGTTCTCGGTACGGTATCGAATGACGGCTACGGGGTCATGGGCGTGGAAGAGCAGTTCAACTCGCAATTATCGGGCGTCGACGGGTATATTGAAACCGAAACGGACCTGTTGGGAAGGAGAAATCCGTTCTCGGAAGCGATCGAGGTCAAGGAGAAGAACGGCGTGGACATTGAACTGACCATCGATTCCGCGATTCAACACTTTGTTTACAACATCATCAGGCAGAAGAGGGCGGAATTTGAGGCCAAGGACATCATTGCGATCGTGCAGGACTCGAAGAGCGGCGAAATTCTCGCGATGTGTTCGACCTACAGCTTTGACCCGAACAACCCTCAGGAAATCACCGATGAAAGGTTGAAGGAAGAGTATGATAACGCCGAAACGGACGAAAAAAAGAGCGAAGTGCTGCTGAAGATGTGGAGCGATCCGATCGTATCGACCAACTATGAGCCCGGCTCCGTGATGAAGGTCGTCACTTCGATGGTTGCCATCGATGAGAACCTGGTGAGTTCCAATACCCCTTTTCTATGCGGCGGCGTGACCTATATCGACGGAGAGCCGGTAAGGTGTCTGACCTTCCCGGGCAGTCACGGACCTTTGGACTTTAAACACGGATTTATGTTCAGTTGCAACGTGGTGTATTCGGAACTTTCACAGAGAATCGATAAGAACATCTTTTACAAGTATCTTGAAAACCTGGGGCTACTCGATAAAATGAACATTGGGCTGACAAGTACCGGACAACCTGTATACATAGAGAAGGATCAGGTGTATAATATAGATTACGCGAAGATGAGTTTCGGTCACGCGATCTCGGTGACGCCTCTTCATATCGCCAATGTCGCCTTCACGATTTCGAACGACGGGAACCTGATTCAACCGTCGATCATTAAGAAGGTGGGGAACAAAGATTGGCCGAAGAAGAATATGGGAAAGGTCTGTACGCCGCAAACCAGTGCGGTCATCAGGGAGTACATGAAAGAGACGGCGGAGCTCTATCCTGATTTTCACAGCATCAAAGGCTTCTCTTCCGGAGTAAAGACCGGAACCAGTGTGAAAATTGTAGATGGAAAGTATGATGACAACACGGTATGCACATCCATCGTCCACCTCTCACCGATCCGCGATCCGAAGATCAATGTCATCGTGATTGTCGATGAGCCGCAGACCAACAAGTCATCGGTGAATACCGCCGGGTCCATAGCCAGGGACATCAGCGACGAGTGCCTGAGATATCTTAAGGTCTCGCCGGACATCGAGGACGGCAATGAGTTCAAGAAGGTTCCGGACTTCAAGGGATTGAGCATAGAAGAAGCCGAGAATCTGGCGAATTCAAAGGGAATCAAACTGGAGCTGGACGGTACACAAAAGAGAAGTGAAAGCACGGCGTTAAAAGTAAAAAATCAAGATCCGGAGGCCGGTTCTTTAATCGCGGATGACACGACGGTGTATGTTCTGTTGGAAGAGTATGTTTCGGAGGAATAGAATGAGCAAAGGGTTCGAGGATTATAGGGAAATCATTGACTCGATAGAGGAAAACGGAAAGCTCCTATCGGTGCTCAAAAAATCGTGCACGGATTTGATTTCGGAGATCCACAGGATGAGTTTTCTATCGGAAAGGGAGAAGCTGACCAAAAAGTCGGAATATTTGGAAGAGCTCTACTATTTCGGTAAAATCCTGCTGAAGATTGAAGAAAACCAATATAAGCACAAAAAGAATTTAAGGGAGTCGAGCAAACACAATATCAAGGATTTCTTGAAGTGGTTGGGCATGGACTCCGATGCGTACGAACCGGATGAAATTTCGGGCGTTGCGGTGGATTCCAGACTTGTGAGTCCCGGGAATGTCTTCTTTGCCCTCCAGGGAAGCAAGGAGAACGGCGAAAAATACATCAAGAACGCGATTGAGAACGGTGCGACCTACGTGTTTGCTTCCAAGAACTACGAGTACCATGACCATAAAATCATCAAGGTGGACGATACCTTGGAAGCTTTAAAAAAGATCGCGATTGCTTACAGAAAAAGCATGGCTTGCAAGGTGCTTGCCATCACCGGTTCGGTCGGAAAGACTACCTGCAAGAACTTCGCCTACTCGATTCTTTCTGAAAAGTTTCGAACCGAAAAAACCTTTGGAAACTATAACACTGTGACAGGTATTTCGATGTCCATCCTGGACATGCCCAAGAACACGGAGGTCATGGTCCTGGAGCTCGGAGTGGACAGCGTCGGGGATATGGAAGACCTGATCGAGGTCGCAGAGCCTGATTACGGCATCATCACGAATATCTCGGAGTCTCACTTGGAGCGCTTCGGAAGCAAGAAGGCGATTTTTGATGAGAAAATCAAACTCGCCGGAGCTTTCAAGAAGGGCTCCGTGTTGGTGGTGAACGGAGAATCCGAATTTTTGGACGTCTACCAAAACGATGCGTTCAAAGTCGTCAAACTCTTTGAGGACGAAAAGAAGTATCAAGCTTCCAAGAAGGACGGAGTGGATTCCGCTCTCTTAAAGAACACGAGTCTGTCGAGCTTGGGAACCTCTTTTTCGATCCTGCAAAAAGGAAAGCAGGATAACTTTGCGATGAAGCTGTTCGGCAAGCACCTGGCCTTTAACGCCGCTCTTGCCATCCTGGTTTGTGAGGAGATGGGTGCTTCATGGAACCTGGCCAAACTCGGCATTCTCAAGACCCGAAGCGAGGCGATGCGCTTTGACCTGTCGGAGATTGACGGATTCCGCATCGTGAACGACGCCTACAATTCTTCGTTCAAATCGCTCGAGGCATCGATTCGAACTGCGAGAGAGCTCACCAAGGGAAAGCTGTATGTTTTAATCGGAGACATCAAAGAAATCGGCGACGACGCCAAGAAAAAGCACGCTGAAATCGGTGCCTTTCTGAGCGATATGGGGATTGATTGTGCGATGTTCTACGGGGAAATGATGGCGGAAGCGAAGAAGGCCTACAAAGGGAAGGAAGCCCTGCATTTTGACGATTTGAATGAGGTGGCTGTCCATGTTTTAAAGAATATCAGCAGGGAGGATACCTTCCTGGTGAAGGCTTCTCGAGCCCTTGAACTTGAGAGAGTCAGCGATTTGGTCCTCATGAACATTATGAGAAGTCGTTTTGTGGACATCCTTTTGGACGTTTCGAAGGACTTTTTGGATTAACATCTTTAACCGTGAAGAAGGTACAGAACAGAGCAGTTTACTTGTAAGGGAGTTTTCTTGATGTGGAAGAGTAGTGATATTTTGCCGTTTGTGAGCGCGTTTGCGGTATCGGTTTTGGCGGTTTTCGTTTGGATAAAACTGATGCAGGCCAGAGAAATGGGTCAGTTTATTCGAGAGGAGGGGCCGGAGGCGCACTTAAAGAAGGCAGGGATACCCACCATGGGCGGAGTCGGCTTTCTGTTTTCCTCCCTCTTGCTTCCGGCGGCATTTATTGAACTCAACAATTCCATCAAGTACATCTTTGTTTCCGTCCTGCTCTTTGCGCTGATCGGCTTTTATGACGATTACAAGAAGCTCACAAAAAGGACCAATGAAGGCTTGAGCGCCAAGGGAAAGTTTCTTCTGATTTTAGTGATTTCAGTCGTAATTTATCTCGGCTTTCTAAAAGGGTTTCACGTCAGGCTTCCCTTCACGGAGTATCTCATAGAAAGTGTGATTCTGAGTTCCGTCTTTATGGCCTTTCTCTATGCGGCGGTGACCAACGCGACGAATTTTACCGACGGCTTGGACGGCCTGCTGGCCATGGTTACCATTCCCGTCATCGTCCTCTTTATCGCCATTTCTTCGATGAAGGGGCTGACGGAGCTCAAAGTCTTCAACCTCATCTTCCTTGGAGCAATGCTCGGCTACCTGGTCTTCAACATGTATCCGGCCAAGGTCTTTATGGGCGATCTCGGATCTTTGGCGATTGGCGCCTACGTTGTCAGCAATTCCATTATCCTGGATATATACTGGTTGATTCCGCTCTTCGGACTCTGGTATGTGATTGAAGTTGTCTCGGTCATCATTCAGGTTCTATATTTTAAAAAGACCGGCGGAAAACGCTTTTTTAAGATGGCGCCTTACCACCATCACTTGGAATACTTGGGGTGGAATGAGCGCAAGATTGACTTTGCGGCCTTTCTGCTCACGTCCCTTTGCTCGGGGATTTCTTTCCTCATCGTCTACGCTGTCTGAGTCTGAGGTGTACTATGGAAAATCATAAAGAAATGAGTTTGGCGAGTAAGAAGGTCCTCCTGATAGGGATGGGCCTCTCGGGAAACGCTTCTTTGCGTCTTTTAAAGGCCAAGGGGGCCGTTTGTGATGTCTACGACTCCAAGAAAGACCCTGAGATTGATCAAGATTTGAAGGCGGAAATCCGTGCTTTTTATTTGGCCGGAGCCTCCGTCGATTTTCTGAACAGTGACTACGATTTGGCGGTCTGCTCTCCGGGGGTACCTACCCAAGTCGGGATCGTAAAAGAGGCGAAGGATGCGGGTCTTCTTGTGCTGGGTGAGTTGGAGCTGGCCTACCGATTTGCAGTCGGAAAGTTCATCGGGATTACCGGCACCAACGGGAAGACGACGACCACTACATGGGTGCACGATGTCTTTGTCAGGGCCGGGCTCAAGGCGCATTTGGCCGGCAATGTCGGAATTCCGCTCAGCGAGGTCGTGTTGGAGCACGCGGAACCCGATGATATCTACATTTGCGAGCTGAGTTCGTACCAGCTCGAAAGCATCATAGAATTCAAACCGGCGATAGCCGCGATTCTAAACATTACACCCGACCATCTGGCGAGGCACGGTAGCATGGAAGCTTACGCCGAGGCAAAGTACGGGATTGCCGGGAATATGGATGCGAACGGAGTTCTGGTCTTAAATTGGGACGACGAGAGGCTCAGAGAGCGCTATCATCAGGAGCAGGGAAAACCTTATCAGGTGATTGCGTTCAGTAAGTACGATCCGGCGGCAGAAATCAGTACCGCGAGGGAGGACGTTCAGATCGGCTTGCGGGGAGAGCACAATCTGGAGAACGCTCTGGCGGTACTTGCAATCGCGAGGGCTTACGGGATAGACGAGAAGTTCATCCAAGAGTCTCTGCGCGAGTTTAAAGGGGTGGCCCACAGAAATGAGTTCGTAACGGCTATTGACGGGGTTTCTTACTACAACGATTCCAAGGCGACCAACCCCGAGGCCTCGATTCCTGCGTTAAAGAGTATTGACGAACCGGTGCTCCTGATTGCCGGCGGCATGGATAAGAAAAACGATTATTCCGAATGGATCGAACACTTCGGGAAGGTGCGATTCGTTTGTTTGTTTGGGGAAACAAAGTACGACATTGCCGAGGCAATGATGCAAAAAGGATTCCGTAAGTTTCGCATTTTTGATTGCCTGGATGAGGCCTTTACCTACGCGAGCAAACTGGCCGCGCCCGGAGATGCGGTTCTACTGTCTCCTGCCTGTGCGAGCTGGGACATGTATAAGAGCTTCGAAGAGCGGGGAGAGCACTTTAAAAGCCTGGTTCAAGCCTTAAAGAATCAAAGGGAGTAAGCATGAAACGATATGCGTTAAAAATCGATTATATGTTGTTGATAGTGGTGGTTTTGCTGGTGTTTATCGGCACCCTGGCTGTGTTTTCGGCG
Organism: Bacillota bacterium; assembly: GCA_030529225.1. Lineage (GTDB taxonomy): Bacteria > Bacillota > Clostridia > Peptostreptococcales > Acidaminobacteraceae > JAUMXH01. The sequence goes on along the minus strand of JAUMXH010000006.1, from coordinate 38,406 downwards.
AGCTATTACGAGCTGGAAATCGGGCTCAGGCAGGAGGCGTATCACTACTTTAAAATGAACCTTCTCTATGCGGCGGTCGGCTTATTTTTAATGATCAGCGTTTCTTTTTTTCCTTACGAGGGGATCAAGAAGCTGATTAAGTACATCGCGATCTTTACCATATTTACTATGATTTATGTCGTCGCCAACGGAAAGGACTTCTATGGAGCGAAGCGGTGGATTGTCGTCGGAAACATCACCTTCATGCCCCTGGAACTCGCCAAGGTAACCTTGATTTTGATCATCGCCTGGTTCACCGACAGGGTCGGAAGAAACATCCGGGAGTTCAAAACCTTCGGCGGGATTTTGGCCGTCTGTTTCTTCTTCGTAATTCTGGCGATTCCCGAGAAGGACTTGGCTACCGTGGTATTGATGATCGGTCTGATCGTAACCCTCCTCTTTGTGGCGGGTGCGGATATGAAGTACTTGGTGATTCTGTTTTCCATCGGTGCGGTCTTTGCGCTGGTGCTTTTGTACGCAGAGCCCTACCGACTTTCCCGAATCAGCATTTGGCTCGAGACCTTTTCCGACAGACAGTATGTGTTCAGTGACTCGAAGCGACAGATTATGAACTCCATTTACGCAATCAGTTCCGGAGAGTTGATCGGCAAGGGCATCGGCATGAGCGATTTCAGTAAGCTGAGACTTCCGGAGGCCTATTCCGACTTTATTTTCTCCATCGTCGTCGAAGAATTCGGATTCCTCGGTTTGTTGGGAATCCTGACCCTGTATGCCTTCCTGGTCTACAGGCTCTTCAAGATTGCGATCGATTGCGATGACGTTTTTGGCTTTACTATTGCCGCCGGAACTGGTATATTGATTTTGTTGCAGGTCATCATCAATGTCGGGGTTGCCCTGGCGATTTTGCCGACGACCGGAATTACCCTTCCGTTTATCAGTAAGGGAGGAACCTCCTTGGTGGTCCTATTGCTCTTGATCGGGGTGGTTTTGAACATCTCATCGAGCAACAAAGAAAGAAAATACAACATTGAAAGCAGAAAGGAACGATTGTAGTGAGACTCATCATTTCGGGTGGCGGCACCGGAGGGCATATTTATCCCGCGAGAGCGATATACGACAAGCTGGGAAAGGTCATGCCCGACTGTGAAAAAATGTATGTCGGGAGCCGATTCGGGATCGAGCATAAACTCTTGAAAGACGAAGAAATCAATTTTAAAGAAATCAGCGCAAGGGGGTTTCGACGCGGGGACCTTCTCTATTGCATCGTCTCGTTCTTCTATTTTATAAGGTCCCTGATGGAAACCTTTTGCATTATGAGAAAATTTAAGCCCGATTTGGTGATTGGGATGGGGGGCTTTGTATCTGCCCCGGTCGTATTGATGGCGAACTTTATGGGAATAGACAGTATGATTCACGAGCAGAATGTGGTTCCCGGCCTCAGTACGCAGGTTTTGTCGCGCTTTGCCGGCAGGATCCTGTATAGCTATAAAGAGTCTCTTCCCTTTTTCACAAAATACCAAAACAAACTCTATTACACCGGAAACCCGGTCAGAACCGAGTTTCAGAATGTGGACAGGGAGGCTGCCAGAAAGAAGATCGGCATCGCCAAGGACGAGCTTTTGATCGTTTCCATGGGGGGCTCCAACGGGGCCAAGACCATGAATGATTTATCGGTGCAAATAGCCGCGGTGGTGAACTTGAATCCCAAATTGAAGTATATTCATATTACCGGCAAATACTATGATGAAATTTATCGGGCCGAATACGATACCTCCGGGTACTCGGATAGGGTCATCATCCTTCCCTACACCAATGATATGCCGAATTTGATGGCGGCTGCCGACCTGATGATCGCCAGAGCCGGTGCCATTACCTTGGCCGAAATGGCGTCCGTCGCCCTTCCGGGAATCATCATTCCTTCTCTGAACGTGGCCAGGGATCACCAGACCCACAACGCGAAGGCCTTTGACAAAGTTGGCGGAACCGTCGTTCTAAGAGAGGATGAGTTGGATTTGACAGCGTTTCGGGATTTGGTGCAGGAGCTCTGCGAAAAACCGGAAAAGCTCGCACGCATGCGCTCGGCATACTCAGAGAAGATCAGGGAAGATGCTTTGGCGTCGATTATGTCTTTGATTTATGATTACAATTTGAAATAGAGGCGCTTATGAGGAGAAGAAAACGTAAGATCGGATTGCTGTTGTTGATCATCTTTGGAGCGATTCTCCTGTTCTCTCCGCTCTTTGATGTGCGCAAAGTCAAACTGGTCGAGACCAATGAACGAAACTCGAATTTCGACCCGAGCTATTTTGAGATAGATGAGAACTTTTTCCTGTTCAACGCGTCCAAGTATGAAAAGAAGCTTCTGGATACCGGCTTGATTGACCGCATCGAAGTGGACAAACAATTTTTTTGTGATCTCGAGCTTAAGATTACCTGGAAGAAACCGTTGATCTCGGTTCGCAGCGGAGATTCCGACATCATCCTGGATAGCCGGGGATATGTCCTCTACATCAGCGAGTCCAATCGGAACCTGGATCGGATTGACGGTGTGATCGTAAAATCCGCTCGGATCGGAGAGCCCGTCATTACCGAAAACGATTTTATGTTGGAAAATGCGGTCAACCTCTACCTCTTGATTTTGGAAAACAAGGCGTTGTTCGCGAATCCTGCATTGGAAGCCAAGATAGCAATCAAGAACAACTGCATAGTGCAGGTCCTCGGCCCGGAGTTTGACATCAACTACGGGGACGGCTCGGATATCAAGGAGCGATTCTCCAAGGCCCTTTCCATCTACAACAGCTTGTATGAAAAACAAGTTACAAGCGGAACGATTAACGTGTCCAGAAAAAACCACTATGTGTACGAAACCTGGAAAGAGGAATAAGCGCCGTTTTCCAAAAAATTCTATTGATTTTACTCCTTCTTAGTTATATGATATCTATGTTGAAGATTGGTTCATGGAGTGCATATTTTGAAGAAAAAGTATCTATATATCAGCGTGGTTGCCTTGCTCTTGGGCTTGATGGTTTCTACTCAGTACAAATTGATTCGCGAAAATTACCTGGGCGGGATGTTGCCCAGCACAAAGCTCAATCAGATGAAGAGTGAGCTGGATTTGTTGTATGAAGAAAAAGAGACTATGACGCAGAGAATCAGCGAGCTCCAGGAAAAGTTGGACCTGCTCGTTTCTGAGGAAGCGAGCGACAACATTGCAATCAGTACCCTGAAAGAAGAACTTACCAAGTACAAAATGCTGGCCGGTTTTACGGACCTTCAGGGAGAGGGGATTGCAATCTATGTGGACAATGATCCGAACGGGGCTGCGAATCAAGAGCTCAACATTGTGCAGGACTATAACCTGATTCTTTTTTTGGTCAACGAGCTGAGCGCCTCGGGCGCCGAAGCGATTTCCATCAACGAGCAGCGTTACACCGCGGGATCGGAGATAAGGGGAATCACCGATTACATCACGGTCAACGGGTTTTCTTTAAAGCCTCCGTTTGTCATCAAGGCGATTGGAAACAAGGAAGTGCTTGCAACTGCTGTAGAACAAAGGTTCGGCATCATAGATATCATCCGAAAGAGGGGGTATTTCTGTGAGGTCAGCAAATTGAATGACTTGAGAATCTCGGGTTCCAACAAGGTGGTCGATTGGAAGTATGCGAAACCTAAAAGAAATTAAGTCGTTCACGGAGAAGATCCGCTCCCACATCTTTCCCGCTCAGAAAGTCAGCGAAAAAAAAAGGCGGACCATCGGATTCATATTTCTGTTCACCGTTTTCTTTGTAATCGGGATTCGAATTATCAACCAGGATTTGTTTTATGCGACAGTAGACGAAATCTACGAGTATAAGAGCAAGATTTCCGAAGAAGAGGTTTATATCGGAAATTTAAAAAAAGAGCTTGCAGCATTGAAAGACCAAATATCGGAGCACAGCGATATCTCCATCAACGACGAAGAGTTAAAACTGAAAATCAAGGAAGAAATAGAACGTTACAAGAGCTACGGCGGTTTCTATCCCATGCAGGGAGAGGGCGTCATCATTCTGGTGGATGACGGCGTGAGGGACCTGGTGGACGAGGAAGAGCCTCTGAGCTTGATTGTCCACGACGTGGATGTCAGAAATCTTGTCAACGAGCTCAACAATGCCGGTGCGGAAGCTATCTCCATCAATGAGAATCGGATCGTCATGGGTTTGAGTGAGGTCTTTTGCAACGGCCCGACGATTCGCATCAACGGGATACAGCAATCCAGACCTTATGTCATCAAGGCGATCGGCGATAAGTACAAGCTCTCCAAGGCGCTCTTGGATCCCGAGTCTTACGGGGTAGACTTGATGAAGTACGGGATACAGTATGAGCTCATCACCGGCAGCAACATAGAAGTAAGAGGATATCGGGGAAACGGTACATTTAAGTACGGAAAGGCATTGGTGGAATAAATTGATATATGTTCTTCTGGCAATCATATTAGGACTGGCGCTCGGAATGATTTTGCCCGTTCCCACAAATCAGACACTCTCGCTCTACTTTGTCGTGGGTATCTTTACCGCCCTGGATTCGGTCTTGGGGGCAATCCGCGCCGGACTGGAAGATAAATATAATTCCAATATTTTTATCAGCGGTTTCCTGGTCAACTCGATTCTCGCCATGCTATTGGCCTATGTGGGTGACAAGCTCTCCTTGCCGCTCTATTATGCCGCCATCTTTGTGTTCGGCACCCGATTGTTTTCCAATTCGTCGATTATCAGGAGACAGTTAATGGGCTTTCACCAAAAACGCAAGAGACCGAAGGACAGATGGGCGGGAGAGATCAAAAAGAATAGACGCTACTTATATTCGGGAGCTCGTGAAAAAAGAAAAAGAACAAAAAAATTGATTTAAGATGATGACAATTGAATCCTAAATATGGTATAGTAAATGATGATTTAGATGTTGAATGCCGAAAAACTATGAGGCATTATTAAAGGAGGCAGCGGTGATAGAGTACGGTGACAAAAATGCTGGTATGAAACCAAGTTCGTTCGAATATGATGAGACAGTAAACAGCATAGCCAAAATTAAGGTGATTGGCGTAGGCGGTGGCGGAAACAGCGCCGTCAACAGAATGATAGAAGCAGGTGTAAAAGGGGTTGAGTTTATAGCTGTTAATACGGACAAGCAGGCTCTAGACACTGCTCTTGCTGAAAGAAAAGTGCAAATAGGAGAAAGGTTGACCAAGGGACTCGGAGCGGGAGGCAAGCCTATCGTTGGAGAAAAGGCTGCGGAAGAAAATCATGAGGATATTTCGGAACTGGTTCGAGATTGTGATATGGTCTTTGTTACTGCCGGAATGGGTGGCGGAACCGGTACCGGTGCAGCTCCTATCATCGCAGGAATTGCCAAGGAACTCGGTGTGTTGACCGTGGGTGTCGTCACAAGACCGTTCTCCTCAGAAGGGAGCCAACGAAACAAGAAGGCACAAGAGGGAATCGAGCGTCTAAAGGCGAATGTTGATACCTTGGTGGTGATACCGAACGACAAGCTTTTGGATATCACATCAAAGGATACCCTCCTTTTGGATGCCTTCCGATTGGCCGATGACGTATTAAGACAGGGGATTCAGGGAATCACGGATATGATAACCATTCCGGGTATCGTAAACCTCGACTTTGCGGACGTTAAGACCATTATGAAGGACGGTGGATTGGCGCACATGGGGCTTGCGAAGGCTTCCGGCGAAAACAGAGCGATTCACGCGGTGGAGAAAGCGATTCACTCTCCGCTCCTCGATATTTCCATCGAAGGATTCAAGGGGATCATCGTGAACGTGACCGGTGCGAATCTGACCATGCACGAGGTCAACGATGTCACCAATGCAATCGGCAAGTACGCTTCGCCTGACGCGGAGATCATCACAGGTTCGGCAATTGACCCTACCTTGGGTGATGAAGTTTGCGTAACTGCCTTGGTGACGGGCTTCAGCTACGAGGATCAACAACAAAGCATCAGAACGCAGACGCAAAGCATGAGTCTTCCTTACGACAATGTAAGTTCTCAAAGGGCGATCGTGACTGACGCGGCTGACAAGAGCCGGGGTTCTTCCTCTGCACAACAGGAATCACCTGTTCATGAGGATAAGAAGGATGCTGCGAGCAACAAGAAAATAGAAGTGATGCCTTTCTTGAGGATGAAGAAAGATTAGCGCTCAATCCGAACGATATAAAACGATAAAAAAAGAGCTTACACCGGTAAGCTCTTTTTCTTAGTCTATCTGTTAGCAAGTTTTCCTATCGATTGCGGTAGGCCTCGAGTCCCTTTTCCAAGAGTTCCGCGCATCGTTCCAGCTTGTGCGCCTCCAGAACGTAGGCCATCCTGACCTGCTGCTTTCCGAGTCCCTTTGTCTTATAGAAGCCTTCCGCAGGAGTCAACATTAAGGTTTCTTTCTTGTCTTGGAAGTCTTTTAACATGAAGATGACGAAGTCTTCGGCGTCATCGACCGGAAGGTCTACGACCATATAGAAGGCTCCGGCGGGTTTCTTACACTTTACGCCATCTATCTTCATCAATCCGTCGTACAGGACATTTCTTCTGTTCTCGTATTCCACGAGGACTTCATCAAAATAGTTTTCCGGCATCTCGTAGAGGGCGAGGGCTCCAATTTGCTCCAAAGTCGGGCAGCAGAGTCTGCCCTGTGCAAATTTGAGCAGGGTTTCCATCACTTCGCGATTCTTGCAGGCAACGTTTCCGATTCTGGCTCCGCAGGCGGAGAATCTTTTTGAAATCGAATCGATGATGATGACCCTGTCCTCGATTTCCTGAAAGGTCGCCATACTGGTCGCAATTTGATTGTCGTAAGTAAATTCACGGTATACCTCGTCCGAAATGATAAAGAGTTCGTGCTCGAGAGCCAGGTCTTTGAGTACGCTCAATTCTTCCTTGGTGTAGGTGGTTCCGGTCGGGTTTGACGGGTTGGAAATCAGGATTGCTCTTGTTTTGTCATTGATACGTTTCTCGAACTCAGATTTTGCAGGTAGGGCAAATCCGTTCTCGGAATGGCTGGTCACGGCGACCATGTTCACGCCGTTTAAAACGGCAAATGAATTGTAGTTGGTATAGAAAGGCTCGATTACAATGATTTCGTCTCCCGGGTCGCAAAGGGCGGTAAAGACCATCTGCAACGCCTCGGAGCCTCCATTGTTGATAATGATATCCTCAGTTTGGAAGCCCAGCTTGAATCTGTCGTAGTATCTTACAATCGCTTCTCTCAATTCCAAGAGGCCGTTGGAATCTGCATAACTGACGGTATCGACTTGATAGTTCCTGATCGCGTCAAAAAACTCCTGCGGTGTCTTTACGTCCGGTTGACCGATGTTGAGGTGGTAGACCTGAATCCCGTCCGCTTTCGCCTTATTTGCATACGGTATAAATTTTCTGATCGGTGAAGCTTGCAAGTTTTTGCTTGTATTGGATAATCTCATGAATTCCTCCCTTGTAAACTCTTGTACTTACGTCGGTTTCCGACTCATTCTACAATTAAAACAGGGCTTTGTCCAGTTTTGATAAAATATTGGCAGAAACAGGAGGATTCTTCTTATTTGTTTCGGCTGCGAAGTTCTTCGACGATGGAATTGACGGTGGAAATGTCGCTCTCGGACAGGTCATCGACCATGATTCTGTGTTTGCTCAAAAGGTCATTGACGGTGAGGGGATTGTCGCTGAGGCCGAGGATATAGTCTGCCGATACGGCAAAGAAAGTAGCTGCTGTGACAATGAAGTCCGAATCAGCAGTTCTTTTGTTATTCTCGTATCTGGATAATGTTGTCTTTGTGGTGTTTAGAGCCACCGCGAGCTCGTCCAGGGTCATCCTGTTAATTTGTCTGAGCTCTCGCAAACGCTTATAGAATTGATTCATCTCGTACCTCACTGTTCATGATTCTATAATGCTTTTTTCTTTTTGTAAATACCTTTTCTTGAAATGAAACGCAAAAAGAAAGACCGCAGGCAGGTTTTCTATCTAAACCATGCGTGCGGTCCGTTCCATCCTGTTACTTAGAGTCTATGCCAAGTGGATTCCGGCATCGATCGCTTTTTTGTTGAGTTCAAAAAATTCAGGTTTCACGTTCTCTTGGAGAATCTTATCCCAGTCGATGTCTTGCAGTTCCATCTCTCTGATGATAACGCCCAAAAGAATCAAGTTCATAATCTTAGCGCTGCCGAGTTTTTCCGCCTCTTCGTTCGCGTTAAACGCCAGGATTTTACCGGCCTTCTTCTCGATCATCTCCTTGATGCCTTCCGGATACTTGTCCTTTCCGCTCAAAACGCCGATCGGGTTGAACTTCACCGTGTTTAAGACCACGGTGCCGCCCTTTCTGAGGTAGTCGATGTTTCGCAACACTTCCAACTCTTCAAAGCCCATGATGATGTCGGCTTCGCCCATCGGAACGACCGGAGAATAGACCTTGTCTCCGTATCGCAAGTGCGTGAGAACCTGTCCCTCTCTCTGGCTCATTCCGTGCACTTCACTCATCTTTACATCGTAGCCCGCACTCATCAAGCCGATGGTTAGAAGCTTGCTGGCTGTAATGGTTCCCTGGCCGCCGATGCCTGTCAATAATATGTTCTTAGTCATCTTATCTCTCCACCTTTCTAATCGCTTCTACCGGACAAACTTGAGCACAAACGCTGCAACCTACGCACTTGTTGAAATCGATCGATGATTTCTTGATGTCCATTTTGAACGAGATTGCAGGGCAACCGGTTCTGGTACATTTTTTACATCCGATACAGATTTCCTCGTGCACGGTGTACTTGTCTTTGAAAGATCCCGGGAAGTTTTCCCTGTCTTTGTCGGATTGCTTTTTGAGTGCGCAAGGCCACCAAGTGATGATGACGGCAGGTTCGTTCAGTGCGAGCGCCCAATCGAAGGCTTCCTCAACCTCATGCAGGAGGTTCGGATTCACGCGTCGAACATTCTTGACGCCGATTGCCTTTACAATCGATTCGATATCGAGTTCATTTACCTGTGTTCCCTGTGCGGTAAGGCCCGTTCCCGGGTTCTGTTGTTGACCTGTCATGCCCGTGATTCTGTTGTCCAGAATGCAAGTGACGGTGTTCGAGTTGTTGTAAACGACGTCCATCAACGAGTTGATTCCGGTGTGGAAGAAGGTCGAGTCTCCGATGACCGAGACCACCTTAGTCTTGTTGTCTTGGTTCATGTTGAAGACCTTAGACGCACCGTGACCCATAGAGATTGACGCTCCCATACATAGAACCGCGTGGATCGCCTTGTACGGATCTCCGTATCCCAAGGTGTAGCAACCGATGTCGCCTGAAATCATGATGTTCTTTCTCTTTCCGAGCGTGTAAAAGAAACCTCTGTGCGGGCAACCTGCGCAAAGGGTAGGCGCTCTGTTGATCATCACATCCTTGGCCTCTTGGTCGATTTCGATTTCTTTTCCGTAAATCGCTTTCCGGATGACCTCGGGAATCATTTCTCCGTGGCTCGGGAAGACATCTTTTCCGTGACATTCGATGCCGAGGGCCTTGATGTGAGTCTCCATGATAGGGTCGTTTTCCTCGATGACATAAATTTTATCAACCTTCTTGGCAAACTCTTTGAAGAGCTCGTCCGGAAGCGGATTGGAAAATCCCACCTTCAGGTAAGATGCGCCTTCTCCGAAGACTTCTTTTGCGTAAAGGTAGCAGTCGCCCGATACCACGACGCCGATCTTGGTGTCATAGTATTCCGCAAAGTTCCACTTACAGTTGTTCGAGTACTCCTTCAACGCTTCCATACGCTTGAAGATGACTTGTTTTCTAACCTTTGCGTTCGCAGGGACCATGACGTACTTCAACGGCTCCTGCTTCCATTGCTTGACTTCAATCTCCTGTCTCGGCTCTTCTTCCACCATGCCCTTTGAATGGCAGACCCTGGTCGTCATACGAATCATGACCGGCGCGTCGTGCTGTTCACTGATCTCGTAAGCTTCCTTGACCATGTCCTTACACTCCTGGCTGTCAGAAGGTTCAAACATCGGATAAAAGGCCGCTCTTGCCATGTTTCTGTTGTCCTGCTCGTTTTGAGAAGAGAACTGTCCGGGTTCATCCGCGCTGACCATGACAAAACCGCCGTTTACGCCCGAATAAGACGCGGTAAAGAAGGGGTCTGCAGCGACGTTCAGACCGACGTGTTTCATCGATGAAAACGCCCTCGCGCCCGCCATAGAGGCTCCGTAAGCCGACTCAAACGCAACCTTTTCGTTTGGCGCCCACTCTGCGATCAATTCATTTTTATCATACAGCGATAGATTCTCCAAAATTTCAGTACTCGGTGTTCCGGGATAAGCCGCAGCGAATCGTACGCCGGCTTCATAGACACCTCTTGCGATTGCTTCATCGCCTGTCATTAGTTTTTTCATAAATTTACCTCCCATAAAAATTTACGTGCCTATGTTTTACCCGAATCTTAGCGGTTCAAGCTGATTGGATGGGGAGGGAGTCTAAAAAATATATGGTTGATTATAATTATCGTTTCTATTTTTTATATAGGGTTCTTTTTGAATTGAAATCGAGATGGAAGACGGATTTTGCGCTTGCATATCCCTTCTCTTTTCACTATACTATTCCTAACAGTGAAAGCGGTTTTCACCGAACATGCGGGAAGGGGAGCTCCCGTTCTTACCATAAATGAGGGGATTGTTTTGAAAAACGGAAGAGAAATCATAGAATTGGCAAAGAGCCTGAATATATTTAAAGAGCTCGATGATGCGTCCCTGCAGGAAGTTTTGACCTTCTTCGAGGCGAAGACCAAGGAGTACCCGAAGGGCTCCATTGTCAAGCGGCTTTGGGATCCGATTAAGGAGGCCGGACTGATCTTGGAAGGGGCCGTGGCGACCAAGTTTCTATCGGACTCCGGGAGTGAGCACAGAATCGGAAAGATTGTGAAAGGCGACCTCTTTGCGTTGTCTTTTGCCTGCAGCAAAAAGGCGAGCGGAGAATCGGTTGAAATCGTCGCCGAGGAGGACACGGAAATCCTGTACTTGGAGCTCTCAAAGCTGTTTCAAGCAAGGCAAACTTTTTCACCGGCCATCCATCAGGTGAGTGTCAATCTTTTGGGTGAGTTGGCGGAGAAGAATGTGTTTTTGAACAAGAAAGTGGAAATTTTATCCCGTCACAGAATCAGAGAGCGGGTCCTCGTCTGTCTCCAATCAATGTCTAAAGGGAAAAAACAGTTCCGCATCCCGTTGAATCGAGAGGCGATGGCTTCCTTTCTTGCAGTGGAACGAAGCGCCCTTTCCAGAGAACTCTCGAAAATGCGGGAGGAAGGTCTGATTGACTACGAGGGGAATGAGTTCAAGTTATTGATGGAAGAGTAGAACCCATTTATTTCTTCCGCGTTTTTTGCATTCTCGTAAAAAAAAACTAGAAATAACGGATGATTTTTAGTACAATTTAATGCATGTGAAGACACATTTTATTAGGAGGAAAACGATGATCTTATTATCAAACTTGCAAAATGTATTACTTTTGGCTGAAAAAGAGCCTGTTGCCAACAATGCGCAGTCTATGTTGACCTCGCTCCTGCCGTTGATTCTTTTGTTTGTCGTCATGTATTTTTTGCTGATCAAACCGCAGAAGAAAAAGCAAAAAGAAGTGGAGCAGATGAGAGCGTCTTTAAAGCCGGGTAACAGAATCGTTACAATCGGCGGATTTGTCGGTAAGATTAAAAAGATTACCGAAGATGAAATCTACATCGTCATGAGCGAGAACAGTGAGCACGTTGTCATCAAAAAATGGGCGGTGCAGTCGGTGTTGGAGAAGGAAGAAGCGAAAGAAATCGAAAAGAATTCAAAAAAAGCTTTGGGCGAAGCGATGCCTGAGCTCGCTGAGGAAGTCGAGGAGACAGCCGACTTGGTCGATGAGAAGATTGAGGATGTCCAAGACGTCACATTTGAAGAAGTCGAAAAGGATCAGTAAGACCTTAATCAACGGGAATCTTTCGACAATTTATTTAAACACTTGTCGAATTGTGCTATAATAGGAAGTAGGAATTGTAAAACGAATCTGAAGGAGAGAGTATGAAACACGTAGTTACTTTGAGCATGGGAAGATTGAGCCAAAGTTTGGCAAACAAAGGGTGCGGAGAGTGCCAAAATTCTTGTCAGTCAGCTTGTAAAACATCTTGTACCGTAGGAAATCAGGTATGTATTTCTTCGGGTAAGCAAGAAGAATTTGAAGTTGAGTTCAAGTACTTTTAGTTTCGATTAAGCAATGGTACATTTATTTCAAAAATCAAATTCGTATTTTGCCATTGATGTTTACAGTGGTGCGGTCCATCTGTTGGATGCTTTGGCGTACAGGTTGATAGAGTACAGATTGACGAATGCGGGTGATTTTCAATCACCTGTTTCGTCGTTCCCGAACGGGAAGACCGTGCAAATCGAGAACCTGAAACAGAAGCCTTTCGAGAAGCAGGCAAAAAGCTCGCTTGACGAGGTGATTGCCGAGTACGGCCCTGATTTTGTAGAAGCTCTGAGAAAAGAGTATAGCGCCGAGCAAATCGTCGAAGCCTGTGTGGAAATCGACCAACTCATTGCGCAAGCTCAACTTTTCACCGAGAATCCGTATCCGAACCTGAAACCTGAGCCGCCGGAGAAGCCTTTGATAAAGGCTCTTTGTTTGCATGTCGCTCACGACTGCAACTTGAAGTGCGCCTATTGTTTTGCCTCACAAGGGGACTTTGCGGGCACCAAGTGCATGATGAGTCGGGAAGTGGCCAAGAAGGCCTTGGATTTTTTGATTGCCAATTCGGGAAAACGCGGAATATTGGAGGTCGACCTCTTTGGCGGAGAGCCGCTGATGAACTGGCCGCTCGTAAAGTGGATCGCAGGGTATGTGAAGGAGCTCGAGGCGAATTCCGGCAAGAAGATCAACTTGACGATTACCACCAACGGCGTTCTGCTGAACGAAGAAAAGGCGAAGTTTATCAACGAGAACTTCTACAACGCCGTCCTGAGTTTGGACGGAAGGCGGGAAGTTAACGATGCGATGCGAAAACGTTTGGATAACGGCGGTTCCTACGATTTGATCCTGCCGAATTTTCAAAATTTTGTCAAGAACAGAAAGGGCGCCAGCTACTACCTGAGAGGGACCTTTACGAGGTTTAACCTCGACTTTGACAAGGACGTCATAGACATCGCGGGGAAGGGGTTTCGCGAAATATCGGTGGAGCCGGTCGTATCGGACAAGGGCATGCCGTATTCTTTGCGAGAGGAAGATCTTCCTAAAATCATGGAAGCCTACGACAGGTTGGCGGACAAGATGTGCGAGAACCTCGGTAAGGAGGACGCGTTCAACTTCTTCCACTATGCGATGGACATGGAAAACGGACCCTGCCTGCTGAAGCTGATCAGCGGATGCGGAGCGGGAAGCGAGTACTTTTCAGTCACGCCGGAGGGTGACGTCTACCCTTGTCACCAGTTTGTGGGTCAGGAGGAGTTTAAGCTCGGAAATCTCTTGCAGGGACTCGAAGAGGTGCCTTTCAGAAGGGACTTCTTCGATTGCAATGTACTCAGCAAACCGGATTGTACCGACTGTTGGGCAAAGTACTATTGCAGCGGCGGTTGCCATGCGAACGCCTATTCCCAGAACGGCGACATTCAAAAGCCGTACAAATTAGGTTGCGAGATGGAAAAAAAGAGAATTGAAAATTCTATTTATTTAAGATATCAATCAATGCGTTATCAGTACGAGAAAAAACAATCGGCGGATTGAGGTGCATTGTTTCTGATAAGGTAATGTGTAGAGTTTTTGTAGAAGACAGTAGTATTAGGAAAAGAGGAATATTGGTATGAAGGGGAAACAGTTAGGAAAGCTACTTTTAGTATTGCTATTCATAGCGGTTACCGTGGTCTACACCTTTGTAGGGTTCGGCACCGGAGAGAATGCAATCAAACCGTTATCTGATGATTTGAAGTTGGGTCTTGACATCAAGGGCGGCGTGTATGTGGTGTTCACTGCAGAGACGGAAGCGAAGGATGAAGAGAAAAGAATCCTGCTCAATCAAACAGTGGAGGTCTTGAGACGAAGGATAGACAGCATGGGTCTCACGGAGCCGAACATCTATCTGGAAGGCGAAGACCGAATCAGAGTAGAGCTTCCGGGAGTGGAAAACTCGACAGAGGCATTGAACGCGATTGGAAAGACCGCTCAGTTGATGTTTGCTCAAGTAAAGGACGGGCAAGTCGTTTTACAGGGTGAGCCGTACAACAGCGAGAAGATGGTTCCTCTATTCAACGGAGACGGCATCAAGGACGCCGTTTCAATCCAAACCCAGAGCAGCTTCGGCTACGGTGTATCCCTTTCTTTAAAGGAGGAAGCGGCGGAAATCTTTGCAAAGGCGACTGCCGAGTCAATCAACTTCAGCAATCCTTTTTCAACAGATAAAAAGGGCGGACAAATCGCGATTATCCTGGACAACGTGGTCATTTCGGCTCCGTCGGTGCATGCGGTCATCAGCGACGGAAAAGCCGAAATTACAGGAAACTTCTCTATCCAAGAGTCGCGTGAACTCGCTACTTTGATTAAGAGCGGTGCCCTTCCTGTTACACTGATCGAGGAAAGATCGTCGGTGAAGGGCCCTACCCTGGGTAAGGGTGCGTTTGAAATGAGCGTGCAGGCAGCTCTGATTGGAATCGCGCTGGTCATCCTGTTTATGATCATCTTCTACAAGTTGCCGGGCCTGATGGCGAGTATCGCATTGATTCTGTATAGTGCGGTCATCGTCATCCTGATGGTGCTGATGGATGCGACCTTGACCCTGCCGGGTGTCCTCGGTATCGTGCTTTCCATCGGTATGGCGGTCGACGCGAACGTCATTATCTTTGAGAAGTTCCGCGAGGAGCTGGAAGAAGGAAAGAGCTTGAAGGCTGCGGTATCACACGGTTTTTCAAAGGCCTTGAGAGCGATTATTGACTCTAACGTGACTACCTTCATCGCGGCAATCGTCCTGTTCTACTTTGGGGAAGGTCCGATCAAAGGATTTGCCGTAACCCTTATGCTCGGTATCCTGACCAGTATGTTTACCGCAATCTTTATCACCAGGACCCTGCTCGTGCAGTTCTCATCTTCGAGCAAGTTCTCGAATAAAAAGCTTTATATTAGCCGATTTGCCTTCCACAAAAAGATTGATTTTGTCGGAAAGCGAAAGATTTGGTTCTCCCTTTCAGCCATCATGATCGTGATCGGTCTGGCCGGCTTTAGCTTTGGCGGTTTCAACTACGGAATCGACTTCACCGGCGGAACCATGATGCAAATTGACCTGGGTCAACCTCACAGCACGGAAGAAGTGACGGAAATTGTAAAACCGTACGGAGATTTTTCAGTGAACTTTGAGGGCGAAAACTTGGAGCAGCTCGTGCTGATGACCAAGGATTCGTTAAAGACCGAGAAGAGAAATGAAGTCTTTGAGGCGTTGCAAAAAGAATATAATTTAGAAGACAATGCCCTATTGGTAACCGAAGATTTCGGGCCAAAGGTAGGAAGTGAAATTGAAGGAAGAGCCTGGAAGGCGATCATTCTTTCCGCAATCGGTATGCTCCTCTATATCGCAATCCGATTTGAGTTGAAGTATGCCCTAGCGGCGATCCTTGCCTTGTTGCACGACATCCTGATTTTGCTCGCCCTGTATGCGGTCTTCAAGATTCCGGTGAACTCGGCGTTTATCGCTGCCATCCTGACCGTCGTCGGTTATTCGATCAACGACACCATCGTCATCTTTGACCGAATCAGGGAGGAATCGAAGTACTCCGCTTCTACCAGCCCGAACAAGATTGCGAATGTCAGCTTGAACAGCACCTTGACTCGTTCGATGAATACTTCGATTACAACGCTGGTCGTCGTCATCTCTCTGATGGTATTCGGTGTAAGCACGATTCGTGAGCTCGCTCTGCCGTTGTTGGTGGGTATCGTTGCCGGTACGTATTCTTCTATCTTTATCGCGAGTCCGATTTGGGTTACTTTGAAAGAAAAATTTGCAAAGAAAAAATAAGATGTCGGAAATAGCGTCTTTGGAGGTGTGTTTTGGGAACTAAGTTTTGGCAACATTTTAAAGTGTTCTTGACACTGTTGGGGATTTTGTTGCTCACGATTTTTGCGGTCAACAATTCCTCACAGGTGGAATTGAGTTTCGGATTTACGACCGTAATGGTTTCGCAGGCAATCGTCATCATGGTTTCGGCTATGATAGGTGCTTTCATTGCCTACCTCGTCTTCCTCTTCTCAAGCATTAAGAGAAAAAGTTTGGAAAAAATGATGGAGTTGAGAAAGAAAAAAGCCGAGGAAGAAGCGCGTGACTTTGCGGAAGCCCCGGTCGCGGAAGCTCCGGTTCCCGAGGCGAGCCCGGACTTTGTGAATGAAGTGCCTGCGGAAGCTGAGAACGACAGTGAGTCAATTGGAAACTAAAAGTATGGTGGAAACAGTTTATCTATGGAACTAAAAAGATGGATATACGATACTTGTAAGAAGAATGGGGAGTCCGGGAATTTTTTGGACTCCCTATTGGAATTAAAAGAAATCAAAGAAGAGGACAGGGCTGAGTTTATTAACCCTGTTTTTCATAGGGAAAAAAACGCCGGAGCCTATCAGGCTTGTTCGGAAGCTGCGGAACTTGTGAAATCGTGGATGCAGCTCGGGAAAAAAATTGTTGTCTTCGGTGACTACGACGTTGACGGGACCTGCGCGACTGCCATCCTGATCAAGACCTTCTCGTATCTTGCTTACGATAAGGTTTCTTACCACATTCCAAATCGCTTTGAAGAAGGGTACGGAATCAACCCGAAGTCCGTTGAGCGGCTCTTGCTTCAGGAGCCCGAAGCGATTATCAGCGTGGACTGCGGGATCAATGCCAATGATGAGATAGAGTATTTAAAGAACAAGGGGATAGAGATTCTGATCACGGATCATCACACGCTTCCGGAAAGCTTGCCGAAGGCCGATTTTATCTTGGATCCGAAGTTGTGTGAGGAACGGGAGCCCTTCTATGACCTCTGCGGTGCGGGCGTCGCCTTCTATCTGGCGCTTCACCTCCTTCCCGAGTCGCATGATTACAGCGAGCTGCTTCAACTTGCGGCGATGGCTACCGTGGCGGATCTGGTTCCCCTCACCCGCGATAATCGCCTGATCGTTGCAAGCGGAATCGAGGCGATGAAGCGGAGCGGGTTTCCGCCCTTCCTCGCGTTGATGAAGGCATGGGGGATCAAAGCGGAGGACTTGGATGCCGGAACTATCGCCTTTAAGGTCGCGCCGAGCATCAATGCCGCAGGCAGACTCGAGCACGCCTACGAAGCCCTCAAGCTCTTTCTGTCTGAAGACGCGGAAGAGCGGAAGCGGCAGGCCGAAAAGCTGGTCGATCTGAATGAGCAGAGAAAAAGCAGGCAGGATCGGGTCGTGGAAGAGGCGACCGAAATGATAGATTCTCATCCGGAGCTCCTGAGCGACGGAATCATTACCGTATTTTCCGAGAACTGGCATGAGGGAGTAATCGGGATTGCCGCTTCCCGCCTCGTGGAGCTCTATCACAGACCTGCCATCGTCTTCTCATTGAAAGAGGGTGTACTGAAGGGCTCGGCCAGAAGTGTCGGAAGCTTTTCAATCTATGATGCCATCGCTTCCGGGGCCGAGTACCTCAATACCTTCGGAGGACATAGGGTCGCCTGCGGCCTAAGTTTGGAAGCGGCGCACTTTGAATCGTTTCAAGGCGCTCTGCGTGAACATTGTAAGGCTCACCTTTCGTATGACGACTTGCAGGCCGTGCAGAAGGTGGATATCGAAGTACAGGCGCAGGACATCAACTATGAGAGTCTGTCGATCCTGAATCACTTTGAACCCTTCGGCATTGCGAATCCGAGACCGGTCTTTTTAATGAAGGACATGAACCTCAGTTCCTCTTTCTACATCGGAAAGAAAAAGGAGCACCTGAAGTTGGTCCTGGATAAGGAAGACAGTTCTTTTGATGCCATTATGTTCGGCTTGAAAGACCCGCAAAAGTTGAGCTCCGATTATAGAATGGACATCGCCTTTCAGATGAAGGAAAGCAAGTACGGCAGCAAGAAGCAGATTCAGCTGATGTTAAAGAACTTCCGCAGCTTCGATCCGGGGATAAGGGGTCTTCCCTCGCTCGCGTTCTCCTATTATGCAAAAGAATTGGTTTCTGCGATAGAAAAGAGTGGTGGCGCCATTCCGTTCGGGCAATATGATCGCTTGCGAAACATCGATTCCGGGGAACTCGTTTCGCTGATCGATGCGGGAGAGAGGCCGGTCGTAATCAATTTTGAATCCTTCCTGAGCGCGCTTTATGCCCTCTATGATTCCGGTCTTAGTTTAAAAAAACTTATTGATGCGGACTACCTGAAGGGTATAATACAGGTGTTACCGCTCGAGCTTGATGAGGCGTCCTTTCTCTACGGGTACGACAGTTTCTATGTGCCGAATAACGTGAATCGGCAAAGAAAGTACCGGAGCTTTTTGAGCAAGCAACTGGTTTGCAGCAAGGACTACTTCCGGAAGATGTACCTGCATTTGAAACAGGTGAAGGAAGTCGACAGTCTGAAATTCATTTACTCGAGCCTGTACCCGCTGAGCACTGCAATCGGCTTGGAATTTTTCAGAGAGGCGGGATTCGTGGCTGGGAACGGAAAACAATTTTTGTTTTTGGATGAAAAACACGAGAGGTACGAGTTTGAGAAAAGCAGAATAAAAGTGGGGCTGGACAAGTTTCACTCCGTCTTGTAAATGGAAGCCTAAAGTGGTAATATTTTAATGTGTTTTCGCAAATGCAAACGCGAAACGATCAGATTGGATTTGAAGATTAGAAATAGAATAGAGCGTAGAAAACAGGAGAGTATGTATGAAGAAATTTGGTCTCAATGAATTGAGGGAGAAGTACCTGGCGTTTTTTGATCAAAATGACCATTTGACGGTCAGATCCTATCCCTTGATTCCCCAAGAAGATAAGACCCTGCTGTTCATTGTAGCGGGGATGGTGCCCTTAAAGAATTATTTTTCAGGACTGGCGAAGCCGCCGAAAACCAGGATGGCGACGGTACAAAAGTGTATTCGTACCAACGATATCGACAATGTCGGGTACACGGCGAGACACGCATCCTTTTTTGAAATGCTTGGGAATTTTTCGTTTGGAGACTATTTCAAGAAAGAGGCCATCCGAATGGCTTGGGATTTTTCAACCAAGGTGATTGAATTGCCGGTTGACAGAATCTGGGTGACCGTATACGAAGAGGACGACGAGGCGTATGAACTTTGGCAATCGGAAGTGGGCGTGCCGGCCGAAAAGATAGTCAGACTCGGAAAAGATGACAACTTCTGGGAAATCGGTACCGGAACCGGTCCATGCGGCCCTTGTTCGGAGCTCTTCTTTGACAGAGGAGAAAAACACGGTTGTAAGGACCCGAACTGTAAGCCGGGCTGCGACTGTGACAGATATGTAGAGTACTGGAACCTTGTATTTACACAGTTCGATAAACAGGCGGACGGAAGCCTGGTTCCCCTTGCGCATCCGAACATCGATACCGGAATGGGCTTGGAGCGCTTGGCCTGCATCGTGCAGGAAGTGAATTCGATCTTCGACATCGACACCTTCCGCAAGATTATTGCCAAGATTGAGGAGATTTCAGGCAAGACCTACGGTGAGAAGGAAGAAGATGACGTGAGTATGAGGGTCATTACCGACCACATCAGAGCCGTGACCTTTGTGAGTTCGGAGGGAGTTGTTCCGGACAACGAGGGAAGGGGCTATGTTCTTAGAATGTTGTTCAGACGCGCCGTCAGACGCGGTCGCATGCTCGGCATTCAGGAAAATTTCATGTCTCGCCTGGCTGAGGTTGTCGTCGATGCCTACTCGGAGTCGTACACGGACTTGGAGGAGAGAAAAGAGTACATCAAATCGATCATCGACCAGGAGGAAGACAGGTTCAACAAGACCCTGGATTCCGGGCTGAAGATTCTGGAAGAGATGATGGAAGACTTGAAACAGAGCGGTTCTCAAGTCCTGTCGGGAGAGGATTCTTTCAAGTTGTACGATACCTACGGTTTCCCGTTCGACTTGACCAAGGATATTTTGAGGGAGCACCGTTTGAGTGCCGATGAAAACGGTTTCAACGCTTGCATGCAGGAGCAAAAGACCAGGGCGAGAAATGCCAGAGGCTCTTCTGAGGCGGGCTGGGATACCGAAGATATGAATATCTTTCCGGATATTCAAACAACGTTTACCGGCTATGACAGGACCTTGGATGATACGGAAGTTCTCTTTATCGCTAAGGACAATGAAGCGGTGGAACGGGTCAGCTTTGATACCGGAGAGCAGGGGAATGTCTACTTGATGCTGAAGGAAAGCCCGTTTTACTTTGAGAGCGGCGGCCAGGTTTCCGACAGCGGTAACTTATACAATGAGCATTTTGAAGCCGAAATTCTGGAATTGAAAAAGCTTCCGGGCGGCAGAAGAATTCATAAAATCAAACTCTTAAAAGGGACGGTTTCGGTTCATGACAAGATCACGGCTGCGGTGGATTCTACCAGACGCTTTGATATCAGAAAGAACCACAGCGCGACCCACCTCCTGCACAAGGCGTTGAAAGTTGTCTTGGGGCCGGATACCGTGCAGGCGGGATCTCTGGTGGATGAGAATCGAACGCGTTTTGACTTCACCTTTAACAGAGCCTTGACGGTCGAGGAAATCAAGGAGATTGAAGAGATTGTAAACCAAAAAATCTTTGAGTTCATTCCGGTCAAGACGGAAATTATGGACTTGGAGGATGCGAAAAAATGCGGTGCGATGGCACTGTTCGGAGAGAAGTACGAGGATCGGGTCAGGGTTCTCTCGATGGGCGATTTTTCGATCGAGCTCTGCGGAGGAACCCACGTCGCGAACACTTCGGATATCGGAATCTTCAAGATTGTATCACAGAGCGCAGCCGCTGCGGGAATCAGAAGGATTGAAGCAATTACCGGAAGGGCTGTCTATGAGTTGATGCAAAAGGAGGCCGAGCAGCTTAGAGAGATGAGCGTCCTGCTCAAGACCCAGCCGAGTCAACTGATTGGCAAATTAGAGCAAGTTTTGGAAGAAAAGAAAGAATTGCAGGCAAGTCTCAAAAAGTTAAAGGAAAAAAGCGCCTCGGATGAACTCAAAAAGCACGAGCAGAGCGTCGAGTTGATCAAGGGTGTCTCTGTCCTGGCTGAGATCTTTGAAGAGGTGGATGCGGATACCCTACGAAGTTTGGCCGACGATCGGGTCAATCGCAAGGAAGCCGCCTTGGCCGTGCTGGCAAGTATAGAGGGAGAGAAGGTCAACTTCGTTGTCAAGGCGAATAAGTCGGCTGTGGAACAAGGGGTTCACAGCGGAAAAATCGCGAAAGAACTCGCGGGAATCTGCGGAGGCGGCGGCGGCGGAAAGCCCGAAATGGCCCAGGCCGGCGGAAAAGACAGCAGCAAGGTGAAAGAGGCTATGGCTGGACTGAAAGAAATAATTTAGGTATAATAGATAATATGTTTAGTGAATCGACATGAGATTGGAGGTATCGTATGTCAATGTCCAACACAATCAAATTCAGTAAAGAAAAGAATGACGAGTATCAAATCAGAGAGTCTTTAAGCAAGGTTCATGAAGCGCTCAAAGCGAAGGGGTACGACCCGATCAACCAGATGGTCGGATACTTGATTTCAGGCGACCCGACCTATATCACATCGAAAGACAACGCCAGACAGATCATCACCCAGATCGACAGGGATGAGATTTTGGAAGTCTTGTTAAAGTATTTTTTGTACGATGATGCAAAGTAGATACATGGGCTTGGATCTTGGAGACGCGACCATAGGAATTGCCTTTAGCGATGATCTCGGAATCACCGCTCAAAGTTACGAAACCTATCGACGCGTTTCCAAGAAAAGAGACATCGATTATTTGGTGGATTTGGCGTGCGAGAAACACATCGATACCGTCGTCTTCGGTCTCCCGCTCTTGATGAACGGAGATGTCGGAGAGCAGGCTCAGAAAACGTTGGATTTTATCAAATCGCTCGAGAAAAAACTCAAATTCACCGACAAGCTCGATCGCGAGATTGTTGTCGATACCCAGGATGAACGGTTTACCAGTAAGTATGCCGAAGTCCTGATGAGAGAGGCGGATTTGACAAGAAAAGAACGGGCGCAAAAGGTAGATAAGATTGCAGCCGCTCTTATTTTGCAGACCTATATGGACAGGAGGAAGGTGGACTCATGATACTGGAAACGGCACTCCCTTCTTCAGTACGGATTTCTTCGAATAAAGAGGCGTTTGAAACCCTGCTTTTTGAGAAGGCCGTGTTGAGGGACGGATTTGAGAACTATGGAGAGAACATCCAGGTTCCCGTGTTTATTACAAAGCTGAACGGCAACTCACAGTCCTTTATCGCGAAGGTGAGAGAGGATTTCAGACTCAATTCAAATAATATGCTGATGTATTCAGGGTTTCACATTCTAAAAAAGAGTCCGGAGCATCTCGCTCAGGTTCCGAGGAACATTATCTCGGAAGATGGCGAGGTCGATGTGATATTGGCCGGACAGATTCCCGAAATCAGGCAGCTCAAGTCGACAAAGAGGATGATTCTGTATACTGCAATCAAGAGGATGATCGACTTGAAAAATCAGATTCCTGCGATTGCGGATTTGACTGCCCACGAGATTTTTTGCTACGCGGTTCTGGAGTCGGACAAGCTGATGAATGTCCTCAACCATGCGGATTACAACAAGACTCCGCCGAAATGCGTCATTGTAGACTCGGCTCAGTCCTCGTTGAATGCCTGCTCGGTGCTCAGGTTGCTCTTCCTGCACCTCTTGGCCTTTGATATCGTAATCGCTTCCTACAAATCACATCATTCGATTGAAGACTGCCTGCCGCAGGAGTTTTATGACATCATCGTTTACGAGGAAGGAAAGACCAACTATGCCGTGACAAAGGATAAAAAGCCTTTGCTCCCGATATTTCTTTGGGCGGGTTTTGCCCTCATCATCGTCTATGTTGTTTTACATTGGGGAATCGGCATACTGTAAACCGAAGATTCACACCCATAGGAGGAAAGCATGCAATTATTAAATAAAGTTTTGGAAATGAATAAAAAATCCAACAGGGTCATGAAGTTGGCCCTTGCGGAAGCTGCAGATGACGCGGCCCTGAAGGCGGTCGTGGAGGCAAGAAAATTAGGTCTCGCGGAGCCGGTTCTCTTCGGCATCGAGGACGATATCAAAAGGGTCGCGCAGGAGAACGATTTGGATCTTTCGGGAATTCATATCGTCCACTGCGAGGATATGGAGCGTTCGGCTGAGGAGGCTGTAAAGTCGGTCAGTTCGGGCGAAACCGACTTTTTGATGAAGGGACTTCTGGATACGTCCGTCATCCTGAAAGCAGCCTTGAACAAGGATTGGGGAATCAGGGGAGACAGCCTCCTCTCTCACGTCATGGTGTACGAAATGGCCGCTTACAAGAAGCCTTTGATCCTCACTGACGGGGGTGTGAACATTGCTCCCAATCTGGAAGAAAAAGTAAAGATATTGGAAAATGCGATTCAAGTTTCCAGAGCGATCGGCAACGAGCTGACCAAGGTCGGCGCAATTGCTGCAAAAGAGAAGGTTTCCGACAAGATGCCGGCGACCGTGGATGCGGCCGAGTTGCAAAAAATGAGTGAAGCCGGCGCCTTTGGGGAGGACGTAATCGTGGAAGGCCCTATGGCGATTGACCTGGCCTACTCGAAGGAGGCTGCGATTCACAAGGGATTTGAGTCAAGGGTCGCTGGGGACATCGACATCATGCTTTGTCCGAACATCGAGATGGGAAACGGCGTATCAAAGACCTTTACCTATTTGGCAGGGGCCGAGTCTGCAGGGGTCATCATGGGCGCGCGCAAACCGATTGTAATCGTTTCAAGGGCGGATTCTTACGACAGTAAGCTGAATTCGATCGCCCTTGCCTGCCTGGTTGCGTCACTGTAAGGGAGTTTTATATTGGATCATCTAGATATTATTGAGTTTAAAGAGGGTATGACCGTCATCGGTTTTTATTTGGTCAAGAGGGCGGAATCCAAGATTTCCAACGCGTCGAAAAAGCAGTACCTGGACCTCGTCCTGGCGGACAAAACCGGTGAGGTGAATGCGAAGGTGTGGAGCCCGGAAGGCGACGCAACGGATGTTTTTGTCGCCGGTAAGCTGGTCAAAATCAAGGCGCTCGTCAAACTGTGGCAGGACAAGCCCCAGTTGAATATCCAAAATTACAGGATTCCGGTGCCCGCAGACAATCAGAATATAGAGAACTTTGTGCCGACCGCGCCGGGGGATATCGAAGAATACTATGAGTTTATCATTTCCCGCATCGAGATGATGAAGAACAAGAGCATGTCGATGTTGGTGAGGGCCCTCTTACTCGATAAGATGGAGCAGTTTAAGATTTACCCTGCCGCGAAGAGCAATCACCACTCGGTGAGGTCGGGTCTGATTTATCACGAGTACAGAATGTTGCGATTGGCCGAGGCGATGAAGACCGTCTATCAGGAGATCGATTTGGACCTCCTGAACGCCGGAATCATTCTCCACGATTTATACAAGACCGAGGAGATGGACATTAGTGAGATCGGCTTGGTGACGGAGTATACGCCGCAAGGCAATATGCTCGGACACATTGTGATGGGCGTTTCGGCGATCGAGAAGAAGGCTTTTGAATTGGGAATCGAGGACGAATGCGTCCTCCTGCTCAAGCATATGGTCTTGTCTCATCACTACTTTCCCGAGTTCGGAAGTCCCGTGTTCCCGATGTTTTTGGAGGCGGAACTCTTGCA
The DNA here is from genome assembly GCA_030529225.1 of Bacillota bacterium. Taxonomy (GTDB): domain Bacteria; phylum Bacillota; class Clostridia; order Peptostreptococcales; family Acidaminobacteraceae; genus JAUMXH01. Next base: position 13,552 of record JAUMXH010000006.1, on the reverse strand, counting down.
CCACATCGATATGGTCGATGCCAGGGTCTATGATTTTGCCGAGGTCTACAAGGGCTTGGAGGGCGGACGCTTGAGCGAGCCGATCTTCTCTTTGGATCGAAGACGGGTGTATAAGCCGATCATGCACGATACACAGAAAGGCTAGGCTTGTGTGATGCTGAGAACAATCTTTGCTTTTATGAAGGTCGTCCTGTATCTGATTTCCATCGAACCCAAATACTGGAAGATCAAGAGGCTGGAACGGGAGGGAAGAATAGCGGAAAAAGATGCGATTCTGATGAAAATTACTAAGGATATCGCAGGTTCCGTTCTGTCCACCCTAAAGATTCAAGTCGAGGTGGAGGGGAAGGAACAGATTCCCACTGACGGAACGCCTTATATTCTAACGCCCAACCACAGTTCGATTCTGGATTTTCCGGTTTTGTTTCAGGCCCTGGATCAGGTTACGGGCTTCGTTTCCAAAATCGAGAATAAAAAAATCCCGTTTATCGGTCGCTGGATCAGTTTGATTTACAGCATATACATTGACAGAAGCTCGCCCAGAAGCGCCGTGAAATCTTTTCAGGTGGGAGTTGAGATGATCAAGTCGGGACATCCCCAGGTCATTTTTCCGGAAGGGACCCGGAGCCGAGACGGCAAGCTTTTGGAGTTTAAGGCGGGAAGTTATAAACTGGCCAAAAAGGCCGATGCCAAGGTGATTCCGGTGGCCATTGTCGGAATCCATTCCTTGTCGAACGGCGGAAAGAACGTATTCAAACCGGGTACCGTCAAGGTTATCTTTTTTGAAGCGCTCGATCCCGAGCTCGATACCATAGAGATGGCGGAGATTTCTCAAAAGAGAATCGCAGAGAGAGTACATGAATCATGATGAGAGGTAGAGATTGCTGGGAAAGTTCATCGCGATAGAGGGTCCGGACGGTTGCGGGAAGACGACCGTCATCAGCCGACTCAAAGAGTACGTTTCGGAGCATAATTTGGGCGTACGCTTCACCAGAGAGCCGGGCGGGACCAGAATTTCAGAGAAAATCAGGGAGATCCTGTTGGACCCTTCGACTCCGGAAATGTCGGAGTACACCGAAGCCTATCTGTATGCGGCTTCCAGGCTCCAACATACGGAAGAGTTCATAGTGCCGAGCTTAGAATCAGGACAGCATGTGATCAGCGACCGATATGCGATGGCTTCCATCGCTTATCAAGGCTACGGTCGCTCTCGGAATGCGAGCTTTATTCGTAACTTGAATCAGCCGGCGGTCGATATGATCGGAAAGGTGCATTACATCGTCCTGATGATTCCACCCGAAGAGGGGATACTCAGAAAGAAGGGACAGAAGGAGCTCGATCGATTGGAGATGGAGACTTTGGACTTTCACAAGAGGGTTTATAACGGCTATGAAAGCTTGATCGATGAAACGGAGGCCATCAGTATTGATGCGTCAAAACCTGTAGAAGAAGTGGTTCAGGACGTTTTTCAAGCTTTAACATACATTGGCATTTTTTAGAGTTTAAGTCGTATTCATAAGGAGGTTATTATGGATTTCAAATTAGAGCTAGGTTTGAAGAAAGAAGTGAGTTTGGTGGTGCAGGAAGAGCACACTGCAAACAAGTTTTCGGAGAAAGCGGTAAAGCTGTTTGCCAGCCCGGTGATGTTCGGGATGATGGAAGACGCTTCCCTTAAGTGCGTCGCCCCTTATTTGCCGGAAGGCTATTCTACGGTCGGCATCCACTTGGAATCGACTCACGATGCGCCTACTCCTGTCGGAATGAAGGTTACCGTCGAAGCGGAATTGATCGAACAGGAAGGAAAGAAATTGGTTTTCAAGACGATTGCAAGAGACGAGATGGATGTAATCGGAAGAGGAACCCATACCAGATACATCGTTGATTTTGATAAGTTCAATGCGAGCGCTTCAAAAAAAGGCAAGTAGATGAACCCCCTCGCTTGGCAGGACATCTTGCCGGATATCGTGAAGTGGCGAAGGGATTTGCACCAAATTCCCGAGCTTGGCCTGGAACTGCCGCAAACGGTAAACTACGTTTCGAAGGTGCTGGATGAATTGAGCATTCCGTATTCTTATCTGGTATCCGGAAACGCGATTGTGGCTGAATTAAAGGGTCATCATGAGGGCAAGGTCTTCGCGTTTCGGGCGGATATGGACGGGCTTCCGATTGCGGAAGAGACGGGTTTGGACTTCGCCTCTAAGAACGGAAACATGCACGCTTGCGGGCACGATGCGCACACCGCCCTTCTTTTGGGTGTCGCCAAGTACCTGAACTCGATGAGGACAGAGTGGAGAGGAACGATAAAGCTCCTCTTCCAGCCCGGCGAAGAGTTCGGCAACGGGGCGAAGTGCATGGTCGAGGAAGGGGCGCTCAAAAACCCCGATGTCGATGTGATCTTCGGAATGCATCAAGGAAACCTGTCTCTGAGTGACGAGCACGGAACGGTTGTTTTTAAAAAGGGGACGATTTTGGCCTCTTCGGACAGTTTCGATTTGTTTGTGGAGGGGAGGGGGACCCATGCCGCCTATCCGAATCAAGGCATAGACCCTATCCCCATAGCCGCTCAGTTGATTTCGGAAATCCAGCGAATCAAGAGCAGGGAGCTCGGGTTTGATGACCTTGCCGTAATCAGTATTTCCGGCATTCAGGGCGGCTCATCCTACAATGTCTGCCCCGAATCGGTTCACTTGACGGGAACCGTCAGAGCCTGTGATGAGGAGCTCAGGAGCTACATTCTGAAGAGGCTGGAGGAGCTCTGTGAAGGGCTCTCTCTGGCGACAAGGGCCAAGATTCGAATCAAAGTTTGGGATTCCTGCCCGGCCACGGTGAACGATGCGGCTTTTACCGAGTTTGCTTATCAGCGGGCCGGGGAAGTCTGCGGAAACGCCGTTCGCCTGCTCGAAACACCGGTTATGGGCGCTGAGGATATGGGTTTCTTTTTGAGAGAAGTGCCGGGAACCTATGCCTTTTTGGTCAATCCGAAGGCGGTAGACGGGGTGTTTTACCCGCACCACCATCCTAAGTTTGACATCGACGAGAGCCGCTTTGAGATGGCGGCGCGTCTGATGACGAGCGTAGCGCTTGCCTATTTAAACGAATAAGTGAAAAGATTGTTCCGTTCGGGGCAATCTTTTTTTTGTAAGAAATGCACTCTTAGGCCATGGTATAGAATAAATGACTTCTATCTTGACAATCATTCTTAAAATCATTATAATAATTTAGACTCTCAATTCTAAATTATTTTGGAGATATGTTATGAACAAGTATCTAAAAAAAGAAGAGCGAAAAGAGCAAATCAAACAGGCAGCGATTGAGTTGATTTGTGAACGCGGTTACAGGAATACCCATATCCAGGATATTTTGGAAAAGATACAGTATTCCAAGGGGGGCTTCTATAATTGCTATCAGAGCAAGGAGGAGCTCTTTATCGATGTTTTGGAGGACGGTATGAAGTTTCGATTCGAGAGGATTAAGAAGTTCGAGTCGGAACAGGGAAGCTTGGACAGGAGGAGTTTTATTATAGAATCCCTTCTCGATAAGTTGCTCGATTATGCAGTGCACAAAAAACTGTATACCATCTTGGTCACGGAAATGAGGGGAAACGAGTACCTCATGAATATCTATCAAAAAAGTTACCGGGGAAGCCGCTCTTCCTTCATTGCGTTTTGCCAAAAAGAAGGATTGGAAGAGTATATCAGAATGAGCAGTCCCGAATTTGAGTTGTTTATGAGTTCCATCATCATCTCGGCGGACTTGTTCCATTTACATGAGAACAAGAAGTATCGCGCCTTCTTAAAGGAGCTGTTGACAGCCTATTTGGAGAAGCACAACTATTTTGAATGAGATTGTTAAGGAGGTACGAAGTGAACAAAACAAAAGAAGGTAGTTCCACTCGGGAATCCATCTTTCAGCAGATCGTTCCCTATTCCGGAAAAAGGGGCATGCTCCTTCCCGTTGCGGTAGTGTTTTCAGCTCTTTCCGCTGTTTGCAGTCTGGTTCCGTTTTATTACATCTGGAAGATCAGCTTGCAGATTTTTTCGGACGCACAAGAGTTTCAAGTAGAAAAAATCAAGTACTACGCGTTCATGGTCTTCGCGTATTCGCTCGGTGGAATACTTTTGTATTTTATTTCACTCTCGCTCTCGCACTGGCTTGCCTTTGAAATCGAAACGAGTCTGAAAAAGAGCGGTTTTGCGAGGGTCATGCAGATGCCGATGGGCTTTTTTCATGTCCAATCGAGTGGGAAGATTCGAAAGGTCATCAACGATGGAGCCGCGCAAACTCACACGTTTCTGGCTCATCAGATGCCGGACATGGCCGGAACCCTCATCACTCCGCTCATGGTCTTGGGCATTTTTTTTGTGATTGACTGGCGTTTCGGGCTTGCTGCTCTGATTCCCATCGTACTTTCCTTTTTGGTGATGTCAATGATGATGACGAAGGAAGGGGAGCTGTTTCAAAAAGAGTATACCCAAGCCCTCGAAGAGATGAGCAACGAGGCCGTCGAATATGTCAGGGCGATTCCGGTGGTCAAGACCTTCGGGCAAAGCGTCAAATCTTTTACCAGATTTTACAACTCGATCGAAAACTATAAAACCTTGGTAATCCGATATACAAAGCTTTGGACCAAGCCGTATTCGGCCTACCTGGTAATCGTGGAATCCACTGCCTTTTTTTTGATTCCCGTATCAATACTAATTATTAGTAATAACGGGAACATCGCCGGCGTGATCAGCAACTTTATTCTTTATATCTTACTCGCTCCCCAAATTTCCCTGGTTCTGATGCGGAGTATGTACTTCACCCAACAGAAGCTCCAGGCGAGTCAGGCGATAAAAAGGATCGATGATCTCTTTGTTTACAAAAAGATGGAGTTTCCGGAAAAGGGAGCCGAGTTTCTCGGTCAGGAGATCGAGTTTAGAAAGGTTTCTTTTTCTTATGAAGAGGGAAAAAAGGTGCTGGATCAGGTCAGTTTTAAGGTGGGCAAGGGAGAGACCCTAGCCTTGGTCGGCGCTTCCGGTTCCGGCAAAACCACCATCGCCGGATTGGCGGCGAGGTTCTGGGACGTCGATGAGGGAGAGGTCTTGATTGGGGGGAGGAACATCAAGGAGTATTCCAAAGAAGTGTTGATGGATAAGATTTCCTTCGTCTTCCAGAACAGTCACCTCTTCAAGACGAGTCTCAGGGAAAACATCGCCTTTGGGAGAGAAATCGGAGAAAGCGAGCTGGAGCAAGCCCTTCTCCAATCGAGGTCCAAGGAGCTGATCGATCGCTTGCCGGATGGCTTGGATACCGTGATCGGGAAAAAAGGGACCTATCTTTCGGGAGGAGAGCAGCAACGAATTGCACTCGCCAGAGCCTTCCTCAAAAATGCGCCCATCGTCCTTTTGGATGAGGCGACCGCCTTTGCCGATCCGGAGAACGAGCATTTGATTCAGGCTGCACTCAAGGATTTGAGCCGAGGAAAGACGACCGTCATGATCGCCCACAGGATGAGCACCGTCAGGGACGCGGATGCGATTGCCGTCATAGAAAACGGCAGGGTCGCGGAGTACGGAAACCACGAAACGCTGATGGAGGCAGGCGGTCTTTACAAAAAGATGTGGGAAGAGTACCAATCTTCGATCGCGTGGAATATTAAAAAAGGAGTGCAGAGATGAAACAGTATTTGAAAAATAAATACGCCCTGAGCGAAGAGGGCATAGAAGACTTGATGAAGTCCATCTTCAGCGGGACCTTGTTAAACCTTTCTATGATGTTTCCCTTGATGGTTTCCTTTCTGTTTATTAGACAATCCTTCAATCGGTTCTTTGGACTTGAGCTGAACTATCCTCTCAGGATCCTTCATTTTGTGGGACTCTTTTTGGCGATTTCCCTCGTGATGTATTTCTTTGCGGTCAATGATTATAAAAAGACCTTTACAAAGATTTATGACGAGAGCGCGAGGAGCCGTATCAAGCTCGCGGAGAAGCTGCGAAAACTGCCCTTGTCCTACTTCGGAAAAAAGGACATCGCCGATTTGAGCGCAACCATAATGAGCGATGCGACGACCATAGAGCACCTTTTTTCGCATACGGTACCTAAGATTTACGCCGGAATCAACAGCGTTTTAATTATGGCAATCATGTTGTTTCTTTTTGACTACCGGCTCGCCCTGGCCCTGTTTTGGGTGCTTCCTTTCGCCTACCTCAGCTTTGCCCTCTCAAAGAAGAAGTGCAAAGAGGTTATGAAGGCCGGGTTTGACATCAACCGGGAGGCGATCGACGAGTTTCAGGAAGGCATCCATCTGGTTCGGGAAATCAAGGCCTACAATCGGGAAGCGCACTTCATTGAGCAAATCAATCAAAAGTACGATCGGGATTTGAGCAACAAGAAACAGACCGAGCTCCTACTCGGCTCGGTGATGAACGTGGCCTTCGTCATTCTGAAGCTCGGCATGGCTTCGGTCGCCGTTTACGGAGCGAAGCTGCTTTTTGAGGGGAGCCTCGACCTGTTTACCTATCTCGGTTTCCTGATCATTTCCGCAGTCGTATTCAATCCGATTTCTTCGGTGATGCTCAATTATGCGGAGATGACCTATATGGACTCCATCGTCGAGAGGATTGTGGAGATTAACCGCATGCCGAGCCAGGAGGGAGAAAAGAGCTTTGAACCCGAGGGCTATGACATTGAATTTGAAGGCGTCAAGTTTTCGTATGATGACGAAACGGAGGTCTTGGAGAATCTCTCATTCGTGGCCAAACAGGGAGAAGTGACGGCCTTGGTGGGCCCTTCGGGCAGCGGAAAGACGACCGCGACAAAATTGGCCGCAAGATTTTGGGATATACAGGGCGGACAGATTAAGCTGGGCGGAATCGACATTTCCAAAATCGATCCCGAGACCCTGCTCAAACACTTTTCCATCGTCTTTCAGGAGGTTCTCCTCTTTAATGACAGTGTCATGGAAAACATTCGGCTGGGGCGGAAGGATGCGACGGATGAGGAGGTTATGAGAGTTGCCAAGATTGCAAGGTGCGACGAATTTGTGAAAAAGCTTCCCGAACAGTATCTGACGCTGATCGGGGAGAACGGGGAGAAGCTTTCCGGTGGCGAGAGGCAGAGAATTTCAATTGCCAGGGCCCTCCTGAAAGATGCGCCGGTCATTTTGCTGGATGAGTCGACCGCTTCCCTGGATGCCGAAAATGAGAGCAAGATCCAAGCGGGAATTTCGGAGCTGATCCGGAATAAAACGGTCATCATCATTGCGCATAGGATGAGGACGGTAATGGATGCGGATAAAATTGTATTGATCCAAGACGGAAGGGTCGCGGAGTGCGGAACTTCGAAAGAGCTTTTGGAACAAAACGGCGTGTTTGCCGGAATGTACCGGGCGCAACTCGGCTCGGGAGAAGGATTCGAAAGGATATAAAAAGGAGGAAATATGTCAAAACATTTAAAAATCAAGGACTTTGTCACAATGGGTATCTTTTTTGTGATTTATTTTGCAGTCTTCTTCGGGGTAGGTATGATTGGGCTCATTCCCATCCTCTTTCTTTGCTTCCCCTTCGTCAGCGGCGTGATTAACGGAACCACAGTCATGCTCTATATGGCAAAGGTTCCCAAGCCTTGGTCAATCTTTTTGTTCGGAATGTTGGGTCCGCTCTTTATGTGGACGATGGGACACACCTACATTGTGCCCGCCGTGGCGGTGGTATTTGTGGGTTTGGCCGAACTCTGTTTCAGACTCGGAAAGTTCAAGTCATTTAAATACATCGCTCTCTCTTACGCCTTCTTCTCTTGTTGGATCGTCGGTTCTCTGATGCAGATGCTCTTGGTAAAGGAGAGGTACATTCAAATGAGTTTGGAGGTAGGGATGAGTCCGGAGTACTTGGATAGCTTGGAAAAACTGATTTCTTATCCGAGCATGCTCCTGGTAACGCTGGGTGCCTTTGTCGGGGGATTGATAGGGGCCTTCATCGGTAAAAAAATGCTGAAAAAACACTTTGCAAAGGCGGGGATCCTCTAGTGAATACAAGAAAGCTAAGTTCGTTCAACCCCAATCCGATCACCAAACTGGCCCTGACCGTATTCCTGGCTTGCACGCTGAGTATGGGCCTGGCCTATACAGATCTTTTCACCTTCGGGATTGTCAGTTTTATTGCCCTGTTCTTTGCCTTGAACGGTAAGAGGAAAACCGCTGTGCGAGTGATTCTTTTTTATGCAATCATCAGCTTTCTTTCCTTGGGTATGAAACTGCCGTTTCCAGATTTTGTGAAGAACAACATCATTTATTTAGCGGTCATTATTAAAATCTTTTATCTTCCGATTTTGGGCGGAAAGTTTCTGATCGACACTACGGATGTGAGTTCGATGATGGTGGCGATGGAAAAACTGAGGCTTCCGAGAGTCTTTGTGATTTCTCTTGCGGTGATGTTTCGGTACTTTCCGGTCTTTCAAAACGATAGGAAGAATATCAAAATGGCGATGAAGATGAGGGGAATCAGCTTTCGAAATCCAATCAAGTATCTGGAATATGTCAGTGTTCCCATTCTCATCTCCGCCGGCAGCATATCGGATGACATCTCCAAGGCTGCAGAGACCAAGTGTATTGCGGATCCTTGCAAAAAAATCAGGTACGCTACCTTCGGCTTCGGGTTGCCGGACTTGGTGCTGATCCTTGGAGTGTTAATTTTACACAGTTTGGGGAGATACTATGCTTAATCTGAAGGACGTCACTTACAAATACACGCAAGAATCGGAATGTTCCGACATTGAGGGGGCAAACATTCAAGTGAATCAGGGAGAATGTGTCCTCCTCTGTGGAAGGAGCGGGAGCGGAAAGAGCACCCTCAGTAAGATGATCAACGGCTTGATTCCCCACTATTACGAGAACGGTGCGCTGCTTGGACGTGTCTCGGTCGCCGGCTTGGATACCGCAAGTTCCGAAATTTATGAGATTTCCAGGGTGGTTTCCAGCGTCTTCCAAAACCCAAAAACACAGTTTTTTAATGTGAATACGACGGGCGAGATTCTGTTCTACCTTGAAAATCGCGGCTTCGATCAGGCGTTTATGAAGCAAAAACTCGAGGAATGTGCCCGCTTGTTTGACATCGATCATCTTTTAAACAGGGACATCTTTGAACTTTCCGGTGGAGAGAAGCAGATGATTGCGCTCGCTTCGGCCTACGTCAGCGGGACGGAAATCATCCTGCTGGATGAGGTCTCCTCAAATCTGGACCTTGAAAAGACAGCCTTGATCGGCGAGATTCTCAAGAAGCTGAAAGAGCTCGGTAAGACCCTGATTATCGCCGAGCACAGATTTTCCTATATCAAGGATATCATAGACAGGGTCTACTATATTGACCAAGGTAAAATCAAGGGGGTCTTTTCCGGTGCCGATTTTTTTCGGATGCCCGAGGAAGAGCGAAAGGAGAAGGGCCTCAGGAGCATCGAGTTTGAAGAACTCGAGCGCAAGAGCGCTGAGAGAAGACCCGATAAAAAGAAATTGACGATAGAGTTCTTGTCCCACCCCTTCGATCGACAAAATCGGGGCATCGAAATCAGTGGGCTCAGCTTTGACTTTGGGAGCATTGTGGGGATTCACGGCAGAAACGGCTTGGGCAAGAGCACCTTCATCAAAGTTTTGATGGGCTTGGAAAAGAGCAAGTCCTGTAACATTTCGATTGACGGAAGGCGACTTAAGCCCAAGGAGAGGTTGAAACTCAGTTATTTGGTCATGCAGGATGTGAATTACCAGCTCTTTACCGACAGCGTTATGACCGAGGTCACGCTCGGGATGTCCGAGGCATATTCCGAGGAGCATGTGCATAGCGTGCTAAAGGCTCTGGACATCGATGCCTATGCCGAGAGCCATCCGATGAGTCTTTCGGGCGGTGAAAAGCAGCGCGTCGCAATCGCAAGCGCCATTTTGAGCGGGGCCAAAATCATCTGTTTTGATGAACCGACCAGCGGCATGGACTACGAGAACATGAGGAAGATCTCGGAACTGATCCAATCGACCGTAAATGATGAACTCCTGATCTTTGTCATTTCCCACGACAACGAGTTTTTGAACCATTGCGTCGACGAGACCCTCGATATGAGCGCGTATGAAAGGGAATTCTGATTCGTTGCACTTCCGCTATCGGTAGCGATTGAACCAGCTTACAATCTCCCGCAACCTCCTGATTTTGTTGTGCGGCTTTCCGGTTAGGGAAATGCCGTGGTGCTCCCCGTGAAAGACGCAGATTCTGGCATCGCAGGCGTGTTCCTTCAGGCCGTTGTACATGATGACGGACTCCGAAATCCAACACCTGTAATCCTCATCCGAATGAAGGAAGAGAGTAGGGGTCTTGCATCTTTCCACGTAGTGAATCGGCGAGTGAAGTTCAAAGTTTTCAATGCCGTCCCAAGGTGTCGCAAGAATCTGTTTCAAGTTGTATTTGTAGCCGATGTCGGTCGTAAAACTCTTGGACAGGAAGTTCGATATCGAATTGCAGGAACAGGCCGCCTTGAAGCGCTTGCTGTGGGTGATGGCCCAGTTCACCAGGAATCCGCCGTAGCTCTCCCCGCAGATAAAGATGTTTTCAGCATCGAGTTCGGGATAGCTTGCCAAGCTGTAATCCAGCGCTTCCAGGATGTCTTCGTAATCCTTGTAACCAAAGTCTCCCATCAGATTCGAAAACTCCGAACCCCTTCCGTCACTACCCCTCGGGTTGCAGGAGAGCACCGCAAATCCGTTCGCTGCGAGGACCTGAAATTCGTGCGTGAACATGTCGGTGTAAACGGTCTTCGGTCCGCCGTGTACTTGTAGGACGAGCGGTATTTTTTTGCCTTCTTCTGCGGGCTCCGGCAGCATCAGAAAACTCTCAATTTCAATATCCTCACGGTTCCTGAAACAGAGTTGCTCCGGCTTGATGATATGGTGCTCCTCCACATACCTTTTATTGATTTGGGTCAGCGGGATCTGGGTTCCCGTATCACCCTGTAAATCGATTCGATAGAGTTCCGACAGGGCAGTTTCCTTCATCGAGATGAGGTAGAGCTCGTCTCGGTACAAGGCAAAGTCCAGAACGGTCTGCTCCCCTTTGCTGACTTGACTCACCGTACCTCTCTTGTCCATCTTGAAGAGATGTACCCGGCTCCCTACGCTTCGGGTAAAGTAAAGGAAGCTTCCGTCGGAGAGGATTTTGGACGCCTTTCTGCCGTAAACCATATCGGAAACCATGGTCCCTGAAAAATCTGCATCCTGATACGGGAGAGAATACTCCTTTTTTGCCTTTAAATCCAATAGGTAGGCCTTCGGGTTCCTGCCCGGAAAACAGGGGTCATGTTCGGTGTAGAACAGGGTATCCTCATCAAAAAAACACAGGTTGGAATAGGTCCTTTCGGCCGGTTTTTTAAGAACAAAGGTCTTATTGTGTTCGATCTCGTAGAGAAGGATGGAGTGATTGACCAGGTTCAGGGTATCGAACACGTTTTGGACGAAGGCGATTCTCTTCCGATTCGGGGAAACCTTAAACTGAATGAGCTCGGCTTCTTTCATCGTCGTGAGTTCCAGCTTTTCCTTTCCTTCCGATTGGAGGTAGAACTTGAGCCTCTTCCTGTCGATCACCCGCTTCGCGTTCGCCCAGAACGGGAGTTCCTCAAAAATCTTGTACTCCTCTGTTAGGTTGTCCTCGGAGAGTGTGCGGTACTCGGCGAAAATCCGAGTGGAAGCATCGATCGGAGAAGGCTGTAAGTTTGTGCGATCAAAGACTTGGAGAAGTTTGGCTTCGCTCTCTCCTCTCGACAGCTTCAGAATGCGGCTCGATTCCTTGTCCTGCTCCAGAAAGACGACGCCGTCCTCTTCGGCGCGCAAAATTTGACGGATTCTCCCGCTTCTGAGCAAGCGAGGCTCCCCATCGCCCTTGTCCTTTACGTAGAGGGCGGAATCGTAGGTGTTTTCCTCCTGCAGGGCTCTGTTTACGACAAAGTAAATCTCGTGTTCGTTGACAGCGATATCGCTGATGAAGCGGAACTCGTACAGGTCGGAAAACGCGACTTTTTTTCTATTGTCTACAGACTGTGTTCTATTATCCATTTTTTTATTTGATCCTCTCTCTTTGCACTTGCCCGTTCCGAACTTTGGTCTTTTAACAGCAAAAATTGACATGTTTTGTTCAGAAACTTTCCTGCCCCGTAGAAGGTCAGCCCCTGTCCGTACCATGTGTCCTCATCGTCTTCATAAGCGATTAGAAGGAAGGGGATTTTTAGTGTTTCCAACTTGTTCAGCGCCGATGCTTTAAAGTAGTCTTGAAAAGCCATACGGGGGATGCGCTCACCTACGAAAGAAGTGTAGCGGTAGGTGATCAGGTCTCCCGGAAACTTTTCCAATATCAGAGAAGAACAGCGCATCTGCTCAAAGGCCTTGTCCTCTTCGAGTTTTGCGATCAGGTTCAGGGCGATGACCGACGCGTAACCCAGACCCGATACGCTGATACTTTCATACGATTCGCCTTCTTCGAAATATTCTTTTACGGTCTTGAGCACCTTGTTGACGGACAGCTCAATGTCGACTGTCTGAAAAATTCTTGAAAAATCCCCCTCGATTTTTAGGACGGCCCTGCAGGTATCTTTGAGAAAGTCGTAGGATTCGTAGGCTTCCTCGCTCAGGTCCCTAAGGTGGATGTGGAGCATGCCTTCAGTCGTATGGAAGCTTTGCTTCTTATGGAAGGCGGGCATCCCTTCGCGGTACAGGATGGCATAGTTCTCACCGGGACTCGTAAAGAGTTTCTCTCGTCGCACTCGGTCAATAGAGGAGCGAATCTGTTTGGTTCTGTAGGCCTGTCTGAGCTTATAAGTCATCTCATCGCCCTCAAAGGCAAGATCAAAGATGTGCTCCTTGGATTTGTTGGCACTCGCCAGAGCTTGGAGGTGATACAGGTCTGCTCCTTTCATAAAATCAAGGGAAAGGAGACTTTGCTCCCGCTCGTTCTCCAGTAAGAGCATCGCGCGTTTCTCTCCGTCCGAACAGACCGCTTTCAGATGGTAGTTTTGGGAGACTTCGATTTTTTGCAGGCTTTTTTCCTCCGGCCGGTAAGTGCCGAGCAGGAGCATTTTGCTTCCGTACTGCCTGTAGGAACAGAGAAGAAATCCCTGCATCGGAAGGACTTCGACAAAGTCGATCTCTTTGTCGCTGAGAAGTTCGAGCTGCGCCTCCTCCAAAAACGGCATACAGTCGTTTCCGGTTTCCGAACAAGCTCCGCTCTCCTCACTCAAGTCTCCGAAGGCCGTTTCTCCGTTCCACTTGGCCAGGAAGCCATGTCGCTCGCTTACACTTCTTCCGCGTCCGGTAAAATAATGCGCGTCTTCAGTCACGGAAACTTCCGCCTTGCAATCAGACGAATCGCTGCTCAGTTCATCGACACTGCCCGTGACCAGGGCGTAGCGCGCGCCCTCATACTCAAAAGTCTTTTCCAATACAAATCTTCGCATACGGTTTTAAAACTCCTTTTTCTAAGCTGATTCCATTATTATACAACAAATCTCGGACTTAATAAATCAAAATCTGAAACCGCCGACACTGGCCTTT
>JAUMXH010000023.1 GCA_030529225.1 Bacillota bacterium | reverse complement strand
GGAGGAGCTCGCTCGCGATGCGGATGTTTTCGGATTCTTTTTTGATTGCTTTCATATTCTATCCCGTGTCCTTCGTCGCAGTTCCTTACCGGACTATTGTACTACATTTCCTTATATTTTAATATCAATAATTTTTGATCTGGAAGAATTATTTTCTCCGATTCCCGTGCTGAGAGCATTCAATGCGGGAGCGCTGTTCGCCTTACTTCCGGAGTCCTTTTGCTCCGCATCCGTCTTCCAGGCCTCGACCAAAACACGGAACAGGTGATAGCCCAATTGTTCTAAATCTTCTTTTAAATGTTCGTCTATCTTCTGTTCGGCTCCGAGTCGATCGCTCTTGTCGTTGATCAGTTTTACACTGATTTGTCGCTGCACCGCTGAAACCTTGATTCCCAACTTTCCGAGCTTCTCGCTGTTCAGAACAAAGAACAGATCAAAGTTTTCCCAGTCCAGCTTCAACTTGTGTTGCGGGGATTTGATGAAAACCTTCACGTTCCGAATCCTGCCGTCGAGCTTAATTGGAAGCTCCAGTTCCACCGTTTGCAGGGCCTTTTCATCCGATATCTTGTTCTTGAGCTGGCCGCCCTCAATATAGTGCAGGAGTTTTGTCGCCTTGTTCCCATCTTTGGAAGGGCTTCCTCCCTCCGTCAACTTGAGCAGGGACTCCTTCAGCGTGTGCAGGTCCTTGGCCTCCAACTGTTTCAGGCCTTCCTTGCCGGGCTGCATCTGTTGAAACTGTTCAGCTTCGTGATTCATACCCAATTTTCTGAGGTAGGCGGTCAGGGAAGAGGCGGATTTTTCGGATGCCGCGAAGCGATCCATGCTCTCGTGCATCCATGCTTCCAACTCGTTTGTGCGTTCGTTTTTTTTTGTCTCGATGCCGCCGAGTACCGCGTAGGCTTTCTTTAAGGTCGGCTCAAAGGTGAGGGCATCCATTTTTTCCTTCACAGTTTTGAGGATGGATTCGGTCTTCGTGAGATTTCCCTGTTCCAAGTGTTTTCGGGCAATCTGGAGCTCGCTCGAAATCTTTAGCAATTCGCGTTCTCCTTTTAGGCTCATGTAAAGACTCATTTCCGACTTCATAATTGCACTGTCGAGGCTGTCCACCATCTTGCTCAAAAGATTCAGTTTGTCGCTCTTACTGAGATCGGAACGTTCATCGGTCACTTTGTAGAGGGAGATACTAAGAACCGACTTTAAACTTCGGAAGTCTTCTTTGAGAGCAATGAGTTTATCTGTGACTTTGAGTTCTAGAATCTCGAAGTACTTTTTATTTTGTTCTTGCAGTCCGAACGCCTGCTCCGGAATGGGGAGAAACTCAGTCTCGAAGCCTTCCAAATTTAAAAGGAAATCCTGCAATTCTTGTGCAGGATTCGTTCTTTCCGACACTTGATCTGCCGCAAGGTCTTGTTCTGCAAGTTCCATAAGCAAGTTCTTCTCATTCACGGAATCCGGGTTGAGAGTTTTGTTTGCGTCCTCAAAAAGCTTGGGTTCTGAGTTGTTGGCGCTCATGTCTTCGATGACGGAAAAGAGTTTTGTCAGAAGGTTTTCGTTTTTTTTCAAGGCATCCGAAGAGGGTGGTTGATTCGTCTCACCGGAGTCCTCTTTTCGATTCTTTCTTGCGTGGTTGAGAGTATTCTCCTGCTCCGGAAGAAAGTCGAGGAGCGAGAGTCCCGAATTGAGCTCGATTCTGTTGAGAAGGGATTCTTTTAACGGCAGCTTTTTTTGCAGCGCAAGCGAAATCGCTGAAAGCTTCGACTCCGTATCGGCAGTTTCCGATTCCATATAAGCTTGGAGTTTTTTTAGGGAATCTGCATCAAGCGTGTACCCGTTTTCTTTGATGAGCTTGGCGCCCTCTATGACCGATGGGCTTTCTCCTTGTAAATTGAGTTGCGGATTGGTGTGCGCTACAGTTCGGAGCTTCGTTTCCGGAGTCAAACTTCTGATTAACTGCTCTTTCAACCGGGATTCGTGGTGTTCAATTTTCAATGCGCCTTCCTTTCCTAGACATGACTTTACAACAATATCGGCAACTTTTGTAATATATTAAGCTTTTTTTTTATTTTGTTGTGAACCTATGTTCATATCTCTGAAAATATCTCAAAAGGCTTAATAATATAAAGTCTCAATCACATTTAAAATTAAATTTTAATAAAAGTCAATTAGTTGTCACCCGAGGTTAACGTAACTTTTTAATGAAAATATCTATTATTTACTATACAATAGTAAGTAATTAAGACAGTGTGAATGATTATTATTTTGGAATTGTTATTAGTTATTCGGGATTCAACCGTTTTCGATGCGCGGTTTTTTAAGGGGCAGGCTTCCTTTGTTGAATCAGGGGAATCCTTTAAAAGATTTTTTTAACAAATCGAGTTCGGTATGCCTTTCACTGTTTTTATAGTTTTTTGGTATTTTGTTTTAAAAGGAGAAGGAGATGCACACAAAGATCAAAAAGTATTTGTCTTTCGTCTTGGTGTTTGCTATCTTGTTTAGCAACCTGAGCACGATTAACGTTTTTGCCGGTGACGAAGATGAAGACTTGCTGGAGTTTAAGATTAAAGGCGTGGCTTCTACTGTGTTCGGTGATAATGATCACAACAGAGAAGCCGTCTCTATCGAGCTTTCATATTTTGGTCCTCAAACACTTTATGAAGTGATGAAGGGCGTCACTAAGGTTGTAGTGGATGAGAAGAACGTGCCGCTTGCAGACAAGCACGGTAGGCCGACTTTCATCCTGTTGGACAGTAACTATCTGGCGTTTTCTGACAAGGACAGCCCGGAAGGGATCGCCTTGGTAGAAGATTTTAAAAAGAGAACGGCTCACATGGTTGAGATTAGTTTCAGTGACGGCACTGTGCTCAAATATCAGGATTCCGACTACGAGCCGCGTACCGATTTGGATGACACTCCTGAAGTGCCCGGTCCCGGAGACGGCGATTCGGACACTCCTGATCCGGGAACGGATGACGAAGGTGATGAGACCATCGAGGGAATCAATAAGCAATATGTCATCAAGGATGTTATAAAAGCGGATAGTTATGGAACTCTAACGTTGTATTTTCTTTTTGAGAGAGATCTTCCTTGGGGTGACACCGGCCATAAAAAGGTAAAATCACTAACTTTAAATGGCGTGAAATTTGAAGGGAAAGATGTTTCAAACGGGAACTACAGCGGAGGCGGAAGCTATGTAACCGGATGGAAAATGGACACGGACGCGGCAATTAAAGCCTTTGATTTAAAAAGCGCTGCGGAAGTCAGAGTAGTCTTTGACGATAAATCAGTTTCTAAATTTGTTGCAAAAGAAAAAGAAGTAACTGATTTAGAATATACAGTAAAGTATTACAAAGATGACATAGAGTTCGCGAGCGTAAAAGGAACAGTAAAATCAAATGCTGCTCAAATTTCTTCTATTACGGATTTAGAAGATAAGAAGCCGGAAGGATACAAGTTGGATGTCGCTAATTCAAGTAGATTCCCTTTTACTGTTTCGGATAGCAATAATATAATTACTATCAAGTATGTCCGTATAGAACAAGTGAAGGATTTGCCTTATACTATTAAGTACTATAAAGGTAGCGAAGAGTTTGCCGTGGTGGAAAAGACCGTTAAGTCAAATGCGGCGACCATTCAAAGCATCAACGACATTGAACACAAAACGCCGGACGGTTACGAGCTGGACAAAGAAAACTCGACTCAATTCCCGTTCACAGTTTCAGAAACGAACAAAGAAATCATCATCAAGTATGTAGAGAAGGAAAAAGATCCGAATGCGAAGACGATTGCGGAAGACTTTGTGATTCAAAAGGTTTTGAATTACTCAACCTTCGGACCGCAGAAAGTTTACATCATCTTTGAAAGAGATCTGGACTACACAGGAAACGAATATAAGAAGGTAAAGTCGCTCTTCATCAATGAAATCGACTATAAGGCTAATTTGGGCACCGGTTTCTACAACCCGGATCGATATAAAACTTCATTTGTGGTGGACAACCGGGATGCGGTGAATCTCATCGCGGACGAGACCGTTCAAAAGGTAATCAGGATCGTCTTCACCGATGATTCGGAGTCGACCTTCACGATTGAAGCCAAGGCGCCACAGTCTCCGTTCGAGAATTTGAAAAACGGCGAGTATACGCTGACTTACAAAATGAATGTAGACGGAAAACAAGAAGAGTCTATGTTGGCAGGCTTCTTTGACAAGAGGGCGAAACTTGTGGTAAAAGACGGCGTGAACACCGTATCTCTACTCAACCACTCGAGCGCCGACGGAATCTTGGACTTCGCAATCGCAAAAGAGGGCGTGTTCAAGCCGATGGAGAAAAAGATTCTTGAAGAAAAAAAAGGCATAGTCAGAAAAGCGGAATACACCGCAGTGATTGACGATCTTTCAAAAGTACAGAAGACAGCGGTCATGGGTACCGGCCCTATGGGCGGACACCCGTCTTTAATCGGTCAGTATGACAGCGATAAGTACAGAAAAGTAGACCTCATTTTCACCGATGTGAAAGAAGGCTTTACACAATATGAGAAGATTGAGCAGGAAGAAGAACAGATTAAGAACAACGATCAGAACTTGACCGATGCCTTGATTAGGAACAACCTCGACACTGACAATGACGATGAAATCAGCGTGGAGGAGCTTCAGAAAGCGAAGGGAAAACAGGTTGTCATCTTCTTCGGTGACAAGACTGCAAAGCAAAATGTGCTCGACTTGAGGGGGGCCGGCTTGGTGGACATCAGCAGGTTGAAAGACCTCGGTCCTGGAGTCAAAGCCATCTTGCTCGATAGCGGAAACAACATCAAGGAACTTCCGGAAGATGTGTTTGCGAATGCGACAGGCTTGGAGTATATCCTGCTATCAGGAAACAAAGAACTCAGCAACCTGCCTGCAAATCTGTTCGCCAACAACAAAGAACTCATTTATGTGACAGCGGACGGCTGTGACTTGGGCGACTTGCCGAAGGGCTTGTTTAAGAACAACAAAAAAATCAGAACCATCGGATTCCAGGAAGCGGGCATCACTTCGGTTCCGGAAGATTTGATTCACAGCTGTACCAGATTGGAAGAGCTTTATTTGCAAGAGAACAGCATTAAAACCCTACCTGCCAATTTCTTTGACGCGCAGAAGAAAAATCTTAGATTGAGAGAAGTCAACCTGGCTGTAAACGAGTTGGAGAGCGTTCCGGCGGGCTTGGGTGAGCTGAGAGCGGTAGGCAAAGTGGTATTGCACAACAATAAGCTAAAGGAAATTCCTGCAAGCTTTGCAAACTTTGATGCAATCACTTATCTTGACTTGGAAAATAACCAAATCGAGAACATCCCGACCGCTGTCTATGTCAACCTGATCAAAAAAGCGAAGTCGATCAACGGCGGCGTACGATTGGATTTGAGTAACAACAACTTGAAAACATTGCCGGTCGCAGAGATGCTCGAAGCACTCAAAGACGGTAGGGCACTGACAAAATTTGAAGTAGACAAGAACTATTTGAAACCTGTCTTGAGCGAAGAGGAAAGAGAACAGCTTGCTTCTTTGGGCGTGGACTTTGTAGGAACCGTCGTGTACTTGCCGCAAAAGACCCTCTTTGAAGCGAAGGGCGTAGCGCAGGAAGGAACGATTGAACTCAGACAACGATTTGACATCCTTGAGCTCTACTACTGGACCTTGGGCGATGCGATGCACGAACTCGCCAAGAAGCTCTTTACAGATTCGGACGATTTTGAAAAGTACCTGCTTGGAAACGGTAGGGCGGTCAACGATGTAGCCAAGGATACCCCTAGGGAACAGGCTATCGTCGAAATTCTCGCGAAGAAATCTTCAGCTTGGAGAGTGGAGACACAGGTTAAAAAGAATGGCCAAATCATTTTCAAATCTACCGCAGATAACAAAGCGGAAGGTATCGTTCAACAGTTTGAAGACAAGAAGATGAAGAAAGGCGACAAGTACACAATTTATAAAGTGCTTTATGTGAAGGGAGTCTTCGGATACACCAGCCAGATTGAGTACAGTGTAGATGTTGTAGCGACTAAGGGCGTCGGCCAGGAAGCCGGCGTGAAGGAAATCCCTGTCAAGGTATACCGCACAGGTACGACAGAGCTCAGCCCGATGGGAAGTCAGGCGATTAAAACAACGGCTTCTTATGAGAAGAGAGACGGAAAACACATTTACACGATTTATAATAAACCTTTGGACGGAGTTTCTTTAACATCGATTGAGGTAAACGGAAAGACCATCCTGCCACAAGCAGCAGTGGGTGAGTACAACCAGAGCTTCACGTTTGAACTGACAGAAAGACGTGAGAGAGTGACCTTTAAGATGAGTGCTCCGGGAATGCCGATGAAACCGTCAGCCGACTTGGTCTTCGACTTTACAGGCGTATCGGATGAAGACAACAGCGGAGCGCAAGACAATGCTAAAGAAATTCCGGTAAAAGCGTACAAGGTCGGCACACAGGAGCCGAGCAAGGTTGCAGAGGCTATCAAGCCGACAGCCCTCTATGAAGAAAAGAACGGAAAGCACAATTACACGTTGAGCTTCAGACCAATCCAAGTCGGTGACAGAAAGGCTTCTGTCGATACGATTGAGGTGAACGGCGTGACCATTCAGCCGGAAGTTGCGGATGGAGAGTATGACAAGACCTTTACCTTTGAGTTGGATCAGAGACAGGAAAAGCTGACCATTAAGACTAAGGTGAGCGTAATGATGCATTCACCGCAAGTAGACCTGGTATTTGACTACAGCGGCTTGTCAGGCGGAAACCAAGGACAAAATCCGGGTACACCGCAGGAACCCGGAAATAACGACAACCAGGGCGGACAACCGCAAGTTCCTACGGATGAGTACAACTTGGAGAACGGAGTTCAGTACAGAGTGAATGTATCTTTGTTGAACTACCACAGCAACGAAATATCGATGGGTGACAAGGCATTTGAAAACAACAGATCGGCTTATGTCACAAGAATGGGCAGCCAGTACAAGATTGAAATCACATCGAACCCGATCCAAATGGGTGAGGCCCAGGCGGGAATCGAGAGATTGGTGAGCCACGACGATGCGATTGCGAACATCCTGCACGAAACTACAAACTTGGGTAACTTGACCTATGCATCAAAGATTACGCTTTATGTAAATCAGTTGAAGGATACCTATGATGTAGGAATCTACGCAGGTCCGATGAACGATACCAAGGCGAAGTTGAAGTTTGACCTCGCGAACAGACAAAAGTCAAATGACATTGTAGACGCAAACACAGGAACCGTTCAGGGTGCAGGTGCTGCGCCTAAGGACGAGAAAAAAGAAGAGAAGAAAGAAGAGCTGAAAGAAAACAAGGTTCCGCTTTCTAAACAAAACAAAGCGATAATGGATGTCGCTAAGGTCGATGAATTGGTGAAGGATTTCGCCGATGTTACGGAAAACGCTTGGTACAGAGAGTCGGTTGCCTTCGTATTGGATAAGAAACTCTTTAACGGAATGAGCAAGACCAGCTTCGGACCGAACAAGCCAATGACAAGGGGAATGGTTGTGACCGTTCTTCACAGATTGGCGGAAGAAAAAGAAGTGAAAGAGAACGTTTTGGCGGACGTTGCAAGAAATATGTACTATGCGAAGGCCTTTGACTGGGCTGTCAACGAGGGTATGATCAAAGGATATGCGGATTCTACTTACAAACCGGAGAATACCATCACAATTCAAGAATTTGTAAGCATCCTTTACAGATACGCGAAGGCCGCGGCAGGCAAAGAAGCATCTCTCGACAAGTTTACCGACAAAACAGAGGTGGCTGCTTGGGCGAAGGAAGCAATCGCTTGGGCGGTTGAGATGGGAATCGTGGAAGGCGACAACGCAAAATTGAATCCGAACAAGGAACTCACCAGAGCGGAAGCGACTTCTATCCTAAAACGATTCATCCTATCGCAAAACAAATAGAAACAAACAGGCAAAAGAACAAATAGGGGGGAAAAACTTTTGAAGAAAAGAATACTATCAGGTTTATTGGCCTTCACTATGCTGATAACTTTGATACATCCACAAACATTTGTTTTTGCTGATGATTCTGAAGCTACAGAGGCAGCTGCCTCTGTAGCTGAGGGGTCAGTAAAGACAAGTGTTCTCGAAGATTTATTGAGTCAAGCGGGAGGCAAGTATAATGATTCCGATGAAGTCAGCGTCATCGTGCAAATCAATGATGAAGTTATGGCTTCCAAGCATGCTTTGACAGTGCCCGAGATTCAGAATTTGAGAACGGACGCAGGACTCGAAGAGCAGCTCACATACGCTTCAGCTTCTCAAGCTAAGCTCAAAGAAGCCTTGAATGAGAAGTGCCTGGACTACGAAGTCACAGAGCACTATGACACCGTTTTGAACGCCTTGGCGTTGAAAACCACCTTTGAACAAGCCCAAGTGGTTGCAGGCTTGGAAGAGGTAAAATTTGTAGAACTCAGCAGAATTATTCCGGCTCCCATCCTTGAGGAGCGTGATTTGTTTAACAAAAAAGACGCCTTCAGTAATGAGATGATCCAAGTGGAAGAAGCTTGGAAAGCGGAATATACAGGAAAGAAATCGTTCATTGCGATTATCGACTCGGGTGGAGATCCCGACCACGAGATTTTCCAACCTGTGACCAGAGACGATGCTCTGACACAGGCGCAAATCGAAGCGATCATGAAAGAAAAGGGAATTAAGGACGGAAAATATTTTAACTCAAAAATACCTTTCGGATTCAACTATGCGGAAAGAAACAATGAAATCAAGGAGAGAAATGAGTCTTCTCACGGAATGCACGTAGCCGGAATTATCGCGGCGAATGCGAAAAAAGAAAACGGACTGAAAGGTGTGGCTCCGGATGCCCAGATTGCTGTCATGAGAGTGTTCGGCGGCGGTTTGTTCGGTGGCGGTACCACTCCTGAAATTTACAACAAGGCGATTGACGATGCCGTGAAGCTGGGTGTCGACAGCATAAACATGAGCTTGGGAAGCACAGGCAGAACGGACAGCAGCTTGGAGGAAACGACCAAGACGGCGCTCCGAAATGCCCAACAAGCCGGCATTGTGGTAGCGATTGCTGCAGGTAACGACGGTTTTATGGGATTCGGTATCCTGGACGGACCGGACGCGAACAATCCGAACTTCGGTTTGATCAACTCCCCTTCGGTTTCGGATATTTCGATGTCGGTCGCTTCTGTAGACAATGCAAAAATCTCTCAGAAAGCGATTCAAATCAGAGATGAAGATGATCAGGATCTTGATGACAACATTCTTTATGAGCCGACAGACGACAAAATGGTGAGCGAAGAGTACCTTCCGTTCGTCGAGCTCGGTATGGGTTATGAAGATGAGTATTTTGAAAAAAATAAGGCGGGAGAGATTATCAGAGAAAAATCGGAACCTGCTGAAACAGAGACGAAAAAATCAACTGCAGAGAAGTTCTTAGAGCCTATCGTAGAGGAAAAAACAAACGAGAGCGCCCTTTCTGTGGAGGAAGCGAATCAGGAAGTACCTGCTCCGGAAAAGGCCGAACCTGTTGCTGAAGCAAGTTTGACGGAAGAGTCGTCAGTAGACAGCGTAGCGGAAGCGCCTGCTACGGAAGAGCTTGCAGCTGAAGATAAGGCTGAGCCGGCATCGGAAGAACTTGCTGTGACACCGGAAGAGACGGGTGCAGCCAATGCGGAAGCAAAGGATGAAAGTCCTGCTGCTGAAACAGAGGAAAAGGCGGACGAAGCTGTGGATCCGCTCGATCACGAAGCGCAGCTTGCGGATCAGGAAGAAGTACAACTGCTTGACGAGGAAGCGCTTGAGGCCGACCTGCTCGATACACAAGGAAAAAAAGCCAAGGATTTGACGGGTAAGTATGCTTTGATTATGCGCGGAGAGCGTCCGGGTCACGAGTACACCTTTCATGATAAAGTAAAGAAAGCACAGGATAAGGGTGCGATCGGCGTCATCATCTACAACAACACTGATGATCTTACACTCATTAAGATGGCGGGATTGGATACAGATGACATCAAGATCCCGTCGTTCTTCATCAGTAAAAAAGACGGGGAATTCCTCAAAGAGCACCCGAACTACAAAATCAAGTTCTCGAAACAGGACTTGATTGTTGCAAATCCGACCGGATACTTCGTCTCGAATTTTTCGAGCTGGGGTATGACAGAAGAAGGCAACTTTAAGCCGGACATTTCAGCGCCGGGCGGAAAGATTTACTCTAGCATCAACAATAACAAATACGTTGTTATGAGCGGAACTTCAATGGCGACTCCTCATGTAAGCGGCGGTATTGCGATTGTTAAAGAATATGTGGAAAAGACCTTCCCGCAGATCGAAGGGGAAGAGAAGCACATGTTAATTAAAAACATCTTGATGAGTACGGCGACCCCTCACAAGTTTGCAGATGGAGCTTACGGTTCTCCAAGAGGACAGGGCGCCGGTTTGATGACCTTGAAGAGAGCGGTAAACGCTGACGTTGTGGCAATCGGAACCAACGGTGTTTCGAGCATCAACCTGGGCGACATCAAAGGGAAGACCGTGACCGTCAAGGGAGAATTAAAAAACTTCGGTCAGGAGAGCAGAAGCTTTGATTACTACGGCGTCCTAAACACCGACAAGATTGAGAAGGGTCATGTAACCCTTGCGCCGAAACAGTTGAGAGACGGAAAGGACAGCAAGCAACAAATTACCGTTGAAGCCGGCGGAACGGCAAAGTTTGAGGTTTCATTCACCTTGAATGACCCTGAATTGGAGGCGCTCAGCAAGAGCATGCCGAACGGATACTTCCTTGAGGGCTATGTCTTCTTCGAGTCTGAGGGCGGAAACCGAAACGTAAACATTCCGTTTGTAGGGTTTAAAGGTTCTTGGGGCAATTTGAGCGTCATCGAACCGAGCATCTACGATATGCTCCAAAAGAACCAAAAGCCGATGTACTACCGGTTTGCCGACAAAGTGGACAAGCCGTACACCTATATCGGTTCTTTGGTGGACGGAAAGACGGTTGCCCTAGGGGAGCTTGCGGAAAGCACCTTTGCGGATCCGAAATTTGATAAAACAAAGATTGCCTTTTCACCGAACGATGATAACAGCGGTGATTTGATCGGCTTCTGGGGTACCTTCCTCAGAAACTATAAGGACTTTGAAATCGGCATCTTCGAAGCTTCCGACTACTCGCACCAGTATCCTTTATACAAGGTTGCCGGAGGCGTGCACTTCGGCAGCAAGAACTATTTCGTCCCGTTTGGCGGACCGAACCTGAACCAAACCAAGAAAACTTGGAGATGGAACGGCAAGAAGTCCAACGGTGAGGCTGTGCCGGAAGGAAAGTATGAGATGTTGATTAAGGTGAAGCCGGACGGTAAGGACGGAAAGGCGCAAAGCTACGCGTTCCCGATTACCCTGGATACCACCTTCCCTAGAATTATAGAGTCAAGCTACAACAGCGCGAACCGAACTTATACTTTGAAAAAGGTCTTGGAAAACGGTTCAGGCATCAGACAATCAGTCATCGTATACGATGAGCGGGATAACGAAGGAAAGCTCGTTAAGAAGTATGTGAAGAGCGCGAACGGCGTGGACGGAAACTTTGTTCTGCCAACAGGCGTGGAGCTCGATCGGGCGACCATCCAAATCAGCGACTACGCGTACAACACCTTAAAGCTTCCTTTGAACAAGGCGATGAGAACCGGAAAAGAGCGTTCTATCATCGTTACGCCGAGCATAGCCGGCGGTGTGATCACACCTGACAAGTTCAAGTACGAAGTGCAGGACTTGACCGGTAGAGTCGTAGACCAGTATGACTTGCAAGTAGGCGGCTATGTAGTGGTCATTACCTATGTCGATCCGGACTACCAGTTGACAGGCAGCAACAGAATCCCTGTACAAATCGGAGAAGCTGAATTTGACAAGCATGTGAACGTCGAGTTTAACCGCAAAGGTAAGGGTAAGGCGACTGTTTCAGTCAACATGGTGATCGGACAAAAACCTAGGGTCTTCCTCGTGAACAAGAAGAACGGCGAGGAGTTCGAGGTCGTCCCTGTAAAAGGCGGTCAAGGTGGCGCTTACGAGGGCTACGTGACTCCGGGAGACTACAAGATTGTGGTCAGGGATTTTGACAAAGAGAATTACTTCGTTACCTTCCCGTTGGGCGATACCGTGACGGTTCTCGAAGGTTCTATCGGAACCCAGGACGCACATAAGGTTGCCAAATTGATTGAGAAAAGGCTTGTCCCCGTTACTTTTACCATAAATCGAAACGGCTATCAGGGTGCCTTGGACATTGTTTTGGTCGGTTTGGATCAGGACAGAATGCAATACACCGTGCGTGTAGACCAAGGAAAATCTGAGGTTAAGGAAAAACTGCCAAGCACACTGGACTTTGATATTTACACAAGAAATTACGAAGAGAATGGATTCGGAACCAAAGTTGTAAAAGGGTTATTTAAGTATGATATCAACACTAGAAGAATTACCCTTGACATCGTAAAGAATTTCCAAGGGGAAGAGATTCCGGTCGACAAGTCAATCCTGGCTGTCTATATTAACCGCGGAGAATCCCTCAAGGAAGAAGGCTACACTTTGGAAAGCTGGGAAGCGTTTGAAACCGTATTGTATGAAGCCCAGCAAATGATGGAAAACAAGATGGCAGGTCAGACGGAAGTCAACCAAATGGTTGATAGGCTGAAACTTGCTCTGGACGATTTGAAAGTCAAAGTACAAGGCGCCGATAAGGCGAAACTCAAGCTGAAAATTGAAGAAGCACAAAGAATTTACAACGGCTTGGATGACACCTACACCGAAAGATCAAAAACCTTCTTGTCGGCGGCGATTGACGGGGCGAAGTTGACTTATATGTCAAACGAGCCGGAAAAGAACACAGCAAGATTTATCCAAGATACGATTGATATGCTGGATCGAGCGATCAGAAGCTTGGAGAAGATTGACGGAGGCGTGAACCTTGCGCCGCTACAGGTACTGTTTGACAAGGCAAGTGAAATTTTGGCGAACAGACAGTTCTACAAGACAGAGGCCGATCTCAGCGCACTCGAAGATATGAAACAACAGATTGAAGAGTTGGTGGCTGAGGGAGATGTGACGATTGAAAAAATGGAGACTTGGATCAACCTGATGCAGGTTCGCCTGGATGCAATCGAGTCAAAGGCCAATAGAAGCAAGTTGGAAGCGGAGCTGAAAATCAGCAAGAACATCAACTTGATCAAGTACAAACTCGAGACCAGAAAACCGTACCGAATCGCCTTGCAGGAAGCAAAAGAAGTGATGGCGAAGAAACTTGCGACGCAGGAAGAAATCGACAAGGCCTATGCAAACTTGCTCGAGAAGAGAAAGCTTCTGGTAAAAATTAAGGATGACGGTCAGGGAGAAAGCCCGGATCCGCAAAATCCACAGCAGCCGGAACAACCGCAGCAACCGCAAACTCCGGGCAACCAGGATCAGAATAGCGGAAACAGCGGCGGCGGCTCGGGATCGGGATCAGGTGGCGGCGGATCTGCTCCTGCACCGAACAAAGAGAAGATAGACGAGACAAAGTCACCTTTGTCAAAGATTGCCAAAGACCTGCTCGACAAAGCGAATGAAAAGCTTGAAAAGCTTCCGTTTGCCGACATCGAGGAGAAGCACTGGGCGTACAATTCGGTAAAATTTGTCTATGAGAAAGAGCTTCTGAAAGGGATTTCAAAAGACGAGTTTATGCCGGAGGGAATGGTATCGAGAGCGATGATGGCGACCATCCTATACCGATTGTCAGGCGAGAAGGCGACCGGGCTCAAGACCGAGTTCAAAGACTTGGAGGCGGGTTCTTGGTACGAGGAAGCCGTCATCTGGTGTAAGGCGAACAAGATCGTCGACGGATACAACAACGAGACGTTCGGACCGAACGATTTGATCAGCAGAGAACAGATGATTAAAATGATTTACGCTTATGTAAAGTTCAAAGACGTGAAGATCAAAGACGGCAACAAAGAGCTTGATATGAGCGACATGGATCAGATTTCTCCGTTTGCGAAAGAATCGATGGAATGGGCGATTTCACAAGGAATTATAAACGGCATGGGCGACGGAAAGATTCATCCGAAAGACTTGTCTAACAGAGCACAGCTCGCAGTCGTTATAGAAAAATTTGTGAAGTATCTTGAATAAAAGGTAAACTTGCTTTCCATTCAAGAAAGCGATACTTAAAACCCTCTAACCTATTTTGCAAAATAGGATAGAGGGTTTTTACATGGTGTTCCATTTTTGTTATGAGGGATGTCGGCTTGCTAAATCTCAATGCTTTCGGGCATTTGTTTCTCGGTGCTGATTATGGCGCCTTATCTTATTTCAGGGACAGAAATACAGATCCTGTCAATTTTGAGCTTATAACAGTGAAATAGAAGCTTGATCATTTCGATAATGATAAAGATCTTACAGAACCGGATGTTGTCGTTTTGGGAACAAACGGGGTATCGAGCATAAACTTGGGCAATATTACAGGGGATACCGTATCCATTCTAGGCAAACTCAAAAACTACGGATCTGAGCGTAGAATCTACAATTATTATGGGGTTTTGAGCACCGATAAGGTCGAGGCGGGTCACATTACCTTATCGCCCAGGGTTTTTTGATTCTCCGAACGGCGATTGTCAGGGTGATGAAGTGATGTTCCGCGGAACGTTTTTGAGAAATTATAAAGACTCTGAACTTCATGTGTATGACGAAGCGGATCAGGCAAGACAAAGAGCATTATTTTTGTATGTGAATACTAACTATGGCAAAAAGAACTTCTATGATCCCTTGAGTGCAGCAAGTTAAAACCATGCTGACGGGAACCGGAAATGGAACGGTAAAAACTCGGATGGGAGAAAGCTTCCGGAGGGAAGTTACGTCATGCAAATCAAGGTAAAGCCTGACTTGATGAATACTGCCCGGGTTCAGACAATGAAATTTCCGACCGGAAGCTTTGCAAGTGCAGGATGCGAAGATTTTATTGATCGATTTTGCCGGCAAACAAGATTGTTGAGGGCTACAGTGCGGAACAATTCAGACCGAACGATTTGATCACCCGAGAGCAGATGATCAAGATGATTTACGCTTATGTGAAGTTCAAGAACCTGAACCTGAAAGAGAATCACAAAGAACTAACCTTAAGTGATAGAGATGAAATCTCTTCCTTTGCGAAGGAGCCGATGGAATGGCAATTTCCCAAGGGCTTATAAGCGGAATGAGCGACGGAAAGATTCATCCGAAGGAGATGTCTAACAGGGCGCAGCTCGCAGTCGTCTTGGAAAACATGATCAGATACTTGCAGTAATGTAAATGAAAGCAAAAAAAGAAACATTGGGAATCAAGCATTACCTCCAACCCTAATATTACAGGGTTGGAATTTTTTTGTGAACCGACGTTCACTTTAGGTAAAAAGGTCTAAACAAATTGATAGCATTGGATCTCATTTGCTATCTTTTTTGTATGATCGGGATAGCGCTTTTTGTGTGAACCATGGTTCACATTCTTTTGCTGAAAATCTACTTGAATTATCGTTATTATATTGTATAATAACTCAGTAGATTATAATATCTATTTTAAAGTTATTTTTAATTGGCAATTTGTTCAAATCCGGATAGAGTAATGCAGTTTGAACGGATGTGCCGATTGTGTTGGTTTTATTGTTTATGTTGCAAAAAAAGGAGATGCAGATGCAGAAAAAAATCAAAAAGTATGTGAGCGTGGTGCTGGCGATTGCC
Source organism: Bacillota bacterium (assembly GCA_030529225.1). GTDB lineage: Bacteria > Bacillota > Clostridia > Peptostreptococcales > Acidaminobacteraceae > JAUMXH01. The sequence continues at coordinate 6,056 of JAUMXH010000023.1, read as the reverse complement.
TTGTTGTTCGGCAATTTCAATATTGCGAACCTGTTTGCTCAAAAAGAGGAAAAAGTCTATGAAATACCATCTGTGGCCTATAGATTCCTTACACAGGATCAGCCCAGCATGTTTTCCCCGGCTTTGAGACCAACTGCGTTATACAAATTCAGGGACGGAAAACATATCTATACAATATTTACCAAGCCTCTGACGGTAGAGGACTTATTGGAAGGTTTTTCGGAAGAGGAGAAGGAAGATTTTAAGGATCTCGAGGATGCTTTTTCAGGCGGAATTTCACTGAGTTCCATAGAGGTCGACGGGAAAAAAATTCTTCCTGAAAAAGTGGATGGTGTCCACAATCAATCCTTTACTTTTGAATTGGATAAAAGAGTGGAGAGAAAGACCATCAAAGTGCAGGAGCAACTCTTCGGAGTGGATCAGCCGGTAGATATCATATTTGATTTTTCTGCGATAAAAGAGGAACTTGAGAAGGAAGAAGAGGAGCAGAAACCGGATGTTCCCGGGGATAAAGATGACGAAAAAGAAGGGTTTGAGGATCTCGCTGTAAAAGTATTTCAAACCGGAACGGAAACGCCCAGCAAGCTGGACGGTTTCATCAAATCTCCGATGCTTTACAAAGAGAAGGACGGAAAACACATTTACAAGTTCAGTATCAAGCCGGTTATGGGAAAAACGGTGGATTCTATTGAAGTGAACGGCAAAAAAATTCCTGCGCAGGAGGGAGAAGGAGAATATAGTAAAACCTTTACCTTTGAGCTGGAACAGAAGCTAAATAAAGTGACCATAAAGTTTTTTGTAAAAGAAATGGGAAATCATTCTCCTTCCGCCGATTTGGCCTTCTACTATGACGGTCTGCCGGGCGGAGATCAAGAGCAGGAACCTGAAAAACCTGAGAACCCGGGAAACGAACCTCAAAAACCGGCGGACGAATACAATCTTGAAGACGGAGTGCAGTACAGGACGACTGTAGAACTTAGAAACAACGATACCGGTGAACGTTCAATGGGGGACTCGGTTTTTGAAAACAATCGTTCTGCTTATATCACCAGAGAGGGAGCGCAATACAAAATTGTAATCACTTCCAATCCGATTAAGATAGACATTTTGGAAGCCGGAATTCGCAAGCTGGTAAGCCATGATGATGCGATTTTGTCGATTCTACATGAAAACTCTAAAACAGGAAACTTGACCTATGCTTCTAAGATTACCTTCTATGTAAGCAAGTTGAAGGAAACCTATGATATCGGAATTTACGCCGGACCAATGAAAGATACAAGGGCGAAGTTGAGATTTGATCTTGCTAATAGGCAAAAATCAAAAGATATTGCCGATGCGAACACAAATTTGGTAGAGGGAAGTGCGGGGTCTTCCGGTGGCGGAAGCGACACTCCTAAAAAAGATGAAAAGAAAAAAGAAGAAATAAAGGAGAACAAGGTTCCTCTCTCTGAGAAAAAAGACCAGGCGATGGATGCTGCAAAAGTGAATGAGCTTGTAAAAGAATTCACCGATGTTACAGAAAATGCTTGGTACCGCGAGGCGCTTGCTTTCGTAATTGATAAAAAACTCTTCAATGGAACAAGCAAGACAAGCTTCGAGCCGAACAAGTCAATGACAAGAGGAATGGTAGTAACGGTTCTTCACAGACTCGCGGAAGAAAAACAGGCGCCGAAGTTGAATCTTTCGGATGTTGCCGGAAATATGTACTATGCGAAGGCGTTTGACTGGGCAATCTCTGAAGGTATGATAAAGGGATATGCGGATTCTACTTATAGACCTGAAAATGCAATCACAAGAGCGGAATTTGTAAGCATCCTTTACAGATTCGCCAAAGTAGAAGCCGGAAATGAAGGCTCTCTTGACAAATTTGCCGACAAAGCGGAGATAGCTGCTTGGGCGAAGGATGCAATCGCTTGGGCGGTGGAGAAGGGAATTGTGGAAGGTGATAACGGAAACTTGAAGCCGAATAAAGAAATCAGCAGAGCTGAGGCGGCCTCAATCCTAAAAAGATTCATTGATCTACAAGAAAAAAAGTAGGGAAAACAATAGTTAGCAAATAAAGAAATAGGGGGAAATACTTTTGAAGAAAAGAATACTGTCATATTTTGTAGCGTTCACTATGCTAATGACATTGATAAATCCATATACATTTGTATTTGCTGACGATTCTGAAGCGGCAGGGACACCAAGTGTCCCTGTTGTGGTAGAATCGGCAAATTCGGATGCTTTGAGTTCCTTGCTGAGACAGGCGGGAAAAAAATATAGTGATTCAGATACCATCAGTTTTATTGTGCAAATCAATGATGAAGTGATGGCTCAAAAACATGGGCTGAGCGTGCCGAATATCGAGGCGATCCGAACAACGGAAGGGTTAAGAGAGCAGCTCGAGTATGCGGAATTGTCGCAAAGCATTGTTCAAAATATCCTGGATGCCAAAGCCTTTTCCTATGAGCTTGAGGAGCATTTTGATACAGCTCTAAATGGCTTGGCACTTACGACAAGTTTTCGGGAGGCAAAACTCATAGCTTCTTTGGATGAAGTGAAAGCGATTGAGCTGGATCGTTTTATTCCCGCTCCGGAGTTGAAAGAATTTGAAAGTTATGATACGAAGGATGTTCACAGCAACACGATGATTAAGGCGAATGAGGCGTGGAAAAAGGAATATAGCGGAAAAAGTTCTTTTATTGCGATTATCGACTCGGGGGCAGACCCTGACCATGAGGTTTTTAAACTGAACGGAGACTTTGATTTGGGAGCCGGTGCGTTGGAGCGTGACGATATTGAAGCTTTGATCGCATCAAGCGGTATCAATCGAGGTTCTTTTATAAATAAGAAAATTCCGTTCGGGTACAACTACGCACATAAGAACAATAATATAAAGGAACGAAGCGAAGATTCGCATGGCATGCATGTAGCCGGCATCGTGGCTGCAAACTCTGAAAAACTGAAAGGAGTTGCGCCCCATGCACAACTTGCGATTATGAGGGTTTACGGCGGAGGGCCTTTGGGTGAAGGAACAAGATCCGTCTTCTACAACAAGGCAATTGACGATGCGGTGAAATTGGGGGTTGACAGTATCAACATCAGTTTCGGGAGTCCGGGAACGACTGACAGTAAGTTGGAAGATGCGACCCGTGCCGCCTTGGAGCGGGCGAGCAAAGCGGGAATTGTGATAGCGATTTCTGCCGGAAACGACGGGTTTATGGGGTATCGGTACTTAGATGGGCCGCATGCGAGCAACCCGAATTACGGGCTGATTAACGCGCCGTCCGTTGCGGAAGTTTCTATGTCTGTCGCTTCTGTAGACAATTCCCATGTAGAACAAAAAGCAATATTGCTTCAGGATACGGATGGCGAGATCCTGGAAGACAAGATTCTTTATATGGCGAGCGATGACAAGGAAATCAGTGAAGAGTTTGTTTCTTTTGTCCATGTCGGTTTAGGGTACGATGAAGATTATTATATCAAAAATAAAGCGGGCGAAATCTTGACAGAGAAGATAAAAGGGAATGAAGAATCAAAAAAAATACAATTGGAAGTAAAAGTAGAGGAAGAACATTTTACTAAGCAGAACCAAGACGAGAATCAATCAGACGCTTTCACTGCGGACAAGGAAGAAATAGAAAAAAGCGTTGCTCAAGAAGAGGCGGATAGGGGTGCTGCTCAAAGCAAAGATGAGCTAAGTATTGCGGGTATGGAAGACTCGGAATCGGCACTCGCAGATGAAAAAACGGAACTTGATTCAGCTTTTGTCAAAGAAGGCTTGGAAGCGCCGGAAGAATCTGTAGCCGAAGAGTCTAAAGCCCTGACCGGAAATGAGCAGGCAAGAAAGAAAGATTTGAATGGGAAATACGCCTTGATTAAAAGAGGAAAAAGGGAAGGAGACAATTTTTCTCTTCGCGACAAGATATTCAAGGCACAGCAGGAAGGTGCGCTTGCTGCAATCGTTTATGACAATACGGACTCTAAAACCTTGATTAAAATGAATCTTAAAGGTGCGAACGAGATCAAAATTCCTTCATTTTTTATCAGTAAAAAAGACGGAGAAGCCTTACTTGAGAATCCCGGTTTGAAGTTGAAGTTTTCAAAACAAAATCATTTGCTTGCCAACCCGACTTCTTACGATTTGTCGAAATATTCAAGTTGGGGCATGACGGAAGAAGGAAATCTGAAACCTGATATTGCCGCGCCGGGTGGAAAGATTTTTTCCAGCATAAACAACAACAAATATATGGTAATGAGCGGTACTTCTATGGCCACGCCGCATGTTACAGGCGGAATTGCCGTAGTAAAAGAGTATGTGGAGAAAACGTTTCCTGCGGTAAGCGGGGCGGAAAAGCACAGCTTGGTTAAGAACCTTCTGATGAGTACCGCTACTCCTCACAAATTTACAGATTCCCCTGATGCGGTCGATTACGGTTCGCCAAGAGGACAAGGGGCGGGGCTTATGAATCTGGAACGCGCTCTAAATTCTGAAGTTGTGGTCTTAGGTCCTCGTGGAATCAGCAGCATCAACTTAGGCGACATTACTACCGATACGGTAACGGTGAAAGGTACACTTAAAAACTACGGAACGGAGAGTAAACACTTCAGCTATTACGGAGTTTTGTGCACTGATAAAGTCGAATTGGGACATATAACTTTGAAACCTAGGGTACTTGTGGATGGAAGGAAATCAAAAAAGTCGATAACGGTTGAAGCCGGAGGTACAGCGGACTTTGAATTACGTTTCGAACTGTCTTCATCTCTGCTGGAGTCCCTGCATAAAGAGATGCCGAACGGGTATTTCTTGGAAGGATATGTGTTTTTTGAATCTCCGGGCGGAGAGCAAAACATCAATGCACCTTTTGTGGGCTTTAAAGGCGTTTGGGATCAATTGGATGTGATTGAACCTTCTATTTATGACTTGGTTAAAAAAGATGCCAGACCTTACTACTATAAATTTGCCAATAAAGTGAAATATCCTTTCACCTACCTGAGCAGTGAAGTGGACGGGCGTTTGATTGCCTTGGGAGAAGCGTTTGACAGTAGTTATGAGAACCCGAAGTTCGAAAAAGAGCATATAGCGTTTTCTCCAAACCGTGACACGCGTGCGGACGCGGTGACCTTTAATGCAACCTTTTTTAGAAATTTCAAGGATTTTGAGCTCCGCATTTTCAGTAAACAAGATGTGGAGAAGAAATCTCCATTGTATGAAGTTGAAGGAGAAAATGGCGAGGGAAATGTGAAAAATTTCTACTCCGATTTTACCGGTGCGAATATGAACCAATCCGATATCGATTGGGAGTGGGATGGAAAAGACAAGAAAGACAAAACAGCTCCCGAAGGCGAATATGTAATGGAGATAAAAGTAAAGCCCGAAGGAAAAAGTGAGTACATTCAAACGATGGAGCTTCCGATTATATTGGACGTGACCGAACCGAGTATTGTCAGGTGTTCTTATAACAGTGGTACTCGAACTTTTATTCTGGATGAATATTTAGAAGAGGGCTCAGGAATCAAAGATTTGTATGTGGAATATCAGGAGAAAAATGAAAATAAAGCGCCTGTTAAACAAAAAATCAGACCTGCTAGTGCTGATAGAAAAGAGTTTATCCTTCCGGAAAATGTAGAGCTGAAAGATGCTAAAGTAGTCCTGCTTGACCATGCGAACAACATTTTAAGAGTGAGTTTGGATCAACTGGAGAAGAAGCCGCTCATTTCCCTCATCCCGGAGCCTGTCATCGAAGATAGTGCTTTCCCGTTTGACAAATTTAAGTACGAGGTGCAAGATTTGAAGGGAAATAAAATACAAGATCATAAAAATCTGGAGCCCGGCGAGTATACAGTTATCATCAGTGATATAGATGAGGGGTATCGGTTATCTCAGAGCGACAACCGTTTCAAAGTTGTCATAAAAGAATCGGATACGAATGTCAGGTTAAAAATCAGGTTCGAGCGAAAAGAGAAGCCGCAACAACCGCAAACTCCGGAACAACCGCAGCAACCGCAAACTCCGGGTAACCAGGATCAGAATAGCGGAAACAGCGGCGGCGGCTCGGGATCGGGATCAGGTG